>NZ_CP035494.1:631747-1263494 GCF_004135285.1 Microbacterium protaetiae
CGGGGACCCTTCGTGGGCTTAGGCATTCTCAGTTACTCCAGTGTGAAAGAAGATCAGTCGTTCTCGGGCTCGTCGTCGTACCCGCCGTAGAAGTGCGCGCCGTCGAAACCGGGCACGGAGTCCTTCAGCGACAGACCGAGCGAGATGAGCTTGTCGCGCACCTCGTCGACCGACTTCTGACCGAAGTTGCGGATGTTCATCAGCTGCGTCTCAGAGAGAGCGACCAGCTCCGAGACGGTGTTGATGCCCTCGCGCTTGAGGCAGTTGTACGAGCGGACCGACAGGTCGAGGTCTTCGATCGGCATCGACAGCTCGGTCGAGGCGACGGTCTCGACGGGAGCCGCGCCGATCTCGATGCCCTCGGCGTCGACGTTCAGCTCGCGCGCCAGACCGAACAGCTCGGTCAGCGTGCGTCCGGCCGAGGCGACGGCGTCACGGGGCGAGATCGCGGCCTTGGTCTCGACATCCAGCACCAGCTTGTCGAAGTCGGTGCGCTCACCGGCGCGGGTGGCGTCGACGCGGTAGCTGACCTTGAGCACCGGCGAGTAGATCGAGTCGATCGGCACCTGGCCGGCCTCGGCGTACTCGTTGCGGTTCTGGGTGGCCGAGACGTAGCCGCGCCCGCGCTCGATGGTCAGCTCGAGCTCGAAGCGTGCGGTGTCGTTGAGGGTCGCGATGACCAGGTCGGGGTTGTGCACCTCGACACCGGCCGGGGCCGAGATGTCAGCCGCGGTGACCTCGCCGGCGCCGGTCTTGCGCAGGTAGGCGGTGATGGGCTCATCGCGCTCGCTCGAAACGACGAGCTGCTTGATGTTCAGGATGATCTCGGTGACATCCTCCTTGACACCGGGAATGGTGCTGAACTCGTGGAGGACGCCATCGATGCGGATGCTGGTGACCGCTGCTCCCGGGATCGACGAGAGCAGGCTGCGACGCAGCGCGTTGCCGATCGTGTAGCCGAAGCCGGGCTCCAGCGGCTCGATGACGAAGCGGCTGCGGAACTCCCCGATCTTCTCCTCGGTCAGAGTGGGACGCTGTGCAATGAGCACTATGTGTTCCTTTCGTGCGACGTGCCCGCTATATGACACGTGCAGTTGGTGAGGTGTTGAGTTTTCTCCGAGGGATGCCGCAGACAGCCGACATCCGAAAGCACGATGGTGCCGGATGCCCCACGCAAGGGCATCCGGCAACGAGATCTCAGACCCGGCGACGCTTGGGCGGGCGGCAGCCGTTGTGCGCCTGCGGGGTGACGTCCTGGATCGAGCCCACCTCCAGGCCTGCGGCCTGCAGCGAGCGGATCGCGGTCTCACGACCCGAGCCGGGGCCCTTCACGAAGACGTCGACCTTCTTGACGCCGTGGTCGGCGGCCTGACGGGCAGCCGACTCGGCGGCCATGCCGGCCGCGTACGGGGTCGACTTGCGCGAGCCCTTGAAGCCCACGCCACCCGACGACGCCCAGCTGATGACGGCGCCCGAGGGGTCGGTGATCGAGACGATGGTGTTGTTGAACGTCGACTTGATGTGGGCCTGACCCAACGCGATGTTCTTCTTCTCCTTGCGGCGCGGCTTGCGCGCAGCGGACTTGGCCTGTGCCATGTGTGTGTTCTCCTGAATCCGTGACGCGGGCGCGCTTAGCGCGCCTTCTTCTTGCCGGCGACGGTGCGCTTGGGGCCCTTGCGGGTGCGCGCGTTGGTCTTGGTGCGCTGACCGCGCACCGGAAGGCCACGGCGGTGACGCAGGCCCTGGTACGAACCGATCTCGACCTTGCGGCGGATGTCGGCGGCCACCTCGCGGCGCAGGTCACCCTCCACCTTGTAGGTGCCTTCGATGTGGTCACGCAGAGCGATGAGCTGGTCGTCGCTGAGGTCCTTGACGCGGATGTTCTCGTCGATCCCGGTCGCCGCCAGGATCTCGTTGGAACGGGTACGGCCGATGCCGTAGATGTACGTGAGTGCGATCACCACGCGCTTGTCGCGCGGAATGTCGACGCCGGCAAGACGTGCCATGCGCTTCTCCTAGGAGTTGGTGGAGGTGTGGAGCAGAATCGGTGCCCGGGCCTCCGCCCCGGGGTGTCCCCTCGTGAAAGGTTCTGATGCTGCCTGTTCGGGATGCCGGTCGTTGAGCGAGCGAAGCGAGTCGAAACGCGCGCCACTCGACCGGCGATATTGAGTTGTGTTGTCGTGCAGGTTTCGACTCGGCGGCTTCGCCGCCTCGCTCAACCTTGACCTGATGCGCATCAACACGGCTTCGCCGCATTGATCCGCATCACGTCAACCCTGACGCTGCTTGTGGCGCGGGTTGGCCTTGCAGATGACCATGACACGCCCGTGGCGGCGAATCACCTTGCAGTGATCGCAGATGGGCTTGACGCTCGGCTGAACCTTCATGATTTTTCCTGTTCGCTGTCTTCGCCGGGCGGGCACGACAGTGCCCGGGGCGTTACTTCTCGACCGGTCTAGCGGTAGCGGTAGACGATGCGACCACGGGTCAGGTCGTACGGGCTGAGCTCGACGACCACGCGGTCTTCGGGGATGATGCGGATGTAGTTCTGCCGCATCTTGCCCGAGATGGTGGCGAGCACTTTGTGTCCGTTGGTCAACTCAACGCGGAACATCGCGTTGGGCAGAGCCTCGGATATCGTGCCCTCGATCTCGATGACACCGTCTTTCTTCGCCATAGCCTCGCTATCGATTCTGCGGACCGGTCGGTCTGCGTGGGTGGGATGATGGTGCCGGACTCGCAAGGAGACACGCCGAGAACAGGCGCAAGGCACCAAAGAATTAGTATATGCGCCTCGGCGCCACCCGGCAACTCGGCCGCTGAGCGGCATCCCGAGCCGGGCGGTGCGGCTACTTCAACAGCGGCGTGATGTCGGTGGCGAAGTCGAAGCCGGCGCCCTGCGCCCACTTCACCGAGGTGCCGTTGACGATGACGGTCGGCGTGCCCTGCGCGTCGGCCGGCAGCCCCTTGGACTGCGCGAACGACTGGTAGCTGTTGTTCGTGATCGCCGTCTTCAGGTCGCTGGTCACGTTCACGCCGGCGTTCTGGGCGACCTGCACGATCTGGTCAGCGGTCAGGCCCGCCGACTGCTCTTCGGGCTGGTTCTCGTACATCGCCTGCATGAACGCGTAGGCATTGTCGGGGTCGGCGGCGGCCACCGCGAAGAACGCACTGGCCGCACGGCTGGAGTATCCGGCCGGCGAGGTGTACTCGTCGAGGATGGTGACCGGGTGCACCTTGAGCACGGCAGTGCCGTCGTCGACGAGCTGCTTGATCTGCTCGCCCTCGCTCTGCTCGAACTGGTTGCAGAACGGGCAGAGGAAGTCGACGTACGTCTCGATCACGTTGGCGGCCCCGGTGTCACCGAAGACCACCGCGCCTGCGTCGGTGTCGATGATGCTGCCCGAAGGGGCGGCACCGGGCGCCGATGCCTTGTTGTTGATGGCGATCACGATGCCGGTCACGGCGACCAGCACCACGACGGCCGCGATGCTCACCCAGATGGCGAACCAGTTCGTCTTGCGCACAGCGGTGGCCATTGATTCCTCGCTCTTGTCGATCGGAGCTTTTCGTGAAGGGGACTCTATGTGAGGGGAACGGGGGTGATGCCGAACGGCGCCAGCCCCGCGGCTCCTCCGTCGGGCGCGGTGAGCACCCAGATACCGCCATCATGCACGGCGACGCTATGTTCCCAATGTGAACCATCGGTGCCGTCGACGGTCGAAACGGTCCAGTCGTCATCGCCGACGACGGTCTCGTCGCTGCCGCCGACGACCATCGGCTCGATCGCCACGGCCAGTCCCGGCTTGACCTCGGGCCCAGGGGCGGGCACGCGATAGTTGAACACCGAAGGTGACTCGTGCATGCGGCGTCCGATCCCGTGGCCGACATAGTCACGAAGGATGCCGTAGCCGTGGCCGGATGCCTCGATGAAATCCTGTACCGCCCCGCCGACCTCGCCCAGGTGCTTCGCCGTGGCCAGCGCGGCGATACCGGCCCACAGCGAGCCTTCGGTGACGCGGGAGAGCTCTTCGCGGGCGGCGACCAGCTCGGGCCGGGTGGGGTCGGGAACCACGACCGTGATCGCGGAGTCGCCGTTCCAGCCGCGGTATTCGGCCCCTGCATCCACCGACACTATGTCGCCGGGTGCCAGCACGCGCGCGCCCGGGATCCCGTGCACGACCTCGTCGTTCACCGAGACGCAGATGGTGTGCCGATACCCGCGCACCATCTGGAAATTGGAGAGCGCACCCCGGCTCTTCACGACCGCGGCGGCTGCGGCATCCAGCTGCAGAGTCGTGGTTCCGGGAACGATCAGCGCGCGCACCGCCTCGAGCATCGCCGCGGTGATCTGGCCGGGCTCGACCATCGCCCGCAGCTGCGCGGGCGACTTGTAGATGCCGCGTCGAAGACCCACGTCAGACCGTGGCCGGGCGGGTGATGTCGCGCGCGGTCAGGGCCGCGGTGATCCGCTCGGTGATCTCGTCGAGAGTTCCCACGCCGTCGACCTGATCGACGATGCCGCGCTCGCGATACACGTCCAGGATCGGCGCTGTCTCGCTCTCGTAGATGGCCAGACGCTTGGCGATGGCCTCGTCGGTGTCGTCGGTGCGGCCCTGCTCCTGCGCACGCAGCGCCAGCCGGGCGATGCTCTCTTCGCGCGGCACGCTCAGCTCGATGACGGCGTCGAGGCTCTCGCCGCGGTCGGTCAGGAACGCGTCGAGATCGTTCACCTGCTGGATGTTGCGCGGGTAGCCGTCGAGCAGAAAGCCGGTCGCGGCATCCGCCTCGCTCAGCCGGTCGCGCACGATCTGCCCGGTCAGCTCGTCGGAGACGAGGTTGCCCGCCGCGGTGATCGCCTTGACCTGCTCGCCCAGAGCCGTACCCGCCTGGATGTTCGCACGGAACACATCTCCGGTGGAGACGGCGGGAACGCCGAGCGCCTGCGCGATGCGCGCGCCCTGCGTGCCCTTGCCCGATCCCTGGGGTCCGACGATCAACAGGCGAGCGGATGAGGTCATCGCAAGAGTCCTTCGTAGTGGCGTTGCTGCAGCTGGGCGTCGATCTGCTTGACCGTCTCAAGTCCGACACCCACCATGATGAGGATCGACGTGCCGCCGAACGGGAAGTTCTGGTTCGCGCTGACGGTGGCCAGGGCTATCAGCGGGATCAGCGCCACCAGACCCAGGTACAGCGAACCCGGCAGCGTGATGCGGGTCAGCACGTAGTCGAGGTACTCGGCGGTGGGCCGGCCGGCACGGATGCCGGGGATGAACCCGCCGTACTTCTTCATGTTGTCGGCGACCTCGGTCGGGTTGAACGTGATGGCGACGTAGAAGTAGGTGAAGCCGATGGTCAGCAGGAAGTAGAAGAGCCAGTACAGCGGGTGATCGCCCTTGACCAGATAGTTGTTGATCCAGGTGACCCATCCGGCCGGCGACTCGCCGGCGGCGGGCTGGTTGAACTGCGCGATCAACGCGGGGATGTACAGCAGCGATGAGGCGAAGATCACCGGGATCACACCGGCCATGTTCACCTTGATCGGAATGTATGTGTTCGTTCCGCCATAGGTGCGCCGGCCCACCATGCGCTTCGCGTACTGCACCGGAATGCGCCGCTGCGACTGCTCGACGAACACGATCAAGACCATGATCACGATGCCCACCAAGAGCACCATCAAGAAGACCTCGAGGCCGCGGGCCTGCTTGATGGCCCACATGGCCGACGGGAAGGTGGCCGCGATCGAGGTGAAGATAAGGATCGACATGCCGTTGCCGATGCCCTTCTCGGTCATCAGCTCGGCGAACCACATGATCAGGCCGGTACCGGCGGTCATCGTGAGGATCATCAGCAGCTGGGCCCACCACACGTCGTTGGTGAGCAGCTGCTGGCAGGATGCCGCAGCCGACGAACCGAACAGCTGACCGCTGCGGGCGACCGTGACAAGAGTGGTGGACTGCAGCAGTGCCAGCGCGATGGTGAGGTAGCGCGTGTACTGCGTGAGCTTGGCCTGCCCGGCCTGCCCCTCTTGGTACAGGGTCTCGAAGTGCGGGATGACCACACGCAGCAGCTGCACGATGATCGTCGCGGTGATGTAGGGCATGACGCCCAGGGCGAAGATCGACAGCTGCAACAGCGCGCCGCCCGAGAACAGGTTCACCATCGACAGCAGACCCTGCGTGCCGCTGCTGTCACTCAGACACTGCTGCACGTTCGAGTAGTCGACGAACGGCGTCGGGATATGAGCGCCCAGGCGATACAGAACGATGATCGCAAGGGTGAAGCCGATCTTCCGACGCAGGTCGGGGGTGCGGAAGACCCGCACGATGGCGCTGAACAAGTGGATTCCTCCAGAAGGGTTCCCGGCGCACACGCGGTGCGCACAGACAACCAGCGTATCTCAGCGCGCCCACGGGGCGGGACGGCCGGGATGCGAGCCGGGGCCGGAGGTTCTCCCCCGGCCCCGTCTGCCTGATTACTCCGCGGTGGCGACCGCGACGGTGCCGCCGGCCGCGACGATCTTCTGCTCGGCAGAGCTGGAGATCTTGTCGACCGACACGTTCAGCTTCACGGCGATGTCGCCGGTGCCCAGCACCTTGACACGCTCGTTCTTGCGAACCGCACCCTTGGCGACGAGGTCGCTGACCGTGACGTCTCCACCCTGCGGGTAGAGCTCGGCGAGCTTGCCCAGGTTCACGACCTGGTACTCGACGCGGAACGGGTTCTTGAACCCGCGCAGCTTCGGCGCGCGCATGTGCAGCGGCAGCTGACCGCCCTGGAAGCCGGGGCGCACCTGGTAACGGGCCTTGGTGCCCTTGGTGCCACGACCGGCGGTCTTGCCCTTCGAACCCTCACCGCGACCCACACGGGTCTTCGCGGTGTTGGCGCCGGGAACCGGGCGCAGGTGGTGCACCTTGACGACGTCGGGACGCGCGGGTGCGGCATCCTTGGTCGCAGCGGCCTTCTTCGCGGGGGCCTTGTCGGCCTTCGCGGCGGGCTTGGCGGCGGCCTTCTTGGCGGGGGCCTTCTTCTCGACCTTCTCCGCCTCGACGGCCTCTGTCTTCTCGGCGTTCTCAGCCATCAGTCGATCTCCTCAACCTGGACGAGGTGGGCGACGGCCTTCACGTAACCGCGCGTCTGCGCGTCGTCGGGACGGACGACGGAGTCGCCGATCCGCTTCAGGCCGAGGCTGCGCAGCGTGTCACGCTGGTTCTGCTTCTCGCTCACCTTGGACTTGATCTGCGTGACCTTCAGTCGGGACGCCATCAGGAACCTACCTTCTGCTCACGCGCGGCGGCCGCCGCAGCGGCCTCCTCACGCACAAGACGGGCCGGCGCGACCTGATCGAAGTCCAGGCCACGACGGGCGGCAACGGAGCGGGGCTCCTCGAGGCTCTTCAGCGCCGCCACGGTCGCGTGCACGATGTTGATCGTGTTCGACGAACCCAGCGACTTCGAGAGCACATCGTGGATGCCGGCGCACTCCAGGACGGCGCGCACCGGACCACCGGCGATCACACCGGTACCGGCGGCAGCCGGACGCAGCAGCACGACGCCGGCGGCAGCCTCACCCTGCACCGGGTGCGGGATGGTCTTGCCCACACGCGGCACGCGGAAGAAGTTGCGCTTGGCCTCTTCGACGCCCTTCGAGATCGCCAGCGGCACCTCGCGGGCCTTGCCGTAGCCGACACCGACCACGCCGTTGCCATCGCCCACGACCACGAGGGCCGTGAAGCTGAAGCGACGGCCGCCCTTGACGACCTTCGACACGCGGTTGATGGTGACGACGCGCTCGAGGAACTGGTTGTCGCCGCGGTCACGCGAGTTGCGGTCACGACCGCCACTGCGCGAGTTGCGGTCACCACGACCGCCACGGCGCTGCTCGCGCTCGTTGGTGTTCGCCTCGGTGGCCTCGGTGGCCTGCTCCGGCGCTGCCTGGTCGGCGGTCACTTCGGTCTCCTTGTTGTCACTCACAGGTTGAGCCCTCCTTCGCGGGCGCCCTCGGCGATGGCCGCGACACGACCGGCGTAGCGGTTGCCGCCACGGTCGAACACGACCTCGGCGACGCCGGCGCTCTTGGCACGCTCGGCGACCAGCTCGCCCACCTTGCGGGCCTTGGCGGTCTTGTCACCATCGAACGCACGCAGGTCGGCTTCGAGAGTGGAGGCACTTGCCACCGTGTGGCCCTTGCTGTCGTCCACGACCTGAACGAAGACGTGACGCGCAGAGCGGGTCACGACCAGGCGCGGACGCTCGGCGGTGCCGACGACCTTCTTGCGAAGACGGGCGTGGCGACGCGCACGGGCGTCGGACTTCGACTTCACAGCCATGCTTACTTACCAGCCTTTCCGGCCTTGCGCCGAACGATCTCGCCGGCGTAGCGCACGCCCTTGCCCTTGTACGGCTCGGGCTTGCGGATCTTGCGGATGTTCGCTGCCGCCTCGCCGACGGCCTGCTTGTCGATGCCGCTCACGGTGAGCTTGTTGTTGCCCTCGACCGTGAAGGTGATCCCGGCCGGCGGGTCTACCAGCACCGGGTGCGAGAACCCGAGGGCGAACTCGACCGAGCCGCCCTTCTGCGCCACGCGGTAGCCGGTGCCGACGACCTCAAGGCCCTTGGTGTAGCCCTGGGTGACACCGATGATGTTGTTGTTGATGAGGGTGCGGGTCAGGCCGTGCAGCGAACGCGACTCGCGCTCGTCGTCGGGACGGGAGACCAGAACCTGGCCCTCCTCGACCTTGACCTCGATGGGGCGCGCCACGGTGAGCGAGAGCTCACCCTTGGGGCCGGAGACCTGCACCTCCTGCCCGGCGACCGTGACGGTCACACCGGCAGGGATGTCAATGGGAAGACGTCCGATTCGTGACATGGCGGGTCACCACACGTAGGCGAGAACTTCCCCGCCCACGCCCTTCTGCTCAGCCTGGCGGTCCGTGAGGAGCCCAGAGGAGGTGGACAGGATGGCAACGCCCAGGCCGCCGAGGACCTTCGGCAGCTCGGTCGAGCGTGCGTACACGCGCAGACCGGGCTTGGAAACCCGCTTGATGCCGGCGATGGAGCGCTCGCGGTTCGCACCGTACTTCAGCGTGAGGGTCAGCGTCTGACCGACGCGGGCGTCTTCAACGGCCCAGTCGGCGATGTAGCCCTCACGCTTGAGGATCTCGGCGATGTTCTTCTTGAGCTTCGAACTCGGCAACGACACGGAGTCGTGGTGCGCCGAGTTCGCGTTGCGCAGACGGGTCAGCATATCTGCGACCGGGTCTGTCATTGTCATGTGGTTCTTCCTTTGTTCATAAGGTTTCGAACGCCGTTACACGACGGCCGACCTTCTATGACGACGATCTTCAGTTGTAGGACCGTGCGGGATGCCGCAGATCAGGCTGCGGCATCCTTGGCACGGAACGGGAAGCCGAGGTAACGCAGGAACGCACGCCCCTCGTCATCGGTGTTCGCGGTGGTGACGACCGTGATGTCGAAGCCGCGCACGCGGTCGATGCGGTCCTGGTCGATCTCGTGGAACACGGACTGCTCCTCGAGACCGAAGGTGTAGTTGCCGTGGCCGTCGAACTGCTTGTCGCTCAGGCCACGGAAGTCGCGGATGCGCGGCAGCGCGAGGCTGATCAGGCGGTCCAGGAACTCCCAGGCACGGTCGCCGCGCAGCGTGACGTGCGCGCCGATGGCCTGGCCCTCACGCAGCTTGAACTGCGCGATGGACTTGCGGGCCTTGGTCACGACCGGCTTCTGGCCGGTGATCTTGGTGAGGTCGTCGACCGCGCCATCGATCACCTTGCTGTCGCGAGCTGCCTCGCCGACACCGGTGTTGACCACGACCTTGACCAGGCCGGGGATCTGCATGACGTTCTGGTACCCGAACTCCTCCTGCAGCTTCTGCTGGATCTCGCTCTTGTACTTCTGCTTCAGGCGGGGCTGGATCTTGCCAGCCTCCGCAGCAGTGGTGGTGCTCATCAGAGGTCCTTACCGCTCTTCTTGGCGTAGCGCACGCGAACCGTGCGCTTCTCACCGTTCTTGATCTGCTCCTCGATGCGGTGGCCGACACGGCTCGCGCTCTTGCTCGAGGGGTCGACGACGGCGACGTTGGAGATGTGGATCGGAGCTTCCATCGTCTCGATGCCACCGGTCTTGGTACCGCGCTGG
Source organism: Microbacterium protaetiae (assembly GCF_004135285.1). NCBI lineage: Bacteria > Bacillati > Actinomycetota > Actinomycetes > Micrococcales > Microbacteriaceae > Microbacterium > Microbacterium protaetiae. The sequence goes on from NZ_CP035494.1 coordinate 641,902, forward strand.
GTCTGACCCACGCGGGTGTGCTTGGTGACGTAGTTCACGCCCTCGACGATGACGCGGTTGGTCTCGGGGATGACCTGAAGGACCTTCCCCTGCTTGCCGCGGTCATTGCCGGACAGGACCTGAACCAGGTCGTCCTTCTTGATGTTCGCCATGATCAGATGACCTCCGGGGCCAGCGAGACGATCTTCATGAACTTCTTGTCACGAAGCTCACGACCGACCGGGCCGAAGATGCGGGTGCCGCGGGGCTCCCCGTCGTTCTTCAGCAGCACGGCGGCGTTCTCGTCGAACTTGATGTACGAGCCGTCGGCACGACGGGTCTGCTTCACGGTGCGCACGATCACGGCCTTGACGACATCGCCCTTCTTGACGTTGCCGCCGGGAATGGCGTCCTTGACCGTGGCGACGATGGTGTCACCCAGGCCCGCGTAACGGCGGTTGGATCCGCCGAGCACACGGATGGTGAGCAGCTCCTTGGCGCCGGTGTTGTCGGCGACCTTCAGTCGGGATTCTGTCTGAATCATTACTTGGCCTTCTCGAGGATCTCGACCAGACGCCAGCGCTTGGTGGCGCTCAGCGGTCGGGTCTCGTGGATGACGACGAGGTCGCCTACACCCGCCGTGTTGTTCTCGTCGTGCGCCTTGAGCTTCTCGGTGCGACGGATGACCTTGCCGTAGAGGGGGTGCTTCACGCGGTCCTCGACCTCGACGACGATCGTCTTGTCCATCTTGTCGGACACGACGTAGCCGCGCGCCGACTTGCGGTAGCCGCGCGTGCCCGCATCACGGACATCGTGCTCGGCGTGCTCGTGACCGGAGGTCTGAGCGACCTCGGCCTCGGCCTTCTTCGCGGTGGCCATTACTGCGCCTCTTCCTTCGGTTCGGCGGAGTCAGCGGCATCCGCCTTCTTCGCCTTGCTCTTCTTCGCCTTGCCCGTCTCGACCGGAGCGGGCGTGGCACGAATGCCGAGCTCGCGCTCGCGGATCACGGTGTACAGCCGCGCGATGTCGCGCTTGACCGCACGAATGCGGCCGTGGCTCTCGAGCTGACCGGTAGCCGACTGGAAGCGCAGGTTGAACAACTCTTCCTTCGCCTTGCGCAGCTCCTCGGTCAGGCGCTGGTCTTCGAACGTGTCGAGCTCGCTTGAGGCGAGCTCCTTGGTGCCGATCGCCATTACGCGTCGCCCTCCTCGCGCTTGATGATGCGTGCCTTCAGCGGCAGCTTGTGGATCGCACGGGTCAGCGCCTCACGAGCAAGCTGCTCGTCGACGCCCGCGACCTCGAACAGGACGCGGCCCGGCTTGACGTTGGCAACCCACCACTCGGGCGAGCCCTTACCGGAACCCATGCGGGTTTCGGCCGGCTTCTTGGTCAGCGGACGGTCGGGGTAGATGTTGATCCACACCTTTCCGCCACGCTTGATGTGACGGGTCATGGCGATACGAGCGGACTCGATCTGCCGGTTCGTCACGTACGCCGGGGTGAGCGCCTGGATGCCGAACTCGCCGAAGGAGACCTTCGTGCCACCGGTGGCCTGGCCGCTGCGCCCGGGGTGGTGCTGCTTGCGGAACTTGACTTTACGGGGGATAAGCATTACGCCGATGCTCCTTCTGCGACGGGCGCCTCGCTGCGCGGGGCACGACGCTGACGGTCGCCGCGCGACGACTTCTGATTGGCCTGCTCGCGGGCAAGCTCCTTGTTCGTCAGGTCACCCTTGTAGATCCAGACCTTCACGCCGATGCGGCCGAAGGTGGTGCGGGCCTCGTAGAAGCCGTAGTCGATGTTCGCGCGAAGCGTGTGCAGCGGCACCCGGCCCTCGCGGTAGAACTCCGACCGGCTCATCTCGGCGCCGCCGAGGCGGCCCGACACCTGCACGCGCACGCCCTTGGCGCCGGCGCGCTGGGCACCCTGCAGGCCCTTGCGCATGGCGCGGCGGAAGGCCACGCGCGCCGAGAGCTGCTCGGCGATGCCCTGGGCGACCAGCTGAGCATCGGCCTCGGGGTTCTTCACCTCGAGGATGTTCAGCTGGATCTGCTTGGCGGTGAGCTTCTCGAGCTCGCCACGGATGCGCTCGGCCTCGGCGCCACGACGACCGATCACGATGCCCGGACGGGCGGTGTGGATGTCGACGCGAACGCGGTCACGGGTGCGCTCGATCTCGATGTTGCTGACACCGGCACGGTCGAGCTGCTTGGTCAGCAGCTGCCGGATCTTGATGTCCTCGGCTAGGTAGTCGGCGTAGCGCTGACCCGGCTTCGTCGAGTCGGAGAACCACCGCGACACGTGGTCGGTGGTGATGCCGAGGCGGAAGCCGTACGGGTTTACTTTCTGTCCCATTACTTGCTCGCCTTCTTCGTTGCTGCGCCGGCCTCGGCGACCTCAGGGGTCGCCAGCACGACGGTGATGTGGCTGGTGCGCTTCTTGATCTGGAACGCACGACCCTGCGCACGAGGCTGGAAACGCTTCAGCGTCGTCCCCTCGTCCACGAAGGCGTTCTTCACGTACAGATCCTGCTCGTCCAGAAACTCGTTGTTCTGGTCGGCCTTCACGCGAGCGTTGGCCACAGCGGATGCCACGAGCTTGTAGATCGGCTCACTGGCGCTCTGCTGGGCGAACTTCAGGATGGCAAGGGCCTCTTCGGCCTGCTTGCCCTTGATGAGTGCGACGACGCGACGAGCCTTCTGAGGGGTCACGCGGATGTGTCGCACACGTGCGATGGACTCCACCATTTCTTCTCCTCTGCCGGCGCCTTAGCGACGGCGGCCCTTCTTGTCGTCCTTCTCGTGGCCGCGGAAGGTGCGGGTGGGCGCGAACTCGCCCAGCTTGTGGCCCACCATGCTCTCGCTGACGAACACGGGGATGTGCTTGCGGCCGTCGTGCACGGCGATCGTGTGACCCAGCATGGCCGGGACGATCATCGAGCGACGCGACCAGGTCTTGATGACGTTCTTCGTACCCGCCTCGTTCTGCGTAGCGACCTTGCGAAGCAGGTGCTCGTCGACGAAGGGGCCCTTCTTAAGACTGCGTGGCATCTTCTGTTCCTACCTACTTGCGCTTCTTGCCGGCGGTGCGACGACGCACGATGTACTTGTCGCTTTCCTTGTTCGCGTGGCGGGTGCGGCCCTCAGGCTTGCCCCACGGCGTCACGGGGTGACGACCACCAGAGGTGCGACCCTCACCACCACCGTGCGGGTGGTCGACCGGGTTCATGACGACACCGCGCACGGTCGGGCGGATGCCCTTCCAGCGGTTGCGGCCCGCCTTGCCCCAGTTGATGTTCGACTGCTCGGCGTTGCCGACCTCGCCGATCGTGGCGCGGCAACGTGCATCCACGTTGCGGATCTCGCCCGAGGGCAGACGCAGCTGCGCATACGGGCCGTCCTTGGCGACCAGACGCACGCTGGCACCGGCCGAGCGGGCCAGCTTGGCGCCACCGCCCGGGCGCAGCTCGATGGCGTGCACCACGGTACCGGTGGGGATGTTGCGCAGCGGCAGGTTGTTGCCGGGCTTGATGTCAGCCGAGGGACCCGACTCGACGATGTCACCCTGCGACAGCTTGTTCGGCGCCAGGATGTAGCGCTTGGTGCCGTCGACGAAGTGCAGCAGTGCGATGCGCGCGGTGCGGTTCGGGTCGTACTCGATGTGGGCGACCTTGGCGTTCACGCCGTCTTTGTCGTTACGACGGAAGTCGATCACGCGATACTGGCGCTTGTGCCCACCGCCGATGTGGCGGGTGGTGATGCGGCCCTGGTTGTTACGACCACCGGTCTTGGCGAGCGGCTTCAGCAGCGACTTCTCCGGCGTCGATCGGGTGATCTCGGCGAAGTCGGCCACCGACGAGCCGCGGCGACCCGGAGTCGTGGGCTTGTACTTGCGAATAGCCATGTTCTCTCGTCCTTCGTTCCGGCCGTCAGCCGACTGCCGTGAAGATGTCGATGGTGCCCGACTTCAGAGTCACGACGGCGCGCTTGGTGTCCTTGCGCTTGCCGGTGCCGAAGCGGGTGCGACGGGCCTTGCCGACGCGGTTGAGCGTGTTGACCGAAGCGACCTTGACGCCGAAGATCTTCTCGATGGCGAGCTTGATCTCGGTCTTGTTCGCGCGGGGGTCCACGGTGAACGTGTACTTGCCCTCGTCGATCAGACCGTAGCTCTTCTCGGAGACGACCGGCTTCAGGATGATGTCGCGCGGGTCCTTGTTGACGGCACTCATGCCGAGACCTCCTCGGTGGCACCGCTCTTGGACGCGACGAAGGCGTCGAAGGCGGCCTTGGTGAAGACGATGTCGTCAGAGACGACCACGTCGTAGGCGTTGAGCTGGTCGAAGGTCAGCACGTGCACCTCGGTGAGGTTGCGAACGCTCTTGACCGTCACCTCGTCGTCGCGGTCGACGACCACGAGCACGTTCTTGACGGCGCCCAGGTCGTTGAGCACCGAGACGGCGTTCTTCGTGGACGGGGCATCCTTCAGTCCGAAGGACTCGACCACGTGCAGACGCTCGCCGCGCGCACGGTCGCTGAGCACGCCCAGCAGGGCGGCGGCGATCATCTTCTTGGGCGTGCGCTGCGAGTAGTCGCGCGGCTTCGGGCCGTGGACGATGCCACCACCGGTGTGCTCGGGGGCCCGGATCGAACCCTGACGGGCGTTACCGGTTCCCTTCTGCTTGAACGGCTTGCGGCCCGAGCCCGAAACCTCACCACGACGCTTGGTCGAGTGAGTGCCCTGGCGGGCGGCGGCGAGCTGCGCGACGACCACCTGGTGGATCAGCGGGATGTTGGTGTTGACGTCGAAGATGGCGGCGGGCAGCTCGACGGCGCCTGCCTTCTTGCCATCCGCCTTGCGGACGTCGAGGGTCTTCTCAGCCATGGACTCAGGCACCCTTCACTGCGTTGCGGACGTAGACGATGCGGCCGCGCGCGCCGGGGACGGCGCCCTTGACGAGCAGCAGACCCTTCTCGGCGTCGACGGCGTGCACCGTGAGGTTGAGGACGGTCACGCGCTCGCCACCCATACGGCCGGCCATGCGCATGCCCTTGAAGACGCGGCTCGGGGTCGACGAGGCGCCGATCGAACCGGGCTTGCGGTGGTTGCGGTGCGCACCGTGCGAGGCCGAGACGCCCTTGAAGTTGTGGCGCTTCATGACACCGGCGGTGCCCTTGCCCTTGCTCGTGCCCACGACGTCGACCAGCTGGCCGGCTTCGAAGGTGCCGTCGACGGTGAGCTCCTGACCGAGTGAGTAGTCAGCAGCATCCGCAGTGCGGATCTCGGTGACGTGACGACGCGGCGTCACGCCGGCGGCCTCGAAGTGGCCCTCCAGCGGCTTGGTCACCTTGCGCGGGTCGATCTGGCCGGCGGCGATCTGAACGGCGTTGTAGCCGTCCTTCTCGGGCGTGCGGACCTGGGTGACCACGTTGGGCGCGATCTCGATCACGGTGACGGGAACGAGCTTTCCCTGGTCATTCCACACCTGGGTCATGCCGAGCTTGGTGCCCAGCAACCCCTTGGAAGTCTTGTTGTTGATGTCAGCCATGTCGAACCTCAGAGCTTGATCTCGATGTTGACATCGGCCGGCAGGTCAAGGCGCATCAGCGAGTCGACGGCCTTGGGCGTCGGGTCGATGATGTCGATCAGACGCTTGTGGGTGCGCATCTCGAAGTGCTCGCGGCTGTCCTTGTACTTGTGCGGCGACCGGATGACGCACACGACGTTCTTCTCGGTCGGAAGCGGCACAGGGCCCACGACGGAGGCGCCGGCTCGGGTCACGGTGTCGACGATCTTGCGCGCCGAGCTGTCCAGCCCCGCGTGATCGTACGACTTCAGGCGAATGCGGATCTTCTGTCCCGCCATTGTCTGCTCACTCTCTTTCTCGCGTCTTACGCTTTCGCGCATTGGACGCACGACGACGCTTGCGCGCCTTGGCACGTGCACCGGCTGTTCCGGTGATGCTGCACCACTGTTCTTCTGTCAGGCCGGATGCCGGGCATCCGGCTCCCACGCGCACGTCTCCCCCGGAGGAAGATGGTGTGTGGGATGTTCGTTCTGCTACCCGCGGCCTAGGATCTCGCCTATGCACTGCCCTGGTAGTGATCCGGGGCGCACCTGAGCGCGCTCGCCGGAATGTGGAACCTCAACAGTCTACGTGCATCCCGGGCGTGTCGCAAATCCACCCGCCCCACCGCACCCCGCCTCGCCCCGCGAGTTGTCCCCGCGTTGCGCGACCTGTCCCCACCCCAACGCCGACTTGTCCCCGCGTCGCACGACCTGTCCCCGCCCCAACGCCGACTTGTCCCCGCGTTGCACGACCTGTCCCCACGCCAACGCCGAGTTGTCCCTGGGTTGCCCGAGTTGTCCTCGGGTTGCGTGAGTTGTCCCCGCCAAGGGTGACGACTCAACCGATAAACGGGTACATGCCGATGCCGCGCAGAAAGTCGGCGAAGTCGGCGATGGTCCGCGCTTCCGCAAAACCACACCGATCGCAGTCCCAGCCCGTGGCGGCACGGACGCGCAACTCACGAGACTTCTGGTCCGCGAACACCTCCTCGACGCTGCGGCCAGCCATGAGTTCGGCGTCGGTGTATTTGAAGAGCCCATCGAACTCGAGCCACCGCCGAAGCGCCGGCCAGCACAGGTCGAGCAGAGCGTATCCCCCGTCCGCAAAATTCACGCGGTACTGCAGTTCGGGAGCCGGAAGCCCCAGCTGATAGCACCAGAGACGAATGATGCTCTCGCCAGCCAGTTGCGCGCGCCCATCAGCGAACTCAGTCACGAAGCGCGCCTGTCGGATGCCGCGCGCCCCCGAATGCGCACGGACTCGCTCGCGAATCGCTGTACGGAAGCGCTCTGCAGCTGCTTCGTCGTACGTCCGGGTCTCGTCGTCCCATGCCACCGACCGCAACGCCGCGTCGAAGACGACGACCGCTGCTTCCAACGACACCGTTCGGACCACGTCGTATACCGTGCGCTCGAGAGAGGTCACGCGCATACCGTCGATCACCACGACATCGCTCTCGGGCAGCGGGCAATAGTGTCGACGGATGTCGGCGCTGCTCCGTCGCGGATGACGGCCCGACACGATCACGTCGACGCGAGAGTCACGGATCATATACAGCGGTAGGCCATGCCATGCCGCAGCAGTGCAGTGGGAGTCGGTCGATCGCTCTGGCGTTGTGCTCCGGGCATGCACCGCAGACGCCAGAGTGCGCAGCCGAGCCTCGCTGAACAGATCGTTCCACTCGTCGCTGCGCACGTATGCTCCGCGACCGAGCATCGTAAACCGCGACTCGTCGTGATCGACTCGCCGGGAGAACGCGCTGCTTCGGTCGGAGCGAATGATCTGCGCGTGGGCCGTCTCATGCTGCATGTCCCCACTGTGATGCATCATCGGTAGCTTTCAGCCGGCGTCATCCAGTTCTGTGGACAACTCGACCGCCTCCCCCCGTTGGGGAGGAAACGACGACGGGACAACTCACGCACCCCGGGGACAACTCGGCGCTGGGGCGGGGACAACTCGCGCAACCCGAGGACAACTCGCGCAACCCGAGGACAACTCGCGCAACCCGAGGACAACTCGCGCAACCCGGGGGCAGGTCGCGCAACCCGAGGACAACTCGCGCAACGCGGGGACAACTCGCGCAACGGCGGGACAAGTCGGGCAACGCAAAGAGGCCGACCCCGAAGGGTCGGTCTCTTTGTGAAAAGTGTTCGGCGGTGTCCTACTCTCCCACAGGGTCCCCCCTGCAGTACCATCGGCGCTGAGAGGCTTAGCTTCCGGGTTCGGAATGTCACCGGGCGTTTCCCTCTCGCTATGGCCGCCGAAACAATATGGATATGTCAATCAGATTCCCGACCGCACATCGAGAACCACAAAGTGGACGCGTACATCAAAAACGTTGAAGTGTTATCAAGTCATCGGCTTATTAGTACCGGTCAGCTCCACACGTTACCGTGCTTCCACATCCGGCCTATCAACCCAGTAATCTGGCTGGGAGCCTCTCCCCCTCACGGGGATGGAAGTCTCATCTCGAGGCCGGCTTCCCGCTTAGATGCTTTCAGCGGTTATCCATCCCGAACGTAGCTAATCAGCGGTGCTCCTGGCGGAACAACTGACACACCAGAGGTTCGTCCAACCCGGTCCTCTCGTACTAGGGTCAGATCCTCTCAAACTTCCTACGCGCGCAGCGGATAGGGACCGAACTGTCTCACGACGTTCTAAACCCAGCTCGCGTACCGCTTTAATGGGCGAACAGCCCAACCCTTGGGACCTACTCCAGCCCCAGGATGCGACGAGCCGACATCGAGGTGCCAAACCATGCCGTCGATATGGACTCTTGGGCAAGATCAGCCTGTTATCCCCGAGGTACCTTTTATCCGTTGAGCGACAGCGCTTCCACAAGCCACTGCCGGATCACTAGTCCCGACTTTCGTCCCTGCTCGACCTGTCAGTCTCACAGTCAAGCTCCCTTGTGCACTTACACTCGCCACCTGATTGCCAACCAGGTTGAGGGAACCTTTGGGCGCCTCCGTTACTCTTTGGGAGGCAACCGCCCCAGTTAAACTACCCACCAGGCACTGTCCCTGAACCGGATTACGGTCCGAAGTTAGGCATCCAGAGTGACCAGAGTGGTATTTCAACAATGACTCCACCCGAACTGGCGTCCGGGCTTCACAGTCTCCCACCTATCCTACACAAGCCACACCGAATACCAATACCAAGCTATAGTAAAGGTCACGGGGTCTTTCCGTCCTGCTGCGCGTAACGAGCATCTTTACTCGTAATGCAATTTCGCCGAGTTCGCGGTTGAGACAGTTGGGAAGTCGTTACGCCATTCGTGCAGGTCGGAACTTACCCGACAAGGAATTTCGCTACCTTAGGATGGTTATAGTTACCACCGCCGTTTACTGGGGCTTAAATTCGCAGCTTCGCCCAAAGGCTGACCGCTCCTCTTAACCTTCCAGCACCGGGCAGGCGTCAGTCCGTATACATCGTCTTGCGACTTAGCACGGACCTGTGTTTTTAGTAAACAGTCGCTACCCACTGGTCTCTGCGGCCACCACACCCTTTCGGTGTAAAACCTAATAAGTGGATGGCCCCCCTTCTCCCGAAGTTACGGGGGCATTTTGCCGAGTTCCTTAACCACGATTCTCTCGATCTCCTTGGTATTCTCTACCTGACCACCTGAGTCGGTTTGGGGTACGGGCGGCTAGAACCTCGCGTCGATGCTTTTCTTGGCAGCAGAGGATCACCCACTTTTCATCCGCATCGTGTCTCACCCTCAATGACTCCCGGATTTGCCTAGGAGTCGGGCTACGCACTTGCACCAGGACAACCATCGCCTGGCTTGGGCTACCTTCCTGCGTCACACCTGTTAATACGCTAGCCGCACCAGCATGGGGTCGAGCGTTCACCAAAACACCATCACCCCGAAGGGATCCGGCACGTCCTGGCTAGGACTCTTAGCACCACTGGATTGACTGGGGCGGTTCTTCGCCGGTACGGGAATATCAACCCGTTGTCCATCGACTACGCCTGTCGGCCTCGCCTTAGGTCCCGACTTACCCAGGGAAGATGAGCTTGACCCTGGAACCCTTGGTCTTCCGGAGGACGTGTTTCTCACACGTCTTTCGCTACTCATGCCTGCATTCTCACTCGTGTGCCGTCCACGGCTGGGTCACCCCGCCGCTTCACCCGGCACACGACGCTCTCCTACCCATCCACACGACTGGACCACAAAGGCCTATCGCAAGTGTGAATGCCACATCTTCGGTGGCGTGCTTGAGCCCCGTTACATTGTCGGCGCGGAATCACTTGACCAGTGAGCTATTACGCACTCTTTCAAGGGTGGCTGCTTCTAAGCCAACCTCCTGGTTGTCAAGGCAACTCCACATCCTTTCCCACTTAGCACGCGCTTAGGGACCTTAGATGGTGGTCTGGGTTGTTTCCCTCTCGACGATGAAGCTTATCCCCCACCGTCTCACTGCTGCGCTCTCACTTACCGGCATTCGGAGTTTGGCTGACGTCAGTAACCTGGTCGGGCCCATCGGCCATCCAGTAGCTCTACCTCCGGCAAGAAACACGCAACGCTGCACCTAAATGCATTTCGGAGAGAACCAGCTATCACGAAGTTTGATTGGCCTTTCACCCCTATCCACAGCTCATCCCCTCAGTTTTCAACCTAAGTGGGTTCGGCCCTCCACGACGTCTTACCGTCGCTTCAGCCTGGCCATGGATAGATCACTTCGCTTCGGGTCTAGGACACGCGACTGAACGCCCTGTTCAGACTCGCTTTCGCTACGGCTCCCCCACACGGGTTAACCTCGCCACGTATCACTAACTCGCAGGCTCATTCTTCAAAAGGCACGCTGTCACCCCTACTAAGGAGGCTCCAACGGTTTGTAAGCAAACGGTTTCAGGTACTATTTCACTCCCCTCCCGGGGTACTTTTCACCTTTCCCTCACGGTACTTGTCCGCTATCGGTCATCTGGGAGTATTCAGGCTTATCAGGTGGTCCTGACAGATTCACACGGGATTTCTCGGGCCCCGTGCTACTCGGGATACTCTCCACGCCAAGAACACGCATTTCGGCTACAGGGCTATCACCTGCTACGGCCCGCCTTCCCAGACGATTCGCCTATACGCTCTTGTCACGCCGACTGTCCGGCAGAACAGTCAAGAAAGTCCCACAACCCCCAGCATGCAACGCCCGCCGGCTCTCACACACACTAGGTTTAGCCTCTTCCGGTTTCGCTCGCCACTACTCACGGAATCACTATTGTTTTCTCTTCCTGTGGGTACTGAGATGTTTCACTTCCCCACGTTCCCTCTACCCGCCCTATACATTCAGGCGGGAGTCACCAGGTCAGCACGCCGCCTGGCGGGGTTTCCCCATTCGGAAATCCTCGGATCAAAACTCGCTTACCAGTTCCCCGAGGCTTATCGCAGATTGCCACGTCCTTCTTCGGCTCCAGATGCCAAGGCATCCACCGTTTGCTCTTAAAGACTTGAAATCACATGAGTTTCATCACCAACACCACACCAGGCAAAACCCGGCACAATGCTGACAAAAAATGATCTTTAAGATCATCAAGAACCAGCCAAAAAGACTGATTCAAAGATGCTCGCGTCCACTGTGTAGTTCTCAAAGTACGGGCGGAACCTCCCCCACCTGCCAGCACAACACCAGCAAACAGAAAAGGCCCAGAGGTTCAGCCACCCTCCCCCAAAAGGGAAGGACACCCGGTCCCTCAGGACCCAACAGCGTGCAGACACCCCCGCCAACCAACCCCCACCTTCCCACCGTCCAAAAACGGCGTACTAACGAGAGCCAACCAACCAGATGCCATGTCAAACGTTCCACCCATGAGCCCCGACCACACACATTCGGTGTGGAACCGGGCACTAAAACCACCAGGCGAACCCAGCAGCTCAGTAGCTCCTTAGAAAGGAGGTGATCCAGCCGCACCTTCCGGTACGGCTACCTTGTTACGACTTAGTCCTAATTACCGATCCCACCTTCGACGGCTCCCTCCACAAGGGTTGGGCCACCGGCTTCAGGTGTTACCGACTTTCATGACTTGACGGGCGGTGTGTACAAGACCCGGGAACGTATTCACCGCAGCGTTGCTGATCTGCGATTACTAGCGACTCCGACTTCACGTAGTCGAGTTGCAGACTACGATCCGAACTGGGACCGGCTTTTTGGGATTCGCTCCACCTCACGGTATCGCAGCCCTTTGTACCGGCCATTGTAGCATGCGTGAAGCCCAAGACATAAGGGGCATGATGATTTGACGTCATCCCCACCTTCCTCCGAGTTGACCCCGGCAGTATCCCCTGAGTTCCCACCATAACGTGCTGGCAACAGAGAACGAGGGTTGCGCTCGTTGCGGGACTTAACCCAACATCTCACGACACGAGCTGACGACAACCATGCACCACCTGTGCACCGACCATAAAGGGGCGACCATCTCTGGCCGTTACCGGTGCATGTCAAGCCTTGGTAAGGTTCTTCGCGTTGCATCGAATTAATCCGCATGCTCCGCCGCTTGTGCGGGTCCCCGTCAATTCCTTTGAGTTTTAGCCTTGCGGCCGTACTCCCCAGGCGGGGAACTTAATGCGTTAGCTGCGTCACGGAATCCGTGGAAAGGACCCCACAACTAGTTCCCACCGTTTACGGGGTGGACTACCAGGGTATCTAAGCCTGTTTGCTCCCCACCCTTTCGCTCCTCAGCGTCAGTTACGGCCCAGAGATCTGCCTTCGCCATCGGTGTTCCTCCTGATATCTGCGCATTCCACCGCTACACCAGGAATTCCAATCTCCCCTACCGCACTCTAGTCTGCCCGTACCCACTGCACGCCCGAAGTTGAGCCCCGGGATTTCACAGCAGACGCGACAAACCGCCTACGAGCTCTTTACGCCCAATAATTCCGGATAACGCTTGCACCCTACGTATTACCGCGGCTGCTGGCACGTAGTTAGCCGGTGCTTTTTCTGCAGGTACCGTCACCCAAAGGCTTCTTCCCTACCAAAAGAGGTTTACAACCCGAAGGCCGTCATCCCCCACGCGGCGTTGCTGCATCAGGCTTGCGCCCATTGTGCAATATTCCCCACTGCTGCCTCCCGTAGGAGTCTGGGCCGTGTCTCAGTCCCAGTGTGGCCGGTCACCCTCTCAGGCCGGCTACCCGTCGACGCCTTGGTGAGCCATTACCTCACCAACAAGCTGATAGGCCGCGAGCCCATCCCAGACCGAAAAATCTTTCCAAACACGACCATGCGGTCACATCTCATATCCAGTATTAGACACCGTTTCCAGCGCTTATCCCAGAGTCCAGGGCAGGTTGCTCACGTGTTACTCACCCGTTCGCCACTAATCCCCCAGTGCAAGCACCAGGTTCATCGTTCGACTTGCATGTGTTAAGCACGCCGCCAGCGTTCATCCTGAGCCAGGATCAAACTCTCCGTAAAAAAACAGAAGCCACAACCACACCGGAAAAAAGTGAAAGCTGCAGCGAGTTCAACCATGACCAAAAAGGATGCCATCACTGACAATCCATAAATTGATCCAAAGGAATCTCACCCAACCAAAAAGGTCAGGACGAGGTTATTTGGCATTTGACAAGTGCACGCTGTTGAGTTCTCAAGGATCGGACGCACCCACACACCAACCAACCAACCAAGGCCAGCACACAGGGCAACTTCACAATCATACCCGATCCGATCTTTCGTGCAAACCGGAGCGGACCGTCCCGAAGGCCGTGACATCCACTCGGCGACTGCCGATCGGAAAGGTTCTCCCCCGCGGCCCTCTGAAGAGGTCCTGAGGTGGGAGGCGGTTCGCTGCTTGAGGGGGGCGATGGCCTTTCGGCTCTTCGCTCAACCCTTTGGGGCGAACAAGTAATACTGTACGCGAGATCGCGGCGGCCGCCAAATTCGGAGGCCGATTTTGTGCATCCCGGGCGCGTCGCACCCTCAGCCCGGCACGGCGGCGACGGCGCAGGCCCGCAAAGACGCGCTTGAGCACGCCCGCGAGAGCCCGCGCCGCCGCATCAACGCCCCGGTCACCGCGCGGCGTTGGCCATCGCTATGAGTCCCTCGATCTGCTCCATCGACACCGGCAGAGATCCGAAGCCGGCCAGCCGCCCCACCGGGAATGACGCCATCATCTTCTGCAGCCCGTCTGCGTCGGCCATCATGCCGGCCCCCGCGGCATCACCGCCGGCATCGCTCATCATGGCGGCGATCGCCTGCTGCACGACGGGCCCGGCCACCGGGTCTGCCATCAGGTCGCCGATCGATGACTGCATCGTCAACGGCAGGTTCACGGCATCCCCGGTCACCGTCACGGTGGTGGTGGAGCGGATGTCGCGGCTCGAGGCGGCGACATCGACGGTGTAGGTGCCCCCTTCCACGATCCACGCGTCGACGCGCACGTCCCAGTACGCAAGGTCTGCTCGACGCACGACCAGCTCGACATCGCGGGTCTGGCCCGGTTGCACCTCGACCGAGGCGAACGCCTTCAGCTCGCGCGGGGCGCGCTCGACGGCCGAGTCGGCCAGTGCCGTGTACACCTGCACGATCTCACGCCCGGGCACCTCTCCGGTATTTGTCACCGGCACGGTGACCACCACGTCGCCGGAGGCATCGACGGCGGCTGCGGCATCCCCATAGGCGAAGCTCGTGTACGACAGGCCATGACCGAACGGGTAGGCTACCTCGATCTTGCGCGCGTCATACCAGCGGTATCCGACGAAGATCCCCTCGCCGTAGCGCACATGCCCGAACGATCCGGGAAAGTTGCCGAACGACGGGTTGTCCTCCAGCCGCAGCGGAATCGTCTCGGTGAGCTTGCCCGACGGGTTCACGTCGCCGAACAGCACATCGGCGGTGGCCGATCCGCCGGCCTGGCCCAGCAGCCACCCCTCGACGATCGCCGGCACCCGATCGCGGAACGGCAGGGCGACAACCGAGCCGTTCGAGAGCACGACGACGGTGTTCGGGTTGGCGGTGAGTACCGCCTCGAGCAGTTCGAGCTGCACGGCCGGCAGATCGATGTGCTCGCGGTCGTATCCCTCCGACTCTGCTGCGGCGGGCAGGCCGAGGAACGCCACGACGACGTCGGCGGCGGATGCCGCGGCCACGGCCTCGTCGCGCAGAGCCGCGGTGTCGCCCGCCTCGTCGAGGGCGAACCCTGCTGCGTACGCGACCTCGCCGGCAGCGGCATCCCGAATCGCATCGAGCGCGGTATCGAGCTTCGTCGGGTTTATCAGCGACGAGCCGGCCCCCTGGTACCGCGGCTGCGCGGCGAAGGCACCGACCACTGCCAGCTTCGCGTCGCGACGCAGCGGCAGCAGCTCGCCTTCGTTGCGCAGCAGCACGATGGAACGACCGGCGACCTCACGTGCCAGCGCGTGGTGCGCATCGACGTCGAGCGGCCCGGCGATCACCGGACGGGCCTGCGCCTTGCGCACCAGGTCGAGCATGCGCCCGGCCGCGACATCCAGCGCCTTCTCATCCATCGTGCCGCTGCGCACCGCCGCCACCAGCTGCGCGTCGGTGCGGCCGCCGCCACCGGGCATCTCCAGGTCAAGTCCCGCGACCAGCCCGGTGACCCGGTCATTGACCGCGCCCCAGTCGCTGACGACCAGCCCTTCGAAGCCCCACTCCCCGCGCAGCACAGTGGTGAGCAGCCACGGGTCCTCCGACGCGTACACGCCGTTGATGCGGTTGTACGAGCACATGACCGTCCACGGCTGTGCGTCTTGGACCACGCGCTGGAACCCGCGCAGATAGATCTCGCGCAGCGGCCGCGGGTCGATGTCGCTCGAGGCGCGCATGCGGTCGAACTCCTGGTTGTTGGCCGCGAAGTGCTTCAGCGACGAGCCCACGCCCTGAGACTGGATGCCGCGGACCAGCCCCGCACCCATGACTCCGGCGACGATCGGGTCTTCAGAGAAGTACTCGAAGTTGCGCCCGCACAGCGGCGACCGCTTGATGTTGATGCCCGGGCCGAGGATCACAGCGACATCTTCGATCGCCGACTCGACGCCGAGCGCCTTACCGACCCGCTCGGCCAGTTCGGGGTCGAACGAGGCGCCGAGTCCCACCGCCGGGGGAAAGCACGTCGCCGGCACACTGTCGGCGAGGCCGAGGTGATCGCTGGCGCCCGCCTGCTTGCGCAGTCCGTGCGGCCCGTCGGTGAGCATGAGTGCGGGAATGCCGACGTCGGGCACCGCCTTGGTGGTCCAGAAGTCGGCGCCGCTGGTCAGCGCCGCCTTCTGCTCGAGAGTCAGGTCGGTCGTGTCAGTCATGGGGATCACCTTTCTGGAGGAGTTCTGAAGCGAGGGGATGCCGCGGCCGCGGCATCCTTCCTCGTCGACGTCTCGACGCCGTTCATCGGGTTGCCGTGATGGGCCATACCGCGCACGCGCCGAGGATACCGAGGACGATGCCCACCGGGAACAGGCCCGCATACCCGAAGCTGAGCACGATGACACCGGCGACGCCGGGGGCGAGAGTCTGCGGAAGCGTCGCTGCGATGTTGACGACGCCGAGGTCTTTCGCGAACGAGCGCGCCGAGGGCAGCACTTCGCTGATGAGCGCCTGGTCGACGGCCTGGAAGATGCCGAACCCGAACCCGACGATGACGACCGTGAGATACCAGGCGGTCAGGTCGTGCCAGAACCACGGCAGCAGAAGGGCCAGCGACATCACGACGGCCGACGCGAAGACGAACGGCTTGCGGCGTCCGACTCTGTCGGAGAGGGGTCCGGCGATGAGCGTCGTGATGACAAGGCCGACCATGCTCAGAAGGCTCAGCACCGGGATGATCGTCTCGGGCTGGGCGACGTGGAAGTAATCGCGCAGCAGATAGAGCTGGTAACCGACGACGATGAAGTAGCCGGTGTACAGCAGCAGACGGCCGGTGAACGCCCAGAAGAAATCGGGGTAGGCGACCGGGTTGATCCAGAAGGTGCCCAGAAACTCGCGAAGGCGGAAGGGTTCGAGCGGGATGCCGCTGCTGGGCCGATCGGGGTTGAACAGCACGAACAGGCAGAGGATCACGATCGCGACGACCGCGAACACGAGGTAGCCGGCGGCGATGCTGTGGAAGAACAGCGAGCCGAGCATCGCCCCGCCCAGCGACCCGACCATGAGTCCGATGCCCGACAGCGCGGCGAAGGTGCCGCGCCGCGCGATCGGAACGCGATCCGGCATGATCGCCGACAGCGGCCCCTGGGCGATGTTGAGAGTGATCTGCACCAGGGTCCAGGCGATGACAATGCCCACGACCGAGTTCGCGAAGGCCAGGCCGGTCAGCGACAGACCCCCGGCGAGCGCGCCGATGACGATCCATGGCGTGCGTCGGCCGAACCTCGAGCGGGTGCGATCGGAGATCTGCCCCGCGATGGGCTGGGCCACCATCGCGGCGAACGCACCGATCGTGGAGACGATCGCCAAGACCGCGACATCCCTCTTGTCGGCACTGCCGACCAGCTGGGTGATCTGCTGCGGCAGCAGGATGCCGGGCACGGCGCCCCACA
The DNA here is from genome assembly GCF_004135285.1 of Microbacterium protaetiae. Taxonomy (NCBI): domain Bacteria; kingdom Bacillati; phylum Actinomycetota; class Actinomycetes; order Micrococcales; family Microbacteriaceae; genus Microbacterium; species Microbacterium protaetiae. The sequence goes on from NZ_CP035494.1 coordinate 658,935, forward strand.
CGAGGAAGATTCCGAGGTTTGCCGGGATGATCCAGGTCATCAACCGGCGCAGTCCGGTCAGCGGGGCGGGCGGGTCGATGTTGCCGGCGGCGGTCGCGACGAACGTGTTCGCGGTGATCGGCGCTGCGGGTGGAGTCGGAGATTCTGACGACATTGTCATGGGCGGATCCTGTCGGGTGAAGGGATGCTCGGCGTTGAGTCCCGGTGCACGCGGTGTGTGTGGGTGGTGCGTGGTGGGTGATAGTGCGTGTGGTGGTTCGTGACGGTGCGTGACGGTGCGTGGCGGTGCAGAAACCATACGACAGTTGGTTTTGAGAAATCAAGCGTTACTCGGTTTATCGTGATCTCATGCCGAAGAACCAAGAGGGACGCCGTGGTTCCTACGCCAAGGGCATCGCCAAGCGCGAGGAGATCCTCACCCGCGCGCTCGAGGTCATCGCCCGGGAGGGATATCGCGGCGCGTCGGTGAAAGAGCTCGCCGCCGCGGTCGGGCTGAGCCAGGCCGGACTGCTGCACTACTTCGACTCGAAAGAGGAGCTCTTCACCGAGATCCTGCGCAAGCGCGACGAGATCGACATGGCAGCGTTCGGCGGCGTCGAGGCGGTGTCCACCGACGTCGAGGCGGTGCGCGACGGATATCTGCAGGTCATCCGGCACAACAGCCAGGTGCCCGGCGTCGTCGAGCTGTTCTCGCGCCTGAGCGTGGAAGCGGCCGACCCGCGGCATCCCGCCCACCGCTTCTTCCTCGATCGCAACCGCGCCTTGCGCGGCGTGTTCGCCGACGTCGTCCGGCAATCACAAAGCGCGGGGCGGCTCACCGACGCCATCGACCCCGACACGCTCGCGCGCATTCTTCAGGCGGTGGCCGACGGGCTGCAGGTGCAGTGGATGCTGGAGCCCGACGTGGACATGGCGGCTATCGTCGAGGCGCTGTTCCGGGGGCTGAGCACGACAGAAGGAGACAGCGATGAGTGAGGCGCCCGTGGTACACACGGCATCGGGCCCCGTGCGCGGAGTGTGGCGCGACTCGTCGGCGGCGTTCCTGGGCATTCCCTTCGCGCAGGCGCCGGTCGGCGCGCTGCGCTTTTGCGCACCCGTGCCGCCCGAGCCGTGGACCGAGGTGCGCGATGCCGTCGAGTACGGCGCGACCGCGCAGCGCGGAGACCCCGGGCAGACACTGATCCCTGAGCCGTCGGTGCCCGGCGAGGCGACCCTCAATGTCAACGTGTTCACGCCGGCGCCGGGGCAGGATGCCGCGTTGCCGGTGCTCGTGTGGATCCACGGCGGCGGGTACATCGCCGGGTCGCCGGCCAGCCCCTGGTATGACGGGCAGAAGTTCAACCGCGACGGCGTCGTGACCGTCACGCTGTCGTACCGACTCGGCTTCGACGGGTTCGGGCTGATCGACGGCGCCATGTCGAACCGCGGCGTGCGCGACTGGCTCGCAGGTCTGGAATGGGTGCAGCAGAACATCGCGGCGTTCGGCGGCGACCCGTCGCGGGTCACGATCGCGGGACAGTCGGCCGGTGGCGGAGCCGTGCTGACACTGCTCGGGATGCCGCAGGCCCAGCATCTGTTCCATGCGGTGTGGGCGCTTTCGCCCGCGCTGGTGAACGTCTCCGTCGAGCGGGCCGGCACACTGTCGGCGAAGCTCGCACGGCTCGCCGGAGTGCCGGCGACGCGCGACGGTTTGGCTTCGGTGGACGAGATGCGGCTGCTCGAGCTGCGCGAGCAGGCCGAGAAACCGGCATCCGGCAAGCCACTCGATGGCATCGTCGAGCTGCTCACCGACGGGCTGTCGTGGGGCCCGATGCTCGACGGCGAGGTGCTGGAGCGCCCGACGCTGGAGGCGCTGACGGCCGGCATCGGCGCGGACAAGCCGCTGGTGATCGGCACGACCGACGACGAATTCACGATGGCCACCGACTCGATGCGCGCGAAGCTGCGGTTCGTGCCGGCCGCGCTGGCGCTGGGCGGGCTGGGTCTGCGCGGAGCCCGGCGGTCGGCGTACCTGGCCGCGAACCGCGTGCGCGGGACCGCCGCGGTGGTCGGACGTTTCGTCACCGACACGATCTTCCGCGCGCCGACGGTGCGGGTCGTGCAGGCGCGGGGGGATGCCGCGACCTGGGTCTACCGGTTCGTCTGGGCCTCGCCCACGGTGGGATGGGCGTGCCATTGTCTCGACGTGCCGTTCTGGTGGGACTGGCTTGATTCTCTGGTGGGAGTGGCCTCCCTCGCCGGAGCGAACCCGCCGCGCGCCCTGGCCGACGCGCTGCACGGCGCCGCCGTGTCGTTCGTGCGGTCGGGCGAGGTCGGATGGACGCCGTGGTCGGCGCATCCGGGCACGACGCGACTCTTCGGCGCGGGGCCGTCGGCGCGCGACGTGGTGCCCGACGGGTACGCGGCGGTCGAGCCGCTCGTCGCCCCCTGACGCGCGCTGCCCTCGGGAGGGGTGCCGCCGGGTGGGGTGCCGCCGGGTGCCACGCTCTCGTCGCCGAGTTGTCCCCCAGTTGCGCGACTTTACCCCGAGTTGCGCGACTTTACCCGGGGTGCGCCGCCGGGTGCGGTGCCACCGGGTGCCACGCTCTCCTCGCCGAGTTGTCCCCCGGTTGCGCGACTTTACCTCGCGTTGCGCGACTTTACCCGGGGCGCGCGAGGACAACTCAGGCAACGACAGGACAACTCGGGGAACAAAGGGACAACTCGGGCAACCCAAGGACAACCCGCGCAACGGCAGGACACCTCGGGCAACTCGGGGACAACTCGGGCAACCCAAGGACAACTCGGGGACAACTCGGGCAACCCGAGGACAACTCGCGCAACCCGGGGACAACTCGGGCAACCCGAGGACAACTCGGGCAACCCGAGGACAACTCGGGCAACGCGGGGACAACTCGGCGTAGGGCGGGGACAACTCGCGGGGCGAGGGGTCAGGTCAGGACAGGGCGGGGATGACCTCGCGCTCGAAGAGCTCCCAGCCGGTGATGTCGTAGGCCAGCTCCGGGAAGTAGTGGATGCTGTAGCCCATGCCGTGCGCGGCATATTCACCGAGCCGTTCGACGATCTGCTCGGGCGTGCCGAAGGCGGGCGAGGTCAGATACTCCCGCTCGGCCCGGTCCGCGCGTTCTTGACCGAGGTGCGGCAGCAGCCGCGCCTTCACCGCGGCCAGGCGCTCGTGCGCCTCGGCCTCGGTCGGCGCGACGATCGTGTTGAAGTTCGACGACCGCACGATCTCGGACTGATCACGCCCGAGCGTGGAGCAGTGCGCGCGCAGCGCGGCATCCTTCCGGTCCCACTCCTCAAGCGACCCGGCGAAGTTCGTGTACGACGCGTACTGCGCGGCGATCTTCAGCGTGACCTTCTCGCCACCGCCCGCGACCCAGATGGGCACGCCCCCGGACTGCACCGGCAGCGGCTGCACGATCGCGCCGTCGACCTGGTACTCCCGCCCATCGAGGGTCGCGGTGCCGGTCGTCCATGCCTGGTGCATGATCTCCACGCCCTCGCGCAGCATCCGCAGGCGCTGCGGCACCTCCGGAAAGCCGTAACCATAGGCGCGCCACTCGTGCTCGTACCATCCGCCGCCGATGCCCATCTCGAGCCGGCCGTTCGAGACGTGGTCGACCGTGGCGGCGACCTTCGCGAGATACGCGGGATTGCGGTAGCCCATGCACGTGCACATCTGCCCGAGTCGGATGCGATCGGTCGACGCGGCGAAGGCCGACATCAACGTCCATGCCTCGTGCGTGGCCTCTTGGCTGGGCACCGGCGTCGTGTGGAAGTGGTCGTAGACCCAGAGCGATTCCCAGGGTCCGGCATCCGCCCGCCGCGCGAGGGAGCGCATGGTGTTCCACTGTTCAGAAGGGTCGATGCCAACGAGGTCAAAGCGCCAGCCCTGAGGAAGGAATGTTCCGAATCGCATGCGCTCAGCCTAGGGGCGAGTGCACGACGGCGTATGGCATCCGCGCCCGCATCACCGCTATCGCGTCGGGGTTGTCGTCGACGAGAACCGCATGGCGGCCGAGAGCGGCGGCCACCGCGCCGGTGGTGCCGCTTCCGGCGAAAAGATCGAGCACCCGATCGCCCTGGCGGCTCGAGGCCTGCACGATGCGCCGCAGAATGCCCTCGGGCTTCTGCGTCGGGTATCCGGTCTTCTCGCTGCCCGTGGTGGGCACTATCGTGTGCCACCACACATCGGTGGGCAGCTTGCCGCGGGCGGCCTTCTCGGGCGTGACGAGCCCCGGCGCCATATACGGCTCGCGATCGACGGCCGACGAGTCGAACCAGTAACGCTGCGGATCCTTCACATACACCAGGATCGTCTCGTGCTTGGTGGGCCATCGGCGCCGCGTCTTGGCACCGTAGTCGTAGGCCCAGACGATCTCGTTGAGAAAGCGCTCACGGCCGAAAAGGGCATCCATCAGCACCTTCGCGTAGTGCACCTCACGGAAATCCAGATGCAGATACAGCGTGCCGTCATCGGCCAGCAGCCGCCACGCCTCGCGCAGGCGCGGTTCGAGAAAACCCCAGTAGTCGTCGAACCGGTCGTCGTACGCACGCAGGTCGCCGCGCAACCGCGCGTATTCGCGGCCGTGGAAGCCGCGCCGCACCGGCGGCGCGGGCTCCGGCTCGGGCGGAGCCGGCTCGGTAGCTGGCTCGGTCGGAGCCGGCTCGGGCGCCGGCGGTGTGGGCGCCGGCTCGGGCCACGCCGGCTCGGGCCGAAGCTGTTCAGAACTCAGCCCTTCTGGGCTCCCCACCGCCTGAATCGGCCCGGTTTCGACGTCGAGCGACGATTTTGGCTGAGTTTTGAACGCGGATGCCGCGGTGCGGGCGGTCTCGACGGCGCGTTGCCGCTTGCGTCCGGTGTTGAACGGCGGGTCGAGATAGACGAGCGTGAACGATGCGTCGGGCAGTGCTGCGGCCACGGCGAGGTTGTCGCCGTGGTGGATCTCGACGCGGCCTCGGGGTGCGGCATCCGTTCCGGTCACGGCACCCGATACAGCCACGCGTCGGTCGCGAACTTCGACGCGACAAGCGCCTCGGCCTCGGCGTATTCCTCATCGGTGATATGCCCGGTCACAGCCCCGTACAGGTGTGTGAAGGTGTCGATGAAGCGGTCGATGATGGCGTCGCGGGGCAGCCCGGTCTGGCTGCGCAGCGGGTCGACGCGCTTGGCCGCCGAGACCGTGCCCTTGTCGCTGAGCTTCTCGCGCCCGATGCGCAGCACCTCGCTCATGACCTGGCCGTCCATGTCGTAGCTGAGGGTTGCGTGGTGCAGCACTCCCCCGTTGGCCAGGCGCTTCTGCGCGGCCCCACCGATCTTGCCGCTGGGTCCGGTGATGTCGTTGAGCGGCTGGTAGACGGCGTCGATGCCGAGCGAGCGCAGCGCCTGCAGCACCCAGTCGTCAAGGAAGGCGTACGAGTCGGCGAACGTCATGCCCGCCACGAGCGAAGCGGGCACGTACAGCGAATAGGTGACGATCGAGTTCGCGCCCATCAGCATCGCACCGCCACCGGAGATGCGACGCACGATGTCGAAGCCGTGTGCGCGCGCGCCTTCGGGATCGACCTCGTTGCGCACCGACTGGAACGACCCGATGACGACGGCCGACTCGTTCCACTCCCACATGCGCAGCGTCGGATTGCGTCGCCCGTCGCCCACGCGCGTGGTGAGCACTTCGTCGAGGGCGAGGTTCATGCGCGGCGAGACCGGCTTGTCGTGCACGACCTCCCACGAGAAATCGCGCCAGCCCGGTGCCGTGATCAACGCCCGGCGCACGGCGACGCCCACCGCCTCGGGGGTGAACCCCAGCAGCGTCGCCCCCTCGGGCAGTGCCGCGCGCACCGCCGCGGCGATCGCTGTCGTGTCGGCGGTGTCGGGCAGGCCGTTCACGGCCGCATCGATGTCGGCGAGAGCATCGTCGGGTTCGAGAAAGAAGTCGCCTGCGAGATGGAAGTCGGCGATGCGGCCGTCGCGCACCTCGAGGTCGACGACGACGAGCTTTCCGCCGGGGACTTTGTACTCACCGTGCATGCTCCCAGCCTATGACCGGTAGTGTGGATGCTGCGGCTCAGGCCGCTGCGTCGTCGATGCGCTCTTGCGGCCCGGGCCCCAGCCCGCCGCGATTCTTCCTCGAACGGCGATCCCGTGCAGTTCCGCACATGCGCCATCCGGCGCCGCCGCCCCGCGCACCGCTTCGTGTGCGCCCTGCTGAAAGCATCCCTTTGACTTCCTTCCTCTCGCTCGGCGTGCCCGAGCCCCTCGCCGCTGTTCTCGCCTCTGATGGCAAGACCGAGGCGTTCCCCATCCAGCGCGACACGCTGCCCGACTCACTGGCCGGGCGCGACGTGCTCGGCCGCGGCCGCACCGGCAGCGGCAAGACGATCGCGTTCGCGCTGCCGCTGGTGGCCCGGCTCGCGGCATCCCGTACCTCCACCCGCGCCGGTCGCCCGCGCGGCCTCGTGCTCGCCCCGACCCGCGAGCTGGCGTCGCAGATCGCCGCGACCGTGCAGCCGCTGGCGGATGCCGCCGGCCTGACCGTCACCACGATCTTCGGCGGTGTCAGCCAGAAACCGCAGGAGCAGGCGCTGCGGCGCGGCGTCGACATCGTCGTCGCCTGCCCGGGCCGACTCGAAGATCTGAAGAACCAGGGCGTGATCGACCTGGGCGGTGTCGAGGTCGCCGTGCTCGATGAGGCCGATCACATGGCCGATCTGGGATTCCTGCCCGGCGTCACCCGGATTCTCGCGGCCACGCCGCAGACCGGGCAGCGCCTGCTGTTCAGCGCGACGCTCGACCGCGGTGTCGACAAGCTCGTGCAGCGCTTCTTGCACGATGCCGTCTCGCACTCGGTCGATGAGGCCTCGGTGCCGCAGGGCATGATGACGCACCGGGTGTTCTTGGTGCCCGATGGCGGCGCGAAGACCGAGCTCGTGCGTCACCTGGCCTCGGGGCACGGACGGCGCATCCTGTTCACCCGCACCAAGCACCAGGCCAAGCGTCTGGCCAAGCAGCTGACGGCTTCGGGCGTGCCCGCTGTCGACCTGCAGGGCAACCTGTCGCAGAACGCCCGCGAGCGCAATCTCGCCGCGTTCGGCGCCGACCCCGCTGCCGGCGGGGTGCGCGTGCTGGTGGCGACGGATGTCGCAGCCCGCGGCGTGCACGTCGATGACGTCGAGCTGGTCGTGCACGTCGACCCGCCCGTGGAGCACAAGGCATACCTGCACCGCTCGGGCCGCACCGCCCGTGCCGGCGCCGAGGGAGTTGTCGTCACGGTCGCGCTCGATGAGCAGCGCCGTGACGTGGTCGATCTGCTGCGCAGCGCGAAGCTGAAGGTTCCGTTCGAGTCGGTCGCCGCCGGTGACGCGACGGTGTCGGAGCTGGTGGGCGAGCCCGCCCCGCATGTGAAGCCGGCGCCGGCCGCGCCGGCCAGCTCGGGAAGCGGCCGTGGCGCGAGCGGGGGTTCGAGCCGAGGCGGTTCCCGAGCCGGTCGCGGGGCCGGCGGCGGGTCGGCCGGCGGTCGCGGGGGCGGCGGGTCGCAGGGCGGTCGCGGGGCCGGCGGGTCGGCGGGCGGTCGCGGGTCGCAGGGCGGTCGCGGGTCGGCCGGCGGCGCGGAATCGTCGAACCGAACCCAGCGCAGCCAGAACCAGCGCTCCGGCGCCTCACCATCTGATTCGCCCAGCGGTTCAGATGGTGAGGCCCGGCGCGAGCGAGCGAATGCGTCGCGCCGCAGCGGCGGGCAGCAGCGCGCCGCCGGCCAGCGCGATGGTCAGAAGCGTTCCGGCGGGCAGCACGGCGGGCAAGGCACTGCCACGCCGCAGAGCGGACGCACGGCATCGGGCAAGCCGACGATCGGTGCCACGGTCGGCAGTGCCCGTGGTCAGGGCTCGCGTCGCGCGTCATACCCTGGCGGTCGTTGAGCCGACGCCGCTCACCCCGACCGCATCGGCCGCGCCGCTGCCCGGCACCGCTCAGTGAGCTCTTCGCCGAGCTCTTCGCCGAGCGTTTCGCCGAGCTCTACGCCGGGCTCTTCGCCGCCGAAACAAGGGAATCTCGTCGAGACAAGGGGCCACGCCACTTGTTTCGCCGCGAATCCCTTGTCTCGACGAGAGATGGGCTCGGTGCGCGCCGGGGCGGGGCGAGCGGAGCGCGGGATGCGCCGGAGCGCCGAGCGAGGGCGCGCGGTGGCGCAGGACCGGCCGGCGCCGGGGCGGGGCGAGCGGGACGCGGCGGAGCGCGGGCGAGCGCGGTGCGGGGCGCGCGGAGCGCAGGGCCCGGCGGAGCGCGAAGCGAGGGCGAGCGGGGGCGCAGGACCGGCCGGCACCGGGGCGAGCGGGACGCGGCGGAGCGCGGGCGAGCGCGGTGCGGGGCGAGCGGAGCGCAGGGCCCGGCGGAGCGCGAAGCGCGGGCGAGCGGGGGCGCAGGACCGGCCGGCGCCGGGCCGCGGCATCCCGTCGCTCAGTCGCGCAGGGGGAACCGCGCGTCGAGCCACGCGCGCACGTCGGCGCGCACGTCGGCCTGGCACAGCTCGTTGAACAGCTCGTGCCGGGCGTCGGGGTAGACGAGAGTCGTGACGTCGGTGAACTTCGAGCGGCGGCGGTAGGCGTCGGCGAGCTTGTGCACGCTGCGCGGTCCGCCCACCGGGTCATCGCGGCCGACGATGAGCAGAGTCGGGATGTCGCGGCCAGGGTCCTTGCGCGGCCGACCGAACAGTCGCGCCGCATCGAGTGGTCCGAACAGCCGCAGCAGCGGTACATCGACCGTGAGCGGATCGGCGTGGAACTCGTCAGCGACGCGCGGATCTGTCGAGAGCCATTCCAGGCCCGAGGCATCCTTCGTCTTCCACCGGGCGTTGAGGTCGCCGGCGTTGAGCGTTCCGGGCAGGCGCAGGGCCGAGCCCGACAGGATCATCGCGTCATAGGCCTCGGGATGCCGGTTGATGAGGATCTGGGTGAGGAACGACCCCCACGAGTGGCCCAGGATCACCAGTGGCAGGTCGGGGTTCTCTGCGCGGATGAGTTCGGTGAACTTCCAGCAGGCGTCGACCGCGGCGGGGTGCCCGCCCGGTCCGAGATGGCCCAGGCGTGCGGCGTCGCCATGCTGCCTCATGCCGGTGCGGCCATGGCCGCGGTGGTCGTCGGCGTAGACGGTGTAGCCGTCGGCGGTGAGCGCGGCGATCAGGGCGCCGTAGCGGCCGGCGTGCTCGCCGACGCCGTGCAGCAGCTGCACGACCGCGCGGGCGGTGCCTTGTGCGGGATGCACGTCGTAGACGATGGCGACGCCGTGTGCGTCGATGAACTCGGGCATGCCCGGAGCATAGCCGCTCGGCGCGCCGGTTCGCCTGGGTGCGCGGCGTCCACACCGCTCCGCCGCGCCGCCGCCCGCCCGCCCGCCCGCCCGCGACCAGCGACAATTCCATATGGAACTTCCCAGCCCACATCATTTTTGCGGCAATTTCATGTGGACGGGGAAAATCCATATGGAATTGCCGCACCCGCACCCGCACCCGCACCCGCGCCAGCCCGCACCGCGCCCGCACCGCGCACGCGATATTTACTTAGCGAGGCTAATAAGCTAAACTAACGATCTGTATGGCTGACGACAGAGACACCACCCCCACGGAAGAGGATGCTGAAACCGCTCGCGATCTGCGGATGGCGACGTTCCGGCTCGGCAGAAGGCTGCGCTCAGAGCGCGCCCTGGATTCGATGAGCGACGGCCAGTTCACCGTGCTGCACACGCTCAAGGCATCGGGTCCGCACACGCTCGGCGAGCTCGCCGACCGCGAGCGGGTGACGGCGCCCTCGATGAACCGCACGGTGAACTGCCTCGAAGAAGAAGGCTGGGTCACCCGCACGCCCGACGAGGTCGACCGCCGCAAGGTCAACATCGAGATCACCGACGAGGGACAGGCCCTCGTCACCGCCGCGCTGCGCCGTCGCGACCGGTGGCTGGCCGCCGCCATGGCCGAGCTGACCCCCCGGCAGCGCAAGACGCTCACCGAAGCCGCCGCGATCATGAACGAGGTGGCCACCCGATGAAATCGATGTTCCGCTCCCTGGGCCTTTTCAACTACCGCGTCTGGTTCATCGGCGCCCTCATCTCCAACATCGGCGGCTGGATGCAGTCCACGGCCCAGGACTGGGTCGTGCTCACCGAGCTGACGAACAACGACGCGACCGCGATGGGCGTCACGATGGCGCTGCAGTTCGGTCCGCCCCTGGTGCTGGTCAGCTTCACCGGCTGGGTCGCCGACCACTTCGATCGGCGCAAGCTGCTGATGTGCACGCAGACGGCGCTGGGCCTGCTGGCGATCACCGTCGGCGTGCTGCTGCTCACGCACGTCATGACGCTGCCCCTGATGTGGATGTTCGCCGGACTCTTCGGCATCGCCAACGCGTTCGACAGCCCGGCTCGCCAGGCGTTCGTCTCCGACGTCGTCTCGCGCGAGAACGCCGCCAACGCGGTCGCCCTGAACTCGGCATCCTTCAACACCGCACGCCTGATCGGTCCCGCCGTCGGCGGCATCATGATCGTGCTGGTGGGCACCGGCTGGATGTTCATGATCAACGCGGTCACCTTCATCGCGATGCTCGTCGCCCTCTCGATGATGCGCCGTGACGAGCTCGAGCCCCGGGTGAAGGCGACGGATGCCACACGTTTGGCCGACGGCTTCCGCTATGTCGCCCGCCGCAAAGATCTGCTGGTGCTGTTCGTCATGGTCTTCCTCATCGGCGCGTTCGGGATGAACTTTCCGATCTTCGCCTCGACGATGGCGTTGGAGTTCGGGATGAAGGCCGACGGCTACGGGGCCTTGAGCTCGCTGCTGGCGATCGGCTCACTGGCGGGCGCGCTCATGGCTGCGCGGCGCGAGCGCGCCCGCATCCGCGTTGTGATCTATGCCGCCGGCGGATTCGGCATCGCCTCACTTGTCTCGGCCCTGATGCCGCAGTACTGGATGTACGGCGTGGTCGTGGTGTTCGTCGGCTTCACGACAGTGTCGATGCTGACCACGGCGAACGGCTATGTGCAGACCACCACCGACCCGCAACTGCGCGGGCGCGTACTGGCCCTCTACATGGCGGTGATCATGGGGTCGACCCCCATCGGCGCGCCGATCGTCGGGTGGGTGGCCACCGCCTTCGGCCCGCGTACGGCCATCGACGTGGGCGCGGCCGCCGGGATCATCGCGTGCGCGATCGGCGCCGCGTGGTTCATCAGTTCGGGCCGGGTGCATCGCAGTGAGTCGAGCCGGTTCACGCTCACCCTCGACGAGACGCGCCCCATCCAGGTGGTGCAGCCGAAGATCCCCGAGGAGTTCAGCGACGAGATCGCGCAGACGACGCCGATAGCTCTTCCGTCCGATGACGAGGAACGGGATGCCGCGGCGCGGCCGCGTCGCCGGGTGGAGGACCAGCTCTCATGACGCCGGAGGGCGGATGCTGACCCCCGCCGACATCGGTGTGCGGGCGACCGCCTGGTACATCGCGCGGCGCGGCGAGCCGGCCGACTCACGACCCGACGTCGATACGGCATCGCTGCAGCGCCGCTTCGCGCATCTCGCACCGGTGGCGGTGACCGACGTGCCGGTGAGCGGTCCGCACGGCGCGGTGCCGGCCCGGCTGTACCGCGACCCGGCCCAGCCGGCCCGCAACGCGTTCGTCTGGGTGCACGGCGGAGCCTTCTTCGGCGGCACGCTCGACATGCCCGAGTCGAACTGGGTCGGTCTCGAGTTGGCCGCGCACGGCATCCCCACCCTCGCCGTCGACTACCGCAAGGCGCTGCGCGGGGTGAGGCATCCCGTTCCCATCGACGACGTGCAGGCGGCGTGGGAGCACGCGACCGGCAATGCCGAGGCGCTCTTCGGCGCGGCATCCGACCGCGTGCACCTCGGCGGAGCCAGCGCCGGTGGCGCGATCGTGGCCGGGGTGAGCCTGCGCCTGCGCGACGACGGCGGCCGGATGCCGGCATCCCTCGTGCTCGCCTACCCGCTGATGCACCCCGACCTGCCACCGAACACCGCCGCAACGAAAGAGCTCATGGCCAAGATGCCCGCCCGGCTGCGCTTTCACCCCTCGGTCGTGCACGCGCTCGCGAAGCACTACGCGGGCCGGGCCGGACTGCGCGACCCATACGCCTTCGCGGGTGTCGCGAAGGATCTGCGCGGGCTGCCGCCCACCTACATTCTCGTGGCCGCCATCGACGATCTGCGCTCGTCGGGCGACATGTTCGCCCGCCAGCTGCGCGACGCCAGCGTGCGGGTCGAGCTGTTCGCCGAGCGCAGTGCCACGCACGGGTACCTCAACCACCCCGAGGCGAACTCGGCCCAGCGCAGCCTGACGCGCATCCGCGCGTGGATCGACGCCTTCGGCGATCACTAGCATGGGAGACATCGATAAGGAGTGTCGATGAGCACGGGGTCTCGGGCGACCACCATCGCCGAAGTCGCACGCCAGGCAGGCGTGTCTCCCGCGACCGTCTCTCGAGTGATGAACGGTCGGTTCCTGGGCGAGCCGCATGTCGAGCAGCGGGTGCGCTCGGTCGCCCAAGAGCTGAACTACTGGCCGAACTTTCGCGCGCGCAGCTTCGCGCTGGGAAAGACCAACACCGTCGCTTTTCTCGTGCCCGACCTGAGCAACCCCGCGTTCCATGCCGCCCTGACCGGGCTCAGCTCGGCGGCCGCCGAAGACGCGTATCGGGCGCTGGTGGCCGATTCGGCCGAGTCGGCCGACGATGAGCGACTGCTGGCCACCGAGCTGCGCGGGCGCTGCGATGCGCTCGTGCTGTGCGCCCCGCGCATGGACGAAGACGACCTCGTGCGGGTGACCGAAGAGCTCGCCCCGGTCGTGCTCTTGAACCGCTCGAGCCCCCGCGTCAGCGCCCCCACCATCGCCGTCGACTCCCATGCGGGCATCGAGCGCCTGGCACGCCACCTGTACGACCTCGGCCACCGCCGCATCGCCTACCTGGAGGGACCGGCCGGCGTCGCCAACGCGAACCGGCTGAAGGGCATCGCCGATGTCACCGAGGCCACCTCGGGCATCGAGATCGTCCGGATCGCCGGGGGCGCCGGCAGCCGCGATGGGCTGGATGCCGCCGCCGCGGTGGCCGAGGCTGAGGTGACCGCCGTGCTGGCCTTCAATGACCTGGTGGCGATCGGGCTCGTGCACGGGCTGCTGGGCCGCGGCATCCGCGTGCCCGACGACATCTCGGTCACCGGATTCGATGACATCGCCTTCGCGCAGTTCATGTCGCCGTCGCTGACGACGGTCTCGGTGCCGCACGAAGAACTCGGCGTGCTGGCCTGGGAGCGCATGCGCGCGCTCATCGAGGGGACCACACCCAAACACGACGTGCTGTTCCAGCCGCGCCTCGAGGTGCGCGAGTCGACCGCACCGCCGCCGCGCGCAGACTGAGCGGCGCGCCCTCTGCGCTCGAGCCGGGTCACACGGCGTTGCGGGCGGCCAGCACCCGGCCCGCCGCGCGCAGCCAGCGCGCCGGATCGGCCAGCGCAGCCGCGGCACTCCCCGCGAGCTCGCTGAGCGACACCGTGGCCGAAAACCCCGCGAGATCGGCGTCGGGCGCTATGCGCCCGGCCACGAGGGCGACCGGCACGCCGGCGGCGGTGGCCAATGCCGCGACCTGCGCCGGCGCCTTTCCGCCGGCCGATTGCGCGTCGAACGACCCCTCCCCCGTGACGATGAGGGATGCCGCAGCCACCGCGTCGGCGAGTCCGATGAGTTCGGCGACCTCGGCCGAGCCCGAGACCATGTGTGCGCCCCACGCCTGCAGGGCAAAACCCGTGCCGCCCGCGGCGCCCGCACCCACAGCGTTCGGGTCGGCGGCCGGGAGCGCGGTGGCCAGCACGTCGGCCCAGTGCCGCAGCGCGGCATCCGCCCCCGGCACCTCGTCGGGGCTCAGGCCCTTCTGCGGGCCGAACACCGCGGCGGCGCCGGCGGGTCCGAGAAGCGGATTGGTGACGTCGCAGAGCACTATCACCCCGCCAGACGGGGGCGGGCGCAGGTCGGCGACATCGACGGTGGTGACGCTCGCGAGAGAGCGCAGGCCGTCGGCGGCGTCGAAGCGCGCCCCCAAAGCCCGCAGCATTCCGGCACCGCCGTCGGTCGAAGCGCTCGAGCCGATGCCGAGGGCCAGCCGTGAGACGCCCCGGTCGAGGGCGGCGGCGATCGCCTGACCGAAACCGATCGTGTGCGCGTCGAAGGGCAGACGGGCCCGGCCGAGCAGCTCGATGCCGCTCGTCGAGGCGAGTTCGACGACGCCGGTGCCGCCGGGGGCCTCGGGGGTGGGCGGAAGCAGCATCCAGGCGGCGTCGACCTCACGCCCGTCGGGGCCGGTGACGACCACCGGCATGCGCTGCGCCGCGGGCACGGCGGCCGCGAAGGCGTCGAGCGTGCCCTCGCCCCCGTCGGCCATCGGGCGGGCCACGAGCCGGGCGTTGCCGGCGACCTCGCGCCACCCGGCGGCGAGCGCATCGCAGGCGGCAGCAGCCGTGATCGATCCCTTGAAGCTGTCGGGCGCGAGCAGTATCTGGGTCATGCCGCGCGCGTGGGCGTGGACTCGCGCACCACGACCTCGAGGTCGAACGCGGCCTGGCCGCTCCAGTCGTCGAGGGTGGCCGCACGGAACGTCTCAAATCCCAGGGCGTCGAGCGGAACCCGCACCGTGGTCAGCGACGGGGTGACGTCGCGGCCGGTCGGGATGTCATCGAAGCCGGCCACGGCGACATCGGCGCCGACCTCGCGCCCGGCGGCGCGGATGCCCGACATCGCCCCGATGGCCACGACATCGCTCACGCCGAACAGCACGGTGCCGGGGGCGACACCCGCCGCGAGAGCCTCGGCGGCCAGCCGTTCGCCGGCTTCGCGGCTGAAGTCGCCCCGGTGAATGCGGGCCACGGTGCCGCCTTCGGCCGTGAACCCCTCGGTGAACCCGACGATGCGGTCGTCGGAGGTGCGCACGCCCTCTGCCGCGGCGAGGATGACGGCCTCGCGGTATCCGCGCTCGGCCAGGGCCGCGCCCAGGGCGCGGGCGCCACCGCGGTTGTCGACGGTGACCGCCCGCAGGCCGTCGGCCGGAGGCCCGACCACCACAATGCGGCTGCCCGCATCGGCGATGGCCTCGAGCTCTGCCTGCAGTTCGTCGCGCGCCGATTCTGCGGTGCGGGATGCCGCGAGGATGATGCCCCGCGGGCGCTGTCCGCGCAGCGCGTGGATGACCCGCTGCTCGCGCTCGGCGTCGCGCTCGGTCGTGGCGATCGTCACCACCAGCCCGGCCTCGTCGGCGCCGCGGGCGACACCGGCGGCGATCTGGCCGAAGTACGGGTCGGCGATATCGGCCACCAGCAGCGCGATGATCGCACTCGTGCCCCGCGCGGTGGCCTGGGCGGAGAGATTGGCCGTGTAGCCGAGGCGGGATGCCGCATCTTGCACCCGCTCGCGGTATGACTCGGCGACCTTGCGGGTCGATCCGTTCAGCACCCGCGACGCTGTGGCGAGAGACACGCCCGCCTCGTGCGCGACATCATGCAGCGTCGGCGCCGCGGTGCGCACCCGAGCAACCCTGGTATCGGACATCTCTGGAAGTCTACGGTCGGTCACAGATGCGGCGAGACGGCCGCGCCGAAACCGGCCGCGGTGCGTCGCACCGCCTCGAGGGGATCGGTGGCCCAGACGTCTTCGTTGAAGATCTCCACCTCGATGTCGCGGTCGTATCCCGACGCGAGAACGGCCCGGGTCATCGGTCCGAAATCGATGACTCCGTCGCCCGGGTAATGCCGGCCCAGCAGTACATCGGCCGGCAGCGGCGTCTGCCAGTCGCAGACCTGGTAGGTGGCGATGCGCCCCTCGCGGCCGGCACGCTCGATCTGGGGCAGCACGTCGGGATCCCACCAGATGTGGAAGGTGTCGACGGTGACCCCGACCACAGCCGGATCGAAGTCGGCAGCGACATCCAGGGCCTGCCCGAGGGTCGAGATCACACAGCGGTCGGACGCATACATGGGATGCAGCGGCTCGATCGACAGCGTCACGCCGGCGGCGGCGGCATCGGGTGCGAGTTCGCCGATGGCATCGTGCACACGTTCGCGGGCACCGGCCAAGTCACGCGAGCCTTCGGGCAGACCACCCGCGACCAGCACCAGCACGGCGGTGGAGCCGGGTGCCCCGGCGGTGGCCAGTGTCGCGGTCTCTTCGATGGCGACGCGGTTGTCATCCAGCGATGCGCGGCGGGCCGGCCCCTCGGGCGCGGTGAAGAAGCCACCGCGGCAGTGCGTCGAGAAGCGCAGGCCCGAATCGGCGAGCATGCGGGCAGCGGCATCCAGCCCCACCTCTTGCACCGGCTCGCGCCACAGTCCGATCGCCTGCACGCCTGCCTGCGCGGTCACCCGCAGCGCGGTGGCCAGATCGGCGTGCTTGATCGTGGCCTGGTTGATCGACAGGCGCGGGTCGGGAGCGGTCATGCGTCGACTCCGTTCAGGGTCAGGAGTGCGTGCCACCGGGCGGCGGCAAGCTCGGGGCGCTCGAACGCCTTGGCGGCGTTGGCGAGTTGGACGATGCGTGCCAGGTGCGGCAGGCTGCGTGCGGAGTGCAGTCCGCCCACCATCTGGAAGGCGCTCTGGTGTCCGTTCAGCCACGACAGAAAGGCGACGCCGGTCTTGTAGTAGAACGTGGGCGCCGCGAACACCTGACGCGAGAGCTGCTCGGTCGGCCCGAGGATCTCGAGGTAGCGCGCCGGGTCGCCGGCATCGAGCGCCTGGATCGCCGCCGAGGCCACCGGGGTGATCGCTGCGAAGGCACCCAGCAGAGCGTCGGAGTGCTGGCGCGGGGATGCCGGATCCCGCGCCGGCTGCGGCGCGTCGGGCACGTCCGCCCCACCGATGAGGCCCACATAGTTGAAGTCGTCGCCGGTGAACATGCGCACGCCCTCGGGAAGGCGCTCGCGCACTGCCACCTCGGACTCGGCGTTGAGCAGACTCATCTTCACGCCGGCGATCTTGCCCGGGTTCTCGGCGATGATGCGCAACAGCGTCTCAGAGGCCTCGCGCCAGTCGGACGAGCCGAAATACCCCTCGAGCTGAGGGTCGAACGCTGTGCCCAGCCAGTGGATGACCACCGGCACACTCGCCGACTGCAGCACGGCCGCATACACGCGCAGATAGTCGGTGCGGCTCGTCGCCGTACGCGCGAGGTGGCGCGAGGCCATCAGCACGGGGCCGGCCCCCTGCTCCTCGGTGAAATGCAGCTGCTCCTTATAGGCGTCGATGATCTGCTCGAGGCTCAGGTGCTCGTCGTCGATGTGGTCGGTGTTGACCCCGACCACCACCGAGCCGCCCTCTTCACGGGCCACCTGCGCCGACCGCGAAATGAGCTCACGGGTGGCTGCGGCATCCAGCCCCATGTTCCGCTGGGCGGTGTCCATGGCGTCGGCGACGCCCAGCCCCCAGGAGTACACGTTGCGCCGAAAGGCGAGGGTGGCGTCCCAGTCGATCTGCGCCGGCTGGCCGGGCGTGTTCTGGCCCCACGCGACCGGTACGACGTGCGCGGCCGCGTAGGCGACCCGGCTGCGCAGCGGCGCGGTCGGCCGCGTGTAGCCTGAGCTGTCGACCAGCTCGGTGCGGGTGAGGGCGCCGTCGGCGCCCAGGAGTGTCAGCCATGCCATGTCAGTGAAGACTCAGCGTCGGCAGTTCGACCTTGCGTCCCTCGCGCGCCGACTGCAGGCCCGCCTGGGCCAGCTGCACCCCACGGGCGCCGGCGAGAAGGTCGTATGGGTAGTCGGTGCCGGTCGCGTAAGAGGTGAGGAACTCCTCCCACTGCTGACGGAAGCCGTTCTGGAACACGTCGTCGACCGGTACCTGCGACCAGAACGCGTCGTAGTCGTGTTCGTCGGGGATGTCGGGGTTCCAGACCGGCTTCGGCGTGCCGTTGCGATGCTGGATCTTCGCGCCGAACAGTCCCACCACGGCCGACCCGTGGGTGCCGTCGACGTGGAACTCGACGAGCTCGTCGCGGTTGACCCGGGTCGTCCAGCTCGAGTTGATCTGGGCGATCACTCCCCCGTCGAGCTCGAACACGCCGTAGGCGGCGTCTTCGGCGGTCGCGTCGTAGTGCTCGCCGTTCTCGTCCCAGCGGTCGGGGATGTGAATGGATGCCTGGGCGTAGACGCTGCGCACACCGCCGAACAGGTTCTCGAGAATGTAGTTCCAGTGCGGGAACATGTCGACGATGATGCCGCCGCCGTCTTCGGCGCGATAGTTCCAGCTGGGGCGCTGGGCGGGGCGCCAATCACCCTCGAACACCCAGTAGCCGAACTCGCCGCGCACCGACAGGATGCGGCCGAAGAAGCCCGAGTCGATGAGCCGGCGCAGCTTGAGCAGGCCGGGCAGGTAGAGCTTGTCGTGCACGACCCCCGTCTTCACCCCGGCCTCGGCAGCGAGGCGGGCAAGTTCGAGCGCCTCGTCGACGGTCTCGGCGGTGGGCTTCTCGGTGTAGATCGTCTTGCCCGCAGCTATCGCCTTGCGCAGCGCCGCCGCGCGCGCCTTGGTGACCAGGAAGTCGCCGTAGATCTCCCAGCGAGGGTCGGCCAGAGCCGCGTCGAGGTCGGTGGTGTAGTCGGCGATGCCGTGCCGCTCGGCGATCTCGGCGAGCTTCGCTTCGCTGCGCCCCACCAGTAGCGGCTTGACGGTGAGGCGGCTGCCGTCGGGCAGCTCGATGCCGCCCTGCTCACGGATCGCGAGGATCGAACGCAGCAGGTGCTGGCGGTAGCCCATGCGGCCCGAGACGCCGTTCATGATGATGCCGACTTCGCGGACGGTCGGTGTTGTCGACTCTGACATGTCTTCCTTCGGATCGATGAGTGCGGGCGGTAAGCGCTTTCCCGTCTATCGTGCCATGCGATGCCCACCCGCGCAAGCAGTCACGGGCACGAGCCGGCCACACTCACCGGCTCGCATCGGCGCCGCGGCGCCGACCGCGCACCGGAACGGCCACGACCGCCAGGGCAGCGCAACCGATGATCGCGACGAGCAGCGGGGTCAGCATCCACGTGACGACGGCGACGACGCCCACCGTCACCAGCAGATAGACGGCACCGAGCGGGTCGCGGGCGACCAGCCGCGGTGCGACGCGCACGGCGCCGCGCCAGCCGAGTTCGGGCGACCAGGCACCGGCGATCAGCAGCAGCGCACCGGCCAGCACGGCCAGGGCGACCCAGCCGAACGCGCCGACGAGCCAGGCTCCCGGCAGCTCGGCGATCGTCGCCACGCGGATGTCGGCGGCCAGCAGCACGGCGATCACCACCGCGCCGACGCCGACGCCCAGACCGGGCACGATGCCTGAGCGCACATCGGCCCAGAAGTGCGCGAGGCGGGAGTCATCGGCGGCGACGTAGCGCCGCAGATGGCGGATGCCGGCGGCCAGCGCCGTGGGAGCAGTGACGATCGGCAGAGCGACCAGAGTGATGAGCATGCCCGTCATCAGCACTTCGCCGAGCAACGCGAAGGCCCCGGTAGCCCCCGGGAAGCGGGCGATCGGGCCGTCGCCGACGGTGGGCCCGCTGCCGTCGCGATCGCGGCGGCGGGCGGTGCGCTCGCGGCGGCGAGCCGTGGCCAGGCTCATCCCTTCAGCCCCTGCGTGGCCACGCCCTCGACGAGGAAGCGCTGGAACACGATGAAGAACAACAGGATCGGGATCAGCGCGATGAACGACGCGGTCACCGTCGCACCGTAGTCGCTCGACGATGTCTGGTCGTTGTACAGCCGCAGTGCGATGGGCAGCGGATAGTTGTCGGGACTGGTCAGGTACAGCAGCGGGCCGAGGAAGTCGTTCCACGTCCAGATGAAGGCGAAGATCGCGCAGGTGATCAGGGCCGGCTTTATCAGCGGCAGGATGATCGACCAGAAGATGCGGAAATGCCCGGCGCCGTCGATACGTGCCGCCTCATCCATGTCACGCGGCATCTGACGGATGAACTGCACGATGAGAAAGACGAAGAACGCCTCGGTGGCCAGGAACTTCGGCAGGATCAGCGGCACGAAGGTGTCGATCAGATCGAGCTTGTTGAAGATGATGTACTGCGGAATGATCAGCACGTGCACGGGCAGCAGCAGCGTGCCGATCATGGCCGCGAAAAGAATGCCCAGGCCCTTGAACTGCACGCGCGCGAACGCATAGGCGGCCAGGGCCGACGAGAACACCGTGCCGACCACGGCCGAGACGGCCAGGATGAGCGAGTTCGCGAAGAACCGCCACATCGGCACCCCGGCGATGCCCTCCATCACCTTGCCGTAGTTCTCGAACGTGGGGTTCTGCGGCAGCAGGCCCGGGTTCTGCCCGAACTCGGCGTTCGGCTTGAACGTCGACAGGAACAGCCACACCAGCGGATACAGCACTATCACGGTCAGCACCAGGAGGCCGACCAGCCAGATCACCGTCTGCCACGTCTTGCGCGTGACGCGACGGGGGCGGCGGGGGCCGGCACCCTCGAGCTGCTGCGCGACGATGTCCAGGCCGGGTTCGTTCAGCGATGCAGTGGTCATCGGTCGTCTCCTGCGTAGTGCACCCACGATCTCTGAGTGCGGAAGAGGATGAAGGCAATGAGCGCGACGACCACCAGGAGCACCCACGCGATGGCGGCGGCGTAGCCCATCTGACCGTCGGAGAAGCCGCGCTTGTAGAGGTAGACGGTGAGGAAGTTCGTCATGCCGGCCGGGCCCCCGGTGCCGTTGGAGATGATGTAGGCCGAGGCGAAGACCTGGAAGGCGCCGACCAGGCCCAGCAGCAGGTTGAAGAACATGACCGGCGAGAGCATCGGGATGGTCACGGCCGTGAAGCGGCGCCAGGCGCCCGCGCCGTCCATCTCGGCGGCTTCGTAGAGCTCTTTGGGAACCTGCTTGAGGCCGGCCAGGAAGATCACCATCGTCGAGCCGAACTGCCACACGTGCAGCAGGATCATCATCGGCAGCACCATGGCGGGATTCCCGATCCAGCCGCCCAGATGGATGCCGATGGAGTTCAGCGCGGCGTCGACCGGGCCGTCGGTGGAGAACATCGCCCGCCACACGATGGCCACCGACACCGAGGCGCCGATCAGCGAGGGGGCGTAGAAGGCCGAGCGGAAGAACCCGGCGCCGCGGTCGCGGTAGTTCAGCAGCATGGCCACCGCCAGTGCGGCGGCCAGGCTGATCGGGGTGCCGATGAACACGTAGATGAGCGTGATCCACACGGACTGGACGAAGTTGGGGTCGTTCGTGAACAGCCGCACATAGTTGTCCAGGCCGATCCATTTCGGCGCCGCGAAAAGGTTGTACTTCGTGAAGGAGAGGTAGAGCGAGTACACCATCGGCACGAGCGTCAGGCCGAAGAAGCCCACCAGCCAGGGGATGAGAAAGCCGTACCCCGCCAGGGTCTCGCGTCGTGCGCGCGCCCGCTGCTGCGGACGGTTGTTGTACTCGGGTCGACGCCGGCGGTACAGCCGGCGCGCCGGCTTGTCGGTGACGATGACCCTGGTGGCCGTGGTGCTCACGGTCTCTCCCCTCGCTGGGCTCGCGGTCTCCGGGCCGAGGGTACCCTCGGCCCGGAGACGGTGCACTACTGGTTGAGCTGGACGTCCATCTCGGAGAAGAACTCCTTGACGGCGTCATCGACCGAGATCGTGCCGAAGTTCAGCTCGGTGCCCAGCACCCGGAACTTCTCTTCGAGCGTGCCGTAGCCGACGATCGGCACGGGCGGCGCATCTCCCAGGCGGTCCTGGATGGATGCCTCGTAGTCCTTGATCTGCTGGCTCAGCGGGTCGAGCTCGGCGGCTTCGAGGGCCGTGGTCGAGGCCGGCAGGCCCCGGTTGGTGCCGAAGATCTTGCCGGACTCGGGCGAGTTGATAAGGAAGTCCACCAGCGTCGCCGCCGCGGCGGGGTGCTTCGTCTTCGCCGAGATGGCGTGCAGCATCGAGGGCTTCAGGTAGAGGTCCTTCGCGCCCTCCTTCGTGACCGGTGGGGCGATCAGGTTCAGCGAGGTGAAGTCCTCACCGAGGTTTGCCAGGTAGCCGGCGCCGAAGTTGTCCCAGGTCAGCTCGCTCGCCGTCTTGGCGGTGTCGAAGGGGCCGAGGGGGGAGAGCTCTTCCACGGTCTTCTGCGGAACGACGATGCCGTCGCGGGCTGTGGCGCCCTCTTCCCAGAACTGCTTCAGGCGGGCCTCGTCGAAACCGGCGGTGCCGTCGTCGTTGAAGAGGTTCTTGCCCTCAGAGCGCAGCTGCAGCTCGAAGTTCTGGATGCGCCCCGTGTAGTCGCTGCCACCGTAGAACTCGCCGTCGGCGGCCGTGGTGACCTTGCCCATCCAATCGGTGTAGTCGGCCCAGCTGCCACCGGCGAAGTCGTCGACACCGGCCTGCTCGAGAAGCTTCGGGTTCGTGAACAGACCCCACGCGTTCGTCGAGGTCGGAATCGCGTAGGTGGTGTCGTTCACGACGCCGATCGAGAGGATGTTGTCTCCCAGCGGCTCGGTCTGGATGATGTTGCCCAGGTAGGGGTCGAGATCGAGCAGCAGCCCGTTCTCGGAGTACTGACGCAGGTACGAGTAGTCGAACTGCATCACGTCGGGCAGGCCGCCGCCGGCGGCCTCGGTCTGGCGCTTCTCCCAGAAGGCGGGGAAGTCCAAGAAGGTGGAGTTCACCGTGATGTTCGGGTACTTCTTCTCGAACTCGGCGATCACCTGGTCGTAGAGCTTGGCGCGAACGTCGTTGCCCCAGAAGGCCAGGTCGAGCGTGACCTTCTCGTTCGGGTCGAGCGTGGCAGCGCCCTTGTCATCGCCACCGCCGCCGCCGGCGCATCCGGCGAGCAATACCGCAGCGCTGGCCGCCATGGCGACGGCGCCCGCGAGCTTTCTCTTGCTGAACATCCTTGTCCTCTCTTGTGCGTCGTCGCGTGATCCTGCGGGACGCCCTTGTCGGTCGTGCGAGGGATGCAGGCGCTCACGGTTCCGAGGTGGGACACCGGGTGTGGGAAAGCGCTTGCCCGGTCAGACTAATCCACCGGCAAGCGAATAGCAACACTCAGCGGTCATCAATTTGAGACGATTCAATAACGGTCGCGGTGAGCACACCGTCGACCACCGTCAGCCGACTGCGATAGACGGCGCTGCGCCGGTCGTCAAGCGAGGTCGCCTCGGCGCCGCGGTCGGGTGCGGCCAGCGGGTGCCCGAACCAGTAGAACCACATCCGGTCGCCCTCGCGCACGGCTGCGCCATGGTGGGCACGCGGTGCGCCGTCGTCGCCGGCCAGGATGACATCGTCGGGTCCACCCTGCCGCTCCCAGGTCACCGCGTCGGGCGAGCGGTGCACAGCAAGACCCCGCCACTCATCGGTGATCATCCACCACCAGCCGCCCAGCGCGAACACGAAGGGGCCTTCATGCGCGCGGCCGCCGATCGCTGTGCCCGCGGCATCCCACCGACGCAGATCGGTCGAGGTCGCCACCTTGGTGACCGAGCCGGCCGCTTCATCCTTGTACCACAGCCGCCAGAGGCCGTCGGGGCACCGCGTCACGGCGGCGTCGATCACGCGGTCGCTGTCCAGCGCAAGCTCTGCGACGCGACGCCAGTCGCGCAGGTCGGCCGAGGAGTACTCCACGATGCGCCGGGCATGGCCGGGCCATCGGTCGGGAACGCCGTCGATCTCGGTGAGGTACATCCGCCAGCGGGCACCGTCGTGCACCACCTCGGGCGCCCAGTGTGTGGCATCCACCACCACCGGCGGACCGTCGGCATTCAGCCTCAGCCCCGCAGCATCCGGCTCCAGCGTGCCCGCGTACGACCACGCGACGCCGTCGGCCGAGCGCGCGACGCCGATGCGGCTGCCGTGCACCCAGCTCACCCCCGGTCCCGGATCGGGGTGGCCGGCACGCCGCTGCGTGTAGAACATCCACCACCCGTCGTCGGCGATCACGACGGTCGGATCGGTCGCTCCGTCATAGACCGGGTCGCGATACAGCTCGTGCACACTCATCCCTCGCGCATGTCGGTGACCGGGCTTGCGAAGCCCCGGCGGTGCGTGGGATGGACGGCGATGTCGGCCGGGGTCAGCACGGCGCCGTCGGCGGCGGCCGACGCGTAGATCCCCGCGACCAGCTCGAAGGTACGGGCCGGCTCGTCGGCGGTCTCGGGCAGCGGGGCCCCGGTCAGCAGCGCATCGAACACGTCACGCAGCAGCGGCGCGTGGTCGCTGCGCTCCTCGATCTCGGGCAGCGCCCAGGCGGCGGCCTCGGCCTCGAACCCCGGCGCGGGAGTGATCTTCCAATTCTCGTGTCCGTGCCCGTAGAGGTGCTCGACGGTCACTGTCGCCTTCTGGGTGTCGATGCGGATGGCGCTCACCTCGCGGGGCGAGACGGCACTGGTGACGACCTGGGCGACGACGCCGTTTGCAAATGTCACCGTGGCCGTCGAAGCATCCTCCACCTCGATGTCACGGTCCAGGCGCCACAGCCGCGCTTGCACGCTCGCCCAGTCGCCCAGCAGGTATCCGAGCAGATCCAGCTGATGGATGCCGTGACCCAGCGTGGTCCCGCCGCCCTCGGTCGCCCACTTGCCCCGCCAGGGCACCGCGTAATAGTCGTCGCCGCGGTACCAGAGCGTCTGGCACACGGCCAGCAGCGGACGGCCGAGAGCGCCGTCGGCCAGCAGCCGCTTCACGTGCGCGGCGGCCGTTCCGGTGCGCTGCTGGAAGACGACCGCCAGGCGCCGGTCGGCAGCGTCGGCGGCACGGCGCATCTCGTCGAGTTCGTCCAGCGACGACGCCGGCGGTTTCTCGACCACGACGTGGGCGCCGGCGGCCAGCGCGACCAGCGTCTGGTCGTGGTGGGCGACCGGCGGGGTGCACACCAGCACGACGTCGGGGTGTTCGGTGGCCAGCAGCTCGTCGAGGGTGTCGTAGACGGCGGGCACGCTCCAGCGGGCGGCGAACTCGTCGGCGCGCTCGCGACTCAGGTCGGTGACGGCGACAAGCTCGGCGCGCGGATGCGCGGCCACCGCGCGGGCATGCAGCTGCGCGACCCCTCCGGTGCCGACGATCGCGCAGCGCAGTCGTTCGGGCATGGTCTCGATCATCGCACGTCCTCGCTCCACGTCCGCAACCGGCCGCACATGCCCCATGCACGCTCCCCCGGCTCCCTCACCGCGCGGGTGACCGATGCCGCACCGAGCGCTCCCGGCTCACCGGCGGCGAGCGCGGTCAGCTGATCCCGGGTCGCCGCGGCCGGCGCCGCGACGGACCGTTCCCAGATCTTCTGCCACCGCGCGATCCGGCCGCCCACGAGCCGGGCCGCCTGCGTGTGGAAGGCAGCCAGCGCCTCGGCCCCGCCGCGCTGCAGTGCGAGAAAACCCTCGACGGCCAGATCGCGCCGCACCTGTACGGCCTGGGCGATATCGGGTCCGTCGGGCAGCGTCGCGGCCGCCCGGTACGCGTCGGGGTCATCGAGCACGTGCGCGGGAAAGGTGAACACGGCGTCGCCCGCTTCGGGAAGTCCGGCGTTGGACATCACCACCAGCAGTCGCAGCCCGCCGCCGTTGATCAGGCGGTGGATGGTGCCCGGTGTGAACCACAGCGTGTCGCCGGGCTCGAGAGAATGCTCGGCGTAACCCTGGGCGCTGAGCGTGTGCACCGCCCCGGTGCCGGCGATCACGATGTACGCCTCGCTCGAAGCGGTGTGCAGGTGTGGGCTGCCGCCCACGCGGCCATCGCAGGCCGCCGTGTCGTACACCTCGAGGTCGGTGACGGCCACACCGCCCGGGAAGGAGTTCATCCGAGCACCTCCCGCAGCACGCCAGCGAGCTCGGCAGCTGCGCCGGCGTCGGCATCGGCCAGGCCCACCGCATAGCGGAACCCGACCGTGCCACCGGCGGGGACGACGATCTCATCACTGAAGAAGGGGGCTGGGTTCAGCGCGGCGAACTCGGTCGAGCGTGCGAACCACTGCGGCGGATGCTGCGGGTTGTCCGCGGCATCCACCATCACCACCAGCGACGAGGCGTCGATCACGTCGTGGCGCCCGGCGAACCCCATCCATTCGTGACGCTGACCGCGCACCTCGTCGCCGCTGCCGCTGCCGTCGGGGGTGACCAGCAGTCCCTCGGTGAACGAGCGCGGCCCGCGCCAGAAGAGCCCGCCGTAGCCGGCGTTCTCACGACCTCGGGTGGTCGGCGATCCGATCGTGATGTCGGCGTCGGTCGTGTTGGTCATCTTCGTCGCGAAGGTGAGCGCCCAGGCCCGGTCACCCAGCACGCGTGCGGTCAGCGTGCGTCTTTCGTCGAACATCGTGCGGCCGTCCTGGGTGATCCAGTCCAGGTCATGGGCGAAGGTGACCACACCGTCGACGAGGTCGCACCGCACGATCGAGCGGTGCCGCTGAGAGCCGTCGTTGGGCAGTTGCACGTACCCCTGACCGCGCACGAAGGTGGGTCCACCCCAGAAGTTCTCGTCGTCGACGACCGGCAGCGACCACGACAGGCCCTTGTGCCACACGTGGTCCCACGGCCGGAAGAGAGTGAGCTCTCGCCCGGCGCGCGTGCGGATCGGGTGCAGATAGGGCTTGGGTGACTCGAGCTGCGGCGTGTCGGGCCGGTACACATAGTGGAACAGCTCGATGTCGCCGTCGGCCACACCGAACGATCCATCGCTGGGGGCCAGGACGAGGGTCATCGGACTATCTCCTTGTGGGGCTGCCAGGGAACGGCGCCGCCGTGCATCGACGAGGCGAACGGGTGGGATCCGGCGATGTCGCCGGCGTGCACGATCTCGCCGCGGAACGCCGAGGCGTAGGTCGCCGCGGCGAACTCGAGCGTACGCCGGGCCTCGTGCGCATCGACGGCGGGAACGCGACCGTCGGCGAGGGCGTCGAGAATGGCCGCGAGCTGGTCACGATGCCCGCTCGGATGCGCGGCGGCAGGCCCCTCCCAGAGCGCGGCGAGCGCCTCGTGGCCGGCAGCCGGGGTGAACCGCCAATCGGCGTCGGTGTAGCCGTAGAGATGCTCCACCTCGACGCTGGCGTACTCGAAGTCGAAGCGCAGACGTGAGGTCTCACGTGGCGAGACGATCGAGTTCACGACCGTGGCCAACGCTCCCGATGTGAACTCCACCACCGCGGTCGAGACGTCTTCGGTGTCGGTGGGCAGCACCTGCCGCGCAGCGAACGCCGACACGCGCCGCCAGGGACCCAGCACCGCCAACAGCAGATCGAATTGATGGATGCCGTGGCCCATCGTAGGTCCGCCGCCCTCGATGTCCCACCTTCCGCGCCAGGGCAGATCGAAGTAGTCGGCGGTGCGATGCCACAGCGTCTCGCACGTGGCCACCAGCGGGCGGCCCAACGCGCCCTGCGCCACGAGCCCCCTCAGCCGCTGCGCGGCCGCGCCGAAGCGATGCTGGAACACCGTGAGGGCGGGAACGCGGGTCGCATCCGAGGCGGCGATGATCTCATCCATCTCGCGCAGGCTGAGCGCAGTCGGCTTCTCCACCAGCACCGGCACGCCCGCGTGCAGCGTCTGGATCGCCAGCGGCGCGTGCGTCTGCGGCGGCGTGCACACGTGCACCAGGTCGAGTCGCTCGTGCGCCAGCAGCTGCCCCGCGTTCTCGTACACCGTGGCCGCACCGAACTGCGCCGCGAAGGCACGCGCGCGGTCGACGTCGACGTCGACCACCGCGACCAGCTCGGCGCGGTCGGCCAGCACCCGCAGCGCCTCGGCGTGTGCGTGGGCTATCGCGCCGGTGCCGATGATGGCGGTGCGCGCACGGTGGGCGGGTGGATGAGGCATGCGGTCCTCCTGAGGCGACGTACGATGACGGAGGTGGGAAAGCGCTATCCGTCCGTTGTCCATCGTACGAGCCCCGAGGTGGAAAGGGCCACCCCCGCTGACCGCGAAGCCCTGTCGGCATCTATGGGAAACCGTTGTCCAATCAGTGCTTGTCGCGGTAGAGCTTGCGTGTTACCCTCGTGAGAAACCGGTTACCGAACGGGTCGACGCTGACCTTCCGTGGTCTCGGACTCGATGAGGAGTTACAGGAAGAAGCATGCCGATGGCAACAGATATCGCGACCGCGAAGGCGGCGGAATGACCGTGCTGGCCTCACCGCCCGAGGCGGTCGCAGACCTGCCCGCGGCACCCCTGCCGCCGCGCCGCAAGCATTCTCGTTGGCACGCACTCTGGCGCCACCGGGCGCTGTACCTGATGGCCCTGCCCGGCATCGTGTACTTCCTCGTCTTCAAGTACCTGCCGATGGGGGGCCTGGTCATCGCGTTCCAGGACTACTCGCCCTTCCGCGGCATCCTGGCCAGCCCCTGGGTCGGGTTCGCGCACTTCATCCGGTTCTTCACCGAAGACACCTTCCTGATGCTGCTGGGCAACACCGTCACGGTGTCGCTGCTGCTGCTGGTCTTCTCGTTCCCGGTGCCGATCATCCTCGCGCTGCTGCTGAACGAGGTGCGCACGAAGATGTTCCAGCGCAGTGTGCAGACGATCATCTACCTGCCGCACTTCATGTCGTGGGTCATCGTGGTCTCGCTGTTCTATGTACTGCTGACCACCGACGGCGGCAGTATCAACAACCTTCTGCAGTCGTGGGGACTGGGCAAGATCCCGTTCCTCACCGATCCGACGTGGCTGCGTCCCCTGTATGTGATGCAAGAGGTATGGAAGACCGCCGGATGGGGGACGATCATCTACCTCGCCGCGATGACCGCCGTCGACCTGCAGTTGTATGAGGCCGCCGAGATCGACGGCGCCGGACGCTGGCTGCAGACCTGGCACATCACCCTGCCGGCCATTCGCCCGACCATCATCGTGATGTTCAT
Source organism: Microbacterium protaetiae (assembly GCF_004135285.1). Classification (NCBI taxonomy): domain Bacteria; kingdom Bacillati; phylum Actinomycetota; class Actinomycetes; order Micrococcales; family Microbacteriaceae; genus Microbacterium; species Microbacterium protaetiae. The sequence continues at coordinate 687,782 of NZ_CP035494.1, forward strand.
CCTGGCCATCGGGGACTTCCTCGAACTCGGCTTCGAGCACATGTTCCTGGTGCTCAACTCGCTCAACCGACAGGTCGGCGAGATCTTCGACACCTATGTGTTCACCGCCGGCATCCAGAACGGGCAGCTCAGCTACGCCGCAGCCGTCGGCATGTTCAAGGGCCTGGTGGGGCTCGTGCTGGTCGTCGCGGCGAACAGACTCGCCAAGCGCTTCGGCGAGGAGGGGGTGTTCTGATGTTCTCCTACGAGGGCATGATGCGCATCAACACCGCTCTGCGCAGCGTGTATCGCCTCGCCTATCTGAACCTACTGTGGCTGGCCACGACGGTGCTCGGGCTGGTCGTGTTCGGCATCGGCCCCGCGTCGTATGCGATGGCCGCTTACATCGACGGCTGGTTCCGCCGGGGCCAGACGCCGCCGGTGACCCGTGCCTTCTTCGGCCACGTGCGCACGCAGTACTGGCGCTCGGTGGCGATGGGGGTGATCTTGTCGGGCGCGACCGTGATCGTCGTCACGAACATCTTCTCGGTGGGCACCTGGCTGCTGCAGTTCGCGAACATCGTCGCCCTCGCCGTCATCGCCGTCATCGCCGCCTATGTGTTCCCGGTGATGGCGGCCACCGACGTACGCGGCATCCCCCGCCAGATCGCCGCGGCACTGATGCTCGGCGTCGGCTCGCTGCACTGGACGATCGTGGCCGGCGCCGTGGTGGCGGGCCTGGTGTGGCTGCTGTACGCGTGCGCGCTGCCCCTGCTCGTGCTGTTCGGCGTCGGCATCCCCGCCGCCGCCGTCGGGTTCGTGACCCGCATCGTCTTCGGGCAGCTCAGCGCGAGTGATGCACAGACTTCTCCTTCCCCCCGGGCGCGCGAAACCTCGCGGACCCATCTCCACCTTGCGAGAGGAACAACAGAATGAGGAACCACAGCAGGCTCGGAATCGCCGTCGCTTCCGTCGCCGTCGCCGCGCTCGCGCTCACCGCGTGCGGGTCGTCGGACGACGACGCGACCGGCAAGACCGATAAGACGATCACGTGGATGGCGATGCTGCACACCGCCACCACACCGGAAGCCGACGGGCCGGTCCAAAAGGCTCTGGAGGACTACACCGGTCGCAGCGTCGACTTCCAGTGGGTGCCCGACGCCTCCAAAGACGAGAAGATCAACGCCGCCCTCGCGTCTGACTCGCTCGCCGACATCACCTCGCTGACGAACATCACCAACACTTCGGTGCGCCAGGCGCTGAAGTCGGGGCAGTTCTGGGATGTCGAGAAGTACCTGAAGGACTATCCCAACCTCGCCAAGATCAATCAGGACACCATCGCCTCGGCCCGCGTCGACGGGCACCTGTACGGCATCCCGTTCCAGAAGCAGATGGCCCGCTACGGCGTGCTCATCCGTCAGGACTGGCTCGACAAGCTGGGCCTGGAGGTGCCGCACACCATCGAGGATCTCGCGAAGGTCGCCGTCGCGTTCACCAACGACGACCCCGACGGCGATGGCAAGGACGACACGACCGGCTTCCTCGACCGCGCCGAGAGCTTCAACCTCGGTTTCAAGATGCTGGCCGGATACTTCGGCGCCGGCAACAACTTCGAGCTCAACGATGAGGGCAAGATCGTGCCGTCGTTCGACACCGACGCTTTCCGGCGGGCCATGCAGTGGTACCACGGCCTCTACGAGCAGGGCGCCGTGAACAACGAGTTCGTCACGGTGCAGAAGAAGAACCAGCAGGATGCCATCGCCCAGGGCAAGGGCGGCATCGTGGTCACCGGCCTGTTCGAGGCCAAGAACTACATGGCACTGGCCCAGAGCGCCGACCCCAACACGCCGATGGCGTGGGCGCTGGTCAACGACATGACCTACGGCAGTGTTCCGCGTCGCATTCTGTCCGACACCAACGGCGGCTTCGGCGGGTGGCTGGCCATCTCGACCTCGAAGGTGAAGAGCGAGGACGAACTCAAATCCATCCTGGGCTTCATCGACAAGCTGCTGGACAAGGACGCCTTCTCGCTCATGACGAACGGGATCGAAGGCACGCACTACACGCTCGACGATCAGGGCGTCGTCACGATCAAGGACCAGTCACTGTGGGAGCAGGAAGTGGAGCCGTATTCGTCGTCGCGTCCCTCCGACATCGTCACGACGTTCAAGAGCACCACGCCCTACGTCGACGAAGCACAGAAGCTGATGGATGAGAACACCCAGTACGCGGTGGTCGACCCCTCCCTTCCGCTGTCGTCGGAGACCTTCGACCGCGACTGGTCGACGATCCTTCAGGGAGCAACCGACGCCTACAACAAGTTCATGGTCGGCCAGCTCGACATGAACGGCTACAACGCGGCGATCGAGAAACTGCACGGGCAGGGCCTGGACAAGGTGATCGATGAGTTCACCGCGTCGTACAACGCAAGCAAGTGAGTGAGAGCGGGACGCAGGTGCAGAGCATGATCACCCGGAGCGACACCTCTGAGGCGAAGCGGACGACCCGCGCGCTGCAGGATGCCATCGACCGGGCGGCCGATTCCGGCGGCGGGCGCGTGTCGGTCGCGCCCGGCGTGCACGAAACCGGCGCTCTGCGCCTGCGTTCCCGCGTCGAGCTGCACCTCGAAGCGGGGGCGGTGCTGCGATTCGTCGCCGACCCCGCGCTGTATCCCCCGGTGGGTGCACGGTGGGAGGGCGCCTCGACCACCATCCACTCCCCGTGCGTCTATGCGCGTGGCGAGAACGACATCGCCATCACCGGTCGCGGCGAGATCGACGGCGGCGGCGCATGGTGGTGGAGCCGGTTCCGAGACGGAGCGCTCGCCTACCCCCGTCCCACCCTGCTCGGTCTGCACGAGTGCACACGCGTGGAGATCACCGGAGTGACGCTGCGCAACTCCCCCGCCTGGACCGTGCACCCGCTGCTGTGCGACGACGTGCGCATCAGCGGCATCCGCATTCTCAACCCGCCCGCATCGCCCAACACCGACGGCATCGACCCCGAGTCGTGTCGCAACGTGCGCATCAGCGACTGTCACATCGACGTCGGCGACGACTGCATCGCCATCAAGGCCGGCAGCGAGCGCTCGCCGCAGCGCGTGGCCTGCGAGAACATCGCCATCACCAACTGCACCATGATCCACGGGCACGGCGCCGTGGTGATCGGCAGCGAGATGAGCGGCGGCGTGCGCGGGGTGGTCATCTCGAACTGTGTTTTCGCCGGCACCGACCGTGGCATCCGCATCAAGACCCGGCGCGGGCGCGGCGGTACTGTCTCCGACGTGCGGGGGTCGAACATCGTCATGGACGAGGTCTCGTGCCCCCTGGTGATAAACCCGTTCTACTTCTGCGGCCCCGATGGCAAGCTGCCCGCCGTCTCAGACCGCGCAGCTTATCCTGTCGACGCCGGGACCCCGCGCATCAGCGGCATCCATCTCTCCCACGTCACCGCGACGAATGTGCACGCGTGCGCCGCATGGGTCTCGGGACTTCCCGAGGCCCCGCTCGAGGAGATCACCCTCGACGATGTCGCTGTCTCGTTCGCGCCCGATCCGACCGCGGCGGTCCCCGCGATGGCCGACGGAGTGCCGATGATGGCCGGCGCCGGCATCCACGCCCGCTTCACGACGGGACTGCGCCTGACCGACGTGCGGGTGACGGGGGCCTCGGGTCCGGCGTTGGTCATCGATGACACCGCCCGCCTGCAGCAGCACGAGGGAGTGTCGGGGTGAGCGCCGTGGGCACCGAGCAGGTGCAGAGCCGGGATGCCGCACCCGTGCGCCGGCGTGCGGAACGGTGGATCGCCGGCATCGGCATGGCCGGCGCGGCCGTGCTGCAGGGCGGATTCGTGCTGGTGGTCACGCGCAGCGACGAGGCGACCCTGCAATCCACGATCGTTCCGGGACTGCGCGCGGCCGGCCTGAACTTCGCCGCCGGCGACGCCGAGGTGATCCTGGGCACTCTGGCCGGCTGGTTCGGATTCTCGCTGATCCTCACCGCACTGCTGTGCGCCATCGGATTCTTCTTCGCCGCACACCGTCCGCGCCGGCGCCGCACCGGATGGTGGTTTCTGGCCGCGGGCCTGGTGTGCCTGTTCGGCACGCAGCTGATCCTGTACCCGATAGCGTTCTTCTTCTTCCTCTCCGCAGCGCTGTTCGCGGTGCGGCCGCCTCACCCCCGGAGTTCGACATGAGCAGCACGACATCAGGTCCGGTCACCAACGAGACGATCCCGATCCAGCTGCGTCGCGTCTCGCGCGCCAAGCGCGGCATGACACCCGGCCGCCGGGTGTTCACCGTCGTCAACGTCGTGGTGCTCACGGCGTTCGCGCTGGTGTGCCTGCTGCCGTTCGTCAACGTGCTCGCCAGTTCGCTGGCAACCCCCGGCGAACTGGCCACGCGCCCGTTCGTCCTGTGGCCGCGCACGTTCTCGCTGGAGGCGTACCGCTACATCCTCTCGACGCCGACGATCTTCCGCGCGCTCGGGGTCTCGACGATCGTCACGGTGGGCGGCACGCTGGTGAGCCTGATCCTCACGGCTTTCATGGCCTATGCGCTCTCGAAGCGACACCTGAAGGGCCGACGCGTCATCAACTTCCTCGTGGTGTTCACGATGCTCTTCAGCGGCGGCATGATCCCGACGTTCATCGTGGTCAAGAGCCTCGGAATGATCGACTCGCTGTGGTCGCTGATCATCCCGGTCGCCATCAACGCCTTCAACTTCGTGATCATGCGCAGCTTCTTCCAGGGCATTCCCGACAGTCTCGAAGAGGCAGCTCGCATCGACGGATGCTCGGAACTGGGTGTGTTCTGGCGCATCGTGCTGCCGCTGTCGCTGGCCTCGATCGCCACCATCGGGCTGTTCTACGCGGTGTACTACTGGAACACCTACCAGAGCGCGATCTTGTACATCAACAGCTCTGAGAAGTGGCCGATCCAGGTGCTGCTGCGCCAGATAGTGATCGTGGCCAGTGGCCTGAACGCCGACGAGTCGGCGGTCGAAGTCGTGCCGCCCGCGCAATCGGTGCGCATGGCCGTGATCTTCGTGGCCACCATGCCGATGCTGCTGGTCTACCCGTTCGTGCAGCGCTTCTTCGTCAAGGGCGCGCTGGTCGGCTCGGTCAAGGGCTGACCGGTGCGCATCGTCATCACCGGCGACTCGACGGCCTGCGATTACCCTGCCGAGCTGGCGCCGCGTACCGGCTGGGGCCAGGCGCTGGCGACCCATGAGGGTCTCGATGTGGTCAATCACGCGCTGTCGGGGGCCAGCACCCGCAGCTTCATCGCGGCCGGTCTTCTCGATGCCGCCCTGGGCGATCTTGGCCCCGATGATCTGCTGCTGGTGTGCTTCGGGCACAACGACGGCAAACCCGATGAGCGGTACAGCGACCCGGATGCCGCGTTCCCGGCGAACCTCCGGCGCTTCGTCGCCGGCGCGCGCGAGCGCGCCGCCACACCGGTGCTGCTCACCCCGATCGAGCGACGCCACTTTGTCGACGGGCGACTGGTTTCCACGCACGGGCGGTATCCCGACCAGACCCGCGCGGTGGCCCGCGACGAAGGCACAGCGCTCATCGATCTCACGCTTGCGACCGCCGAGGTGTGGCAGCGCCAAGGTGTGGAAGGCAGCAAGTCATCGTTCCTCTGGCTCGAGCCCGGCCAGTGGCCCGGGCATCCGGCGGGCGCGCACGATGACACTCATCTGTCGGCGGCAGGAGCGGCCCTGGTCGCCGACATCGTGCACGCCGGCCTGATCGAGACCGCGGTGGTTCAGGCTCGGTAGCTGCCCCGCCACGACCACGACGCGTCGATCGCGGGGCCGAACCCCTGCGACTGCACCGTGACGACCTCGTCATCGGTGGCCACGAGCCGCAGACGCACCGAGGCGATGTCATCGCCGAGCGCGCTGACCTGCACGTCGAGCACCCCGGGCGATGACCAGCCCGCCGTGACCACCGCCGCGCCGAGACTGAGTGTGGTGATCGTGGGGGCAGAGATCGAGAACGGCAGCGTGTACGTTGCCGTCCGCACGCTTCCTCCCGCGGCGTCGACCGCGAGCTCGAGGGTCGCGGGGGCGCGCTCGCCGGTGACGGCGGCGTACCGACCGGCCAGCGTGCGGGCGTGCGAGACCCGATGGGCGGGCGTGACCGGCTGCAGCGTGAGGGCCGCGTGCGGTTGTGCGCCGAACTCGTCGACAGACAGAGCGCGCAGCAGCAGTTCGACCAACCGCTGGTCGCCACTGGCCAGCGGTGTGGTGTCGGCGGTGACCACGGCCGCCAGCGCACGGGCGGGGTCGCCGTAGACCACCTGACCGCCCAGACCGAACATCATCCAGCTGTCGCCGCCGGGCAGCCAGAGCTGCCGCCCGTAGCCCGCGCGAAACGGTGCACCCCAGGTCTGCAGACCCGGGTCGCTGCGCGGTTCGCGCAGCCTGTCGACGACTGCTGCGGGAAGAATCCGCTTGCCCCGCCACAGGCCGGCGCCATTGAGCGTCTCGGCGAGGCGCAGCATCCCGGCCGGTGCCGCTATCAACCCCGAACCCCCGTGAGCGATGCCCTCGGGACCGGTGAGCATGCGCGCGCCGCCGCTGATGCCGAGCGGGTCGAGCAGGCGCGGGCGCAGATAGTCCAGCAGCGCCGTGCCGCTCAGCCGCTCGACGAGCGCGGCCAGCACATAACTCGCGCTCGTGTCGTAGGTGAAGAGGGTGCCCGGTCTGTGGGTGGGCGGCACGCGGAAGTAGGAGGCGAGCCAGTCGCCCGCGCCCTCGACATAGCTCGTGCGGCTGTGCGGACCGGTCATGGCCAGCATGTCGTCGATACGGGTCTGCGCCAGCCAGGGGTGCACCGGCGCCATCTCAGGGAAATACTGCATGATGCCGTCGGTCAGGCGCAGCATCCCCTCCTGTGCCAGCAGCAGGATCGCCAGGCCCGTGAACGACTTCGACACCGAGTACAGGCGGTGGGGCACCTCTACTCCGAACGGCGCGACGCCGCTGCGGACCATGGTGTGCCCCTCGACGCTGACCTCGAGAGAATGCAGGCTGATGCCGGCTGCGCTCGCCTGCGCGGTGAAATCGTGCAGCGCACCGCTCATCGCGCGGCGGCGACAGGGGCGGCGAAGGGCACACCCAACGCCGTGAATGTCTTCTGCGCACGCAGAGCCCGATCGATGGCCGCTTCGACACCGCGCACGACAAGGTGCACGCCGGCCGCGTCGTCATGGCGTTCGATGTGCTCGGGCGCGATGGCCCGCGGTACGGGTGCACGCACCACCGCATCGACCAGGCGCATGAAGGCGCCGGTCTGTTCGATCGGCGCGAAAAGCGGGTGCCCGTTCGCGCGCGCCGACAGCAGATCGTCGAGCAGATCGCCGAAGCCGAAGGTCTGTTCGTCACGCACGGTGCCGTGCACGTCGAGCGTGACCAGCTTTCCGGTCTTGTAGTACAGGCGCAGGGTGCCGCTCTCGCCGACGACCTCGACGAAGGGCTCGTGGGTCGCGGCAGCGGCCAACGTGACCGCCGTGGTCAGCCGGCGCCCGTCGGTCAGCCGCAGAATCGCGACCGAGGTGTCGTCTGCCTCGATGGGGTTGGCCCGGTGCAGATCGAGCTCGATCTCTGCGATGGCGTCACGACCGGTCGCACCCGAGAGGGCCAGAGCAGTGGCGGTGGCGTGGGCCAGCGGATTGGTGAGCACGCCGTCGGCGACCACCACGCCGTCCAGAGTGCGCCGTCCCGCCCAGCGTGCCCGAGCCCAGTACCGCTCATCGCGTACCCAGGCGCCGGTGGCCGAAAAGCGCATGACCTCGCCGATCACACCCTCGGCGATCCGCCGGCGCACGACGTCGACGGCGGCGCAGCCGAGGCTCTGAAAGCCGATCTGCACCCGCGCACGGTGGGCAGCGGTCAGCGCGACGAGTTCGTCGTACTCGGTGAGAGTGGCCGTGGTCGGCTTCTCGAGCAGCACATCGGCGCCGGCGCGCACCGCCGCCGCCGCTATCGAGAAGTGCGTGTGGATGGGCGTGGACACGATGACGACATCGACGTCTTCGGCAGCGAGCAGGCTCAGGCCGTCGGGGTGGCACCGGGTGTCGGCGGGAATCAGCTCGGGCCCGGGTGGGTTCGGGTCGCCCACTGCGACAAGCCGAACCCGCCCTTCCTCGTGCAGGCGCACAGCCCGGGCCAGGTGCTTGCCGCCGTGTCCGCCGGTGCCGATGACGGCCAGGCGCGGCGCGTTCATACCGCGTCTCCGACGCCGGCCAACAGGCCGTCGGCGATCTCGGCCGGATGAGGCGCCGGCCGGTCGCGCACGGCGACGGCCAGGTCGAGATGCAAGGATTCGCCCGCGGCCAGCGTGCGCCGCCCGGTGACGGCCACGGCCGGGGCGAATCCGACGTAGCCACGGTGCCGCACGAACCACGGCATCCGCGTCGTGGAGGCAGCGACCAGGGATGCCGCGGGCGTGTCGACTGCCAGCCACGGCGAGTCCGACCCGTGCGCCGCGGCGATGCCCTCGCCATCGGCGGTGCGCACGCGCGCGTCGGCGAACGGTGTGCGCCAGAAGAGGCCCCCGTAGAAAGCGCCCACGCGACCGTTTGTCTGCGGGCTGCCGAAGCCGACCGAGCCGGCGACAGCGGTCAGTCGCGTCGTCCAGACCAGCTCCCACCCCTCGTCGGCCGCACGCGCGGTGATGACGCGCTCCTCGTCGAGCAGCACGGCGCCCTTCGGGTCGAGCCACGACAGCCGCTCGGCGATGCGTCCCTCGCTGATCTCGCGCTCGTCGACCCGCTGCACCCCGTGGTTGTCGAGAAGTGCCGGTCCGTGCCCACGCACGAACGTGTTGCCGCCCCAGAACGACACGCCGTTCACGTCGGGCAGCGCCAGACTCAGACCGAGGTGATGGGGGTGATCGTCGGGACTCACCTCGGTGACGGCCACCCCCGACGGGGAACTCGCCGTCAGGAACGGCCGCGGGGCCAGCACCCGGTCGAGCCCGGCACCGTCGTGATACACCACCTGCGCCTCGCCGCTGCGCAACAGGTCGATCATCATCGGATCTCCTTCGTGCTGCCCCGGGCTGCCAGTTCGGGGGAGAACATGATCGGTTCGCGAATCGGCGTATCGGTCATCTCGGCACGCAAGACCTCCCAGATGCGGGTGCCGATCTCGCTCAGCCGCGAGGTCACCGTCGTCAGCGACGGCGAGGAATACCGTGAGAACGGAATGTCGTCGAACCCGGCCACCGACAGCTGCGCCGGCGCCGAGACGCCCTCTTCGGCCAGTCGGCCGAGCAGCCCCAGCGCCACCACGTCGTTGAACGCTATGACGGCAGTGGCAGCCATCTCGCGAACCGCGGGCCAGGCGTTGTACCCGTCTTCGAACGAGTGCCCGCAGGCCACGTCGATGATCTCGACATCGGGCACGGCCTCACGCATCTCGGCGAGCCCGCGCTCGCGTTCCCAGTTCGAGCGGGCGTAAGCGGGGCCCGACAAGAAGGCGATGCGCCGGTGGCCGAGGTCGATGAGGTGACGGGCCAGCAGCAGGATGCCCTCGTGGTAGTCGATCAGCACCGAACCGGCGTTCTTGCCGGTGGTGCGGTTGAACACCGCGACCGGGGCGACCTTCGGCAGCAGCGCCAGAAGGTTCTCGCGGGTCATGCGCGGGGCGAACAGCGCCACCGCATCGGTACGATCGCGCAGGTCTTTGGCCAGCGCCGCTTCACGGTCGGCGTCTTCGAACGAGTCGGTGACCACGACGTGGTAGCCGTCGCGCGCCGCCGCGCGGTTGAAGCCGTTGAGCACCTGGTGGAACATCGGGTTGCCCAGGTCGGGCACGAGAACACCCACCGTGCGACTCACCCCGAGCGAGAGCGAACGCGCCGTCTGGCTCGGCGTGTACCCGAGCTCGTCGATGACATCGCGTACACGCTGGGCGATCTGCTCGTTCACGGTCGGCACGCCGTTGATCACCCGCGAGACGGTGGCCTTGGAGACCCCGGCCGCCTTCGCTATGTCGTTGATCGTCGTGTCACGAGTGTGGGTGGTGCGCGCGCGTCTGGCTGCCATGGTCACTCATTCCTCACGTCGACCGTGAACCGCTCGAACCGCGCTATCGTCTCTTCGGCCCCGTACCGGCCGGCGGCGAACAAGGAGAGGGATGCCCCGACCCAATGCCCCTCGACAGCGTGGAATCCCGGGTCGACGTCGATGATGCCCTGCGCCGTCGTCAGCTGCACCCGCACGCGGGCCTGGGCGTCGACGGCGACGGCGACGTGCACGCGCGGCTCGCTCAGCGGCACCGCCGCCACGACGCGTTCGTGCTGCTCGTCTGCCCCACGCACCGCGACGACGGCCTCGACCCCTTCGGCGGTGCGCCGCAGTCCGGCCCAGGCGTAGGCACGGCCGAGCACGGCCAGCCCGGCGCGGCCGCCGGGGGCTGCGGCATCCCAGGTGATGTCGACGGCGGCCGTGCACGGCTGGCCGGGGAGGGCCTGGGAGAGCACGGTGGGAAGAGTGCGGATGCTGCCCCCGTCACAGCCGCCACGCAGTGCGAGCCCCGGCCCGGTGCCGAGCACGACCCCGGGGTCGGGGTCTGCCTCCCACTGCCAGTGGATGCCCGGGCGCCCCTGTGCGAAGTCATCGGAGCGCGCGAGAGTGCGGGCGCCCTGCAAGCGGCCCCGGGGCGAGCGGTGCGCGAGCACCGGCTGCGCCGGCCCGCCGTCGACGGCCGCGCCCATGAGCGGCCAGCCGTCATCGCCCCACGCCATCGGCTGCAGGTGCAGCACCCGGCCATACACCCCGCGGTCCTGAAAATGCAGAAACCAGTCGCCCCCGGCGCCGTCGTCGACCCAGGCGCCCTGGTGCGGACCGTTGACCGGGCTCTCGCCCTGCGCCAGCACGACGCGATGTTCGTACGGGCCGTACGGGGTGTCGGAACGGAATACCGTCTGCCACCCGGTGGCCACGCCACCGGCGGGTGCGAAGATCCAGTACGCGCCGTCGCGTTTGTAGAACTTGGGGCCCTCCAGCGTGGTGAACCCCTCGAGCGCGTCGCCGTCGATGACGTCGACGGCAGAGCCCGCGGGATGCCGCAGCCCGGCATCGACCGGAACGACGGTGAGCACGTTCTTGCGGCCCGCGCGCGAACGCGCCCAACCGTGCACGAGATACGCAGCGCCGTCGTCGTCCCACAGCGGGCACGGGTCAATGATCCCGAGTCCGGGCAGCAGCAGGTGCGGGGCCGACCAGGGGCCGGCCGCGTCCTCGGCAGTGACGACGAACACGCCCTGATCGGGGTCGGGATACACCACGACGAACCGGCCGTCGTGATGACGGATCGATGGCGCCCACACGCCGCCGCCGTGCCGCGGCAGCGCGAACCACGCAGCGGGCTCGTTGCGCTCGAGCGCATAGCCGATGCGCTCCCACGTGACCAGATCGTTCGAGGCGAAGATCGGCAGACCGGGGGCGCGATGAAAGCTCGATGCGACGAGGTAGAACCGGTCTCCCACGCGGATGGCATCGGGATCCGGCACATCGGCATCGATGATCGGGTTGCGATACATGCTCGCTTCGGCGACGAGTTCCATCGCTTTCAGCCTAGGTGAGAAACCGGTTCCTGTCCATTTGCGCCGCGCCGTCACGCACCGCTCGCACGCGAGTTCTGAGGGTGGATCAGCACCTCGACCAGGCCCGCACCACCGGCCTGGATGCCTCGCAGGGTATTCGGCGCGAATGCAGTTTCTTTACGAACGCGGGCCGGGCGTGGGTGCGGGACCGGTGGAGTGACGGATGAGCAGTGCGGTGCTCAGACGTTGTTGATGCGGGTGCCCCGCGCCCGAGCCGGCGATCGCCTCGATGAGATACTCGGCGGCCAGACGGCCCTTGGTCGCGATGGGCTGGCGGATCGTGGTGAGCGTTGGGGTCGTCCAGCTCGACTCGGTGAGATCGTCGAAGCCCGAGACGGAGAGATCATCTGGGACGACGAGACCCGCCTCGCGCGCCGCGTCGAGCACCCCGTAGGCGATGATGTCGCTGAATGCGACGATTGCGGTCGGACGCTCAGGCAGTCCCCACAGCGTTTTGAACGCATCGGCGCCACCCGGCCGGGTGCACGGCACCTCGAGGATGGTAATGCCGTCGCTGTCGGGAGCGAGTCCCGCGGCCGCCAGAGCCCGTGTGGCACCCTGCATCCGCCGCAGAACGGGGCCCTTCCAATTTCGGTATCCGCCGTCGACCCCCGTCTCGAACGCGACGATAGCGATCCGGCGGTGTCCCTGACGAAGCAGGTGCTCGACGAGCTCCGCGATCCCCTCGCTTTCGTCGATATCGACACTCGGCACGCCTTCATGCCATTCGCTGTCAACGAGCACGAAAGGGATTCCGCGCTGCCGTAGCGCTGTGACCTCACCCCTGTCGTACTCCAGTCCCGAGACGATGAATCCGTCGACTGCCGCATACGGGATCGTCTTGAGCATGGACCCCCTCAACGGCGGTGCCAACAGGAGCGTGAAGCCCTCCTGGTAGCAGGTCTGCCCGATTCCCTGGAGGAACAGCGAGTAGTACGGGTTCTCGAGCACTTTGTCGAGTTGTTGTGGCAGGAGGAGTCCAAGGCTGTCGGTCCGGCGGGTGCGCAGCATCCGCGCAGCGGGATCCTGGCTGAAGCCAAGTTCGTCAGCGACACGGAGGATGCGCTGGAGTGTTGCATCCGACAGCTTCTTCGAGTCGTTGTACGCCAGGGAGACAGCTGACTTCGACACGCCGGCCTTGTGAGCAACGTCCTGCATAGTCGCACGGCGGCGCGCGGGCATCAGGCGCACTCAATCACGAGATGCTGGCGCGGTCCTAGGACAAGCTCACCGACTCCCTCTGGCAGGTCATGGGTGTCAGGACGAAGCACAACGCCAGCACCCCGGTGCACAATGATCGCGGTGGACGCACCACCGAGCGTACGAATGACAAGCGCTGTATCGGGATCGAGGGCGGTCACCCACTGCGTCCCTCGGCGCAGCGTGGGGCTGCCGCTGCGCAGTCGAGCGAGATCCCGCAGCCCCTCAAACAAGGCCGCGTTCCATCGCGCGCGATCCCACACCATCCCAGCTCGGCATCCAGGGTCATTTTCCCCTGTCATGCCAACCTCGTCACCGTAGTACACCATCGGCACACCCTCAGCGGCGTACATCAGCGCGTATGCCAGGAGCGTCGCGTCGGCATCGCCACCATGTCGGGTGAGGACCCGTTCGGTGTCGTGGCTGCTCAGAAGGTTCAGCATCCCGGGGTGGAAGCCATGCGGGATCCGGGCCGAGAGGTCGTTCATCCCCGCAGCGAAATCCGCCGCGTCGAGAGTCCGGTCAGCGGTGAAGCCCAGGACCAAGTCCCGCAGCGTGTAGTTCATCGTGCCGTCCGCCGTGTCCCCCTGGAGCCACTGCTCCGGCTCGTGCCACTCCTCGGCGACGATGTATAGCTGCTCGTTGCGAGACTTCACCACGTCGCGGAACTGCCTCCAGAAAGTACGGTTGATGAAATATGGCACGTCGAGACGCCACCCGTCGATGCCCTGGTCGATCCAATAGCGTGCCACGTCGAAGTGATGCGCACGTACCTCCGGGTTATAGACGTTCCATTTGGGCAAGTAGTGACAGCCGGAACACGTGCGGTAGTTCGGCTCCGGCGCAGCCACCACGGGGAAGCCTTCTACCGAGAACCAGTTCACGTAGGGCGACTCCGCCTCACGCGCGACGACGTCTTGGAAGGCAGGATGACCATCTCCGCAGTGATTGAGCACGGCATCGAGCACGACACGCATGCCACGTTCATGGCACTCCGAGAGTAGTCGGCGAAAGGTGCCGAGGTCTCCGAGGCGGTGGTCCACCGAGAAGTAGTCCACGGTGTCGTAGCGGTGGTTGGTCTGAGCTTCGAAGATTGGAGTGAGGTACAGGGCGTTGGCGCCTAGATCCTGGATGTGATCGAGATGGTCGATGATGCCCTGAAGATCGCCGCCGAAGAAGTTCTCAGGCGTAGGTTCCGAGTCCCATGGCACAGTATCGAGCGGATCAAGGGAGCGATCACCGTCGGCGAAGCGCTCGGGGAAGATCTGATAGAAGATGGCGTCGGCGAGCCAGTCTGGTGCGGTCATCGGCGATCAGTCTTTCAGTCCGGTGGTGGCGATGCCGCGCACGAGGGCGCGCTGGAAGAACAGGAAGACGACGATGCTCGGGATCGTCGCGGTGAGGGTACCGGCCATGAGGTAGTTCCAGCTCGTCCCATAGCGGCCGACGAAGGCAGACAGACCGATTTGGATCGTCCGAACGTCATCGGTGTTGGTCACCAACAGCGGCCAGAGGAAGTCGTTCCACGCGAAGAGAAAACTGAAAATCGCCAACGTCGCGAAGGCAGGTCGGGACAGCGGGACGATGATACGGAAGAAGGTCCCTGCTCGACTGCACCCGTCGATACGCGCCGCGTCGTCGAGCTCAACGGGGATCGACGAGAAGTACTGACGCAGGAGGATGATACCGAATACGTCGGCCATGCGGGGCACGATCAGGCCCGCATAGGAGTCGATCCATCCGAGATTCGCCACAATCGTGTAGGCGGGGATGATGGTCACGAACGTAGGGATCATCAGTGCCGCAAGGAGCACGACGAACAGCGTGTTGCGCAGCGGAAAGTGTAGCCGGGCGAACGCGTAGGCGGCAAGTGAGTCGAACACGAGATGGCCTCCGACGATGCCAATGGCCATCACGATGCTGTTGAGGTAGTACTGCCCGAATGGCGCCGCCTGCCACGCATGGACATAGTTCTCCCAATGCCACGAGGTGGGAAGCACTGAGCTGTTGGTGTAGGTCTCTGCCCTGGATTGCAATGAGGTCGTGAACATCCATAGGAACGGCAAAATCACGACCGCCGACCCGATCAGCAGGATCGCGTGGCGTCCAACGCGCGTGGCGAGGGGCTGTCTCATCGGTCCGCCCTCCCTGATCCGGATGCCCGCCACTGCACGAGCGTGACTCCGAGGACGAGCAGGAGCGTCACGAATGCTATCGCGGTACCGTAGCCGAAGTCGCCGATCCGGAAGGCTGTGCGGTAGGTGAACATGCCCAGCACTTCGGTGCCTCCGCGCGGCCCACCCCCAGTGAGGACGTAGACGAGGTCGAACGCCTGAAAACTGGTGATCAAGGCCTGCACGACCACGAAGAAGGTCATCGGCGAAAGCAACGGCACTGTCACGTATCGCAACCGCTGCCAGAACGATGCTCCGTCCAGCTGGGCTGCCTCGTATACGCCGACTGGCAGCGCCTGCATCGCCGTAAGGTAAAGGACTGCGTTGAACCCGATGTTCTTCCATACCGTGAGCAGAGTCAGCGCGCCGAGCGCGAGCCAGCGATCCTGGAGCCAGTCCGGACCGGCGATGCCGAACTGCGCAAGGACGGCATTGACGAAGCCGGCGGGATCGAGCATGTACTTCCACACAATGGCCGCGGCCACCGAGGAGGTCACCGCCGGGAGAAAATACACTCCCCGATAGAAGCCACGACCGCGCAGCGGTGCGTCCAGCAAGAGAGCGATCGCCAGGCCGGAGACGACCGACAGTACACAGACCCCCGTCGCGTAGACCGCCGTGACGAGGAGGCTGTTCCAGAACTCAGGGTCAGAGGCGAGCCGGACGTAGTTGTCGAGGCCAGCGAACTGCTTGACAGGGTCGAACCCGTTCCAGGAGGTGAGGCTGATGTATCCGGCATTGACGATTGGATACAGGACGAATACACCAAGGATCAAAAGCGCAGGAGTCAGGAACGCCGCCGCTGTCAGCACCTGCTCCCTGTCCCAGCGTGCGTGCTTGCGCTCGGCGTACGGGGCCGGTCCGGCCGGTGCGTGGCGCCCCGGCCGGACCGTGCTGTGCATGATAGTCAATCGTGCACCCGTTCAGCCTTTGGCGATCACGTCGTTGACCGCGGCTTCCGCGGCGGCAAGTGCATCGTCGACACTGGACTCGCCCGCGAGAGCCTTCTCGATTTGCTGTGCGAACGCGAGTGAGATCTTCGGGTAGAGCGGGGTATTGGGCCGGGCGTGTGCATCGGCCATCTGCTCCACGAACGGTAGCAGACGGGGCTCGGTTGACTTCACCCAGTCGAGGTACTCGGACCCGGTTGCAACGGAGTCGAGCACCGGCAGCATACCCGTCGTCTCGCTCCAGCTAGTGACCTGCGCAGGCTGAAGGAACCACGTGAGGAAGTCCGCGGCGGCCTCGGTAGTGTCGTCCGAATTGTCGAAGACCATGGCCTGCTCGCCGCCAAGGTTGGTCGCCGGCACGCCATCCGCGGGATAGGGGGCCTTAGCCGCACCGAACTCGAACGGAGGATCAGGCGCCCAGATACCCACCATCCAGGAGCCCTCCTGAGCGGACCCCCCCTGACCCTTTTCGAACTCGCCCCACTTGGCGTACGGGCTGACGCCCGAGTTGATGAGGTCGACCCAGAACTGCAGTGCCTTCTTCCCTTCCGTAGTGTTGAAGGCCGCCGCAGAATTGTCGGACGAGAGGAATTCACCTCCCGCCTGCCACAGGTTGACTTGGAAGTTCCACGTCAACCCCTCGCCGTTGTCGCCCGCCTCGGTATACAGGTCGTAGCCGGGCTTGCCCGTCGTTTGCAGAATCTTCTTACCGTCTGCCATCAACTCGTCCCATGTCGTCGGCGGGTCTTCTGGGTCAAGTCCGGCTTGTTCGAAAAGCGTCTTGTTGTACATGTAGGCGAGGTTGTTGGCGGAGACGGGGACGGACACCTGCTTGCCGGCAATAGTGCCGAACGAGGTGAGGGCCGGGTTCACATCCGAGAGGGTGCTCTCGGGGATGCTTCCCGCCAGATCTGCGAGCGTGCCGATCTGCGCGATCTGCGGAACCCAGACGAGATCGCCGATGGCGATGTCGGGGAGCGTTTTGGATGTCGCTGCCGCTCGCAGCTTGGTGAGGAAGTCGGCGTTCGGGACGTTGGACGTGGTGATCTTCACATCCGGGTGCGACGAGTTGTAGTCCTTGACCATCGCATCGAACGTGTCGGCGTTAGTGCCGTCCCAATAGTGCCAGACTGACACCTCGATGGGACTCGAACCGCCCGCTTCGCCCCCGGACGATGTGCATCCGGAGATGCCCAACAGTCCGGCGGCGCCGGCTGCGGTGAGGACGAGGATTTTGCGGTGCATCATTGCTCCTTGCTGTGTTTGGCGACGCTGGAGCGCCGGCGGGTGGTGAACCAGGTGAGAAGTCATGAACGGCGCAGCCAGGTCGCCGAGTCAGGGGGGACGCAGCCAGGCGAATGCGGGGCCGTCGAGACCGTCTCGTCGACCGGGCCCCAACGGGACGGGATGATGAACGGCTCGGGCCCCAGGTTAACGACGCAAACGGCATCTGCCCGGGAAAAAGCGAGGACATCCCGCGGCGTATCGAGCCATTGCAATGGTTCGCCCGCGGCGAATGTCTCTCGCCCGGCCAACAACTCGCGGTAGAGCGTGAGCATCGAGTGCGGATCCTCCTGCTGCCGGTCGCGAGCGAAGTCGCCGAACCAGGAGGGCTGGGGCAACCAGTTCATCGCCGGGTCGCCGCCAAAGCCGAAGGCTGGCGCCTCGGCCTGCCACGGCAGCGGGACACGGCATCCGTCGCGCCCGAGCGTCGATCCTCCCGAACGATGCCAGATCGGGTCCTGACGGGCCTCGGCGGGAAGGTCAAGCACCTCGGGCAGCCCCAGTTCCTCCCCTTGATAGAGGTAGGCGCTGCCAGGAAGAGCAAAAAGCAACGCCGCAGCCGCGCGAGCGCGCCGCATCCCCGTGGCGACGTCGACGGGGCCGTTCTGTCGCGCGGCCGCGATCATGTCGGTAGGTGAGGGTGCGTCGAACGACTGCTGCTGTCCGTAGCGCGTCACCGCGCGGTGGACATCATGGTTCGCGAGCGTCCATGCGGGCGCCCCGTCCCCGGTCTCCAACCCCCTGTCGATCGCCGCGCGCATCCGGGCTGCATCCCAGGGCTGGACGAGCAGGTCAAAACAGAACGCCTGGTGCAACTCGTCCCGGCGCAGATAGCGCGCGAGACTCTCAGCCGTGGGAACCCAGACTTCCCCCACGAAGAACTTCGGCTCTGGATACGCGTCCCCTAACCGGCGCCAAGCACGGTAGATCTCGTGCACCTCCGGCTGGTCCCACATCGCGGCGTTGTGACCGTTCCCGCCCGCGACGTGGTTATCGGGTAGCCCCTCGGCCTTCACATGGCCGTGTGCGACGTCGATGCGGAACCCGTCCACTCCCCGGTCGAACCAGAACCGAAGCACGTCAAGGAAGTATGCAGCAACTTCGGGATTACGCCAGTTGAAGTCGGGCTGGCCAGCGTCGAAAGAGTGCAGGTACCACTGTCCCGGCGCCCCGTCCGACTCGACAACGCGTGTCCAGGCCGAACCGCCGAACACGCTCTGCCAGTTGCCCGGAGGCTCTTCGCCCGCGGGGCCGCGGCCGTCACGGAACAGGAAACGCTCTCGCGCCTCACTGCCCGGCCCGGACGTGAGTGCCTCGCGGAACCACGGATGAGCGATGGAGCAGTGATTGGCAACCATATCCATCAGCACCCGCAGCCCAAGCCCGTGGGCCTCGGCGATCATCATGTCGAAGTCGGCGAGCGATCCGTAGCCAGGATCGATCGAGAAGTAGTCCTCGATGTCGTAGCCGTGGTCGCGCTGAGGCGAGACATAGCAGGGGTTCAGCCAAACCGCATCGCAGCCCAGGCGCGCGATCTCCGGCAGGCCGGCGGTGAGCCCCGCGAGGTCACCGATTCCGTCTCCATCGCCGTCGCGGAACGAACGGAGGTACACCTGGTACACAACCGCCTCCTCCCATGACCTGGGTGAAGCCATGTCAGTCCGCGCTAGATCCGTTCGACTAACGGTCATTCCTTGCTCCTTCAATGGGGAAATCCGGGCGGTGTCATGGCGGCCGCACCGCCCGGACCTCGATTGCCGCTAGAACGTCGGGTAGATGTCGATGACGTCGCCGCCGGTGCCCGTGTAGTTGCTCCCGGTGGACCACGTCGCATCGTCGATCAGCGGCTTGAACTCGAACGTCTCGCCGTCGGGGATCCGCTCTACCTCGAACTCCCACACGTCGCTGGCGACGTTGCGGGCGCCCCGACCGGCGGTCCAGCTGAACGGATACTCATCCCCGCGAAGGGAAATGGAGTGTCCGTAGCCGGGGTCGTAGTGCACCCGGATCTTCGTCGTGTTGCGCGCCACCGGCGTGTAGGTCGAGACCGGGGTCCCGGTCACATAGACCTTGCTCTCGTGCTCTCCCATCGCGACGGTGATCTGCTTGCCGGTGACGCCTCCTGAGGCGACGGTCACCGTATCGCCGGTGTTCATCAGGTTGGTCAGCGTCGCACCAATCGTGATACTGCTCTCGGCGCGCAGTGGAATCGTCCGCGTTTGCGTATCCCATGAGTTGGACGAAACCGTGATCGCCTCGGCGCCGGTGGTGTCCACTCGGCGCGAGAACGCATACACGTTCGTGTCCGACCACATCTCGCGCTGGGTACCGATCTGGAGCGCGGGGTAGGCCTTCTTGATCGTGGTCAGCCGCTGGATGTGCTTGTAGATCGGTGCGTTCTCGTCGAAGGACGACATGTCTTTGCGATTATCCTTGTTGGCTATAGGCACCTCGCTCGCGTTGCCGTTGCCGTCGTCGGCCTGCTCGGTTCCGTAGTAGATCACGGGGACCCCGCGAGATGTCAGTAGGAACGTCAGTGCCGAGCGCAGCCTCTGGTAGTTGTCATCCGCCCAGGTGAGAAATCGTGCGCGATCGTGGTTGTCCAGGAAGGTCTCGAGCCGGTTCGGGTTCGCGTACTTGTAATCCTGATCGAAGAGGTCGCCGAGCGCGTTCATATCCGTGTCGGCCGCGAACGCGCTCCTAGCCGTAAAGAAGTACGGGAAGTCCAGGACACCCCATTCGTAATCTTGATAGTCGGACACGTAGTCGACATCACCGACGAAGACTTCGCCGAACGTCGGCACGCCCATCTCGTCTTCGAAGTCCTCGAGCCACGATTTCGGGATCGAGCGAGCCGCATCCACACGAATCCCGTCGAAACCCATGCCGACCCAGTCTTTGTATGTGTCGGTGAGATAGTCCGAGACGGTCGCGTTGGACTGGTCGAGGTCGTCGAGCCCGCCGAGATCACAGCTCTCGATTTGAGCCTGCGTCTCAGACCCATCGAACAAGCAGTCGCCGTCATGGTGGAAGTACGCGGAGTTGTCGAGGGGACTTGCCGGCTTGTACGTGGTCGGCGAGTAGGTGGTCGACGTCCCCGCTAGATAGTCAGCGGTGTGGTTGGGAACGACATCGAGGATCATCTTCAGGCCCAGACCGTGGGCGGTATCGATCAGGTCCTGCAGCTCGGTCGCGTCGCCGAAGTGCTCGTTGGGCGTGGCGAACTCATTCGTGAAATAGCCGTGATAGCTCGCCTCGTTGCCGTCACGAGAGAGGGGCTCCTGGTGTGACACCGGCGATATCCAAATCGCGGTAACGCCCAGATCTGCGATGTATTCAAGCTTCTGGCTCAGCCCTGCCCAATCACCCCCGTGATAGAACCCAAGATCCGTGGGGTCATACTCACCGTCGCCCTGGTCGTTATTCGTCGGGTCTCCGTCGTAGAAGCGATCGACAAGCACCTGGTATATCACATCGCCTTCTTCCAGCGGCCCGGGGGAGGGCGGCGGGTCCGCATGCGCCGCTGGCGCGGCGAGGACCGGTGCCAACAGAAGGCTCGCCAGCAGACCGGCACCGCCGAGCGCGCCGACGGTTCGCCGGGCGACCGTGGATCGTGCGATCGTCGAGAGTGTCGTACCCATGAGATTCCATCCTGACTTCTCTGTCTTGATGTGCATCTGCCGCCTAGTAGCACGTTTACTAGACCGATCCAACAGTGACCCGATCGACTTGTCAAGAGCGTCTTTGTGCGATGGAGCATGTAGCAAGTTGGGCGCCGTCGCGCATCTGCTTAGCAAGATCCTGCTCCGGACCGGCGCCATCAACGATCGACGTCTCTATCGCGGGACGCAGGATGTCCTGCGGAGATGACCGGCGATCGGGGCACCCGCCTTCCTGCGCTCACGACATCCTCGGCGCTGTGGATTCACCTCATTGGACGCGTGCGGACCACACGGACGCCCCACTCGACAGCCACGTGAACCGACGCATCATGGCACGTGTACGCGGCGGCCTGACCGCGCCATCGGTGTGCACTGGGTCAAAGCCGTTCGCCCCATGCGGCCCACACAATGACGTGGTCCAAATCGCTAAACCCTCGCGTTGTCAAGGCCGACTCCAACAGGCGTGAGCTTGAGCGCCCCGGAGGATCAGCCCTCGGACCAGGCCCGCGCGTCCGGCCGGCTCAGGCCTGCGACCTCAACGACCGGCCACCGCGAGTCGACGGTGAGCACCTCGATGCCCGTAGACGTGACCAGCACGGTGTCTTCGACCTTGACCCCGGGCGCACTCGGGTTCCACGCGAAGGCCTGGTTCTCGTGCACGAGATCGCCGTTGTCACCGGTCGCCCGTGGGTCGCGGCCGGCATAACCGGTCGGTCCGCCCTGGTGATGGCGCTGCCACTGGTCGACATCGAACCCAGCGGCGCCATAGGCGGCGCACCCGGCGGCGAACACGTCGTCGAGGCGCGCACCCGGCCGGGTGGCGGCGAAGAATGCCGCCTCTAGGGCGAGAATCTTCTCGTCGTCGTCACCGGCTGCCCCCACCCATCGCGTCGCGTTGGCGATGAGCCCGTGCCGCCGCCCGCACACCACGAGCATCGCCCGCTCACCCAGCGGGGCATCGGTGGGCAGGGGATGCCGAAAGCCCAGCCGCTGCGCGCCGGCCACGAGCACGACAAGCGGATCGATGCCGCGCGCGACCAGCCCCGCCGCCAGCGCCGCCGCCGCGTCGCGCTCGGTGCTGTGCGGGCCCAGGGAGGCTGCGGCATCCGTCATCGCCTCGGCGGTCTCGCGACACAGCGCACGATAGCGATCGGTCTCGGCCGGCAGCAGGGCGGCGCGCGCGGCCCGCAGGGCACCTGCGAGCTCGGATTCGGATGCCGCGGGCCCGGCCTCCCCCGCTGCCACCGCGGGCGGAATCTGCCAGGGCACGCGCACGATGCTATCGGCGTCGTCGGGCAGCAGTTCTTCGGCGATCAGCCGCTCGGCTTCGTTGACCGCGACGTAGAGGGTGTCACCCCGGTCGTCGACGCGTACGGCCAGAACGGGCGGGCCGGCCAGCGAGACGTGCGTGCGTACGCCGTCGAGATACCAGCTCACCGCCTCGTGCGAGGTCAGCAGCAGCGGCGCATCGCCGACCTGACGCCGCACGGCTGCGACACGTTCACGTTTGATGCGACGATCGTGCGGACTCGATGACATGGCTCTCCCCCGGAAAAGTTCTCGTAAAACGCTTTCTGGATAGTATTGACCAGATCGGAAGGCGGTGCCGATGACCAAGTCCTCTTCTCGCGCGCGGATCACCGACGTCGCGCGGGTCGCCGGGGTCTCACTGGCGACCGTGTCGCGGGTGATGAACGGCAATCCCACCGTCGATGCCACGCTGGCCGCCCGGGTGCGCGCCGTGGCCGCCGATCTCGGCTACACGGCCGATCCCGTCGCACGCAGCCTCGTGCTCGGCCGCACGCAGACGGTCGCCGTGGTCATCCCCGACCTCGCCAACCCGACCTTCCAGGGCATTCTGCGCGGGCTCAGCCGCGCGGCCGCCGACGACGACTATCACGTGCTCATCGCCGACAGCGCCGAACAGGTCGATGTCGAGGTGGGCCTGGTGGGCACGACCCGGCGTCGCACCGACGGGGTGGTGCTGTGCGCGCCGCGCATGTCTGCCGCAGACCTGGCCGCACTGCTGCCGTCGGTGACGCCCGCCGTCGTGATCAACAGGCTGCCGCAGGAGGCCGCCCCGACGGTCTCGGCCGACTACGGCACCGCTATGACCCAGATCATCGAGCACATCCACGGGCTCGGGCACCGTCGGGTCGCGTATCTGTCCGGCGTCGCAGGCAGTGCCTCGGGCAGCGCGCGTCGAGCGGCACTCGAGGCAGCGCGCGCGCGGCACGGCGACCTCGACATCGTCGAGCTGGCAGCGGGCGTGGGCTTCGACAGCGGCGCCGCCGTCGCTGACGACGTGCTGGCCACCGGCGCCACCGCCGTGCTCGCCTTCAACGACCTGGTCGCCATGGGGCTCCTTTCCACGCTGGCCGAGCGCGGCATCCGCGTGCCCGACGACATCTCCGTGACCGGATTCGACGACATCCCCTTCGCCCGATACACCACCCCGCCGCTGACCACCGCAGCGGTGCCGGCCGCCGAACTCGGGCAGCGCGCCTGGGCGGCGATGCGGGCGCTGCTTCACGACCATGAGCCCGCCTCGGCGGTGCTGACCCCCGAGCTCGTCGTGCGCGAGAGCACGGGCCCCGCGCCGTCGCACTGAGGGATGGACGGCACCCGTCGTCTCGGCGCGTGCTAATCTGAGAAAACGTTTCCTGAGATTCGGAGAGCAATGCCCCGCACCCGATACGCCCTCGTGGGCGCCGGCGCGCGCGCACACCTGTACGTGGGCGCCCTTGTGTCGACCTATGCCGACCGCGCCGAGCTCGCCGCCATCTGCGAGCCGAACCCGGTGCGTGCCGCGCACCACGCGAACCTGGTCACCGCCGCCGGCCTGCCGGCGCCCTCGCTGTGGCAGCCCGAGCAGCTCGAACAGCTCATCGCTGACGAGCGCATCGACCGGGTGATCATCTGCGCCCGCGACGATCAGCACGCACCGCTGATAGTGCGGGCACTCGAGGCCGGGGCCGATGTCGTGGTCGAAAAGCCTCTGACGATCGACGCCGCCAGCGCCGCAGCCATCGAAGACGCCGTGGCGCGCACCGGGCGCGAGGTCGTGCTCACCTTCAACTACCGTTACTCGCCGCGCAACAGCGCCCTGCGCCGCCTCATCCAAGACGGGGCCGTGGGCGAGGTCACGTCGGTGGACTTCCACTGGATGCTCGACACCAAGCACGGCGCCGACTATTTTCGCCGGTGGCACCGCGAGAAGCGCAACTCCGGCGGCTTGCTCGTGCACAAGGCCAGCCACCATTTCGATCTGGTCAACTGGTGGATCCACTCCACCCCCACGCGCGTGTTCGCGTCGGGCGGGCTGCGGTTCTACGGCGACGAGAACGCCGCGAAGCGGGGACTGGGCGAGCGCGCGACGCGGGGCACGCACGACGGCGCGCACGGTCCGTTCGAACTCGACCTGCGCGACGACCTTGGTCTGAAAGAGCTCTACCTCGACGCAGAGCAGCACGACGGCTACCTGCGCGACCGCGATGTGTTCGGCAGCGGCATCACGATCGAAGACAACCTGGCGCTGGTCGTCGACTACGCCTCGGGCGCCACGCTGTCGTATTCACTGAATGCGCATTCGCCGTGGGAGGGCTACCGGGTCGCCGTGAACGGCACCGAAGGTCGCGCCGAGCTCGACGTCGTCGAGCGGGGAGCGGTGCTGGTCGACGAGGGTCTGCATCCCGTGCTCGACCCGAGCGCCGTCGCCGCCGACGACGCGGGCGCGCTACGGCCGATCGGTGAGCGCCTGCTTGTGCAGCGACACTGGGAGCAGCCGGTCGAGGTGCCCATCGTCGACGCGGCCGGTGGCCATGGCGGCGGTGATGCGCTGCTGCTGCGTGACGTGTTCGTCGGACCCGGCGATGACCCGCTGGCCCGCCCCGCCGACTGGACCGACGGCATGCGCTCGATCGCCGTGGGCATCGCCGGCAACAGATCACTGCAGACCGGCCTGCCGCAGCGCGTGGATGGGCTCGGCATCCGGCTGCTGGAGGCATCATGACCCGCATCGTCATCACCGGGGGCGCCGGGCGCCTGGGCCGCAGTCTCGTGGCGGGTCTGACCGCCCGCGGCCACGAGGTGCTCTCGTTCGACCGTGCCCTCTCGGCCGCGCCAGAGTTGCGCGGCGCCCAGCAGCGCGCCATCGACCTCTGCGACGCGGATGCCACTTCTCAGGCGCTGGCAGAATCCGCCGCCGACGCGCTGATCCATCTGGCGGCGATAGCCGTGCCGTTCAGTGCCCCCGAAGACGTCATCATGCGGACAAACGCGGGGCTGGCGGTGTCGGTGCTGGGCGGAGCGGTGGCAGCCGGCATCCCGAACATCGTCGCGGCCTCGAGCCCGACCGTGCTCGGCTACGGCAACCGCGGGTGGGTGCCCGACCGTTTTCCGCTCGACGAGCAGACGCCGCCGCAGCCGGGCAACGCCTATGCGCTCTCGAAGCTCGTCATCGAAGACACCCTGGCGATGCTGCGCCGGCAGACCGGCGACGACGTGCGCTATGCGGCGTTCCGCCCGTGCTACGTGATCGCCCCCGAGGAATGGGCGGGCGCGCCCACGCAGCAGGGACACACCGTGCACGAACGGCTCGACGACCCGGCCCTGTCGGCACCCGCCGTGTTCAACTACGTCGACGCCCGCGATGTGGCCGGCTTCGTCGACACGCTGCTGGCGGCGCTGGGCGAGATTCCCAACGGCGAGACGTTCTTCGTCGGCGCCGACGACGCCCTGGCCCGTGAACCGCTCGCCGAGCTCGTGCCGCGGTTCTTCCCCGGCACCGACGAGGTCGCCGCCGTGCTGACCGGCACCTCCCCCGCATTCTCGAACGCCAAGGCCGGGCGACTGCTCGGCTGGCACCCGCAGTACCTCTGGCGCGACCAGCTGCAGACAGCTCGAAAGGAGCAGCTCGCATGAACTTCCGCGGCATCCTGTTCTTCCCCGTCACCCCGTTCGACACGGCCGGAGCCGTCGACACCGAGCTGCTCGCGCAGCACGTGGCGAACGGGCTCGCGCATGAGGCCGGCGGGGTGTTCCCGGCCTGCGGCACCGGAGAGTTCCACGCTCTGAGCGTCGCCGAGCACGCCGCCGTCGTGCGCACGACCGTCGAGACCGTGCGCGGCGCGGTGCCGGTCGTGGCCGGATCGGGCGGACCGCTCGGGCACGCCATCGACGTGGCGAAGCAGGCGGCGGATGCTGGCGCCGACGGACTGCTCGTGATGCCGCCGTATCTCGTGGGCGCCCCGCAGCAGGGTCTGATCGCCTACATCGAGGCCGTGGCTGCGGCATCCGATCTTCCCGTCATCGTCTATCACCGCGCCAACGCGCAGTTCACAGCCGCGTCGATGCGCCGGCTCGCCGAGAACCCGAAGATCGTCGGCTTCAAGGACGGCGCCGGCGACATCGGGGCCGCGCAGCTGATCGTGCGGGCGGTGGCCGCAGCCGGCCGCGATGATTTCGCGTTCTTCAACGGGCTTCTGACCGCCGAGCTGACCCAGGCCGCGTACCGGGCGATCGGCATTCCGCTGTACTCGTCGTCGACGTTCGCGATGGCGCCCGATGTCGCCAATGCGTACTACCGCGCCTACGTCGATGGCGACGAAGACCGCCGGTTGCGGCTGCTCGACGGGTTCTACGCCCCGCTGGTGGCCCTGCGCGATGAGACGCCCGGCTTCGGCGTCTCGCTCGTGAAGACCGGCCTGCGCGTTTCGGGAGTGCCGGTCGGGTCGGTAAGGCCGCCGCTGGTCGACCCGACACCCGAGCAGCAGAGCCGGCTGGCGGCGATCCTCGAGGCGGGGCGCGCGCTGGTATGACCACCATCGCGGCCTTCGATGCCCGCCTTCTGCGCGTGCCGCTCACGCGGCCGTGGGGCGCCGACGTCACCGCGCTCGGGGTGATCGCCACGCACGTCGTGCGCAGCGACGGTGCCGAGGGGTGGGGCTTCTCGTGGACGCCGCAGATCGGCGCCGAGGCCGTGCTCGCGCTGCTGCAGCACGACATCTGCGCATTCACCGTCGGGCGCACCGCCGACCCCGAGCAGCTGTGGCAGCCGGCGTGGGAGCACCTGCACGAGGCTGGGGGCGGCGGGATCACGACGATAGCGCTGGCGGGGCTTGACCTTGCACTGTGGGATGCCGCGGCCCGCGCGGCCGACACCTCGGTCTCGGAACTGCTCGGCCGCCGCCGCACGGCGGTGCGCGCCTACGGGTCAGGCGTCAACCTGCACTACTCGCAGGACGACCTCGTCGCCCAGGTGCGGCGCTGGGTGGATGCCGGGTTCGACGCCGTGAAGGTCAAGGTCGGAAAGCCCTCGCTCGATGAGGACCTCGAGCGCATCGCTGCGGTGCGCGACGCGCTGGGGCCCGACCGCGCACTGATGATCGACGCGAACCAGCGCTGGGACCTGGACCGCGCCACCCGATCGATCGAGGCCCTCGCCGCGTTCGACCTCGCCTGGATCGAAGAGCCGCTGCGCGCCGACGACCTGGCCGGACACACCGAGCTGGCGCGCCGGTTGCGCGCCTCCAGTGGCGTGCCGATCGCGCTCGGCGAGAACCTGCACAACCGGTACCGGTTCGATGACTTTCTGCGCGCCGGTGCGGCGCAGATCCTGCAGCCGAATGTGGTGCGGGTCGGCGGCATCACGCCGTTCCGCCGGATTGCGGCATCCCTGTCCGCCGCCGGCGTCGGCGTGCACCCGCACCTGCTGCCCGAACTGTCGGGCCAACTCGCCCTCACCCTCGACTCCGACGCGCTCGTCGAGGATGTCGAAGACGCCGGGTTCGCCGCTCTGGGCGCGCTCACCGGCCTCAGCCCCGTCGCCATCGCCGACGGGCGCCTGACCGAGAACGACCACCTCGGTCTGGGCATGCGCTTCCGCGACGAAAGGACATCGTGATGACCACCACCGCCGAACAGCTCGAGACGCTTGCGGCATCCGCGGCTGCCGCGGCACCCGTGTGGCGTGCCGCCGACGCCGCCACCCGCGCCGGATGGCTGCGGGCCTTGGCCGACGCCCTGGACGCGCACCGCGACGAGCTCGTCGCGATCGCCGACCGCGAGACCCGGCTGGGCACCACACGCCTGACCGGAGAGGTCGGGCGCACCACCGGGCAGCTGCGGCTGTTCGCCGACGTGGTCGAAGAGGGCTCGTACCTCGAGCTCATCGTCGACGACGCCTCGGCCACTGCCCCCGAACTGCGGCGCATGCTCACCGGCGTCGGACCGGTCGCCGTGTTCTCGGCCTCGAACTTTCCGTTCGCCTTCTCGGTGTGCGGCGGTGACACGGCCTCGGCGCTGGCGGCCGGCAACCCGGTGATAGTGAAGGCGCACTCCGGGCATCCCGAGCTCTCCCGCCGTACGGCTGCGATAGCCGTCGAGGCGCTGGCCGCGGCCGGGGCACCCGAGGGATCGCTGGCGCTCGTCGAGGGCCGCGAGGCCGGCAACGCGCTCGTGCAGCATCCGGTCGTGCAGGCGGCCGGGTTCACCGGGTCGCTCGCCGGCGGCCGCGCCCTGTTCGATCTGGCCAGCGGCCGGCCCGACCCGATCCCGTTCTACGGAGAGCTCGGCAGCATCAACCCGGTCGTGATCACCCCGGCAGCGGCCGCCACCCGCGGCGACGCGCTCGCACAGGGCCTGGCCGGATCGTTCACCCTGGGCGTCGGCCAGTTCTGCACCAAGCCGGGCGTGGTCTTCATTCCGCGCGGCGCCGGGTTCGAGGCATCCCTCGCCGCCGCCGTCGCCGAGGCCGGCGGCGGCCCGCTGCTGACCGATCGGATCACCGACGCTTTCCCCGCCGGAGTCGATGCGCTGGTGGCCGAGCCCTCGGTCGAACTTGTCGGGCGCGGGGCGCCGACCGAGAACGGCGCGCAGCCGGTCGTGTTGGCCACGGACGCCGCCGCTGTGGCCGCCGACCCCGAGGTGCTGCTGGCCGAGGTGTTCGGCCCGGTCACGCTGCTGGTGCGCTACGAGGGGCAGGACGAGCTGCACGCGGCCCTGCGCGCGGTGCCGGGAAGCCTGACCGCCACGCTGCACGCCGAGCCCGACGACGATGTGGCCGCCACACTCACGCTGCTCGAGCAGCGGGCCGGTCGCGTGCTTTTCGCGGGGTGGCCCACCGGCGTCGCCGTGACGTGGTCGCAGCACCATGGCGGACCGTGGCCGGCCACCACTTCGCTGCACACTTCGGTGGGCGCCACGGCGATCCGCCGCTTCCTGCGCCCGGTCGTTTATCAGGACGCCCCGGCCCGCCTGCTGCCGCCGGTGCTGCGCGACGAGGCGCTCGCGCGGCTGCCGCACCGCCGCAACGGCATCCTCGTGGCGCCCTGACCCCTGTCGCGCCCGCCCCGCCTCGGGAAATTCCATATGGATTTTCCCAGGCCACATCAAACCGCCGGCAAATTGGTGTGGTTTCGGCAATTCCATATGGAATTTCCTCCACAGGGAATTGCCGAAACCACTCGGCGCTACTTCGTGACCTTCACCGTCACCGGGGCCGAGGTCGTCTCGCCCGCCGCGTTCGCGAACACAGCGACGATCGTGTGCGTGCCGCGCGAGACACCGGTCAGCGACACGCTCGCCCGCTGCCCGTTCGGCGACGCCGCGACAAGGTCGCCCGAGCCGACCACTTCGCCATCGAGCTCGAACCGGTACGAGGTGGCGTTCGTCCCCCACCACAGATCGGCGGTCGCGGTGAACGATCCATCTCCGTCCCAATTGTCGTGCGAGACGACGACCTTGCCGGGTGCGGCATCCGTCACCTTCACGGTCGTTGAGCCGGTCTTCGTCACGCCCTTCGCGTTCACGAGCTCGCCCGTGTAGACGTAGGTGCCGTTCTTCTTGCCGTTGAACGACACGGTCGCGCTCTGCGATGTGCCCGAGGCATCCAGCAGCCGCGTCGCCACCAGCGCGCCGTTCTCATACAGCCGGAACAACGACCCGGGCGTGCCCCACCACAGGTTCATGTCGACGTCGTACGTTCCGTCGTGCAGCCCGCTCGCCCATCCGCTGGTGTTCGACAGCGTCGCCGCCGACGGAGCAGCCGCGACCGCACTCGAGGGCGCGTTCGTGTACGCGATGCTCGCCGCCGGAACCTCGTCCATGCCCGCGCCGAGGTAATAGCTGGTGTGCGGCGGCTGGTTGTACGCGCTGTTCTGCGACGCGACCGACTGGCGGTACTGCGAGTCGTGCATCAGGGTGGGAATCCGCTGATCGGTCACATCCGTCGTCGTGTACACGCGCAGCGCGTTGCCGTCATCGGTGCGCACCACGACCTCTTCGCGCCAGTCGCCGAGCAGGTCTGCCTGCAGCGACGGGTTGCCCTTGGTCGTGTTGTTCGTGAGGGTTCCATCCATCCGCAGCAGCTGGTCGGAGCTCTGCGTGGCAGGGTTCCACTCCGAGATCGTCGGCACGCCGGCCGCGCTGGCCTCGTCGTAGTCGTGGTCGAAGATCTCTTGCGAGAGGTCGCCGTCCCAGTTGATGACGAAGTTCGCTGCCGGGATGCTGGTGGACAGCAGTTCGCCGTGCTCTGACTTCAGCGACCCGGTCGGCGAGTTCCAGACGTTGCCGCCCACGTTCCACGCTTCGGCACCCGGACTTGTCGGGTCGATGTCGCCGGCGACGCCCCGCCCGGTGTCGTCGGTGGCAGCGGTCTGCCAGATCACCTCGCCGGTCTCGGCGTCGCGCATCGTGGCGCCGATGCCACCGTTGCCCGAGACATCCTCATGCACGGCGAACACCTCGAGACCGGGGCGATCGGTGACGAAGTCACCCACGTGCAGGGCGTCGCCGTGCCCGAGCTTCGTGTTGTACAGCGGAGTGCCGTCATCGTCGATCGTCATCGAGCCGAACACGATCTCGTCGAGGCCGTCGCGGTCGACATCGGCGGTCACCAGCTGGTGGTTGCCCTGCCCCTCGTACTGCTTGCCCGCGTCGTTCGAGTCGAACTTCCAGCGCTCGACGAGCTTGCCGTCGATGAGGTCCCAGGTCGTGATGACCGTGCGGGTGTAGTAGCCGCGGCTGAACACGGCGCTCGGGTGCTCGCCGTCGAAGTAGCCGACGCCGGCCAGGAACCGGTCGACGCGGTTTCCGTACGAGTCGCCCCACGCCGAGACGTCGCCGCGACCGGGGTCGTAGTCGACGGTGTCGATGGCGGCGCCGGTGCGCCCATCGAAGGCGGTGAGGTACTCGGGACCGTCGAGGATGTATCCGCTGGCGTTGCGGTAGTCGGCGTCTTTGTCGCCGATGACCGTGCCGGTGCCATCGACTGTGCCGTCGGCGGTCTTGAAGAGCACCTCGGCCTTGCCGTCGCCGTCGAGGTCGAACACCACGAACTGCGTGTAGTGCGCTCCGGCACGGATGTTCACCCCGAGGTCGATGCGCCACAGCTTCGTGCCGTCCAACTCGACGGCATCCATGTACACCTTTCCGGTGTAGCCCGACTGCGAATTGTCCTTCGAGATCGACGGGCTCCACAAGAACACCAGCTCGTACTGGCCGTCACCGTCGAGGTCGCCCACGCTCGCGTCGCCGGGCGCATAGGTCACCGTCTGCCCGTCGGGCAGCACGTCGTCGGCGGGCTTGTCCAGCGGAATGTCGAAGAACTGATCGGGGTGCACGGCGAACTCGTCGGTGGCCGGCACCTCGGCACCGTCGACGAGAGCTGTCACGAAGTAGGTCGAATCGGCGGTACCGCCCGCATCGAGAAGATTCGTCGAGTCGGTGATCGGCTTGTCGTTGACCCGCACGCCGTCGCGGTAGACGTTGAAGCCCAGCTTGCGATCATCCAGACCCAGCAGCCGCCAGCTCAGGTACACGCCGTCGTCGACCTTGACGGCCACCGGCGCCCGGTCGAGGTACTCCACCTGACGCACGAGGGTGGTCGCAACGGGGGTCGAGAAGACAGCGGAGCGCTCCGAGACGCCGCCGTCGTTGACCGCGGCGATCCGGTACAGGTAGGGGCGCGTGGTCAGCACGTCGTCATCGGTGAACGTCGGCGCCGAGACAGTTCCGACGAGGTCGTAGGCGATGTCGGCACGGGTGCTGCGGTAGACCTTCCACTGCCGCGCGTCGCCGGCGTCATCCCAGGTGAGGGTGATGCTGTTGCGTTCGACCGTGGATGCCGCGACACCGGTGGGCACCACTGGTTTGGCCACGCTCGCGTCGATGACATCGACCGTCAGCCGCTCGCTCGGCTGCGAGACCCGCGCCCCCTTCACCGTCGCCACCGCGTAGTCATAGCTCTCGCCGATCTCGACATCGGTGTCGCGGAACGCGAGCTCCCCCGTGGTGCGGCCGATCTCGGTGAGGTCGTCGCCGTCGGCGCGGTACACCGCGTATCCGGTCGCGTCGGCCGCGGCATCCCAGCTCAGATCCACGGCCGGAACGGATGCCGCAACGGCGGCATGCAGCGCGGTGGGAGCGGCCAACGGCGTCTGCACCGTGAGGCCGTTGATGCGCCCGTCGCCTCCGGTGACGGTGACGTTCAGCTGCCCATCGGTCACCTCGATGGCGGGAAAGTACTTCTCATTGATGACACCGGAGTTCGTTCGCGGCCCGGCATAGGCGGTGCCCTCGACGTCGAGACTCGTGGTGTTGCCGGCGATGAGGTCGCCCGCCCACACGGTGACCTCGTAGGTGCCGTCGGGCACATCGACGGCGAACGACTGGTTCGCGCTGATCGTGAAGTCGCCCTTCATCGCGTCGTCACCGCCGCGGTCGCGGAAGCCGTTCGAGGCCGGCGCGACCGTGAACCCGTAGCCGGCGTCGGCGGAGTACGTCGTGCCGGGGTTGACGCCGATCCATCCGTCGGCGATCGGCGAGGCGGGCCCGCCGAAGTCGAACGCGAGGTCGATGTCGTCGGCTGCTGCGGCGGGGCCTGCCAGCGCGAGCCCTCCGGTGACGACGACGACGCTCGTCAGTGCCGCGACGAGCGGCCGGATGCGGCGGTGCTGATCTCGCACAAGATCTCCTTCGATCATGGGATGGGAAAGCGCTTACCAGACGCGCATCTCTATTTTTCCCCACCCCGCCGCGTCGCGTCAACCCTCCGCTCAAGACACCGGTCCAGCGGGGAAATTCCATATGGAATTTCCCAACCCACATCAAACTGCCGGAAAATTGATGTGGTCTCGCGAATTCCATATCGAATTTCCCCGGCACCCGCGGAGCGGGAGGGGCGGGGAAAGCGCTTGCCGGATAGGGTGATCACATGACGGAAACCTCACGCTTCCGGATCGGCGAGACCGACTTCCTGCTCGACGGCCGCGCACACCGCATCATCTCCGGCGCGATGCACTACCCGCGCATCCACCCCGACCTCTGGCGCGACCGCATCCGCACAGCCAAGCTCATGGGCCTGAACGCCATCGAGACCTATGTCGCCTGGAACGCCCACGAACCGGTGCGCGGCCAGTGGCGAGAAGACGGTGACGTCGACCTCGGCCGCTTCCTCGACATCGTCGCCGAAGAGGGACTGCACGCGATCGTGCGCCCCGGCCCATACGTGTGCGCCGAGTGGCACAACGGCGGCCTGCCCACCTGGCTCACGGCCGAGCCCGGCATCCGCCTGCGCAGTTCCGACCCGCGCTACCTCGCCGAAATCACCGGATACCTCGAGAAGGTCAACGCGATCATCGCGCCACGCCAGATCGACACCGGCGGATCGGTGATCCTCGTGCAGATCGAGAACGAATACGGCGCCTACGGCAGCGACACCGCCTACCTCGACCACCTCGTGCGCCTCACCCGGGCCGCGGGCATCACGGTGCCGCTCACCCAGGTCGACCAGCCCATCGCGCACATGCTCGAGAACGGCGCCCACCCCGCCCTGCACAAGACCGGCTCGTTCGGCGGCCGCATCCACGAACGTCTGGCCACTTTGCGCGAGCACCAGAGCACCGGCCCGCTGATGTGCATGGAGTTCTGGTGCGGCTGGTTCGACCACTGGGGCGAGAAGCACCACACGACCTCGGCCGAAGACAGCGCCGCCGACCTCGAACTGCTGCTGGCCGCCGGCGCCTCGGTGAACATCTACATGGTGCACGGCGGCACCAACTTCGGCCTGACCGCCGGCGCGAACGACTCGGGGCGCTACCTGCCGATGACCACCAGCTACGACTACGACGCCCCGATCAGCGAGGCGGGCGAGATCACCGAGAAGTTCCGCGCTTTCCGCGAGGTGATTGCCCGGCACGCGCCGGTGCCCGACGAGCCGCTGCCCGAGCCGCACGACGCACCCGTGCTGGCTGCGGCCCTGCATCTCGTCTCGAACCCGCTGGCCGACGCCACGACCGACCGGGGCGAGTTCCCCGCTCCCCCGACCTTCGACGAGCTCGGCCCCGACATCGCGCTCGCCGAGTACACGGCATCCGTTCCCGGCAGCGGCGTGCTCGCCGCCGACGTGCGCGACATCGCGTGGATCTCGCGTGACGGCACGTCGGTCGGCACCCTGCAGCGCACGCTCGGCGACCACAGCCTGGCGCTGCCGGCCGGCGACACGCTCACCCTGCGCGTCGAAGAGACCGGCCGCGTGAACTACGACACCAAGATCGGCGAGCCGAAGGGGCTCATCGGCACCCCGCGGCTGAACGGCGAGCCGATCGACGGCCCCTGGCGGGTGCGCACGATCGATGTCTTCGCTCTCGAGAGTGCGGTGCGGGATGCCGCAGCCGACGATGCCGCGGCCAGCGGCCCGATTGCCGGCCCGGCGGGGCTGCGCGCCACTTTCGCGCTCGACGAGCCGGCCGATCTCTTCCTCGACACCCGAGGCTGGGGCAAGGGATACGCCTGGGTCAACGGATTCTTCCTCGGACGCTACTGGCGGCGGGGCCCGCAGCGTACGCTGTACGTTCCGGTCCCCGCGACGCGCGCGGGGCAGAACCACATCGTCATCGTCGAACTGGAGACGATGACCGACGCCACGGCGCGCTTCGTCGCGCGCCCCGATCTGGGACACGAGGTGGAGTGATGGTGTTCGACGCCGCATTCGCATGGGTGCGCCGGCACATCGACGCGGGGCGCTTGCCCGGTGCCGTGCTCGGCGTGACCGACGCGCACGGTGCGACCGCGCTCGAGGCGTTCGGCCAGGTGCACGGTCGTGCCACGCGCACCGACGATGTCTACCCGCTGTTCTCGATCACCAAGGTGCTCACCGGGATCACCGCCGCACGGGCTGTCGAACGCGGGCTGCTGACCTTGAACACGCCCCTGTCCGATGCCCTGCCGGGCTTCGGCGTCGCTCGAGATGACACCGTACGACTGTGGCACCTCGGCAGCCATACCTCGGGCATCTCCGAGCCGCCGCTGGACACCCCGCTGCCGCTGCGCGAAGAACTGCTCACCCGCGGGCGTGACTTCGTCGCAGGCACCGCGTCACGCTACTCCACCCTCGCCTCCGAGGGCATCGCCGCGCTGATCGAGCACGCCGAAGGACGAACCTGGGATGCCGCACTCGGCGAGTGGGCGGCCGGCATCGGCGCCGGCGGCCTGACCCTTGACCCCGAGCATCCCGTCCCGGTCATCGATGCGGCACAGGCGGGTCTGGACATGGCGCGCTTCCGCGCGACCCGCTCCCCCGGCGCCGGACTCGCCGGTCGCGCCGACGACCTGCTGTGTGTCGGACGCGAGCTGCTGCGCATCGGCGCGGGCGCGGCCGACAGCATCGTCAAGCCGGCAACGCTTCAGATGATGCGACGCCCGCTGACCGGCGACATCCCGCGCCTGGAACCATACCCGGCCGCCCGCGGACAGGACTGGGGCTTCACCTGGAATCTGCGCTCGCGCGCACCGGGTCTGATCGACCGTGACACCTACGGCCACGGCGGCTGGTCGGGCACCGAGTTCTGGGTGCACCCGACGGCGGGCATCGCCTGGGTGCTGCTGACGAACCAGGCGATGCGCCCGGGCGTCGACGTTGACGAACTCGACAACGCGATCGTCGGGGCGAGGTGAGCCACCGGGTGCGTCACCGCGGGTGGGATCATCCCCCGCACACGGCACCGATGCCGACCGCCGCCGAGGCCGCGCACGCGCTCACTGTCACCGACCGGGCGCTGCGGCGGGGAGATGCCGCGTGGATTCCCATCTCGGGTGAGATCCACTTCAGTCGCGTGCCTCGTCACCGATGGCGGGAACGACTGCGCCAACTGACGGCGAACGGCGTGACCGTCGCTTCGAGCTATGTGCTCTGGCTGCATCATGTCGCCGAGCGCGGGCATCCACGTTTCGACGGCAATCTCGATGTGGCCGCATTCATCGACGAATGCGCGGATGCCGGTCTTCAGGTCGCCCTGCGGATCGGTCCCTGGGCTCATGCCGAGGCCCGAAACGGCGGATTCCCCGACTGGGTGCAGCGCACCCCGGTGGCACACCGCACCGATGACCCGGGCTATCTCGCGCTGGTGCGCGAATGGTTCGCGCAGCTCGCCGAGGCTCTTGACGGCAGGGCCCGCCCCGGTGGGCCCGTGCTGGCGATCCAGCTGGAGAACGAACTGTACGACCGCCCCGATCACCTGCGCACTCTCAAGCGTCTCGCGCAGGAGGCGGGGATCGCCGCCCCACTGTGGACCGCCACGGCCTGGGGCGGCGCCGAGCTGCCCGATGGCGAGGTCTTCCCCCTTTGGGGCGGCTACGCCGACGGCTTCTGGGTCGATCCCGATGACGGCTGGCAGCCGAACTTCCGCGCGCACTTCCTCCCCTCCCACCAGTGGGAC
This sequence comes from Microbacterium protaetiae, assembly GCF_004135285.1. Lineage (NCBI taxonomy): Bacteria > Bacillati > Actinomycetota > Actinomycetes > Micrococcales > Microbacteriaceae > Microbacterium > Microbacterium protaetiae. The sequence continues at coordinate 724,369 of NZ_CP035494.1, forward strand.
GACCCGGGCGTGGGCATCGACGTGCGCCGGGCGCAGGGATTCGGATCCACGGCGAGCGCGGGGCTGGCCGGCTTCCCTCCGGCCACCTGCGAACTGGGCGGCGGCATGGCCGCGGCCTATCACCGGCGACCGGTGCTGGCAGCGCGCGACATCGCCGCACTCGCGCACGTGAAGATCGGCAACGGATCGGCGTGGCAGGGCTACTACATGTATGCGGGCGGAGTGAACCCCGGGCCCGGACTGCAGGAATCACACGACACCGGGTATCCCAACGATCTGCCGCAGCTCGGATACGACTTTCACGCCCCCATCGCCCAGTCCGGTGATCTGGCAGCCTCGGCCGGCCTGCTGCGGATGCAGCATGCGTTCCTCGACGCCTTCGGCCCGCTGCTCGGCGACATGTCATCGACGCTGCCCGACACGCGACCCGACGGCGTCGACGACCGTACGACCCTGCGCTGGGCGCTGCGCTCCGACGGCGCCAGCGGCTTTGTGGTGGTCTCGCATCATCAGCCCTACTCACAGCTCGCCGATGTTCCCGAGGTACGGCTGCGCGTCGAGCTCGACGAGGCGACGGTCGATTTTCCGGCGATGACGGTTCCGGCGGGAACGCTCGCGCGTTGGCCGGTGCGGCTGCCGCTCGGCGACGCGATAGTGGATTGGGCCACGGCATCCGCCCTCACCGTCATACCGGGCCGGCGACCGACCCTCGTGCTCGTCGAAGATGCGGGAATCCCCGCGCGCATCAGCATCGACGGCGTCACCCACCCCCTGACGCCGGGCCGGAAAACCCGGGTGTTCGGCAGCCTGGCCGTGCTCACTCTGCCGCACGACGCGCAGCCGTGGGTGCAGCCCTGCGCTGGCGGGCAGCGGCGCTTGCTGCTGTCCTCGGCCGAGCTGGCGTGGGACGGCACGGGATGCCTCTTCGCCCGCGGCGGCGATGGGATCGAGGCGTACGAAGCCGGCGAATGGCGGATGCTGCGAGCCGGCCGGGGCGCTGACCCCGTCGAGGAACTCGCCGCGCAGCCGCTGCGTGAGCCGGGCATCGTCCCGCCCGACTACGGCTTGCGCGGGCGCCGCCATTCCGCGCCCACGGCAGCGCGCTTCGAGTCCCTCGCCGGTGTCTGGACCCTGTCGATCCCGGCGGCCGCGTTCGAGGCCGATGCCGTCATCGACATCGATTGGGCGGGGGATGTCGCACAGCTGCGTGTGAACGACCGGATCGTCGACGATCGGTTCTGGGACGGCACGCGCTGGTCAGTGGCGGTGCGGGAAGTCGGCATCGGCCCGGGCGACCGGGTCACCGTGCACATCCTGCCCCTCTCGCCCGACGCGACCACCTGGCTGCCTGCTGCCGCCCACCGGCAGCGTGGCCCCGCGCAGCTCGTCGAGCTGCGCGGGGCCACGCTGCGCCGGAGGGGCGCATGGGAACAGGTGCCCGCCGGCTGAGAACGACCGGGGCTGCCTCCACCCCCGATCAGCCTTACTTGCCGGCGAGCGCTTCCAGGGCCTCCTTGGCACCCGGGTGCAGGGGGATCGGATCGGTCTGTGTCGCCGTGGCGGCATCGAACTCGCTTGCGGCCGCATGCACCTGTGCTAGCTTGTCGACGTTGCTCCAGATGGTGTCGGTGATGTCGCACGCGGTCGCATCGTCCATATCGCCCCGCACCAGCAACATGTTCGGCACGATGATCGTCGGCACATCGGCGTCAAGACCGTACGTGTCGGCCGGAATCGCCCCCTTCTGATAGACCGGGCTGATCTTCTGCATTCCCGCCAGTTCCGGCGTGACATCGAGGAACTCGACCGTGCCGGCGTCCATCGTGAAAAGCTCCGTGAGATTGGGGGTGGGCAGTCCCCCCGACCAGAAGATGGCATCGAGAGTGCCGTTGCGCAGCTCATCGACGCTCGTGGCGAGATCGAGCCGTTGCGTCGTCACGTCGGTGTCGGGGTCAAGGCCCGCGGCCTCGAGCAGTCGAAGAGCTATCACCTCGGTGCCTGACTTCGGCGACCCGGTCGAAACCGTCTTGCCTGCCATGTCGGCGACCGTATGGATGCCGCTGTCCTTTCGCACAATCACCTGCGTGTAGTTCGAGTGGATTCGCCCCAGCGCCTTCACCGGCTGTGGTTCGCTGAATGATCCGGTGCCGTTGACCGCGTCCGATGCGGTATCGGCAAGCGAGAACGCGATGTCGTAATCACCCGCGACGAGCTGCTCGATGTTCTGCACCGAGGCTCCGGTCTCGGCGGCGGTGACACGCAGATCTGTCTCGGTGCTGAGCACGTCAGAGATCGCCCCGCCCAGAACGTAGTACACGCCGGTGGAGTTACCGGTGGCGATCGTCAGCTGCTGGGCTGGGGCGACGCAGGCCTCGCCCGAGCCGGCTGCCACCGGCTCGCGCGATTGCTGGCCTCCGCACGCTGTCATCAGCAGCGCCGACGCCGCCGCGACGGCGAACATCGCTGAGATCCGGAGTTTGGAAGTGGTCATCTGTTTTTCCTCTCGATGATGGTCAGGACTGTCACGCGGTCAGAAGCGGATGGGATGCCGCGGCAACTGCTCACGACGCCGACGCGATCATGCCCGCCGGGGAATCGAGCCGCCGACGGCCACGGCGCCGACGCAGCCCGTTGAGAACCACGGCCGCAGCGATGAAGACCAGGCCGATGCCGATCGAGGCCGGCACGAGGTACAGGCAGCACAGCGCACCCAGAAGCAGCAGAGTGCGCTCGGGCCACGAGGCGGGACCCAGCACCCACCCACCGGTGGCGCCGGCAAGGGCTGCGACGGCGATGAGCGAGACGACAGCGGTCCACAGCGAGGTGACAAGTGCACCCTTGAGCAGCAGGGAACCGCCGGCCGGGGTAAGAACGAACGCCAAAGGCACCAGAAACGCCGGCAGGGTGTACTTGGCCGCCTGCCACATCGTCTTGATCGTGTCTCCGCCGGTGATCGCCGCCGAGGCGACGGCGGCCAGCGCGGTGGGCGGCGAGACCTCGGAGAGCACCGCGTAGTAGAAGATGAACATCGCCGCTTCGGGCCGCGCCACGCCCAGCGTGATAAGCGCCGGGCCGATGATCACCCACGAGATGATGAACGACGCGGTCACCGGCACGGCCAGGCCGAGCAGGATGATCGCTATCGCCGCGAGCACGCAGGTGATGATCAGGGTGACGGCCGGCTCGTCGCTGATGGCCTCGGCGAGCGAGACGAGCAGGCGGGCGAACGTGAGTCCGATGCCGGTCTTCACGATGACGCTCGTGATGATGCCGGCTGCCGCGCACACCGCGACCACCGGCATCGCACTGCGGATGCCGCTGGCGAGACTGCGGTACAGCTCGCCGAGGTAGCTGAGCACCGCCGCGGGAAGTCGCTGGACGACTGCGTCGTCGTCGAGCGGATCACGCCGCGACACCGTGCGCTCGACCAGCCCGAACAACGCGGCCACCAGCGTCGCATACACGATCGACCGGAACGGCGGCAGCCCGACCGCCAGGAAGAAGATGATCACCGCCAGCGACAGAAAGTGGTACCCGAAGCGGGCGACCAGCTTGCCGAGATGCTTACGCGGCACGTCCACCGCCTGGGTCGCGAAGCGCCGGGCGTCGATCTCGACGGCCAAGAAGATGCCGACGTAGTACAGGATCGTGGGGATGATGGCCCAGATCATCACCTCGAGATACGACACCTGCAGGTACTCGGCGATGATGAAAGCGGCCGCCCCCAACGTCGGGGGCGAGAGGATCGCGCCGATGCCCGCAGCCGCCAGCATGCCGCCCGCATTGTTGCGGGGATATCCGGCACGGCGCAGGATCGGCCAGGCAAGAGACCCGAGGGTCACGGCCGTCGCCGTGCCCGATCCCGACACGGTGCCCAGCAGAAAGCCGCTGGTGACCACGGTTCGCCCCGAGGCCGACCGCGAACTGGGGAACAGCGAGAACGAGAAGTCGATGAAGAAGCGCCCCGCCCCGGTCGCCGAGAGCACCGCGCCGTAGATGATGAACAGCACGATGTAGGTGGCGGCCACCCCCAGCGGCGTGCCGAAGAATCCCGACTGGTCGTTGTAGAACCCGTTGATGATCTGGTCGAAGTCCACGCCGGCGTGGCTGATGGCCCAGTCCATCGGCAGAAATCCGCCATAGTACGCGTAGAGGAAGAACACGATGCAGAAGATCGGCAGCACGAGGCCGGTGGTGCGGCGGGTCGCCTCGAGAATGAGCACGGTCAGCGCGGTGCCAGCGATCACATCGACGACCCCGAGCATGCCTTGACGATTCAGGAACGCGTCGAACCCACCACCGCCATCGCCGATCACGAGGGGAAGGATCGGGTACGTGCACACGAAGAGGGTGACCGCCGTGAGCGCCCAGTCCCACCCGGTGGGCGCGTCGGAGCGCAGCGGGTTCCGACGATGCTTGCGCCCTCGATAGAGAAGGAAGGTCAGCGGCAGCGTGACCGAGAGGAAGACGATCAGCGAGAACTGCTTTCCCTGGGGCAGCGGATAGAACACCTGATACAGCACGAACAGCGACACGACGAAGCAGTACGCCGTGATCGCGCGGTCAAGGCGTGCCTGCAGGCGTCGCGCCGGGCGCTCCTCATCGAACTCGGCGATGATGTCGTCGGGGACCGCCGTCGGTGATGCGACATCGTGCGTGCCGGTCGTGGCCGCCGTGGCGGTCGTGGGTTCTACTTCGTCGTAGGACATGCCGACACGGTAGGCCGGGGGCAGGATGCCGCACCCCGGTCGGGTGCAATCCTTACATCCCCTTTACATTCGGGCCGATCCTGATCAATAGACTGCGAGGATGCGGGTGCTCATCGCTGAGGACGACGCCTCGGTCGCGACGGCGCTGGCGGCAGCGCTCACGCAGAGCGGCCACCGGGCCGAGCCGGTGGCGCGCGGCGGCGATGTGCTGCTGCGCCATCACGACTTCGACGCGCTCATGCTCGACCTCGGCCTCGAAGACACCGACGGATTCGACGTCATCAGGCGTCTCCGGCTCGTGACCGATCTGCCGGTGCTCGTGGTCACGGCACGGGGCGATGAGCGCTCGACAGTGCTGGCGCTGCGCCTGGGCGCCGACGACTATCTCGTCAAGCCCGTGCGCCTACGGGAGCTGCTGGCGCGCTTGGATGTGGTAGCACGCCGGCGACACCACACGGAATCACCCGCGCTCGTGCGCACCGGCACGCTGGAAGTCGATCTCGTGGCGCGGCGCGTGAGCGCGGCAGGCGAGGAACTCGCGCTGACTCCGACCGAGTTCGCGCTGCTGGGTGTTCTGGCCCGCAGAGTCGGTGCAGCAGTGAGCCGTGAGCAGATACTCGACGAAGTGTGGGCAGACGCCTATGCCGCCACGTCGCGGGCATTCGACGTGCATCTCGCCCAGCTGCGTCAGAAGTTGCCCGAGGCCGACGTCATCACCACTATTCGCGGCTACGGGTACCGGTTGGAAGCACGGTAGCGATGCGCGTCCAGGTGCTGCTGCCGCTCGTGCTGTTCAGCCTGCTGGCGGTGCTCGCCATCGTCATTCCGGTGGGCGAGTCGATAGCTGTCTCACGCACCCAGCAACTCGAACTCGCGCGGGCATCCTCGATGGACCACATCGTGCGGCTCGGAGAGAATGCGCTCACCTCCGGCGACACCACATCACTCGCGCGCTACCTCGCGCGCTTCGGCAGCGTTTCTCACGAGTCGGTCATCGTCCTCGACGGCGAAGGCGACCAGATAGCGAAGGTCGGCGTGCTCTCGGCAGACGATCCCGCTGTGCGCTCTCATGCCCTCGCGTCCTCACGCAACCTGCCGCAGTGGCAACTGCCGACGCTCACACCGTGGAGTGTGGGTGCACCCCTGGTGTCCAAGCCGATTCTCGGCAGCGGGGAACTCAGCATGGGTGTCGTGGTGCTGCAGGTCAACACGACTGCGGCACGTCACGATGTCGCCGCAGCCTGGCTGCTGGTCGCCCTGGTTGCGCTGCTGGTCATCGGTCTGCTCGTCGGCGCCTCGCTGTGGTGGACGAACTGGGTACTGCGCCCGGTGCGGGCGCTGGATGAAGCGACGAACGCGTTCGGCGAGCATCACGACGTACGACTGGTCGCCGCGACCGGTCCACCCGAGCTGCGCCGACTCGCGGCATCCTTCTCACGCATGGCACGCGGCATCGAAGAGACCCTCGTGCAGCAGCGCAACTTCGTCGCCGATGCTTCCCACCAGTTGCGAAACCCGCTCGCGGCCATTCGCCTGCGCATTGACGCGCTGGCAGGCGTTGGCCACGGTGCCCGCAGCCTCGAGACGGTGGACGCCGATCTTGATCGCCTCGAGTCGACGGTCGGACGGATGCTGGTGCTCGCCGATGTCGAACATCGGGCGACGGCGCGCGCGAGCGGTGACACGACGACCATCGACGCCTCGTTCCGCGAGCACACCGTACCGTCAGCGGCTGCGCTGGCCGAACCGTTCCGGCCGCTCGTGGACGCCGCGGGTCAGACGCTCATCACCGAAGGCACAACGGAGGTGCGCCTGGCCTGCCGGCGATCGGATCTGGAAGAGATCGTGGCGACCCTCCTCGAGAACGCCGGCAAATATGCCGGCGAGGGCGCCATCGTGCGACTCTGCCTTGCCCAGGAGTCGCATCCCGACGGCGATGTCGTCTCGGTGAGTGTCAGTGATGACGGGCCGGGGCTCGACGACGCCGAACTCGCGCAGGCAGGCACGCGGTTCTGGCGCTCAGCGCGGCACCGCGGGCAGCCCGGGACCGGACTCGGCCTGGCGATCGTCGGACAACTCGTGCGTGCGAACGGCGGAACACTGCGCATCGACCGGGCTGCCGAGGGCGGGCTGCGTATCGTCATGCGATTCGAGGCGATCGTATGACGGGTGTGCTCCTGTCACGTCGCGCCCTGTTGCTCTCTCTCGTCGGGGCCACGGCAGTCGTTCTGACCGGGTGCGGCCCGGGTGAGACACCGACCAACATGCGCATGGCATGCGGAGAACCCGGCGGCACCTACATCCGTTTCGGCCACCTCCTGGGCAGTGCCGTCGTGGCCGAAGGCGTGGCCCGATCGATGACGGCGGTGCCCACGGACGGCAGCATCGAGAACATCGCCCTGCTTCGTGCCGGCGATGTCGATCTGGCGATCGCCCTTGCCGACTCAGCGGCGATCGACCCGCACGGACTCGTCTCGATCGGTCGGGTCTATCAGAACTACCTCCAGTGCATAGTGCCGATCGGGGGTCCCGTCACAGCGGCCGCCGATCTCGCCGGGCGTACCGTGTCGATCGGCGCCCCGGAATCGGGAACCGCCGAGACTTCGCGCCGGGTTCTTGATGCGCTCGGCCTGACCTCGGGCGAACACGCCGCCACAGTGGTGGAGCTCAACCTCGCCGATGCGGTCACCGCACTTCAGACCGGTCGCATCGATGCCCTGATGTGGTCGGGAGGAATCCCCGTGCCCGAACTCGACCGGCTCGACGGCGTCATGCCGGTGACTCTCGTGGATCTGAGCGGGGCGATGGCGCGGCTGGGGGCCACCTCCCCCGCGTACCAGCCGACCGTCGTTCCGGCCGGGATGTACGGGCTGGCAGAGCCGATGCCGACGATCGGCGTTCCCAATTTTCTCCTCTCCCGCGCAGATCTTCCCGATGCCATCGCCACCGCGCTCGTGGACATCCTGATCGACGACGCGGTGCGACTCGTTCCCGAGCGCTCAGCGGGCCTGCAGTATCTGACGCCGTCGAGCCTCATCGACACCGGGGCGATGCCCTTGCACCCCGCCGCCCGGCGGCGCTATCTGGAACGCTACGGCTGACTCGAACAGCACGGCGCAACGCCGTCACGCGCAGGGGCGGAGCAGGTGTGACCCTGCCCCGCCCCGTGCGGTCAACGGAATCGGCAGTGCGAGCCCGAAGCGTTTCCGTGGCCCGAGCCGCTCTTCTGACACTGGTCACTGCGCGACGCGTACAGCGGCACGTTGCGGAAGTCCATGTCCGAGGCCAGGTAGAAGCTCGTATAGCTCGGCTGGTTGTACGTCGTCTGCTGACGTGCGACCTCGGCCCGGTACTGCGGGTCGGCCATGAGCGTGTAGAGCTTGTGCGTCGTCAGCTCGGTGCTCACATACAGCCGGAGCGCGCTGGAGTCGGCGGTGCGCACGAGCATCTCCTCACGCCAGTCGCCGAGCACATCGGCGACCAGACTCGGGTTGCCCTTCGTGCCGTTGTTGGTCAGCGTTCCGGTCGCGGTGAGCATCGTGCCACGCGTCCAGTCGTCGATCGTCGGGGTCACATCTCCGGCGCCGTTCACTATCTGCGTGGTCATGTCACCGGCCCAGCGGATGGACTGGTTCGTGCCCGGATTCGTCGCCGACAACACCTCGCCCTTCGCCGAAAGCAGGCCCGAGGCATCCGTTCCCGCCGGCATGCTGGACCACACCTCGATCCCGGGAACGTCGGGACGCACGTCGCCGATCATGCCGCGACCGGTGTCTTTGCCCGAGTACGCACCGAACAGCACCTCGCCGGTCTTCGCGTCGCGCATCGCGGTGCCGTACGGCGCGCCGCTGGCACCCTCGTGCACGGTGAAGATCTCCAGCCCCGGGCGGTCAGGGTCGATGTCGGCCACGTGCATGGCATCGCCGTGCCCGAGGCGCGCGTCGGCGCCCGGGTCGGCACTGCCGGCGGGAAGCGTGTCGAACGACGAATACAGCAGGCTGCCGTCGTCGTCGAGCGTCGCCGAACCATAGACGATCTCCTGCTTGCCGTCGCCGTCGACATCGGCTGCACTCAGGCTGTGGAAGCCCTGCGTCGTGATCGATCCATACACCGGGTCGGTGCCATCACGCCCATGTGGCGAGTCGTTGAATGGGTTCGTCATCGGCACCCAGCCGCTGTCGACGAACCAGCGCTGGGTCAGGTTCTTGCCGTCCCAGTCGTAGGTGCCGATCGTGGCACGCGTGTAGTAGCCGCGGGCGAAGACGGCCGAGGGGTGCTCACCGTCGAGGTAGGCGACACCCGAGAGAAAGCGGTCGACCCGGTTGCCCGGCTCGATGCGCGACATCGCGTAGTCGCCCCACAGCAGTCCGTCGTCGGTGCGTCCCGGCTGGTAGCGCACGGTCTTGAGTTCCTTGCCGCTGGCGCCGTCGAACACCGTGAGGTACTCGGGGCCGTCGATGATGAAGCCCTCGAAGTTGCGCAGCTTGTTGTTCGCGCTGCGTGCGGGCGCATACACGTCGATGAAGTAGTCGACGAGGTCTTCCGCGTCTGCGCGCGAGAGCGGGTACTCGTGCGTCACGGGAATCCCGAGCGCCTCTTCGATCGTGGCCGGCCACTGGCCCGAGGTCACCTCGTCGCGCGTGCTCCATCCCTGGAACACATCGGCCAGGTGCGCCGCATAGTCATCGGCGCTCAGGCGATAGTCATCGGTGTTGGAGTACCCGGCCTTCACGTCATCGCGCAGCATCGTGATGTACGACGACGACTTCACCTTGCCGTTGGCCGCGTACTGCGTCGTCTTGGTGCCGGGCGCGGTCTTCATCATGATCTCGGCGCGGCCGTCGCCGTCGAAGTCGTAGACGAGAAACTGGGTGTAGTGCGCACCTGCCCGGATGTTCACCCCGAGGTCGATGCGACTGCGCAGCGTGCCGTCGAGCTCATAGGTGTCGATGTAGACCGGGCCGGTGTAGCCGACCTGCGAGACGTCTTTGGAGTTCGAGGGGTCCCATTTGACGATGTACTCGTACTCGCCGTCGCCGTCGACATCGCCCACCGAGGTGTCGTTGGCCGAATAGGTGTAGCTCTCACCAGCCGGCGTCACGCCGTCGGCGGGCTTGCGCAGCGGGATGTCGATGTGGTTCTCAGCGAGCGGCTTCACGGTCTCGCTGGCCTTGCCGACTTTGCCCCGGGTCACCGGCGCCACACGGTAGCGGTCGCCGCTGTCACCGGCCGCGTCGAGGTAGTTCGTGCTGTCGGTGACCGTGGCGATGCGCCGACCGTTGCGATACACCGCGAAGTCGGTGCCGGTGAGCCCGGATGCTGTGGCTCCGGTGGCCTCCGATGCCTGCAGCCGCCAGCTGAGGAACACCCCGTTGCCGGTCTGGGCGGCCACCAGGCCTCGGTCGAGCTTCTCCATCGTCGGGGTCTGCGCATGCGACGACCCGCCCTTGGTGGTCGCACGTGCGGCGGTGGTCGCGGTCAACGCGAAGCCGCCGGCCAGCAACGCACCGGTCGTGAGGACGGCGAGCGTCCTGCGCAGGCGAACAGGGGATCTCTTCAGCATTGAATCGTTCCAATCATAGGGATAGCGTTTTCCCAGCAGCGTGAGCGAGCCTATTGACTGCGGCGACCCAGCGTCAACGGTGTCCGCATGAGACATCGCTCATCTGCGATGTCTCCTCTCCGTCACACAGAGACGGTGGATGCCCGAACCACGAGCTCGGGGCGGAAGAGCACCTGCTCGCGTGCCGCCCCGCCGTCGGATGCCGCAGAGAGCAGGTCGACGGCCGTGGAGCCGATCAGTCGCGCCGGCTGACGCACCGAGCTGAGGGGCACCACGGCGGCTGCCGCGAAATCGATGTCGTCATAGCCGATGAGAGCGATGTCGTCGGGAACGCGCACAGCCCCGGCCATCACGAATCCCTGAAGAAGTCCCAACGCCACGAGGTCGTTGGCGGCGAAGATGGCATCGGGACGCTGTGCGGGAGCCCGCTGAGCGATGCGTCGACCTGCAGCGCGCCCCTCATCCACCGTAAGTGCGGCCGTCCCGATGAACTCGAGGGTGGCGTCTGCGACGGCGGCGACCGCCTGCTGCGCCCCGTCGAGCCGGTCGGTCACCTGGCGAAGCGTCGTCGGCCCACCCACGAGACCGAGCTTGCGCCGACCGATGGCCAGCAGGTGCTCGGCCGCCATCCTGCCGCCTTCGACATCGTCGACGGCGACCGACGGAAAATGGCTCTGCTGCGACTCGCGGTCCACCAGCACGACAGGCGTGCCGCGATCGCGCATGCGGCGCAACACCGGAAGATCTTCGGCGATCGGCGTCACGAGCACTCCCGACACACGCTGTTGCTCGAACAGCTCGAGCGCGGATTGCTCTCGTTCGGCCCGCTCGTCGCTGTTGGCCAGGAACACCGACAGCCCGCGCTCGGCCGCCCGGTCTTCTGCGCCTCGGGCGACATCCGTGAAGAACGGGTTGCGCAGGTCGAGCACCACCATGCCTATCGCGCGACTGCGTCCCGCGCGTAGTTGGCGGGCAGCGTCGTTGCGAACGAAGCCGAGGCGTTCGATGGCGGCATGAACCCGCTGCGCGGTCGCCTCGGACACCTTGTCGGGCGCGTTGAGCACGTTGGAGACCGTACCCACCGAGACACCGGCGGCCTCGGCCACATCGCGCACGCTCGCCGTCATCGCGCCCCCTTTGGCGAATACTCTACTGGACGCCACTGAAACGAATCAATTTCGATTGCATCACAACGCCGCATACTCGCTTGACAGCAAATCGACCGCCGACATATTCTGAGACCCGATCTTCTGAAACGATTCATTTCCTTCAACGGAGAGGGGCGCCCATGAGCAGCACGCCGGTGCTGGAACTGCAAGACGTGCAGAAGGCGTTCGGTGCCGTCATCGCGCTGCGCGCGGCCACCATTCGCGTGGATGCCGGCTCGATCCATGCCCTCGTGGGCGAGAACGGCGCCGGCAAGTCCACCCTCGTCAAGATCGTCGCCGGGCTCTACCAGCGCGACGGCGGAACCTTCCGGCTGAAGGGCGAAGAGGTCGATTTCACCTCCACGGCGCAGTCGAAGGCAGCGGGCATCGCCGTCATCTACCAGGAGCCCACGCTCTTTCCCGATCTGTCCGTCACCGAGAACATCTTCATGGGCCGCCAGCCCACCGGCCGCCTTGGCAGAATCGATCGCAAAGCGATGCGTCACGAGGTCGAGCAGCTGTTCACCCGGCTCGGTGTGGTCATCGACCCCGACCGCCCGGCCGAGGGTTTGTCGATCGCCGACCAGCAGGTCATCGAGATCGCCAAGGCGGTCTCGCTGGATGCCTCGCTGCTGATCATGGATGAACCGACCGCCGCGCTGTCCGGCACCGAGGTCGAGCGACTTTTCGCCATCGCACGCAGCCTGCGTGATGAGGGGCGCGCGCTCATCTTCATCTCACACCGGTTCGATGAGGTCTTCGCTCTCTGCGACACCGTCACCGTCATGCGAGACGGCGCATACATCGCCACCAGCGCCATCACCGACACCGATCCCGACCAGATCGTGCGCCAGATGGTCGGCCGGCAGATCACCGAGCTGTTCCCCAAGCAGCAGACCGAGATCGGCGAGCCCCTGCTCGAGGTCGAAGGACTCACCCGCCCAGGCGTCTTCCATGACATCGGCTTCACGGTGCGCGCTGGCGAGATCGTCGGGCTCGCAGGGCTGGTCGGCGCCGGTCGCAGCGAGGTGGTGCGTGCCGTCTTCGGTGTCGACCCCTACGACGAGGGGACTGTGAAGGTCGCGGGAAAAAGGGTCGCTCCCGGCAACCCCTCCGAGGCCATGCGCGCAGGTATCGCGCTCGTGCCCGAAGACCGGCGCAAGCAAGGACTGGTGACCGAATCCAGCGTCGCGCACAACATCACGCTGGCCATCCGCCGTCGGCTGTCGCGCTTCGGGCTGATCACCACCGGAATTGAGAACCGCGCCGCGACCGAGTGGGCGAGCCGGCTCGAAGTGAAAACGCATGCACTGGACACCGTGGCGGCGACACTCTCGGGCGGCAACCAGCAGAAGGTCGTGCTGGCGAAGTGGTTGGCCACCGGACCACGCGTGCTCATCATCGACGAACCGACCCGCGGCATCGACGTCGGCACGAAATCAGAGGTCCATCGACTCCTGTCCGAATTGGCGGGGCAGGGCATGGCGGTGCTGATGATCTCGTCCGAGCTGCCGGAGGTGCTCGGAATGGCCGACCGCGTGCTGGTCATGCGCGAGGGGCGCATCACCGCCGACATCCCCCGCGAACAGGCGACATCCGAAAACGTCATGTTCGCGGCCACTCATGCAACGGAGCAGCAGAAGTGACCACCATCGCGATCCGCACCTCCTCACTGACCAAGACGCTCGGTGCGCTCGGGCGTGCCCGAGAACTCGGCATCCTGCTGGCCGTGGTGCTGGTCGTTGTGGCGGCCACGATCAAGAACCCGGCGTTCCTGTTCAGCCACGACGGCTGGCGCGACCTGCTGCTGACGCCGTCGATCCTGCTGCTGGTGGCCGTGGGACAGGCGGTCGTGATCATCACCCGCAACGTCGACCTGTCGGTGGGCTCGGTGGTCGGTCTGACCGCGTACCTCACCGGCCGCTTGTTCAGCGACATCCCCGGCATCCCCATTGTGCTCGTCGTGCTCGCCGCGATAGTGCTGGGCGGCCTTCTCGGTCTCATCAACGGCGCCCTGGTGGCCTTCGCGAACGTGCCGTCGATGGTGATCACGCTGGGCACGCTCTACGCCTTCCGCGGTATCGATGTCGTCTGGGCCGGCAGCAACCGGGTGAACGCGTCCGACCTGCCGCGCTCCTTCCTGGCCCTCGGAACCGGGCAGCTGCTGTCGATCCCGATCTTGACCATCGTCGCCGTGGTCGTGCTCGTCGCCGCCGGCTGGTACATGCGCAACGCGCGCAGCGGACGCGAGCACTATGCGATCGGATCGGACCCCGCCGCCGCACACCTGTACGGGCTGCGCGTGACCCGCCGCGTGCTGCTCGCCTTCGTGCTCTCGGGCGCTCTGGCCGGGCTGGCCGGTGTGTTCTACGCCGCCCGCTACGGCACTGTCGACTCGCAGGCGGGTTCGGGCTGGGAGTTGCAGGCGGTCGGGGCGGCCGTCATCGGCGGCGTGGCCATCATGGGCGGCGTCGGCACCGTCTGGGGCGCCGCACTGGGCGCCGTGCTGCTGATGACGATAAACCGCGCCCTTCCGGTGCTCGGCATCCCCGATTTCTGGCAAGGGGCCGTGGTGGGTGCCCTCATCATCGGCGCCATCGTGCTCGACCGCGTGCTGGCCGTGCGGCAGAGACGCCGCCTCATCGAAGCGAGGGACGAATCATGACCACCACGACGGCGTCCCCGCGCTCGGTGCGCGACTACACCCATCCCCTCTGGCGTCGGCTGCTGGCCACGCGCGAGTCGGCCATCGTCGGCCTGCTGATCATCGTCGCCGTCGTCGCTGCGACCACGGTGCGCGGATTCAGTCAGCCGATCACCCTGACCTACCTGCTGTTGGATGTCACTCCGATCCTGCTCATCGCCCTGCCGATGACGCTGGTCATGATCACCGGTGAGATCGACCTGTCGGTGGGCAGCATGGTCGGACTCTCCAGCGTGGTGACCGGTGCCCTGGTGCAGGCGCACTGGCCGTTCGGCGTCGCGGCACTTGTGGCTCTGCTGGTCGGTGTTCTCGGTGGCGCAGTGAACGGACTGCTCGTCACCGTCGTCGGCCTGCCCTCGCTGGCGGTCACCATCGGCACCCTGGCACTGTTCCGCGGCATCGCGGTGGGGACATTGGGCACCACGGCGGTCACCGACTTTCCGCAGCAGTGGACCGCCCTGGCCCAGGCGCGCATCTCGGGAACCACTATCCCCTATGTGATGATCCCGTTCCTCATCCTGCTGGCCGTCTTCGCGATAGTGCTCCACTTCACGCCGTTCGGGCGCGGCATCTACGCCGTCGGCCTCTCGAAAGACGCCGCTCGCTTCTCGGGCGTGAACGTCGAGCGCACCAAGCTGATCCTGTTCGTGCTCACCGGGGTGGTCTCGGCCTTCGCCGGTATCTTCTACACGCTGCGCTTCGGCAGCGCCCGTGGAGACAACGCGACCGGCCTGGAACTGCAGGTGATCGCGGCGGTGGTGCTCGGCGGGGTATCGGTGTTCGGCGGTCGCGGCAAGCTGTACGGGGTGGTGGCCGCCGTGCTTCTGATCGGTGCCCTCTCCAGCGCGCTGCGCCTGGCCAATGTCACCTCAGATGTCATCAACATCATCACCGGCGTGCTGCTGGTGATCTCCGTCGTCGCCGCGAGCGTGCTCGCATGGCTGCAGAAGAAGCGACGGCGCCCGAACGCGACGGCCACCACAGCAGGATGACCGGCCGTCCCACCGCCGCCGACATAAGTTGCGGCATCCCGATGAAAGGAACAGAACAATGACGTTTGCACACAAGCGTGTCGCGGCCCTGGCCGCGATCGCGGTGACCGCCGCCCTGGCGCTCACCGGCTGCGCCGACACCGGCCCGGCGACCAGCTCCACCGGTGACACCGGCGGCGACTCCGACAACCTCGCCATCACGTTCCTGCCCAAGAACCTCGGCAACCCGTACTTCGACACCTCGGCAAAGGGCGGCAAGGCCGCGGTCGAGGAGTTCAAGGGCACCTTCAACCAGGTGGGTCCCGCTCAGGCATCGCCCGACGCCCAGGTCAGCTACATCAACACCGCCACCCAGCAGGGGGTGGGTGCGCTGGTCGTCTCGGCCAACGACCCCAAGGCCATCTGCGATGCGCTGAACCAGGCACGTCAGAACGGCGTCAAGGTGGTCACCTTCGACTCCGACACCGATGCCTCGTGCCGTGACCTGTTCGTGAACCAGGCCAGCGCCGACGGCATCGCCAAGGTGCAGGTCGACCTCATCGCCGACCAGATCGGTGACGAAGGCGAGATCGCCATTCTGTCGGCGGCCGCGAACGCGACCAACCAGAACGCCTGGATCGACAAGATGAAGAGCCTGCTGGCCTCGGACCACCCGAACATCTCGCTCGTCGACGTCGTCTACGGAAACGACGACGACCAGACATCGTTCGACAAGACGGCGGCCCTGCTGCAGTCGCACCCGAAGCTGAAGGGCATCGTCTCGCCGACCACCGTCGGCATCGCCGCTGCCGCCCGCTACCTGTCGACCTCGTCGTTCAAGGGCAAGGTCGCGCTGACCGGTCTGGGCACGCCGAACCAGATGCGCGAGTACGTGAAGGACGGCACCGTCGCCAAGTTCGCACTGTGGAACCCCGAAGACCTCGGCTATCTCTCCGCCTTCGCCGCCAAAGCGCTGATCACCGGTGAGATCACCGGTAAGGAAGGCGACACCTTCACCGCCGGAAAGCTCGGCGAGTACAAGGTGGGCGCCGACGGAACCGTTCTGCTGGGCGACCCGTACGTGTTCGACAAGGACAACATCGACCAGTTCGACTTCTAGTCGAGCCACGGCCCGGCCGGCCTCGTGCCGGCCGGGCCCCATCCGAAAGGCACCCCCTCATGACCCGCGTCTGCTTCGAGCTGCGTGTCAAGCCCGAGCTGCTCGACGAGTACGTCGCCCGGCACAGCCCGGTCTGGCCCGAGATGCTCGCCGAGATAGCGGCGGCCGGCCGCCGCAACTACTCGATCTTCCTCGGCGAGGGCGGTCGGCTCATCGGCTACTACGAGACCGACGATGACGCCGCGGCGCAGGCCTACCTGGCGGCATCCCCGGTCGCGGCGAAGTGGGAGGCCGAGATGGCCCGCTTCTTCGAGGGGCTCGAGGGACGCCCCGATCAGAACGCCACGCCCCTCACTGAGATCTTCCATCTCGCCGACCAGCTGGCCGCGGCACCCGTGCCCATTCAGCACACACACGGCGAAGCATCCACCGACGACGAAAGCGACGCATCATGACCACCCTGTCCCCCGAGATCCTCGACGCGCTCGAGAAGCAGGCCATTGAGCTGCCCAGCTGGGCATTCGGCAATTCGGGCACCCGGTTCAAGGTGTTCGCCACGCCCGGCACGCCGCGTGATCCGTTCGAGAAGATCGCGGATGCCGCGCAGGTGCACAAACACACCGGGCTGGCGCCGACTGTCGCCCTGCACATTCCGTGGGACGTCGTCGACGACTACGCGGCGCTGCGCCGGCACGCCGAAGACCTGGGCGTGGCCCTGGGCACCGTCAACTCGAACACGTTCCAGGACGACGACTACAAGTTCGGCGCCCTCACGCACGAAGACGACCGCATTCGCCGCAAGGCCATCGACCACCACCTCGCGTGCATCGACATCATGGACCAGACGGGGTCGCGCGATCTGAAGATCTGGCTCGCCGAGGGCTCGAACTACCCCGGGCAGAATGACATGCGCGCCCGGCAGGACCGCCTGCACGACTCGCTCTCCACGATCTACGCGCGCCTGGGCGAGAACCAGCGCCTCGTGCTGGAGTACAAGTTCTTCGAGCCGTCGTTCTACCACACCGACGTTCCCGACTGGGGCACCTCCTACGTGCAGGTGGCCGCGCTCGGCGAGAAGGCGAAGGTGTGCCTGGACACCGGGCACCACGCCCCCGGCACCAACATCGAGTTCATCGTCATGCAGCTGCTGCGCCTGGGCAAGCTCGGCTCGTTCGACTTCAACTCGCGCTTCTACGCCGACGACGACCTCATCGTGGGCGCCGCCGACCCGTTCCAGCTGTTCCGCATCCTCGTCGAGGTCGTGCGCGGCGGCGGGCTGAACAACCCCGACGTGGCCTTCATGCTCGACCAGTGCCACAACATCGAGAAGAAGATCCCCGGGCAGATCCGCTCGGTGCTCAACGTGCAGGAGATGACCGCCCGTGCGCTGCTTCTCGACCGCGAGGCTCTCGCGCAGGCGCAGACGGCCAACGACGTGCTCGCCGCCAACGCGATCTTCATGGACGCGTTCCAGGTCGACGTGCGCCCCGCACTGGCCGAATGGCGCGTCTCACGCGGACTGCCGGCAGACCCGATGGCCGAGTACGCGGCATCCGGCTACCAGGAGCAGATCGAGGCCGACCGCGTCGGCGGCGTACAAGCCGGGTGGGGCGCGTGACGGATCAATCAGTTCCCGTGAGCAACCAGCGCACGGAGATGTCTTCGTCGATCTCTTCCCAGTGGAGCGTGGTGCCGGGCCCGAGGATCTCCCACTTACTGCGCTGCACCGGCGTCGCGGCCTGCAATCGCGGGAACCATTTCAGCGGTGCCGAGACAGCCCGCCCATCCTTCAACGTGACAATGAGCGCATCGTCAGAGACACGCACATCGACCGCCTCGATCGTCTCGATCAAAGAACTCATGCCACACCTCCCACAGATACTCGCGGTTCGCGACAATGATCCCACGGATCCGACGCAACTCGTGCGGGGCGAATCCATCATTCCGCGCCAGCGCGACCTGCGCCAGCCAGTACTTCGCTTCGCACCGATCCGCGAGCACGTGAATGTGCGGCGGTTCACCGTTCTCACGACTATGGAAGAGCAACCGATACCTTCCGGTGCGCATCACCGTCGGCGTCATGATGACCTCATTCGGACGACGCTACCCACCTGCCGCCCGGCGCGGCCCGCGCCCGCCTCGATCCGTGGACAACTGACCCGTACCCCCTTCCTGTGGAGGAACCAATGACCAACCCCACCGTCACCGACCTGATCGCGCGCAGCAACCGCCTGGGCGCCGACCCCGCGAACACGAACTATGCCGGCGGAAACACCTCTGCCAAGGGCACCGAGATCGATCCGGTGACGGGTCACCCCGTCGAGCTTCTCTGGGTCAAGGGCTCGGGCGGCGACCTGGGCACCCTGAAGCCCGAGGGCCTCGCGGTGCTGCGCCTGGACCGCATGCGCGCCCTCGCCGACATCTACCCGGGCGTCGACCGCGAAGACGAGATGGTCGCCGCCTTCGACTACTGCCTGCACGGCAAGGGGGGAGCTGCCCCCTCGATCGACACCGCCATGCATGGACTGGTGGATGCCGCGCACGTCGACCACCTGCATCCCGACTCCGGCATCGCCATCGCGACGGCCGCCGACGGCGAAGAGCTCACCGCCACCATCTTCGGCGACAAGGTCATGTGGGTGCCGTGGCGCCGGCCCGGCTTCCAGCTCGGCCTGGACATCGCCGAGATAAAGAAGCAGAACCCGCAGGCGATCGGTTGCATCCTCGGCGGACACGGGATCACCGCCTGGGGCGAGAGCTCCGACGAGGCCGAGGCGAACTCGCTGTGGATCATCTCCACTGCGCAGGCCTACATCGACGAGCACGGCAAGACCGACCCGTTCGGCGGCGTCCGCCCCGGGTACGGGGCGCTGGGCGAACCCGAACGGCACGCCAAGGCCGCCGCTCTGGCGGCGACCATCCGCGGACTCGCGTCGACCGACAAGCCGATGGTCGGCCACTACACCGACAGCGATGCGGTGCTCGACTTCCTCGCCTCCGAGAAGGCACCCGCGTTGGCCGAGCTGGGCACCAGCTGCCCCGACCACTTCCTGCGCACCAAGGTCAAGCCGCTGCTGCTGGATCTTCCCGCCGATGCCACTGTCGAGGCATCCATCAACCGGCTCAAGGAACTGCACGAGGCCTACCGCGCCGACTACGCCGCCTATTACGAACGGCACGCGGATGCCGCCTCCCCGGCCATGCGCGGCGCCGACCCGCTGATCGTCCTGGTGCCCGGTGTGGGCATGTTCAGCTACGGCGCGAACAAACAGACCGCGCGCGTGGCGGGCGAGTTCTACGTGAACGCGATAAACGTCATGCGCGGCGCCGAGGCGCTGTCGAGCTACCAGCCGATCGCTGAGTCAGAGAAGTTCCGCATCGAGTACTGGGCTCTGGAAGAGGCCAAGCTGCAGCGGATGCCGAAGCCGAAGTCGCACCAGGGGCGCATAGCGTTCGTCACGGGTGCGGCATCGGGCATCGGCAAGGCCATCGCGACGCGCCTGGCCCGCGAGGGCGCCTGCGTCGTGGTCGCCGACCTCGACCTAGCCACGGCCCAGGCGGCTGCGGCCGAGCTGGGTTCCACCGACGTCGCCATCGGCGTGGCCGCGAACGTGGCCGACGCCGACGGCGTGCAGGCCGCGATCGACGCCACCCTGCTTGCGTTCGGCGGCATCGACCTGGTCGTGAACAATGCCGGGCTCTCGCTGTCGAAGCCGCTGCTGGAGACCACCGAGAAGGACTGGGATCTGCAGCACGACGTCATGGCGAAGGGTTCGTTCCTTGTCTCGCGCGCGGCCGCGAAGCCGCTCATCGAGCAGGGCATGGGCGGCGACGTGATCTACATCTCGTCGAAGAACAGCGTGTTCGCCGGCCCGAACAACATCGCCTATTCGGCGACCAAGGCCGACCAGGCGCACCAGGTGCGGCTGCTGGCGGTCGAGCTCGGCGAGTACGGCGTGCGGGTCAACGGCATCAACCCCGACGGGGTCGTGCGCGGCTCGGGCATCTTCGCCGGCGGTTGGGGCGCGCAGCGCGCGGCGACCTATGGCGTGAAAGAAGAGGACCTCGGCCAGTTCTACGCGAACCGCACGATCCTCAAGCGCGAGGTGGTGCCTTCCAACGTCGCTGACGCCGTGTATGTGCTGACCGGCCCCGAGCTCTCGCGAACGACCGGGCTGCACATCCCCGTCGACTCGGGCGTGGCCGCCGCGTTCCTGCGATGAGCGTGGGCGATCTCGCCGCTATCGACCTGGGCGCCACGAGCGGACGGGTCATCGTCGGCCGCGTCGGCGCCGATGTGCTCGAGGCATCCCAGGTCGCGCGATTCGTGAACACCCCGGTGCACGCCGGCGACGGCCTGCACTGGGATGTGCTTGCGCTGTACGGCGGCGCCGTCGATGGGCTGCGCAAGGCGTTGCGCACGCACCCCGAGATCGCCTCCATCGGCGTGGACGCGTGGGCGGTCGACTACGCGCTGCTGCGCGAGGGACGCATGCTCGGCAACCCGTTCCACTACCGCGACGAGCGGTGCGAACGCGGCGTCGCGAAGGTACACGAGCGGATGCCGCATCCCGAACTGTTCGCTCGCAACGGGCTGCAGTTCCTGCCGTTCAACACGCTCTACCAGTTCGCCGCCGAAGACCCGGCGGTGCTCCGGGTCGCCGACACGGCGCTGCTGATCCCCGACCTGGTCGCGTATTGGCTCACCGGTCGCGCGGTCGCCGAACGCACAAACGCGTCGACCACCGGCCTGCTGCGGGGCGGCGAATGGGACGACGAACTCATCGGCGGGCTGGGGTTTCCGCGCGGCATCCTGCCCGAGCTGGTCTCACCCGGGGACCGGATCGGGATGCTGCGCCCCGACGTGGCCGCCGCTCTCGGCGCGGGTTCGGGCCTGCCCGTGACCGCGGTGGGCACGCACGACACAGCATCGGCCGTTGTGGCGGTGCCCATGCAGGCCGAGCACGCCGCGTACATCTCGTGCGGCACGTGGGGGCTGGTGGGCGTCGAAGTACCCTCTCCCGTGCTGACGCCCGATGCGCTCGCGGCGAACTTCACGAACGAGGGCGGCGTCGACGGCCGCATCCGACTGCTGCACAATGTCATGGGCCTGTGGGTGCTCAGCGAGACGGTGCGCGGCTGGGAGCGCGACGGTCACGCCGTCGATCTGCCGGCGCTGCTGGCTGCTGCGGCCGCCATCGACACCGCGCCGGTGTTCGACATCGAGGATCCGCGCTTTCTGCCGCCCGGCGACATGCCCGCGCGCATCGACGCGTGGTGCGCCGAGCACGATATCGCCGCGCCCCAAACGCGAGCCGAGTACGCCCGGTCGATCGTCGAGTCGCTCGCACTGGCATTCACCGACGCTGTGGCTGCGGCATCCCGAATCTCGGGCGTCGAGGTGCGCACCATCCACATCGTCGGCGGCGGGGCGCTGAACGAGCTGCTCTGCCAGCGCACGGCCGACCGCGCGGGGCTGCCGGTGCTCGCGGGGCCTGTCGAGGCCACAGCCCTCGGCAATCTGCTCGTCCAGGCCCGGGCGGCCGGGTTCGTCAGTGGGTCGCTCGAAGCGCTGCGCGACCTCGTCGCCCGCACGCACGCGCCGCGTCGGTTCGCGCCGCGCAGCTGACACCGGCTCCCGGCTGCGTGCGCCCGTCAGAGCCCGTCAGAGCGCGTCGAGCGCGTCGAACAGCCCGATCCGCCACCACGCGAAGTCGTGCCCACCGGTGTACACGCGCAGCGCGGCATCGCCCCCGGCGCGCCGGGCCGCCGCGGTGAAGGCCTCGGCCGCCGGCAGCAACGCGGGTTCCTCGGTGCCGGCCTGCACCAGAAACCGCCCCTGGATCCGCGATCCGGCCAGCGAACGCACCAGGTCGCCGACCTGCCCCGCTGGTGGCCGCAGCGACTGCCCGGCGCGGTGAGGGAACGACCCCGACTGCACGATGGCAGTGCCGGCAATGTCGGGGCGCAGGCACACCGTGAGCGCAGCGGCGAGCCCACCGAGGCTCTGACCGGCCACAACGGTGCGCGCGGCATCCCATCCGCCGATGACGGCGGCGACAGCAGGCACGACCTCATCGAGCAGGTGCGGCAGCAGCCGCTCCGGGTCGGGAAGCAGCTGCGCACGCCGAGCGAGCGAACCCGAGGGCACCAGCACGGTCGTCGGCCCGCCCACGCGCACCAGCGCCGCGGCGATGCCGAGCTGCTCCCACCATTCGCCGTCGAACAGCATCAGCACCCGTGACGGGTCGCCATGCACCACGGTGGCCGCGTGCTCGGACAGGTGCACGGTGCTCAGCGGCGGCTCGTCGACTGCCGCGGCATCCCAGGCAGGGTGCCGCGGCGCGCGCGGCATCGTGAGCACCGACGACATCGTCCCCAGCGGATTGGGGATCGTGTCGGGGTTGCGCGGGTCGGTGCGCCCGAGCTCGTGGATGCGCCGCCATCCTTCCCGCGTGCGCCCCGCGTCGCGCGGCAGTGACGCGTCGGCGGCGAACCGGTAGCTGACCCGCAGATCCGCCGGCAGCAGATAGGTGAGCGCGTGCCGGCCGCCGGCGACCGGTTCCATCAGCGCCGGCACGATGTTCTCTCGGTGAGCATCGGTCACGCCGTTGAGGTGGACCATCACCTCGTGTCCGGCAACGGCCTCGGCGACGAAAGTGACCGGGTGCAGCATCCGCCCGTCTTGTTCGATCGGCTCGCCGATGACCGGCCACGACGCGCTGATCCGATCGGGATGGATGCCGCGGCGCAGCCGCTCGTGCGCGGCGGCATCGGAGCGGATCGGGCCGCCTGCCGCATCCCGCGGCACGCCGTGGGGCTCGGCGTCGTCGACTGCGGTCGGCATTGTCTCCTCCATCGGTGACGTCCGTTCGGCCGTCACCACCAGGTTAGGTCGGCGCGTGACGCGCGGCGCACGACGCGTGACACGCGCGGCGCGAGGGCGTCCTGCCAGACTTCTCCGAAACGATTCGATAGACTTCCTCTTCAGGCGACCGTGCACCGGTCGCCTTCCGTCTTCCCTCCCCACACTTCTCGCCGAGAGCTCTTATGGCCACCACTCTCACCACGGGTCGCCCGTGGCGCGTCATTCTGCTGTTCGCCGTGCCATTGCTGATCGGCAACGTCGTGCAGCAGCTCTACCAGTTCGCCGACACGATAGTGGTCGGTCGCCACCTCGGGGTGGATGCGCTGGCCGCGGTCGGGGCGACCGGTAGCCTGCTGTTCCTGCTGCTCGGCTTCGCGTGGGGCATGACCAGTGGGTTCGCCATTCCCACCGCGCAGGCGTTCGGCGCCCGCGACTATGCGCGCGTGCGCCGGTCGGTGGCCTCCGGCGCGATCCTCACCGGAATCACGACGGTCGTCATCACGGTCGTCGCCCCGTTGATAGCGCGCCCGGTGCTGCAGCTGCTGCAGACGCCGTCGGTGCTGCTGGATCAGGCGACGGTGTTCACCCAGGTGAGCTTCCTGGGTGCGGGCGCGACGATGTTCTTCAATTTCTTCGCCGCCATCATCCGTGCAATCGGCGACTCGCGCACCCCGCTGGTGTTCCTCACGGTGGCGTGCGGACTGAACGTCGTGCTCGTGCTGCTGTTCGTCGGCGTACTCGAGTTCGGCGTGGCAGGGGCAGCCCTGGCCACGGTCGTCTCGCAGGCGGTCTCGGTGCTGCTGTGCCTGGAGTACGTGCGCCGCCGCGTGCCGGTGCTGCACGTGCACCGGGGTGACTGGCGGGTCTCGCGGGGCGACCTCGCACTGCACCTGCGCCTGGGCCTGCCGATGGGCTTTCAGGCCTCGATCATTGCGATCGGCACCCTGACGGTGCAGGTCGCGTTGAATCGGCTGGGCGCCGATGCCGTCGCCGCCTACACGACGGCGTCGCGCGTCGACAGCATCGCGGTCGCCTTCTTGCAGTCTCTGGGGCTTGCCGTCTCGATGTACGCCGCCCAGAACCTGGGCGGACGCCGCCCCGACCGCATCCGCCGTGGTGTGGTGCAGGCCACCGGAATGGCCATCGTCATCTCGCTCGCCCTCGGCGCTCTGCTGATCGGGTTCGGCACCCAGATGGTGCGCATCTTCATCGGCTCGGGCTCTGACGAGGTGGTCCATCTCGCACATCTCATGCTCATCGTGAACGGGGTGAGCTACTGCGCACTGGGCGTGCTGTTCGTGCTGCGGGGTGCCCTGCAGGGCATCGGACACACCTTCATTCCCACCGCGACCGGGGTCATCGAGCTGGTCATGCGCGTGGCCGCCGCTATTGTGCTCGGCGCACTGATGGGGTATGTCGGGGTGGTCATGAGCAACCCGCTGGCCTGGCTGGGCGCGGCGGCGCTGCTGATCCCCGCGTATGTACGCGAGCATCGTCGCCTCGCGAAGCTGCCGGTGGCCCCCGAACTGGCCACCGAGACCAGCGCGATCGCCGTGATCGGCCCCACCGATGGGTCGATGGTCGTCGACGCGGTCATCACGCAGCCGGTGCCTGTGGTGGCCCGGCGGCGCCTGCGACGCAAGGTGGGCGCCGGGCGCTGAGCGGTTCGGGATGCCGCGACCGACCGCGGGCATCCCGTCACCCGCTCGCAGACGTATGCTCACTTCGTGGGCGGCTCGACGGCGTGGCGTGCGTTCCTGGCAGGAATCGCGGCCGTCGTGCTGGGCGCGGGGATCGGCGAACTCGCCGCCGCGGCCTTCGCGCCGGCATCCAGCCCCCTCGCTGCCATCGGCGACGTGCTCATCGATCTCGCCCCGCCCTGGGCGAAAGAGTGGGCCATCGGCCTGTTCGGCACGTCGGACAAGCTCGCCCTGTTGATCGCGATCGCCCTTGTGCTGCTTGCCGTCGCGGGCGCACTCGGGCTGCTGGAAGCGCGCTTTGCGCGCATCGGGGTACTCCTGTGCGCGGCGCTGGGCATCGTGGGCATCGCCGCAGCATCGTCGCGAGCGGATGCCACGGGTCTCGCGTGGGCACCCTCGGCAGTCGCCGGCGCCGCGGCAGCATTCACGATCGGCCCCCTCGTGCGGCGCGCGGGGGCGGCACCCGGTGAGCCGGCAGCGCAGGATGGCGCCGCCGGCATGGACAGGCGGCGCTTCTTCGCCTGGGCGGGGGCGGCCACCGTGATCGGCGTGGCGGCGGCGGTCGGCGGCTCGCTCCTGCAGACCGGGGCACGCACCGTCACGGCCGCGCGCCGTGCGCTGCACCTGCCCGTGCCCGCACGAGCGGCAGCGCCGATTCCCCCCGGCGCCGAGCTGCGCGTTCCCGGTCTGGCGCCGCTGGTCACCCCCAACGAGCGCTTCTACCGGATCGACACGGCCCTGCTGGTGCCGCAGGTCGACCCTGCGCAGTGGTCGCTGCGCATACATGGCATGGTCGATCACGAGGTGACACTGACCTGGGCGCAGTTGCTCGCGCTGCCGCTTCAAGAGAGCTACACGACCCTCGCCTGTGTGTCGAACGAGGTCGGCGGCGAGCTCATCGGCAACGCGAAGTGGCTGGGGTACCCGATTCGACATCTGCTGGCGCAGGCGGGCCCGCATGCCGATGCCGACATGGTGCTGTCGCGCTCTGCCGACGGCTTCACGGCGGGCACGCCGCTCGAGGTGCTCACCGACCAGCGCGATGCTGTTCTCGCCGTCGGCATGAACGACGAGCCGCTGCCGCTCGAACACGGGTTTCCGGTGCGCATGGTCGTGCCGGGGCTGTACGGTTACGTGTCGGCGACCAAGTGGGTGGTTGACCTTGAGGTCACCCGGTTCGACCGCGCCACCGGATACTGGACCACGCAGGGATGGGCGCCGCGCGGGCCCATCAAGCTCGAGTCGCGCATCGACGTGCCCGGCGCCGTCGACACCGTCGCCGCCGGTCCGACCGTGATCGCCGGCGTGGCCTGGCAGCAGCACGTCGGGGTGTCGCGCGTCGAGGTCTCGATCGACGATGGGGCGTGGCAGACAGCCGAGCTCGCCTCGGCGATCTCCGACGACACCTGGGTGCAGTGGCGCCTCCCCTGGACGGCGACCTCCGGTCACCATGTCATCCGCTGCCGGGCGACCAGCCGCTCCGGGCAGGTGCAGACCGCGCGGCAGGCGCCGCCGGCGCCCGACGGTGCCACCGGATGGCCGCAAGTCACCGTGCAGGTGCCGTGAGCGCACCGCCGGGCCGCGGCATCCCGCCCGCTGTCAGCCTTCGAGCACGACCTTCAGCTGTTCGATGGCCCAGTCCAGCTCGGTCGCACGGATCACCAGCGGCGGAGCGATGCGGATCGTCTGGCCGTGCGTGTCCTTCACGAGCACGCCGCGAGAGAGCAGTCGCTCGGCGACCTCGCGACCGGTTCCGATCTGCGGGTCGATGTCGACGCCTGCCCACAGCCCGGCCACGCGCACCTCGGTGACGCCGTGTGTGACCAGCTCGTCGAGCCTGGTCTTCAGGTGTGCACCCAGCGCCGTCGCGCGCTGCTGGAACTCCCCCGCCTCGAGCATCTCGACCACGCGCAGGCCGACCGCCGCGGCCAGCGGGTTTCCGCCGAACGTCGAGCCGTGCTCACCCGGTCGGATCACACCGAGAACCTCGCGATCGGCGGCCACGGCCGAGACCGGCACGATGCCGCCACCCAGCGCCTTGCCCAGCAGATAGATGTCGGGCACCACGTCTTCTCGGTCGCAGGCGAAGGTCGTGCCGACCCGCCCCAGCCCCGACTGGATCTCGTCGGCGATGAACAGCACGTTGTGACGCGTGCAGATCTCGCGCACCTCGCGCAGATAGCCCTCGGGCGGAATGATCACGCCGGCCTCGCCCTGAATCGGCTCGATCAGCACGGCAGCCGTCTCGGGCGTGATCGCCGCCTCGATGGCGGCGGCGTCACCGTACGGCACCGAGACGAACCCCGGGGTGAAGGGGCCGAACCCGTCACGCGCGGTCGCATCGTCGCTGAACCCGACGATCGTGGTGGTGCGGCCGTGGAAGTTGCCGTTCGCGACCACGACGGTCGCGGCATCCACCCCCACACCCTTGACCCGGTAAGCCCACGCGCGCGCGACCTTGATGCCGGTCTCGACAGCTTCGGCGCCCGTGTTCATGGGCAGCACGAGGTCTTTGTCGCACAGCGCGGCCAGCGCGGTGGCGAAGGCACCGAGCCGGTCGTTGTGGAAGGCGCGGCTGGTGAGAGTGAGCCGGCCGAGCTGCTCGGTGGCGGCGGCGATGAGGGCAGGATGCCGGTGCCCGAAGTTCAGCGCCGAGTATGCCGAGAGCAGGTCGAGATAGCGCTTGCCTTCGACGTCGGTGACCCACGCACCCTCACCGGTGGCCACGACCACCGGCAAAGGCTCGTAGTTGTGGGCGAGGTGGTCGTCTTCGGTACGGATGATGCGCACCGCCTTCGTGTCGAGAGTGGGTGCAGCGCTCATCGGGTCGCTCCTCGCAGTTCAAGGGTGCAGCACTTGATCCCGCCACCGCCGCGCAGCAGTTCGGACAGGTCGATGTGCACCGGGTGGTAGCCGCGCTCGCGCAGCTGGGCGTCGTAGCCGGCCGCGCGCGGCGAGATGAAGACGTTGCGGCCATCGCTGGCCGAGTTCAGTCCGAACACGGCGCCGTCGGCATCGGCGACGCGGATGGCATCGGGAAAGCGCTCCTCGAGGATTCCGCGACTTGTCGCATCGAAAGCGCCCGGCAGGTAGGCGATGTTGGCCTTGTCGACGCCGTCGGCACCGACCACCGGGTCGAGCACGCTGATGGCGGTGTCGAGGTGGTAGAACTCGGGGTTCACCAGGTGCAGCGAGACGACCTCGCGGCCGAAGACGTCGGCGATCTCGCGGTGGCTGTCGATCGACGAGCGGAATCCGTACCCGGCCAGAATCGTCTCGCCGGCCAGCAGGATGTCGCCCTCGCCCTCTTGCACGGCGACGGGTTCGACGACCTCGAAGCCGTGCGCAGCGAACCAATCCATGAACGGGCGCTCTTCGCCGCGGCGCTCATCGACGCTGAACTTGACGCCGAGCGCGGTGCCGTCGACGATGAAGCCGCCGTTGGCGGTGTAGACCATGTCGGGAAGGCCCGCCACCGGGTCGATCAGCTCGACCTCGTGGCCGAGCGAAAGGTACGTGTCGTACAGCGTCTGCCATTGCCGCACCGCCTTGGCTGTGTCGGTGGGCAGCGCCTTGTGCATCCACGGGTTGATCTCGTAGCTGACCGTGAAGTGCTCCGGTTTGCACATCAGGTATCGCCGGTGCTGCTGAATACGGGTGGATGCCGCGGCCTGGCCCGCCTCGGGTGCAGCGGTGTTCTGCAGGGACATATCGCTCCTCACTGAGTGTGGTGGCGGACGCTGTCCTGTGGCCCGGCGGCACTTCGACCCGTCACCGTGAGCGGCTGCGAGGAAGAGGCGTCACGAGCACGCCGCATCCATTCTCTCACTGCCCGCCCGATCCTCGCCCAGGCTCTGCCCAGCGGGTCGTGTGTCAGCACGGCATTCAGTCCGTGCCAGGCTTGACGTATGGCTCGCCGCACCGCCGATCAGACGCGACGGCTCATTCTCGACGCCGCCCTGCAGCTTCTGCTTGAGCGAGGTGCGTCGGCCGGGGTGCAGCACATCCGCCTGCAGGAGGTATTGCGCGCCGTCGGCCTGACCTCCGGAGCGGCGTATCGCATCTGGGCCGATCAGGACGAGTTCCACCGCGATCTGGCGGTGGAGACGATGGGCCTGCGCTTCGACGTCCCGACGGCGAGCGCCACAGCAGCGGTCGACGAGGCCCTGGCCGGCGGCGGTGGCCTCGATGACGTCGTGCGCGCCGGTGCGCGCGATCACGTCGAATACGCGGCGCAGTTTCACCTTCGCCCGCAATCGCGTGATGCGCACGTGTTCGTCACCGCACTGGCGCTGCGCACGGCGGCCGGCGCCTGGCCCGAACTGCGCGCAGCCGCCGCCGCCCGGCATGAAGAGTCGATCGATGCGTTCTCGCAGTTCTACGCCGAAATGCTGGAACGCTTCGGCCGTCGCATGCGCACGCCCTTCACCATTCGCGACCTCGCCGAAGCCCTCGCCGCGCTCGGCGAGGGCTTCGCGGTCCGGGCCGCGGAAGGGCTGGAGCATCCGGTCGTGGTGGTCGGCGATGACGACGAGTCATACCCCGGAGAATGGACGCTGTTCGGCATCGCTATCCGCGGGCTCGTCGACACCTTCACGATCGGCGATGAGGAAGCGGCCCCGGCGGCAGGGCCCTCGCCCGCCGACCGGAGCCGCTGACCCCGATATGTCGGAGCGGGTGGTGCCCCCCGTACAGCGTCCCCCATCACTGCGGCCACCACACTCCACGACCATGGTCGCTGAGGATCGCTGCCGAGGATAGAAAGATAAATTCTTTCTCTTCGAGCGCCGGCCCGCGGTGACGATTTTTTGTTCTCATCTTTCTGACTTTCAGATGACGTAGTTCTCATCCATCAATCCCGTGTTTTCACGGTACAGATGCTTGTCATTAGCATCTTGTTTCGATAGTATGGAGGTGATCCAGCGAAGACGGAGGTGCCAGCGATGTCAACGACGACGAGCCTGTCTCCTGCTCTCACCGAGCTCGACGAGATCGTCGACGACCTTCGCCAGTCGCGAGAGCGAGCCGCTGCCGCATTCGCCTCTGAGATGTTCTTCTTCGAACGCATCGCCGGCGTCGTCGACAAGCGTGAGCAAGAGCGTGCCGCGCAGCATGAGGGCGCCCGCACCCGCTCATCCCAGCTGGGCATGCGCGAGGTGTTCGCCGAGATCGGGGCCGCGCTGAGGTTGAGCGAGTGGCAGGTCGCGCGAAAGGTGTCGATCGCGTGGACGTTGACGAATCAGTTCCACGAGACGCTGTGCGACGCCAGCTGCGGGCAGATCTCCCCCGAGCACGCGAACCTGATCGCCGAGGCCGGTGTCGTGATCGAAGACGACGGCGTACGGCGCGAATACGAGGCCGTCGCCCTCGACATGGCGGCAGAGATGACTCCGGGCCAGTTGAAGTCCGCATTGAGCGGTCTTGTCGTACGCCTCGATCCCGAAGGCACCGAGCGACGTGTGCAAGAAGCCATGAAGCGCCGCAAGGTGTCCCTGCGCGAACTCGAGCCGGGGATGGTGCGCTTCACCGCCGACGTGCCCACCGCGCAGGGCGTCGGTGCGTACAACCGCATGCGCGACCTCGCCACTGAGATCTTTGACGACAACGCCGCCGAGAAGGCCGCGACCGCAGACGGCCCCGACAGCGACGACGACGAGGAACCCGTCTACGACGAGCGCACGCATGCGCAGATCATGGCCGACGTCTTCTGTGACCTGTTGTTGACCAGTGCGGCGCACGGGCACGGCGCCGACGAGCACACGCGAGACGTTCTGAACGCGATAGCGCCGACCGTACACGTCACCGTGCCCGCCACGGCCTTGGCCGGCGAGACGGTCGGCGGCGCGAGCGTGGCTGGGTTCGGACCCATCGACGACGAGACAGCCAAGCACCTGGCCGCGATGGCGCCCGCGTGGATCCGGGTGTTCACCGATCCCTGCAGCGGGGTGCCGATCAGTGTGGATCGGTATCGGCCCTCTGCGAGGCAGCGCCTGTTCTTGGAAGTCAGAGACGAGCAGTGCCGGTTCCCCGGATGCCGTCGTCGTGCGCGCAAGTGCGACATCGATCACACCCGCGCACACGCCGAGGGCGGCCCCACCTGTCTGTGCAATCTCGAGCATCTCTGCGAGAGACACCACACCCTCAAGCACGAGACCGACTGGCTCGTCGACCAACTACCCGGCGGCATCCTCCGGTGGACGGCGCCGACGCTGCGCACACATGTCACCCGACCACCGGGCACCGTGAGATTCGATCCGGTAGCACTGATCGATCCCGATCCCCATCTCAAACACCAGCTGCGCCAGGCGCTGGCGCGCGACCCCGCGCCCTTCTGAGGCCGCGTCGGGCCGTCACGCCGCACGGCGCCTGCGACGACATCACAGAACAGACTCGCTGCCATCCGCCAGCGGATCGATGCGAGCCAGGCCGGGGATGCCGTCGAATGCCGGATCGGGCGAGGCGATCTTCTCGATGCCGTAGGCGAGCGCGGTCGCCGCGTGGACGGCATCGCGCCCGCGCACCGCCGTGCGTTCGATGAGATCGAGCGAGAGATCGAGCACCTCGCGGTCGAAGTTCAGTATCGTCATGCTCGCCATGACGTCACGCGCCTCGCGACCTGCGCGACGTCGGTCGCGGGTGCGTCGCAATCTGTGGTGTGCGAACTCCTGCACCATCTCTGTGCTCGCGTACATGCGCACGTCAGCGGCGGCGAGCCGATCAACGAAAGCACGAGACCGGCTCCGTTCGCCTTCAGCAGTGCCGAAAGCGTACAACAAGACTGCGGAATCGATGAGGATCGCGCGGTCACCCATCGGATTCACGAATTGTCTCGCAGCACCGGTCGATCGAGCGGATCGTCTTTGATGTCTTCCCAATCCTCAGCAGGCTGTGGGACCTCGTCGGCGCTCGCCCACAGCCGGTGGAGCGCCGCCTGAACGTCCGCACGGCGCCGGTCGAGCCTCTCATCGACCGCATCACGGATGAATGCGCCGATGCTTATCCGTTCTTCACGCGCCTCAGCGACGAGTCGGCCATACAGCTCTTCGTCGAAGAGCACCTGCACGCGTCGGTCGAGAGTGGTCATGCGACAATTCTACGTCGACATGCACATATCTACACATACATGCACATGTCATCGTACTTCTCCCCGTCACCGCGGCATCCCGCTCCGAATCCTCACGAGGCAGGCCGGCTCGTCTCGCGCACGACGAGCCGGCTGGGCGTGGGCGCTTCAGCCTGCTCCTGGTCGGCGTTTATCGCGTGCAGCAGATTCCGTGCGCTGCGCTGGCCCTGCGCCGTCGGCTGCCGATCGAGCGCCGTGATCGCAGGAGCGGAGATATCGCACAGCATGGAGTCGTCCCAGCTGACCAGGGCCATGTCGGATCTGCCGCCGCGGGTCAGGGAACGCAGAATCCCGAGCGCCATGACATCGTTCGAGCTGACCACGGCGGTCGCATCCGACCACCTCGCGAGTCGCTCGGCAACCAGCTGTTGCGCTCCAGCCCGCGTGTAGTCGCCTTCCACGACGGTGACCCGGATGCCGCAGACGGTCGCCTCGGCGGCGATCGCGTCGCGCCGCTCGACCTCGTGGGCGAGATTGAGCGGTCCGGTGACGTCGATGATGTCGGTGTGGCCGAGGGAGGCCAAGTGGTCGATGATCACCCGCGCATCGGTGACGAGGTCCTCGACGACCTGACGACCGGTATCGGGGTCAAGGCGCAGACCGTGCATGACGTACGGCATCTTCAGCGAGCGCAGCAGCGCCGGGCGCCGGTCATCGACGAGCCGGTCGAGCACAATCACGCCGTCGACGCGGCGCTCGGCGCTCCACTGGCGGTAGACATCGAAGTCGCGGCCGGGTGCCGTGCCGACCATGCGCAGCAGCAGCGACTGATGTGCGGCAGAGAGCACCGACTCCACTCCGCTGAGCAGGCTCATGTAGTACGGCTCCTGGCCCAGCAGTTCGGGGTCGCGACGCAGCACCATCCCGATGGTGTCGGTACGCGAGCGCGACAGGGCACGCGCCGATGAGCTGGGATGCCAGTCCAGCTCCCGCGCCAATGCGAGCACGCGTTCGCGAGTGGCCTCGCCCACCCCGGGCCGCCCGTTCAGGGCGTATGACACCGACGCCACAGAGATGCCCAGCCGCCTGGCCATCTCGTGGATGGTGACGCGTTGTGCATCCAGCTTGTCCCCGCTCATCCCTGCAACTCTCGCACGTCACCCACCCGCCGCTCGGGAGCGTTTCAGACGATCTCGCGCACCGCCGTGCCGTACGGGCCGAGATCGACGACCGGTGCGAGTGTGCCATCCAGGGTATGCAGTGCGCCGGATGCCACGACCGGCGTCACGCTGGTCTCTTGGCCGTGTTGGCTGGCGAACACCGCGAACCGCCGCCCGTCGTCGTGCTCGATCGTCGCGGCGAACACCTCGGGGTCGGCGACGGCAACGGGCCGGTGCACCCGGGCGCGGGCGGCGAGCGCGTCGTACAGCCGCCAGGTGTCCTCGGGATTGACCCGTGCGCTGCGCGCGGCCATGTACTCCAGCGGATACGTGCACAGCACCGCGTAGCCGTCGCCGTGCCGGCGCCCGACCAGCGCAGGTCGCCCGTGGTCGTCCACGGCGAGCACCTCTCCGTCGGTGACCACGACCGGAAGATAGGCGCGGGCGTCGGGGGTTCCGGCCGCGCGCACATGCAGACGATCGCCGACGTGCAGCGTGCCCAGATCGGTGGTCAGCTCGATCGTGACGGTGTCGCCTTCGATGGGTTCGACCAGGCCGTAGTCGGTGTCGATGCGCACCCCGAACAGCTCTTCGGTGAACGCCCACCACGGTCCGCGCTGCTCGGCGGTCTCGCCGGCGCAATACGACGCATAGACGATCGCTCCCTCGTCGGCGAGCGATGACAGCTGCTGCCAGGTAGGGCCGCACAGCTGCTTGACCGAGGGGACCAGATACAGCCGATAGTCGGATGCCACGCCCCCATCGGCGATCTCGCGCTCCACTGCGACCGGCACATCGGCCTCGCGGGCGGCGATGTAGGCCTGCTCGCCGACGGCGACGATGTGCGCCCGCTCCGTCTCGCGGCTGAACGGA
This sequence comes from Microbacterium protaetiae, assembly GCF_004135285.1. Taxonomy (NCBI): domain Bacteria; kingdom Bacillati; phylum Actinomycetota; class Actinomycetes; order Micrococcales; family Microbacteriaceae; genus Microbacterium; species Microbacterium protaetiae. The sequence goes on from NZ_CP035494.1 coordinate 758,248, forward strand.
TATCCCTCGGCCAGATGCGACGGCAGCACGAGGGCTGCCTCGCGTGACGACCGCCGAAGCCCATCCGCCCCCATCGCCGCGAGGTCGGCGGCGAAACCCGCCAGCTCGTGCAGGGCCGGCTTGGGGGCGCCGGTGGAATCGGTGATGCCGAAATGCAGCTCGAACGGATGATGCGAATAGGGCCGCTCGGCCACGAGATCATCGAAATCGGTGTTGTTCCACGCTATCCAGCCGACCGCACCCGCCAGCAGCGTGTTGTACAGCTGCTGGCGGTAGTAGTCCGCCGCCCCGTGTGCCGACACATACGCATCGGTGACGCCGAACTCTTCGAGAACGACCGGCAGCTCACCGACTCGGCACAGTTCGGCGACCCATGCCGCCTTCAGATGCTGGCGGATGCGGTCGGACTCCATGCGATACACATGCGGTCCGACGAAATCCGACAGCGGGGCCAGATCGCGAAGTCGAAAGCCGTTGTCGTGCCCGGTCGTCTCGATCCCCCAGGCGCCGTCGCCGATCGACACCGGCAGCGTGGAACCACCGGCGCGAATGGCGTCGATGAGCAGCCCTGCCCATGCCGCGACCACGTCGTGCGGTGCCTCGCCGCCGTAGATGGGCACTTCGTTGCTGAGCAGCCAGCCCGCCACGGCGGGGTGGCTCCCGAAGCGTGCGGTCAGCTCTCGCACGTACCAGGCCTGCCGCCCCACGAACCACACGTCGCGGTACAGGTCGCGCCCGGCGCGCCAGGCCGGATCCCAGTTCTCGCCCGACATGTGCCCGACGACGAAGGTCGGGATCGTCGTCATGCCCGCATCGGCATGCGCATCGAGAAAGTCGGCGTACCGGGCGATGCAGTCCTCGTCGAGGCGATCGGGTTCGGGCTGGAAGTCCGGCCAGAAGAAGAACGACCGCGTCATGTTCAGTCCATGCGCTGCCAGCACCGCGAGCTCTTCGCGGACGACGGCGGGATCGTACCGATCGGTCCACATCCGCGGGCCGCCCACCCGCGACCAGAAGTTGGCTCCGATCCACACCGGCACCGTCGGCGTCACTTCACCGCCCCCGCCGTAAGTCCCGCCACGAAGCTGCGCTGCAGCACCAGGAACACGATCACGATCGGAACACTGACCACGAGCGAGGCCGCCATGATCTGGTTCCAATACACGTTCACCTGCGTGGAGTACTGCTGCAGGCCGATGGCGAGAGTCTGCGTGGGACCGTTCGTGAGAACGGAGGCGAACAGCAGTTCACCCCAGCTGGTCATGAAGCTGTATATGCCCACGGCGACCAGACCCGGCCGGGCCGCCGGCAGCAGCACATGCCACAGAGCGCCCATGGCACCGGTGCCGTCGACCTTCGCGGCTTCGTCCAGCTCGCGCGGGATGCCGTCGAAGTAGCCGGCGAGCATCCAGATGGCGAAGGGCAGCACGAACGTGAGGTAGGTGATCACCAGACCCAGCCGGGTGCCGATGAGCGGGATGCCGGTGGCCTGTGTGATGTTGATGAAGATGAGGAACAACGGCAGCAGAAAGAGGATGCCGGGGAACATCTGCGTGGACAGCACGGTCGTGGTGAACACGCTCCGACCGCGGAAGCGCCACCGTGAGACCGCGTAGGCGGCGAAGACCGCGATCACAAGGCTCACGCCCGTGGCCGCCGTGCACACGATGAGGCTGTTCACGAAGTACTGGGCCAGCGGCACCGTGTTCCAGATGTCGATATACGGCTGGAAGGTGATGTTTTTGGGCCACCACGTGAAGCTGTCGAGCACCTCGCCGAGGGGCTTGACCGACGAGGTGACCATCACCCAGATGGGGAAGATCGTGAAAAGACTGAGCACGACGATCGTGACGACGCGGAAGACCCGCGTTCCTGATGTCTCACGCACGCTTCGACCTCCGATTCACGAACAGCAGATACGCGACCGTCACGATCAGCAGGAAGATCAGCAGCAGCACCGACATCGCCGAGCCGTAGCCGAAATTGAAGGTGAGGAACGACGCGTTGTAGATGTGGAACGAGATGAGATCGCCCGCCGGCGGCTGCGCGGTCTTGCCGAACAGCACGAACGGCGTATTGAAGTCGTTGAAGGTCCACAAGAACATCACCAGCACGAGCACGACGTTCACCGGGCGCAGCATCGGCAGGGTGATCGATCGCCACTGGCGGAAGGGCTTGGCCCCATCGACTGCTGACGCCTCGTAGAGGTCCTCGGGCACGGATTGCAGTCCGGCCATGAGCATCAGGAACGCGAACGGCCACAGTCGCCAGATCGCCACGATCACCAGCGCCCAGAACGCGTTGCCCCCGATGAGCCAGAACGGCTTCTCGCCGGGCAGTCCGAGGGTGTCGAACAGCAGGTGATTGACCGCCCCGGTGTCTTTCTGGAACATGAACTTCCACGCGATGATGCCGGCGTAGATCGGGATCGCGTAGGGGATGAGAAACAGCGTGCGGAAGATGCCTCGCCCCGGAAAGCGCCGCTGCAGCGCGACGGCCCCCGCCATCCCCGCCAGCCACGCGATGGCGACCACGAGCAGCGTGAACGCGCACGTGATGAGGAACGAGTTCAGCAGCGCTTTGCCGACGACGCCGTTGACGTCCACGATGACCCGGTAGTTGCCCAGGCCCAGAAAGGGAGCCTCACTCCAGTTGCGCAGATACTGCTGGGTGAGCTTGATGAAGCTGATCCAGATACCCGTGATCATCGGGATGATGTGCACGAGCAGCTCGAACACGACGGCAGGCAGCAGCAGCACGTACGGCAGCCACCAGCCGACCCGTCCCAGCCGTCGTCGGGTGGAACGGGGCGCCTCCGGCCCGGTGGTGGACTCCGGGGACGTGTGCGCGGGCGCGATTGCAGACATTCAGCGTCTCCTTGATGTCACGCCGCCGGATGTCTCGCGTGCGGTGCGCGCGCGAGACATCCGGCGGGCGGCCGCATCATCAGCCCGCGGCTTCGACCTGCTGCTGAGCGGTGTCGAGCATCGATGAGATGTCGGCGTCGGTGACGTTCTTGCCCGTCGCTATCTGCGCGAACAGGTTGTTGATCCCCTTGCCCACGGTGCTCTCGAAGTCACCTTCGCTGGCGACCTGCGGCAGCGGCTTGGAGCGGTTCTGGTAGGCGTCCATGAACACCTTCGCCTCGTCGGCGTCGCTCGTGAACTTCGCCTCAGCGCCGCTGAGGACGGGAAGGACGGAGTACGGCTCGGCCAGTTCGGACTGCACGTCGGTGCTCGTCATGTACTTCACGAACTTCAGCGCCTCGGGCAGGTGCTTGGTGTAGTTGAAGATGGAGATGTTGATGCCGGCCGGGAAGGTCGAGATCTGCGCCTTCGCGTCGCTCGGGGCGGGTAGCGGCACCACGCCCCAGTCGCCGGGCTTCATGCCGTCGGCCTTCAGGGTCGTGTCGGCGTTGTTCTGGCTGAGGAACATCGCCGCCTTGCCCGAGGCGAGATCGGCCGCCGACTGCGCCGCGTTGTCGTACTGCGCGTCGGCGGGATCGGCGACCTTCGACGTCTGCATGAGGTCGAGGTAGCGCTTGATGCCCGCGACGTTCTCGGGCGTGTTGAAGGTCGGCTTACCGCTGGAGTCGTAGAACTCGCCGCCGTTCTGCGCCGAGGTCAGGAACGCGAAGTGGATGTTCTCGGTGTAGCTGCCTGCTGCTAGGGTCAGGCCCCACTGGTCACCGGTGGTGAGCTTCGTGGCGTCGCTGACCAGGTCTTCCCACGTCGTCGGCGGCTCCAAGCCTGCCTTGTCGAACATCGCCTTGTTGTAGTACAGCCCGTAGGCCAGTCCGTACAGCGGCACCGATGTGGGCGTCTTGCCCGGTGCGCCGCCGGCGTCGAGGGCGGTCTTCACGAATCGGTCCAGCCCGCCGATGGCGGCGGCGTTGGTGTCGTCGAACTCGGTGAAGGCACCGGTCGACTGGAACGCGGCACCCCACGTGTTGCCGATGTTGACGACATCGGGCCCCTGCCCGCTGGTGATGGCCGTCTGGATACGCGTCTGCAGATCGTTCCAGCCGATCACTTCGAGATTGACCTTGATGCCGGTCTCGTCGGTGAATTTCTTCAGGACAGGGGTGAGCACCTGCTTGTCGTTGTCCAGGCTCGACCCCTGATTGCTCGCCCAGTACGTGATCGTGGCGCTACCGCCGCTGCTGGACGAACCGCCACCCCCCGCGCATCCAGACAGGACCACCGACACCGCGGCCACCGCCATCGCCGCCGCGATCGCCTTCTTCTTCGCTTCCACCCTGACTCCTTCGTCTCGCACGGCTCGGGGCCGTGTCCCCTCGCGGCGGGCCCGAGTGGGTCGTCACTTCACTGAGGGGGGATCCGAGCGCTAGTGTAACTTAACCGGTTCGGTTGGCAAGATCACGTTTCGATCTCGGTCCCGTTGTCCCCTCGGCAACGGCGCGGAACCGGTGCAGACAGAAAGGCGACGGCGGCGAATGACCACTTCACACTCCAAGACAGACTCGGCGACCACCCTTGATGGACCAGCAGCCGGGACGTTCCCCGACGGGTTCATGTTCGGAGCCGCCACGGCCGCGTATCAGGTCGAAGGCGCCGCACGTGAGGACGGTCGCGGCCCCTCCATCTGGGACACCTTCAGCCATACCCCCGGCAAGGTCGCCGGCGGCGACACCGGCGATGTCGCATGCGACCACTACCACCGCCTTGAAGCCGACCTCGACCTCATGGCCCAGCTCGGACTGGACTCCTACCGCTTCTCGATCGCGTGGCCGCGCATCCAGCCGACCGGCCGCGGCGAGGTGAACCAGGCCGGTCTCGATTTCTACCGCCGCCTGGCCGACGGTCTGCGCCAGCGCGGCATCCGCCCTTTGGCGACCCTCTACCACTGGGACCTCCCCCAAAGCCTGCAGGATGCGGGCGGGTGGGGCGTGCGCGAGACGGCACACGCGTTCGCCGACTACGCCGGCATCGTCGGTGGTGCTCTCGGTGACCGCATCGACGCGTGGACGACGCTGAACGAGCCATGGTGCTCGGCCTTTCTCGGCCATGGTTCGGGAGTGCACGCGCCAGGGGTCACCGACGCGGTCACGGCGCTGCGCGCCGCGCACCACTTGAACCTCGGCCACGGCCTCGCGCTGCAAGCCCTGCGCGGATCGGTGCCGTCGGGGGCGGAGTACTCGGTGTCGTTGAACCTGCACGTCGTGCACCCCGACCGCCCCGATGTGGCCGAAGACCTCGACGCCGTGCGCCGCATCGACGCGCTGGGCAACCGCATCTTCACCGGTCCGATGTTCGCCGGCGCTTATCCGGAAGACCTGCTCTCCGACACCGCCCCACTCACCGATTGGTCGTTCGTACACGACGGCGACCTGGCCGACATCCACCAGCCGCTGGAGACCATCGGCATCAACTACTACTCGACGAGCCGCGTGCGGCAGTGGGACGGCACCGGCCAGAACAACCACTCCACCGGCCATAACCTCTCTTCGGCATCACCGTGGCCGGGTGCCGACTCGGTGCAGTTTCTGCCGCAGCCGGCCCCTCATACTGCGATGGGGTGGAACATCGAGCCGAGCGGTCTGTACGAGCTCATCATGCGGATGCACCGCGAGAACCCCGACAAATCCCTGCTGATCACCGAGAACGGCTCGGCTTTCGACGATACCGTCACCACGGCCGACGGCCAGCGCCGCGTGCACGACCCCGAGCGCACCGACTACCTGCGCCGTCACCTCGAGGTCGTGCTGCAGACCATCGCCGAGGGCGCCGATGTGCGCGGGTACTACGCGTGGTCGCTGCTGGACAACTTCGAGTGGGCCTACGGCTACAGCAAGCGCTTCGGCCTCGTGCACGTCGACTACGACACGCTGGAGCGCACGCCGAAGGACAGCGGCCTGTGGTACGCACAGGTCGCGCGGGCGCGCAGCCTCGCCTGAGGCGAGGGGAACCGCCGGAGCGAGGAGCCTTTTCGCGGTTTCGGTCCTCGCCTCGGCAGATCCCCTCGGCTGGGGCGAGGATGCCGCGGGCCGGACGGCGAGCGCGACCGCGCCGCTCAGATCACGTTCTGGCTCCACGCGTCGGGGTTGCCGAAGCGGTGCGCGGTGATGGCGATGGCCTGCTCGTGCAAGAACGGCAGCAGTTCGAGCCGGCCCGCAGTGGTCACCTCGTTGTCGTACACGGCCAGGTCGGGGTCACCGTTGACGGCCTCGGCGATGCCTCGATGCAACTCGGCGACCGCCGGGCTGGGACCGACCAGCCGTATGCGCGGCGGGTGGGCCGCGGCATCCGGGCCCATCGTGATCCGCTCGAGAAACTGCACCTTGGTCTCCACGAACACCGGCACCTCGAGATCGCCCAGCACGCGGCGCACCGCCGCCGGCAGCCCCGCCGGCAGAGACAGGGTGAAGCCGGCGCCCGCGCGCACTCCGGCCACGGCCACCCGCAGCACTTCCTGCAGCGACGCATCGCGCACAGCCCGCACGGCGACCGGCACCGGCCGGTAGCGGAAGAGGTTGCGTTCCACGCCCAGGTGCGACACGTCGCGCACCTGTCCGAATTCCCGATCCCAGGCGATGGCATCTGACAGCGCACCGCGGCGCAGCCACTCGAAGGCCGGGTAGTCCAGCGACGGCTGGGCGGCCTCGATCAGCTGCGTGATGCGGGTGTCGAGGCCCCGCAGGTGCAGCGTCTGCGACCCGCCGCCCCCCGTCGAGGCACGCCACGATCCGAGTCCGATGAGGTAGTTCGGGCCGCCGGCCTTGGTGCCGGCCCCGACCGACGAGCGCTTCCATCCGCCGAACGGCTGGCGCTGCACGATCGCACCGGTGATGCCGCGGTTGACGTAGAGGTTGCCCGCCTCGACGCCCTCCAGCCACTGCGCGAGCTCGTCGGGGTTCTGCGTGTACAGCCCCGCCGTCAGGCCGTAGGCGACGCCGTTCTGAATTTCGATGGCCTCGGCGAGGGTGTCGGCGTGGATGATGCCCATGACCGGGCCGAAGAACTCCTCGAGATGGAACCGCGACCCCGGCTGCACGCCGACACGCACGCCGGGGGTCCAGAACCGCCCGGCCGTCTCGGCACCGAAATCGAGCGGCTTCGGCTCGACGAGCCAGCTCTCTCCCTCGTCGAGGGTGGTCAGCGCCCATTCGAGCTTGCCCTGCGGCTTCTCGATCACCGGACCGACCTCGGCCATCGGATCGGACGGTGGGCCGACACGCAGCGACTGCACCGAGTCGATCACCTGGCGACGGAAGCGCTCGGAGGTCGCCACCGGCCCGACGAGGATAGCCAGCGACGCTGCCGAGCACTTCTGGCCGGCGTGCCCGAAGGCGCTCTTGACGAGGTCGGATGCCGCCAGGTCGAGATCGGCGGAGGGCATGACGATCATCGCGTTCTTGCCGCTGGTCTCGGCCAGCAGCGGCAGATCGGGCCGCCACGAGCGGAACAGCGCGGCCGTGTCCCACGCACCGGTGAGGATGACGCGGTCGACATCGGCGTGGGTGATCAGCTGCTTGCCCAGGCCGCCCTCGTCGATGTCGACGAGAGCGAGCAGGTCACGGGGAACGCCCGCTTGCCACAGCGCTTCGCTGATGACGGCCGCGCACCGGCGCGCCTGCGGCGCCGGCTTGAACACGACCCCCGAGCCCGCAGCCAGTGCGGCCAGCACCCCGCCGGTGGGGATGGCGATGGGAAAGTTCCACGGGGGCGTGACGACAGTGACCTTCGACGGCACGAACACGGCCCCGGCCACGCCGTCGAGCTCACGCGCGCACGCGCCGTAGAAGTTCGCGAAGTCGACGGCCTCGCTCACTTCGATATCGCCCTCGCTGAACACCTTTCCGGTCTCGGATGCCGCGACCTCGATGAGCTCGCCGCGTCGTGACTCGAGCACCCGGGCGGCTTCCTGCAGCACCCGGGCGCGGTCGGCGGCGGGCGTCGCGCCCCAGGCGACCGCGGCATCCTTCACCTTCGCGACGATGTCGTCGAGCACGTTCGGGTCGGCCACACGGGCAGCGGTGATCGTCGCCACGCCGGCGGTGGATGCCGCCACCCGGCCGATGATCTCGCGCCCCCACTCGCGGTTCGCCGGCAGCGCCGGGTCGGAGTCGGGCGTGTTGCGGAAGCCCGGAGCGCCCGTCGCACGCGTGCCTGATTCGCGTGGCGAGAACACCGCTGTCTCGACGTAGCTCTGACCGCCGAACGACTGCTCGCGCACCTCAGGCTCCAGCGGCACGGTGTCTTCGACCACCGCCGAGCGCGCGATGCCGATCACGGCCTCGGTGAGGGCTTCGCCGGAGTCGGGGTCGCGGCGCGCGCGCCGGCTCTCGGTCGTCACCGGAACTTCGGCGCGGCGGTCCTGGGTGCGGAAGGGCCCGGTGTGCAGCCCCGGGTCGGCGGCCCGCTCCACCGAGGCGAGGAAGCGACCGCGCTCCCGCTCGAAGAGCGTCCCATCCGAGTGCAGCTCGAAAGCGGCCGACAGGAAGTTCTCGGTCGACGCGTTCTCTTCCAGCCGCCGCACGAGGTAGCTGATGGCGACATCGAACTCGCTCGGATTGACCACCGGCACGTACAGCAGCACAGCGCCGACCTCGCGCGAGACGGCTTCGACCTGGCCCTGCGCCATGCCCAACAGCATTTCGAACTCGATGCGCTCGCGCACGCCGCGTTCACCGGCCAGCAGCCGGGCATAGGCGATGTCGAAGAGGTTGTGCCCGGCGATCCCCAGGCGCACGGCCGCGGCACGCTCGGGGGTCAGCGCCGCATCCAGGATGCGCAGGTAGTTCGCATCGCTGTCGAGCTTCGTGCGATACGGCGCCTGCTCCCAGCCGTGCATCACGGCGTCGACGTGCTCCATCGCCAGGTTGGCGCCCTTGACCAGGCGCACCTTGATGCCCGAGCCCCCGGCAGCCACGCGCTGCTGCGCCCACGCGGTGAGCCGGTCGAGCGCCGGCAGGGCGTCGGGCAGGTACGCCTGCAGCACGATGCCCGCTTCCAGGTCGCGCAACCGTGGGTCATCGAGAATGCGCGTGAACACCTCGATCGTCAGGTCGAGGTCGCGGTACTCTTCCATGTCGAGGTTGATGAACGTGCCGGTCAGAGCCGCCGTCAGGTACAGCGGCGCCAGCCGCTCGACGACCTCGTCGACGACCTGGTCATAGGCCCACATCGACAGGTGGCTCACGATCGCCGATACCTTGACCGAGACGTAGTCGACGTCGTCGCGGCGGATGAGGTCGTGGATGCCGTCGAGCCGTCGGCGGGCCTCGGTCTCGCCAAGCACGGCCTCACCGAGCAGGTTCAGGTTGAGCCGGTGGCCGGTGCCGCGCAGCTTCTCCAGCGCGGTGCCGAGCTTGGCCGGGCGCGCGTCGACGATGAGGTGGTCGACCATGCCGCGCAGCACGCGCCGCGCGACCGGCACGATGGGGGTGGGCAGCACCGGGGCCAGCGCGCCGCCCAGGCGCACCGCCGAGCGCAGGTACCACGGCAGAAAGCGCGGCACCAGCGGGGCGACGCGACGCAGATTGGATGCCGCGGCCGAGAGCGACTCCGGTCGCATGACGCCGTCGACGAACCCGATGGTGAACGGCAGGCCGTTCTCGTCTTGCAGCACGCCCGCCAGCAGCTTGGCCGCGGGCTCGACGCGCGCGCCGGCCGACTCGTTCACCCAGCGCTGCGCGAGGGCGGTCGCCTGACGCGCCCGCTCCTGTGTCGATTCGATCACGTGTGTCCCGTCGATCTGCATTGCCGGCTCCTTACAGACTGCACCCATCGTCGTCGATGATTCCAGGATGCGGCATCCCACTCATCATGAAAAGCGAACATCTATGATGAGTTCTCATCGGATTGATCGATGAATCGAGGCCCGCCCGTGTTCGAGCTGCGACGGCTGCGAATGCTGCACGAACTCGCCCTGCGCGGCAGCCTGGCGGCGGTCGCCGACGCTCTCGCCTACAGTCCGTCGACCATCTCGCAGCAGCTCGCGCTGCTTGAGCGCGAGGCCCGCGTGCGGCTGCTCGAGCCCGATGGGCGCGGGGTGCGCCTGACCGCACAGGGACACCTGCTGGCCGACTACGCAGGCCGGATGCTGCAGCTCGACGAGCAGGCGGGCGTGGCTCTGGGCCAGCCCATCGATGAGCCGGTCCGCGTGGCGGTGATGCAGACGGCTGCGCAGACTCTGCTGGCGGCCGCCCTCACCACACTGGCGCTGGACGCACCCGAACTGCGCGTCGAGGTGTCTGACGTACCGCCCGAGGAGGGCTTGTTCGAGCTGTCGGCGCGACGCTTCGATCTGGTGCTGGCCGAGCAGTATCCGGGGTCGTCGCGCGAGCACCGCGCCGACCTCGACCGGCAGCCGATTGGACGCGATCCGATCCGGCTGGCCACACCGCCGGGCGATGACGCCACCGGGCTCGCCGCGCTGGCCGACCGCGCGTGGGTGATGGAGCCGAAGGGCACCGCGGCGCGTCGGTGGGCGCTTGAGCAGTGTCGCGCCGTCGGGTTCGAGCCCGACGTGCGATTCGAGATAGCCGATCTGACCACGCAGGTGCGGCTGATCGCGGCCGGTCACGCGGTCGGCATGCTGCCCGACCTCGTGTGGACCGGGACGGCGCCATCGGTGCGCACGGTCGAGCTTCCCGGCTCCCCCACCCGTGAGCTGTTCACGGCCGCGCGCCGCGCGACGGCGTCGCGCAGCGGCATCCTCGCCGTCCGCTCCGCGCTGCAGAACGCCTTCCGTCGTCGCTCTGCGCCCCGGCGGCGATAGACAGCCCCCGCCCGAGCTAGCCCACGGTCGGCGGCGCGTACACGAGCTGTGCCGAGAAGGTGCCCATGCTGCGGCTGACCACCTGCGCGCGGCCCGGCGCCGACGGCACCGGCTTGACCCGGCCGATCAACGCGCCCTCCTCGGGGTTTCCGCCCAGCAGAATGCCGGTCACGCCCAGATCGGTGAACCGCTGGATGATCGGGTCGTACGCGGCACGGCTGGCACCACCGGTGCGGCGGGTGAGGATGACGTGCAGGCCGAGGTCGGATGCCTGAGCCAGAAGAGGCTGCAGAGCGGCGATCGGGTTGCCTTGACTGGTGGCCACGAGATCGTAGTCATCGACGATCACATAGCCTTCGGCACCCTTCCACCAACTGCGGTTGCGCAGCTGGTCGGGCGTGACATCGGGCCCGGGGATGCGCCCGGTGAAGAACGCCGCGAGCTCTTGCATGCCCGAGGCCGCCATGTCGTGCGAGGTCAGGTAGGCACCCAGATACTCCTGCGGCACCTCGCCGAGCAGCGAGCGGCGGTAGTCGACCACGAAGATCTTCGCCTCGCTGGGTGCGTACAGCCGTGTAATCTCCTGCACGATGCCGCGCAGGAACGATGACTTGCCGGTGCCGGCGTCGCCATACAGGTAGGCATGCGCTTCTTTGCGGGGGTCGATCCCGAACGGCCGCAGGTGCGCCTCGTCGACGCCCAGCAGAAGCTGACCGAATTGCGCGCCGGCCTGTGCGCGGGCGTCGTCCAGGCTGAGCAGCTGCGGCAGCAGACGCAGCTTGGGGCCGGCCGGTCCACGCCAGGCCGCCGACATCTTCGCGATCATGTCGTCGACACCGTCGGCAAGCCGCCCGGGGTTCTGATCGCCGTCGATACGCGGCAGTGCGCCCAGCATTTGCAGTCGCTTGCGACTCAGGCCACGTCCCGGCATGTTGCGGGGAACGTTCTGCGCCTGCTTGCGGTCGATCTCGGAGTCGCTCGCATCACCGAGGCGCAGTTCAAGACGCGTCTGGATGAGGTCTTTCAGGCTCGCGCGAATCTCAAGCCAGCGGTTCGCGGTGACCACCACATGCACGCCGAACCCGAGCCCGCGGCCGGCGATCGTCTGCACGCGCATCTCGAGCGGCTCGTATTCGCTGCGCAGCGTGGCCCAGCCGTCGATCACCAAGAAGATGTCGCCGTACCCGTCATCGACGATGCCCTGTGCCCGGCGCTGGCGGTAGGTGTCGATTGAGTCGATGCCCTGCTCGCGGAAGTACTTCTCACGCGCATCGAGAATGCCCTCGATCTCGGCGATCGTGCGCCGCACCGATTCCTGATCGGTGCGCGTGGCCACTCCGGCGATGTGCGGGTGCTTCTGCATGCCCGAGAACGCACCGCCGCCGAAGTCGAGCACGTAGAACTGGGTCTCCAACGGCGTCGTGGTCAGTGCCAGCGCCGAGACGAGCGTGCGCGCGAGCGTCGACTTGCCCGCGAGCGGCGCACCCACGATGGCGACGTGACCGGCCGCGCCGCCGAGTTCCACCCTGAGCTGTTCGCGCCGCTGTTCGAGCGGAACGTCGACGATCCCCAGCGGGATCGTGAGAGCCCCGGCATCCCGCCACGTCCGCGACACAAGTCCCAGCTCGGGGTCGACCGCAAGATCACCCATGAGCTGATCGAGGGTCGCCGGCTCGGCCAGCGGCGGCAGCCACACCTGGTGCGCGGCAGGCCCTCGGCCTGCCATGCGCTCGACGGCGAGCTCGAACGTCGAGCGCTTCTCGCGCTCCACCGGCTGGTGAAGAATCGGGGCGGACGACTCCATCTCGGTGTCGAGGGCTTGTGCGGCGGCGGTGAACACGTCGATGTCAGCGATGCCCGCGTGTACGTCGCCGGCGGTGGATGCCGCAGACCGGCGCCCCTTCGGCGGGCCGGAGACATACGCCGCACGAAACTGCACGAGTTCTTCGGTGCCGGACTTGAGGTAGCCGACACCGGGCTGCTGAGGCAAGGTGTACGCGTCAGGCACGCCCAGCACGGTGCGCGATTCGGCGGCCGAGAAGGTGCGCAGGCCGATCCGATACGACAGATAGGTGTCCAGGCCCCGCAGTTTGCCCTCTTCGAGACGCTGCGAGGCCAGCAGCAGGTGCACGGCCAGCGAGCGCCCGACGCGGCCGATGTTGATGAAGCTGTCGACGAATTCGGGCTTGGCCGCCAGCAGTTCCGAGAACTCGTCGGCGACGATCACCAGTGCCGGCAACGGCTCGAGGTCGGTGCGGCCGCCCCGGCGGGCCTTCTCATAATCGGTGACGTTGGCGAAGTTGCCGGCGGCACGCAACAGCTCTTGGCGGCGCACCACCTCACCTTGCAGGGCGTCTTGGAAACGGTCGACCAGGGCCAGCTCGCTGCCCAGGTTCGTGATGACCGCCGACACGTGCGGCATACCGGCCATGCCGGCGAAGGTCGCACCGCCCTTGAAGTCGACCAGCACGAAGTTCAGCTGCTCGGGCGAGTGGGTCAGAGCGAGGGCGAGCACCAAGGTACGCAGCACCTCGGATTTGCCGGAGCCGGTCGCACCGATCAGCACCCCGTGCGGCCCCATGCCCTGCTGGGCGGCTTCCTTCAGGTCGAGGATCAACGGAGCACCCGCGGTGTCCTGCCCGATCGGCACGCGCAGTCGATCGCGCTCGAGCCTCGGGGCCCACGCCCGGTCGACGTCGAGGTCGCGCACATCGGGCAGGCCGAGTAGATCGACGAGCTCGCGCTGCCCGACCGTGGTCTCGCTTCCCCCGCTGCCGGCTGCGACCGGCACGGGCCGAAGCGACATCAGGCGGCGGGCCGTGGCCTCCGCCTCGACGATGGTCGCGGCATCCGGTGTGAAAACCTGCGTGGCCGCTGCGATGTCGAGGATCTCGGCGGGCTCGCCCGGTGACGAGGGCAGGGCCAGACGCAGGGTCGAGGAGTCTTCGAGCTCGCCCCAGCGCTCGGGCAGATCGATGATGGTCACACCCTGCACGCCCTCGATGCCTACGAGGGGGTCACTCAGCGGCAGCGACACGCCATCGGCGACCAGCACGACGTGCGGCGACGGGGCGACGCCGTCGCGCTGAAAGCGCCCGCGCTCGGCCAGCCCCGCGGGCAGCATGTCCTTCAATGCATCCAGCGAGGTGCTGATCATGCGCGCGGCGCCCAGACGATCCTGCGCGCGCTGCGAATGGGCGTGCGGCAGCCACTTCGCCCACTCCCACTGCGCGATCTGGTTCTCACCGGCAAGCACCCCGATGACGAGGTCTTCGGGGTCGTGCAGCGCGGCCAGGCCCACGAGCATCGACCGTGCCAGAGCGCGCACGCGCTCGGCATCGGACCCGGTGATCTCCACATGCGAGAACTCGCCGAGATCGACCGCGCACGGCAGATCGTGCTGTGTCTCATGGGTGAGCATGAGGCGGTGGGCCGCGGATGCCGCGACCGGGTCGAGCTGCGCAAGCGGCGGCAGCTCGGGCGCGGTCAGTTCCAGCGACAGCGGCTGATCGCTGACGCCGACCCGTGCCCGCAAGAACTGCGCGTCACTGGGGCGGCGCTCCCAGACGCGGGTGCGCTCTTCGACGAGGAACGGCAGGGTTGCCGGTGCCGGGTTCTCCCAGTTGTCGTGCCGGCGCTGTTGTCGGGCAGCGACCCGCACACTGTCGCGCAGCTGGGCCAAGTAGGCGAGGTATTCGCGGCGGTTGCCCAGCACCTGGGCGTTGTGCTGTGAGCGCTGACGCCAGCCGTTGACCGCCACGAACCCGAGCGACGAGAGCAGGAACATACCGCCGGTGATGAAGCCGGTGGGGCCCTGATTGGTCACGGTGATCATGACAATGGCACCCAGGCTGCCGACCATCGGCAGCAGGGAAGAGAGGATGCCGGAACCGCCCTCGCTCGGGGCGAGCTCGGGTGGTGGCTGCACGACGATGCGCTCGACGGGCTTGCGGGGAGGGGCCAGGCGCGATCCACCGCTCATACATCTGCTCCGGTCAGTCGGGTCATGGTCACAGTCCGATCGCCCACGCGCACGCGCATGCCGTCCTCGACGAGCGTGCGCCGGTGGGCGGTGAGCGGCCGCGCCGCGCCGTCTTCGGCGATGAGGTCGGACCCGTTGGTCGAGCCGAGGTCGGTGACCCAGGCGTCGGTGGCGGTGATCTCCAGCCGCGCGTGCACCTTCGAGACGGTGCGGCCGGGGTCGTCGACGCTGATCACCAGGTCACCGTTCTCGACCGGTGTGGGATTACGACCGAGGTCGACAGCGCACGGCACCGGCACCGGCGCGCGCTGGCCGGTGTCGAAGACCAGCAGCACCGAGGCCGCGCGGGCGTCGAGCGCAGGCAGCACCGAGACCGGCTCGGCAGGCACGGCGCTCGCGCGGCGCGGCGCGGCGATGGCCGCATCGGCGACTGCGGCAGCAACCGGGGTCGCAGAAACCGGAGTGGCCGTGCGGCGCCGGCGCGGCGCATCTGTCTTTGCCGCGGGCACCTCGCGCACGGGCGCGGGCACGCCGAGCATCGACGGCGCTATCGGGGCCGGACGCTCGATGACAGGCGCGACGGGGGCCGCCGGAGCGAGCGCGGACACCTTCGCGCGGTGCGCGCGGCGCGGTACCTCGACCACGACGGTGCCGGCGAGGCGGTCGGCCCACGAACGCCGCCAGCCGCTGCGGTCGGCCGCGCCGGTGAGCTCGAGCAGCCAAGCGCCCACGGCGAGCACGCACAGTCCCACCGCCGTGCAGGCGCCGCGCACGAGGGTGCGGCCCCCACCCGGCGAGTCGGGCTTGTCCATGCGGGCCGTGCGCAGGCGCATCAGCGCGTTGCCGAGCCCGGCACCGGTACGGGCCTGCAGAATCCACAGGGCCAGGGTGGCCTCAACGGCCGCGACGATACCGAAGAACACCGAGCGGGTGGCGAGGATGACCACACAGGTGACGATGGCCACGGCCGCGATGTCGACAGTGACCGCGGCCATGCGCGCGGCAATGGTGGCCGGACGGATCTGCACGGCGCCGCACTGCGGACAGGCGTCGGCGCCCGCGGGCACACCCGATCCGCAGACGGCACAGGCCGTAGCCGCACGAAGGACAGGAGCGTGCGCGGTCATGCTGCCATCATCCCACGTAGCAGGTCGACCACCCCGGCCGCCAACAGCCCGGCAGGCAGCGCCAGCGCTATCGCCAGCGATTCGAGCATGTCACCCACTCGCGACCATCTCAGCGATCGCAGCCCCCGCCCGATCGGCACGATCACGGCGGCGGCGATGACGGCGACCGCCAGCAGGACCACGGCGGCCGCCTCGATCACGCCGACACCGACGATGCCCCCCACTCCGACGGCGAGGGATGCCACGACCACCGCTGTCGCGGCCCGCGGCATCCATCGCACCGTGCCATGAAGCGCACGGCGGCTCTGCAGGGTCAGGGCGATCACGAGGCACACGGCCACGGCTATCTGACCCGAGCGGGTGAGCACATCGGCGGTGTCGAGCCGAGCGAGAGCGAACGGTGCGCTGACAGCCACCGTCACGCAGACGAGAATGGTGCCGGCGCGCCAGCGCGCGGCCGACTGGGCGACCATGCTGCGCGCCTGTGCGGCACGCACCGCGTGCGCCGGTTCGGGCTCGCGCTGACGGGCACTCCAGCGCAGCGTCTGGAAGCGCATGAAGTCGATGAACATGCCCGGCGCAGCGCTGAGCACGCTCGAGGGAAGCACGCGCAGCACGACGGGGGCCAGCCCGAGGGTGACGGCGCAGGCGGCCGCGGCCGGCAGTCCCCACACGAGCACGAGCGCCCACAGGCCGGCGACGGCGGCAGCGACTCCCGTGACGGCGCCCGCCGCTGCGGCGACCACGCGCCCGGCGGCCACGAGCGTCATCACACCGGCCAGCACGGCGACGGCCGACGCCGCGCAGATGACGGCGACGTGCACACTGCCCCACGCCAGCGCGGGAGAGACCAGCAGCCCTGCCGCCAGTGCCAGCGCCAGTGGGGCGTAGAACCCGCCGGTCAGATCGGCATCATCGGCGGTGGTGCGACGCGCCCACACAATGCCGACCGCGAGGGCCGCGACCCCGACGATCAGGCCGACGATGATCGATGTCGCACCCGATGCACGGGCGGTGAGCGGTGCCAGCAGCGCGATGAGTACGGCGAACACGGCAACCATGGCGGCGGCGTGCTCGTGCGGGGCCGCGGCCGGGTCGCCCCCGCGCCGGCGACGCGAACGCGGCGACGACAGCGACGGATCGACCACCGTGAACACGTCACCGTCGTCGTACTCGCGCAACAGCCACAGGGGGTCGACCTCAGCACCCGTGCGGTCGCGCAGCACGACGGGGCCGTCGATGCCCACGTGACGCAGCACCGCGTCCATGGTCATGTCAGCGGGTGCGGCGATATCGTGGCGCGTCGCGCCGTCGCAGATCGCGACACGACGGCGCTGCGCTGTCTCGACCGAATCCACCTGTCCATCCTCGCATCACGTCGCACCCAGTCAGTCGCGCCCGCCGGCGCCGGCGGCCGCCGATCGAGGCCCGAGTTCCTCTTCGTCTTCCAGATGCGGGGCGATCGGTCCGCCCAGGCCGCGCCCCTCCTGCCTGTTCTCGCCACGGCCCCGACCGCCCGGAGCACCGCCCCCGACCATTCCTGACCGACTGCCGGCCCCAGCACCCGCCGACACCGTGGCCACACTCGCACCACCGCCGGCACGCGTGCCGCCCAGCAGTCCTCCGGCACGTCCGCTCGCGCCGGCGGCCGCACCGGCGGCACCGAGACCTCCACCGGCCACGCGCGCTCCGCCGAACAGTGTTGCGCCGCTCGTGCCCGCCACCGCGCTGCCTGTTGCCGCAGAACCCAGCAGTCCGGAACCGCCCGAACCGTATCCTGAGCCCACACCACCGACACCGTAACCATTACCGCCTGCGCCGCCCGCGACGCCGCCGCTGCCCGGGATGCCTCCGCCCCACGTGGTGCCACCGGCGTTCGGGCCGTTCGGCGTCAGGACGCCGCCGGGGCCGACGGACTGGCCCGGGGGTATCACCACCGGCGTGTCGTCATCGAGAACGGGGCCCGAAACGGCCTCCGCCCCTCCGCCTCCGCGGCCGGTACCTGCACCCGTACCTGCACCCGAGCCAGGATGCGGATTCGTGAGGGTCAGTCCCCTCGGGAGATTGTCATGATCGATGACAGGAGTGTTCGCTCCCGGATAGTTGGCGAAGCTGCCCGGCACTGTCCCTCCCGGAATGGTGCCCGCTCCCGGGGCCGACCCGCGCGTATTGACGTTCGTGTCGTGCTGGGACACGTCGACCTTCTCTGGGACGACGATGTCATCGAGCGCATCACTGGCCTTCTTCACAGCGGTCTTCGCGGCGTCTTCGCGCTGGTTGCCGAGGAACCAGTTCACCAGGCCGACGGCGCCCTCACCCGCGATCACCGAGAACCCTGGGAAAGCGATGGTCGCTCCCGCCGCGGCGCCACGGACGAGAGCCTCCTGCCAACCGTTGAGACTGCCCGAGCCGAGGCTCGCAGCATCGGTCTGGGCCTGGGTGCGCACGTCGTTTGCGCGCGTGACCGCATCGTGAAGCTGCTGCGTCGTCGTCGACACCGCGTGCGCTCGCTGCGACACGGAATTGAGGCTGTCGGCGGCTGCCAGGCCGGTCGTCCCCGTGATCCCGGGATCCTGGGCTGCTTTGTCAAGCAGCGGCTTCAGCTCGTCCATCGCATCGATCAGCTCCGACGCCGCCGGCATCGAGAACTGCTGACCATACGCGATGTTCTGCAGGCGCTGTTCCCACACTCCGGTCACACCGCACCTCCCACGTTCTTCTTCTTGCTCTTGGTCACCACGACCACGACGACCACCAGCACCACGACCACCAGCGCACCCGCACCGATCAAGATCGGTGCCCCGACGCCGCCATCGGACCTGGCGCCGGCGATGGCGGTGAGGGACGGTTGCGGTGATGCCGCCCTCGTCGGCGTCGATTCCACCGCAGGTTTTTCTGCGGCACGCGCCACCTGCGACGCACTCGGGTACGTGGACTTCCCCATCAGCGGATTCTCATCCGGATACGTCGTCGGATCGACTTTCAACATATGCCGCAACGACACCGGTCCGTACCCGAGGTCATCGCTGCGCGACAACTCGTGGTCGTCGGCGGTCGTGTTGTGGATCAACGACTGGATCAGCTGGTTGCCCGTCGCTTCCGGATACTTCTGCGCCGCCACCGCGACGATCCCGGCCGTCAGCGGCGTCGCCAGGCTCGAGCCCGTCACCCAGTAGTCGTTGCCACTCGAGTCCACCGACGGAAAGTTCACCCCCGGCGCCACGACGGTCACCTCGGGCCAGACATTCTTCTGGCCCTTCACCTCGGCGTCGTCCTGAAGATACCCGTCCTTGCCGAAGGCATTCACCGACACCACGCCGTTGTACATCCACGGCCACTGTGTGTCGGTGTTCTTCATCGTGTTGGGCGTTCCTGCGACGATGACGACTCCGCGAGCTATCGCTCGTGCCACGGCCTCGGCGTCGCCGGTGGTCATCGTCGAGACGACGAGCGAGATCGAGATCACCTGGGCGCCGCCGTCCACCGCACGGTTGATCCCCTCGCCCAGCGCCGTCGTGTCCTCGATCGATGAGCCGCACGTCGCGTCCAGCGCGTCATGCACCGACATGCCATAGCCATAGAAGGTCACGTCTGATCCGGGTGCGATCCCGCGGATCTTCGCGTCGCCCTTGCCGTTGCCGATCAGCAATGCGGTGACATCCGAGCCGTGCACGACACTGTTGCTGGGAGTCGGCGCCTTCACAGCGTTCGTCGTCACCGAACCGCCCTTGCACAGCGGGTCGTCATCAACGGTCAAGTTGGTTCCCTGGAACACCGGCAAGTCGGGGTTGATCTGCTGATCGATGACGGCGATCTTCACACCCTCACCGGTCCACCCCGCCGCCTGCACCTCGGCGACGCCGAATCCGTCGTACCACCAGCTCGACGGGGCATCGGCTGCCTGTGCACCGATCGCGGGCACGATGGCAAGCGCGGCGGCGAAGAGCATCGCCGCCGTGAGCCCGCGGATGAAATGCGGCACTGCGGTCACATGTCCCCCGTGGAGGACACGCGTCCTGCGGTACCCGAATTCTGCGGGACGGAGGTGGGCTGCCGCTGTTCCTGCTGCTCCAGCGCCAGTGCCTGCTGACTCGCCCGCACGTCCTCATCGCTCGTGTTCTCTGCCGTCTGATTGATCAGTTCGCGCCGGTCGCGCACCCACGAGACGGAGTGCTGCTCCTGCTCTTCGAACTCATCGACGACCTTGCGCAAGGCCTCTGCATTCTTCTTCACCGCAGCACGCACGATGTCGGCGTGCTCGCCCACGGCAGTCGCCCCCGTTCCCAGGCGCTTCACGAACGACGCCGTCGCATGCTCACGCGTGTCACCGTGCACCACGCTGGCGCGATCGCTGCCCGGCACCTGCTCATTCTGCGACGTCAGCTTCGACGTGTGCACGGCGACGATGTCACCGTCGACCATGATCTGCGCCTGTATCACGGCACGCTCCCTTCACACGAATGTCGTGGCCCGGACGAGTCCGAGCCACGACATCCGGTCACATCACGTCAGCCTGCGAAACGACCCGCCGACGAGTTGTCCTGCGACACGTACCCCTGCGAGATCTGATCCGTCTTCACCGAAATCTGCTCCAGCAACTCATTGAGAGCCACCAAAGACTTCGTCCACTCACGCTGCGCCTGGTCATACGCCTGCTGCGCCGAACCATCCCACGACGCGCGCAACTTGCCCACCGCAGACTCCAACGTCTCCAGCTGCGACTTGATGCCCTGCGCACCCGTACGAATCTGACCCGACAGTGCCGTAACCTGCTCCGGCTTCACCGACATCGACTGCATCACAAATACCTCTCTCTCAAACCCGAAAACGCCCTCAGGCGCCCATCATCGAGCCGAGGCCCGAGATCGTCTGCTGGTGCGAGTCCTCCGTCGCCGACTGATCACGCTCGGTCCCCCGCAGCGCGTCCTCCAGCGTCACCAGAACGTTGTTGAGCTTGCGGGTCTCTTCGTCCCAGCGAGCCATCAGCTGCGAGAACGAACCCGCCGCAGCACCCGTCCAGAACCCAGAGACCTGCTCGATCTCACCGCGCACGAACTTGACCTGCTGGTCAATGCCCGACTTCGCCTCATTCACCGCCTGTGCGCCGCGTGCGAGCGCACCCTCCTCAGCCGAAATCAAATCAGCCATCACAACCTCCAAAAATCACTCGACCCGAACCAAGACACCCCACCTGACCGGCCGGACATCCGAAACCCATCCAAACACAGGCATCCTGCATGCCGCCAGCCAACACCATGGTGAACATTCCCCATGTCCGCGCACCGCGCCCTTCGCCTACCGTGGGAGCGTTGGCAGCCCGATGACAGACAGGACGCACCGTGACAGACGACGCCGAGCGGTTCTTCGAGCTGCGCGATTCCTTCGATCGCGACGCACAGCTGTACCGGCATGCCGCCGCGCAGCCGTTGCCGACCGAGCACACACACGCGACCGGCGTGATCACCGTCGGCATCGACGACGGCGATGTCGTCGAGGTGTCGCTCACCGAGGCGTGGCGTGATGAGTTCGCCCCTGATGAACTCGGATCTGTCATCGTGCAGACCTTTCAGCAGCTGATGATCGACCGGGCCGGCGCCTGGGCCCAGAACGTCGATGAGGCGGGTGAGCAGGAGTATCGGGCGACGCCGACGCCGCCTGTCGGAGACAGCTTGGCCGCTCGCGTGCACCAAGCGGTCGAGGACGACCCCGATCGGGGCGCCGCGCTGACGACGGTGCTCGAGAATGTGCTGGGTGTGCTCGACGACATCTCACAGAACATCGACGAGACGTTCTCTGCGGCTTTCCGTCGCGGCCGCACGGTGACGACGACGGCGGCGGGCGGCCACCGCGACGTGAATGTCGAGGTGACCGCGGGCGGCGAGTTGGTCGGGGTGAGCTTCGACGACAGCTGGATCCGGTCCGCCAACGCCGCCACGATCACCCGCGAGCTCAACCACGCGCTGGCACAAGCGCGTGAGCGGACCACGCTGGCAGCATCCCACCCGCTGGAAGGCACGCCGCTGGCCCGTTACCAGCAGTATGCGGACGACCCCGACAGCTTCCTTCGCTACCTGACCGGAAAGGACTGATTCATGACCGATATCGCCGCATCGTTCGATGCACTGAGCAAGGACGCCGAGATCTGGGATGCCGCCGGCGACACCCTCTCGCAGGCGCAAAGCGATCTCAACGGGATCGGGGTGTATCGCGGTGCCTTCTCGTTCGCTGCGCTGGATATCGCCGACCAATACGCGCAGTTGCATCAGACGGTCAGTGATCTGCTCGGCGACGGCGCCACCAACACCCGAGCCGGCGCCGCGGCGCTGCGGGCGGTGCGTGCGGACTTCGAGAAGTACGAGGACATCACCCGGTGCGATCTGTACGACATGTGGCAGCCGGAATAAGAGGAGAGACGACACCGTGAACGACATCGCAGAGAAGATCATCCGCCTGCTCGATCAGATAAAGGAGAAGATCGACCAGATCACCCGCATCGTCAACGCCGTGCTGGACTCGGTCCCCTTCTTCTTGGAGTGGGTCATCAGCAAGGTGCGGGGCGCGTGGAACGCGATGCTGGACAAACTCGGCGAATTCTGGGCGTGGTTCACCGACAAGCTCACCTACGTCGGCAACCCTTGGCTGCTCAACGGCGCCGGTGAGGGGTGGACGACCATGGGCGGTTCGGTCGCGCGCATCAACGACACGATCACCGACCTGAACCTCTCGGTCGACGACCGGTGGCAGGGTCGCGCCGCGAGCCAGTACGAGCAGTCGATCGAACCGCAGCGCCGCGCCAACACATCGATCATGTCGGACTACGCACAGAACATCGGCAACGCGCTCAGTTCGCTGGCCACCGGCATCACCTCGTTCTGGGCCGGCATCTGCGTCGCGATCATCACCCTGCTGGGTGCCCTGGCCGGCGCGGCGGTGGCGACGGGGACGATCATCGGCCTGCCCGCCGTGCCGGTGCTGATCGGGCTCGGCATCGCCGCATTCCTGGTTGCAGCAGGAGCCGGCGTGGCAGTGCTGTACGCCCTGGCCGGCAGCTGCCGCACGACGCTGGGCAACTGCACGGCCGGCATCACCGAGTGGCCGGCGATAGCGACCCGATGAATGCGGCGCCGTCCTCCGCCACGCCCACGCAGCGGCGCAGCAGGTCGCGGGTGTTCGGAGTGCTCACAGCGTGCATCGCCGTCGTACTGGCCGGCGCGAGCGTCGCGGGATACGCGCTGGCGGTCACCGCACCCGAGTCGATGGGATTCGCCCTGACGACCACCGTGCTGACGCTTCTGGCGGGTGTGCTGGCCGTCCTGGCCTTCCAGTCGGCGCAGAGGTATCCCGACACGCTGCCGCTGTCGGGACCTCTGCGTCTGCTCGCCGTGTTGTCGATCGTCGTGGCGACCGCGGGAGCGGCGATCACCATCGTCATCGGCGTCGCCCACGGGTCGGTCCCGGCCGTGGTGCTCGCACTTGTCGCGTTCGTGGCCGGCCTCGTGCTGTTCGCGCTGGCGGCTGCGCTGTACCGCTTCGTCATTCCGGGCCGCTCGGTAGACTGACACGGTGGCTCAGACAGTAAGCGCACCGCGCGCGCTCGTGCGCATCTCGGTGCTCGGCGAAGGTCGGCGCCTCGACATCGGCATCCCCGCGCAACTGCCTCTCATCGAGCTGATGCCCGGGTTCGCCCGCAATCTGGGGCTACTCGACCCCACGATGACGCACACCGGCTACGAATTGCGACGCGCCGACGGCCGCGCACTCGATGCCGCCGGCACCGCAGCCGCGCAGGGCGTTGCCGACGGCGATGTGCTGACCCTCGCCCGGGGAGGGCTGGTCGCACAGCCACGCGTCTACGATGACATCGTCGAGGCGGTCATCGATGCGACCGAAGACCAGCATCGCCCCTGGACTCCGCAAGACGGTGTGCGCACCGCGCTGGGCGCAAGCCTCACGCTGCTGGCCGTGTGCGCGGTCGTTCTCTTGGCGGCCGGTCCGTCGGTGGGCATCGGCGCCCTCGTGGCAGGCATCGGCGCCGTTCTGCTGATAGCGGTCGGGGTGGTCGTGGCGCGACTCGGGCAGATCGTCGCGGGGCATGCGCTGGGCGTCGCCGCCGGAGTGTTCGCCGCGATCGGCGGTTACCTCGCGATGGCCGGGGCCGCAATGCCGTGGGCGGTTCCCCTCGCCGTGGGCGGAGCGTGCGCGTTCGTGGCGGGGGCGGCGACTTCCGCCCTCATGCCCGAGCGACGCGAACTCACTCTGGGTGTCGTGATCGGCGGTGCCGTCATCGCTGTCGCCGGTGGCGTCACGATCCTGCTGCCGGGCAATGCCGTCGCGGTGTACGCCCTGATGGTGGCCGTTGCAGCCACGGCATCCAACGCCCTTCCCTGGCTCGTGCTCAGTTCGACCCGCATCCGCGTCATCTCGCCGCACAGCGATGCCGAGGTGTTCGCCGACCCCGCCCCCATCGACGGCGAGGATGTCGCCCGTCGCACGGCGGCGGCCGCGCGGGCCCTGCTCGTCTCACGCCTGGCGCTGGGCGTGTGCATCCTCATCGCCACCCCGCTGGTGGCGGCATCCGGCGCTGCCGGCAGCGCCCTGTGCGCGCTCGCGTTCCTGGGCACGATGTTCCCCGCGCGGCAGGTGTACGCGCGCAGCCATGTGATGGCCATCATGACCCTTGCCACGATCGGGCTGGGCGTGACCGGAGTAGTGACGGCGATCGCGCAGCCACAGCTGCAGACCGTGTTGCTGGTGGTCGCGGCGGCGGCCACCGTCGTCACCGTGACGGTCACCTTGATCACCCCGGGTACGCGGGTGCGCCTGAGCCGGTGGGCGGATGTCGCCGAGCTGGTGATCCTCGCGGCGTTGCTGCCTGTCGGCGTGATCGCGGCGGGGCTGGCGTAGATGGCGACCAAAGGCGACCTGATCCAGGCGCAGAGCTTCTCGCAGCGACGCCTGCTCACAGCATTCGTCAGCGGCGCGCCCGGGGGCAAAGAGCTCGAGCCGGCCAAGCCCATGCGTGCGGTGATCGCGGCGATAGCCATCTCGGTCGCACTCATCGGGGTGGGGGTGTTCTGGGGGCTGGTGCAGCCTGGGCTTCCGCAGGGCTGGGAGAACGGCCGACTCGTGCTGGCCAAAGACACCGGTGCGCGCTATGTCACCGTCGACGGTACGCTGCACCCCGTCGTGAACACCGCGAGCGGCCGCCTGCTCATCCCCTCGAGCAGCTTCGCCGTCATCTCGACCTCGCAGGATCAGCTCGACGACGTTCCGCTCGGTTCGACGCTGGGCATCGTCGGGGCGCCCGATTCCTTGCCCGCGCCGTCGGCGCTGGTCAACGACGGCTGGACCTCGTGCGTGGTCGGCGAGTCGGCACTGTCGACTCGGATCGCCGTCACGCCGGCGGCCGCGGCCACCGACGACGCCGTGGTCGTCTCCACCGGCGACAAGGTGTTCGTCGTCGCCGGCAACGTGCGCTTTCCCGTGACCGGCGACCATGGCGACGCCGTGCTGCGCGCGGTGGGGATCACGACCTCGGCACCCCAGCCGGTGCCGGCCTCGTGGATCAACCTGTTCGACCAGGGCACCACCCTGGCGCCACTGAACGTGTCGCACGGCACACCCGTCGGCGATTCGAAGCTCGTCACCGGCGAGGTCGTGCACATCGCCGAGACCGCTGACGACGAGCGCTTCTTGATCACCGACGACGGACAGCTCGCGGCGTTGAGCCCGCTGGCCTGGCAGTTGTACCAGCTCGGCAACGGCCCGAGCGTGCATGCGCCCACCGAAGTCAGCGCCGCGCAGGTGAGCGGTCTGCAGACCGCGACAGCTCCCGCCGGCGGCGCCGATTGGCCCAGCGACGGCTTCACGGCGCTCGGCTCGGACCAGCGCCCGTGCGCGCTGCTGACCCACACGGGCAGCGCGTCGCAGACGGTGCTGGCCGCGCAGGCCACATCGGTCGAGGCAGAGGCAGGGGTGCAGGTGACCGCCGGGATCGGGGCGCTCGTCCAGGCTGAAGCCGGTGACGACAGCAGCCGCATGCTCACGCTCGTCGACTCGACCGGTACGGCCTTCGCGCTTCCCGGCGCCACCGAAGAGACCGTTGCTCGACTGGGCTATGCCACCGACGACATCGGCTCGGCCGATGCCGGCTGGACCGCGCTGTTGGCCACCGGGCCGGCCTTGACCACGGATGCTGCGGGAAAGACCGCAGGCGGATGAGCCGGCCGGTACGGTACGGCGCTGCCGCCGCGGCGCTGGCGCTGCTGCTGGCCGCATCACCCGCCGCTGCCGACGCCGCGACGCCCAGCGTCGCGCAAGCCACCTCGGGACAGTGCACCGCGGCGACCCGGATCGCCGATGCCCCGCCGGCGTTCCAGATCTTGCAGGCCGAACGCGCCTGGGCCCTCACGCGCGGCGACGGGGTGGTCGTCGCCGTCGTGGACTCGGGGGTCAATGCCGCCAATCCCCACCTGACCGGTGCGGTACTCAAGGGCGTGAACCTCGTCGACGACGACGCTGATTCGACCGGGCGCTCCGACGACTACGGTCACGGAACCGCCATCGCGGGGCAGATCGCGGCCCGGGGAATCTCCGACTCCGGAGTGATCGGCCTTGCCCCGCAGGTGAAGATCCTGCCTGTGCGGGTCTACGCCGATGTCGACGACCAGGCAGTGAAGGCCGGCACCGGCCCCGACATCTCGCGGCTGGCCCGCGGCATCCGCTATGCCGCCGATCACGGCGCGCAGATCATCAACGTGTCGCTGAGCACGGCGGCCTCTGACGCGCGGCTCGTGGATGCCGTCGCGTACGCCGCCGACCACGGCAGCCTCGTCGTGGCCAGCGCCGGCAACCGCGACCAGACCGAGTCTGTGGCCTCGAACGATCGCGACGGCGCGCGATACCCGGCCGCGGCGGCGGGTGCGCTCGGTGTGGCAGCCGTCGGCGTCGATGGTGTGGTCACCAGCGACAGCATCCACGGCCCTCATGTGTCGTTGAGTGCGCCGGGCCAGAACATCCTGTCGGTCAGTCCCGCCGGCGGCGACTGCATCTTCGCCGCGGATGCCCCGGCCACCAGCTACGCGACCGGTTACGTGTCGGCGGCCGCGGCGCTGGTGGCCGCGCAGTTTCCCGACGAGACGCCGGCACAGTGGGCGTATCGGCTCGAGGTCACCGCCCGCCGGGCGAATCCCGACGCGCGTGACGACGTGTCAGGGTGGGGAATAGTGCAGCCGTACAGCGCGCTCACCCTCGTTCCCGGCGCCGGCCTGCGCGGACCCGACAGCCCGTTCGTCGACGCACAGCCGGCCGCGCCCGAGGCGAGTGCGACGCCGGTTGCCGTACACGATCACCCACCGGCCAATGCCCAGGCATGGGCCATCGCCTCGATCGTGGCCGTACTCGCCCTGGCGGCGCTGGGCACCATCGGCACCCTCGCCGTGCTGCGGCGGCGCAAGGACGGCACCGAAGAACCGCTGCAGGGCCGCGGCCTGTATGGCGACGAGGTGACGACCGAGGAGTGAGGCGGCGGCCTCACTCCCACGTGCTCGGCGCCGGCTGACGCGTCGAAGGCAAGCGGGATGCCTCGGCCCACGCGTGCACCCAGGGCTCGACGTCGGGCACCGCCTCGAGAGGGCCGAGCGCGGCGAACAGCTCGTCGTGCGGCAGCGTGCCTCCCGACTTGCGCATCATGCGCGAACGGATGATCGCGCGCGTGTAGACCTCGCCGTCGACGACGACCCGATGCTCCATATACACGGCACGATCATCGTGGCCCAGCATCCGTGATTCCACCTCGAATCGCTGCCACAGCTGCAGCGACTTGCGAAAGGTGATGGTCTCGGCCGAGACGACCGCATACCAGTCGTGCCGTTTCATGACGTCCCACAAGCCGGTGCGCACCAGAAGGTCCCACCGGCCGAGGTCGAACAGCGACAGGTAGCGGCCGTTGTTCATGTGCATGAGGATGTCGATGTCGGTCGGCAGCGTCGTCAACCGGATGCGATTGATCCCATTCAGCGGGAGGGTGTCGCCGCGGCGCACGCGACGCCGCGCGCGAAGGTGGATGAGGATCGTCCGCCAGATGACATTCACGACCCGGGATGCTACTACGCCGTGTGATGGCCGCAGTCATCGCTTGTCGGGTCAGCACAGGAGGGAACGGGTGTCGAACGCCCCGATTTCCCCCTGACGCCCCGGCCGCGTAGAGTCTGGCCATGGACGCCCAACTGCAGACAGACATCGTCGTCCGTCCGGTTCGTGACGTGGACGCCGAAGCACTCGGCCGGGTGCACGCCACCTGCTGGCACGAGACGTACGACCACCTCATCAGCAAGGCCGCACTCGAAAGCGTGTCTCCCAAGCGGCTCGCCGAACTCTGGACCCACTGGGCCGTGCAGGGCGACGAGTTCAAGATGAGCGCGGCACTCGTCGACGGCGAGATCGTCGGCTTCGTCGGGTCGGGGCCGGCCCGTGACAAAGACGCCCCGCGCAACCGCGAACTGTACTTCATCTACCTTCTCGCCGCGTATCACAGCACCGGTATCGGCAAGAAGCTCTTCGACGCCGCCGTCGACGAAGACGAGCCGCTGTACCTCTGGGTGGCCGAGGACAACCCCCGGGCGCACCGCTTCTACACGCGCAACGGATTCACCCTCGACGGCGCGCGCCACACCGAGCCCTTCCTCGGTGAGCAGCTCACCGAGGTCCGCTTCGTCCGCTGACCGTGCTGCAGCTCTGGGCCCTCGAGGGCATCCCTGAGATCACCGTCGGCGCCGACCTGGTGCAGATCATCGCCGATGCCGCCGGTGACACCCTCGCCGACGGCGACATCGTCGTGGTCACCTCGAAGATCGTCTCGAAGGCCGAGGGCCGCAGCGTCGCGGCCGCCGACCGTGAAGACGCCATCACCGCCGAGACCGTGCGGGTCGTGGCATCCCGCACCTCGGAATCAGGGCACAGCACCCGCATCGTCGAGAACCGGCTCGGGATCGTCTCGGCAGCCGCCGGCGTCGACGCGTCGAACACGCCGCCGGGGACCGTGCTGCTGCTGCCGCAGGATCCGGATGCCTCGGCCCGTGCGATCGCGACCGGACTGCGTGAGCTGCGGGGCGTGCAGGTGGGCGTCATCATCTCCGACACCCTCGGTCGCGCGTGGCGTGAAGGCCAGACCGACGCCGCGATCGGTGCCGCCGGTGTGCGCGTGTTCGAAGACCTGCGCGGCAAGACCGACGCCGAGGGCCGGCCGCTGGTGGTCACGCTGCCGTGTGTCGCCGATGAGCTGGCGTCGGCCGCCGAGCTCGTCAAGGGCAAGGCCGCTCGCCGGCCGGTCGCGATCGTGCGCGGCCGCGCCGATCTTGTCGGTGACCTCGACCTTCCCGGCGCCCGCTCGATCGTGCGCCCCGCCGAGCGCGACATGTTCCGGCTCGGCGCCGACGAGGCGTACGACCAGGGCTACGCCGCCGGCGTTCAGGATGTGTGGGACGAGCGCGGCCCCAACGGCTGAGCCGCGCCCCTCCCCTTGATCGGTCAGCGCGCGCTGACCAGCGTGATCGTCCCCGCCGAGACATCCACCATCACGGTGCTCGCCGCCCCGGGAGTCGAACCGATCCGGTTGTCGAACGTGCCGGCCGAGATCCGCTGGTTCACGTCGTACTGCCCCTCGGGCACCGTCACGTGCATGCTTCCGGCACTGGCCGTCAGCTGCATCCGCTGCGGCTGCGAGCCGGTGAAGGTGGCATCCACGTCGCCCGCGCTGAGCTTCAGGTCGGCGCGCTGCACATCGGCCAGCGCCAGATCGGCACGACCGGCGCTGATGTCGGCCGAGATCGTCTGCGCAGTGCCGTCGATGCGTACCCGCCCCGCGCCCGATGACACCGTGATGTCGCCGAAGTCGCCCTCCGCACTGGTCGCCCCGGCCGACAGCCCGAGATCGGCATCCAGTCCCGACAGCGATTGCGGCAGCGTCAGCACCGCGTCGCCGTTGCCATGGCCGAACCAGCCGCCCCACCACCAGAAGTGACCGTCGGGCGAGCCCACCCGCAGGCCGCTGCCCTGACGACGCAGCGTCCATCGGTCGGCGCTGGTGCCTCCAGTGACCGAGAGTTCGGCCTCGGCGACATCGGCGAACTCGACCCGCAGCGTGCCCGCGTTCATGTCGACGTTCAGTTCGTCGACCCCGGCGACGTCGATGGTGCGGGTGCTGGTCTGCACCGAGGCCGATGCGATGGTGGATGCCGCAGCCGAGGCCACCGATCCGATGGCGATGACCCCGCCCAGGGCGATCGCCACTATTGCGACCGTGCGTGCACTCTGTGTCGTGCTCATCGGTTCTCCCCTGCCTGCGGCGAATCGCCGCTGTGTGCGATGTGGGCGAGCGCTGCCAGCACCCGCCGGTTGCCTGATTCGTCCTGCTCGAGATCGAGCTTCTGGAACACCGAGGTGATGTGCTTTTCCACGCTGCCCTCGGTGATGTACAGCGTCTGGGCGATGGCCTGGTTCGACTTGCCTTCGGCGATCAGCGCCAGCACCGTCGACTCGCGATCGGTGAGCCGCTGCATCCGGTCATCCTGTGTGCGCCGACTGAGCAGCTGGGCGACCACTTCGGGGTCGAACACCGTCGATCCGCCGGCGATCTGCTCCACCGTCTGCAGAAACTCGGCGACATCGGCCACCCGGTCCTTCAGCAGATAGCCGAGCGCTCCCCCACGGCCGGCGATGAGGTCGGCCGCATAACGCTCCTCGACATACTGCGACAGCACAAGGATCGGCAGCTCGGCGTCGGCGGCCCGCAACCGCAATGCCGCCCGGATCCCCTCGTCGGTGCGCGTGGGAGGCAGCCGCACGTCGAGGATGCACAGGTCGGGCGCGGTCTCGGTGACGGTGTCGTCAAGGTCCGAGGCATCCGCAAGAGCGGCGACCACCTCGTGCCCGGCGTCTTCGAGCAGACGCACGAGTCCCTCCCGCAGCAGCACGGAGTCTTCGCAGATCAGTACGCGCATGGCACGCTCACCTCCACACTGGTCGGGCCTCCGACGGGACTGTCCACCCTCAGCGTGCCGCCGACGCCGAGCACCCGGTTCGACAGGCCGTCCAGCCCGCCGCCGGGCACGACGGTCGCCCCGCCGATGCCGTTGTCTTCGACACGTGCCCACAAGATGCCGCCTTCGCGTTGGCGCACCAGCACCCGGCACTCTGCGGCCCGCGAGTGCTTCGCGGCGTTGGTGAGCGACTCGGCGATGACGAAGTACACGGCCGCCTCGGCGGGCTGACTGCACCGCTGCGTGATGCGGGCGTCGAGCACCACCGGAATCGGCGAGCGCGCGGCCAGTGCCGACAGCGCGGCATCCAGCCCGCGGTCGTCGAGCACGGAGGTATGGATGCCGCGGGCCAGCTGCCGCAACTCGGTGATGGCCGCCTTGGTCGAAGTGTGTGCCTCGGCGATCAGCTGCTTGGCGGCATCCGGGTCGTCGTCGATCTTCTGCTGGGCCATGCCCAGCGTCATGCCGACCGATACGAGACGGGGCTGCACGCCGTCGTGCAGGTCGCGCTCGATGCGGGTGCGCTCGACGTCGGCCGCGCGCACCGCCCCACCCCGCTGCGCCTGGGCGGTGCGGGCGGCCGCTGCCAGCTGCGCCTCGCGTGAGGGGACCAGGATGCCGCGCACGAGCACACCGTGCAGGGCAGCGAGTCCGATCAACCCGGCGATCGAGACGAGCGCCGCGATGATGCCCCCTGCCACAGCCCATGCGGCCGGGATCTCCAGCCCCGACCCCTGCAGCAGCAGCGTGCCAGGGTCGCCGGGAAGCAGCGGCGTGAACACCATAGCGATGCCCGACGCGGTGACCGAGATGAGCGACAGCGTCGCCCACCCGAGCACGGCCGCGACGGCTGCGCTGGCGACACCGCGCCACATGCGCCCGTCGATGAACTGCAGCCACACGGTGTGCAGCCATCCGGTGAACCCGGGTCGGCCGCTCGATCTCGGCGCGAGCGGCGCGATCCCGAAGCCGTACAGGCCCTCGACCCGCGCCGTTTCGAGCCACCCCAGTGCGAAGAGCGCGTAGATGAAGCCGAGCAGGATGACGAGGCCGACGCCGAAGGCGAAGGTGAGTCCGATGCCGGAGGCCAGCAGGGCGAAGAGTACACCGAAGGCGATCGCCCAGACGACGCCCGCCGCGGCAAGCTGCGCGATAGCCCCCAGCACGCGGGCGGGAGTGAACACCCGTGGGGCCTGATCGCTCGTAGTCGTGGTCATGCTTCAAAGCTAGGGCGTGGCATCCACCCGCACATCAGGGGGATCCACAGACCTGCGGTGGGGTTATCCCCCGGGTGAGCGCTCGCTGACGCGGCTTGGGCCCCGCCCTAGGCAATCGCCGTCCCAAAACGCCGCTTCACACCCGGGAAGCGGCACTGTCGGACCGCAAACCGCAGGCACCCCAGCATCCGCCGTCCCAAAACGCCGCTTCACACCCGGGAAGCGACACTATCGGACAGCAAACCGCAGGCACCCCAGCATCCGCCGTCCCAAAACGCCGCTTCACACCCGGGAAGCGACACTATCGGACAGCAAACCGCAGGCACCCCAGCATCCGCCGTCCCAAAACGCCGCTTCACACCCGGGAAGCGACACTATCGGACAGCAAACCGCAGGCACCCCAGCATCCGCCGTCCCAAAACGCCGCTTCACACACCCGAAGCGACAAGACCGGACGGCAGACGATGAGCGCGCGGCGGGCGTGGCGCGGCGGACGACACCCAGTGCGCGGGCCGCACGCGGCCGACCCGCTGCGACCTCAGCGCTCGCTGACGCGGCCGAACAGCTTCGCGATCGGTGCGAGCACCAACGGCCGTGCCGCCACCCAGCCGGCGACCACCAGCACCATCGCTCCCACGAAGAACCAGAACCCGACCCATCCGTTGCCGGGGTTCGATGCGAACATCGCGTTGAGATTGTGCAGGAACCCGGTCGTGACCACGAGGGTGACGTGCGCGACGATGAACAGCACGAAGAAGAGCATCGTCGGGAAGTGCACGGCCCGTGCCCACTCGATCGGGTACGCCTTGTTCAGCGCCGTGGCGTTCTTCGGCCAGACACCGCTCATGCGCACACCGGTGATCGCGGCGAGCGGTGCCGCGAGGAAAACGACCGCGAAGTACGCGAGCTGCTGCAGGCTGTTGTAGTTGACCCACCCGTCTTCGATCGGCCAGTCCATCGACAGGTATTGCAACCCCGCCGACAGCGCGTTGGGGAACACCGACCAGTCCGTGGGCACCAGCCGCATCCACTGCCCGGTGGAAAACAGCAGCACGATGAAGACCACACCGTTGACCAGCCACAGGATGTCGAGCGACTGGTGCAGCCACAGCTGAATGCTGATCTTGCGCTTCGGGTTGCCGCGCGGGCTCCAGAAGGCAGCGGGCCGCTTCTGATGCCGCACGTACAGGCCCGACCGAATGATCAGCACCATGAAGAAGATGTTGAGGAAGTGCTGCCAGTTCAGCCACACTGGGAATCCCACCGGCGCCTGCTCGGGCAGCTCATACGCGCCCGGGTAGCTCGCCACAAAGCTCTGCATGAACTCGAGGCTCAGGAACCACCGGGTGAGCATGACGAGCATGCCCGCCGCTCCCACCAGTGCGATCACGGCGATGATGGCGGCCCCGACCCACTGTCCCGTCGTGAACGGACCATGCCGCACCGGCTCGGGCGGCGTGATCGGCTTGCGCTTGGCGATCGCGCGGGCCCGGTCTGCCTCCCACCGCGCGGCGGCCTCGCCGGCGCGCACGCTGCTGGTGAACGGCAGCGGGGCCAGTGCGGCGGGTGCGGCCTGCGCGGGCGCGGCAGCGGGGGCTGCAGCGGGGGTGGATGCCGCGGGTGCGGGCTGCGCGGATGCGGCGGCCGCGGCGCCGGGGCGCGGCAGGCCGGTGCGCCGCCCGGCGCGCGCGGGTGTCGTCGGTGCCGGCGCCGGTTCCGGTGCGTCTGCCGCAGGAGCGACGGTCTCGGCGGCCGGGGCGAACCCCGCCGGCGGCCACGGCTCGCCGCCCTTGGTGCGGGGCAGGCCACGGCGCAGGGCCATGCCCCCGGCCAGGGCCGCGCCGCTCGTTGAGCGAGGGCCGAAGGCCCGAGACGAAACGTCCCCCGTCGCGGTGACCTCAGACGTCGTTTCGGTTCGCTCTGCCCGGGGCGCAGCCTCGGGTTCGTCAGCAACCTGACCGCTGACGACAGCAACTGCCACACCGGCGGGCGGCCATGGCTCTCCCCCGGCCACGCGCGGCAGGCCACGGCGCAGGGCGACGCCGCTCGTTGAGCGAGGGCCGGAGGCCCGAGCCGAAACATCCTCGATCGCGACGACCGTGGGCGTCGTTTCGACTCGCTCCGCTTGCTCAACGACCGGCGGCTCCGCTTGCTCAACGACCGGCGGCTCCGCTCCTGCGACGACCGCGGGCGCAGGATCGGCAACCTCGACCGGCGCGTCGCCGGCAGGTGGCCACGGCTCGCCGTCTCGCGTGCGCGGCAGACCGCGGCGCACCGTGCGGGAGTAGGTCGCCACGGCTACTGCTTCCGCGCCTTGAGGGTTTCGATCAGCTGCGGCACAACCGTGAACAGGTCGCCGACCACGCCGAAGTCGGCGATGTCGAACATCGGAGCATCGGCGTCTTTGTTGATCGCGACGATCGTCTTGGCGGTCTGCATGCCGGCCTTGTGCTGAATGGCCCCCGAGATCCCCAGCGCGACATACAGCTGCGGGCTCACCGAGACACCGGTCTGGCCCACCTGGTACGACTGCGGAACGTATCCGGCGTCCACCGCGGCGCGCGAGGCGCCCACCGCGGCACCGAGCACATCGGCGAGCTCATCGACCAGCGCGAACTTCTCGCCCGAACCCAGACCGCGGCCGCCCGAGACGACCTTCGCCGCGCCACGCAGCTCGGGCCGGGTCGAGGTCTCGGTGCTCTCGACGACCTCTTCGACCGTGGCAGCCTTGCGGCCCGACGGGGTGACATCGAGCTTCTCGACGGCAACCGGCTGCGCCTCGGCGCGGGCGTCGACCGCTCCCTGACGCACCGTGATCACCGGGGCGCCGAACGTCGCCGCCGAATCGACGGTGAACATGCCGCCGTACACGGAGTGGTGGGCGATCACGCCCTCTTCATCACGATCGACCCCGACCGCGTCGACGGCCAGCGCCGAGCGGGAGCGCGCGGCGTAGCGGCCGGCGACATCCCGCCCGTCGACGGAGTGCGAGATGAGGATAGCGTCGGGCTGCACGAGCTCGGCCGCGGCCGCGAGGGCATCGACGACCGGAACTGTCAGGCCCTCGCCCGGGGCCGCCACCAGCACGCGGGCAGCGCCCTGTGCGGCTGCGGCATCCGCAAGCTTCTCGTCGCCGACGACGAGCGCAACCGGTGTGCCGATGCCGGATGCCGCACCCAGCAGCGCGGCCGACGATTTCGCCAGCTCACCCGAGGGGGTGACATCCAGCAGGACGAGGATTGAATCTGCAGCGTATTCAGCCATGTCGCTCACCTCAGGCCAGTCGGTTCTGGATCAGGAACTCGGCGAGCTGCACACCCGCATCGCCGTCGTCGACGATCTTTGTGCCCGCCGCCCGCGGGGGCTTCTCGCTGACTGCGATCATGATCGAACGGGAGGCGGCCGGGTCGGCGGCATCCACCCCCAGATCAGCGAGAGACTTCGTCTCATAGGGCTTCTTCTTGGCCGCCATGATGCCCTTGAAGTTCGGGAACCGGGCATCGGGAAGACGCTCGGTGATCGAGATGACGGCGGGCAGCGCGGTCGACACCGTCGCCGTGCCGCCGTCGATGGCGCGTTCACCGCGCACCTCGGCGTCGTTGATCTGCACCGTCGCCAGGCTCGTCGCCTGCGGCACATCGAGCAGCTCAGCGAGCATCGCAGGGATGACCGCGCCGTTGCCGTCGGTGGATTGGTTGCCCGCGATCACCAGATCGAACCCGATCTCGCGGATGGCGGCGGCCAGCACCTCGGCGGTCAGCCCCAGATCGGCACCGCGCAGCGCCTCATCGACGACCTGCACCGCCGAGCCCGCACCCATGGCGAGCCCCTTGCGGATGGTCGCCTGCGACGACTCGGGCGCCACCGAGAGAACGACCACCTCGGTGCCGTCGTGCGTGTCGGCATATGTGAGCGCGACCTCGAGAGCGCGGCCGCTGATCTCATCGAGCACCGACTCACTGGCGCCACGATCGGCCAGACCGGTCTCGAGGTCGAGCTTGCGGTCCCCGTAGGTATCCGGGACTTCCTTGACCAGGACGATGATCTTCATGCCTCTCCTTTGTCAATGTCGAGTCTATTCAGACCGGCCGACATGCCGCACAGTCGATCGTGGGGAACCGACTACCGTTGACCGTAAAGCTCCGGAGGTGATTGTGGCCCGCGCCAAACGACTGCCCGTCGACCCGATCGCCGAGGCGAAGCGGCAGTGGCTCGAGCACGGATGGACGGATGCCGCGCCCGGCATGACGCTGGTGACCTCGATCATGCGCGCTCAGCAGCTGCTGCTGGCCCGTGTCGACGCGACGCTGAAGCCGTTCAAGCTCACCTTCGCGCGGTACGAGTTGCTCACCCTGCTGAGCTTCACGCGCAGCGGGAGAATGCCGATGGCATCGGCGTCGTTGCGCCTGCAGGTGCATCCCACCAGCGTGACGAACACCGTCGACCGGCTCGAGGCATCGGGGCACGTCAGGCGTGAGCCGCATCCCGACGACGGGCGTGCGACGCTCATCACCCTCACCGAGAGCGGGCGCGCGCTCGCCGAGCGGGCGACCGCCGCGCTGAACGCGGACGTCTTCGAGCGGCCCGGCCTCAGCCGCGACGACACCGAGTCGCTCGTGGGGCTCATCGCGCGGCTGCGCCGCGACGCCGGCGACTTCGACGACCCGCGCCCGGCACCCGACCCGCTCTGAACGCGGCTCGGGCCCGCGGCTGCGCCCGGTCTTGCACCTCACGCGTGCACCAACTCAGTCTCGGCCGACGCGCTCGAGCTCGAGATCACCGAGATGACGCGCCGAGCCGGCTCACCGCTGGGCTCACAGACTGAGTTGTTGCACGCAGGTCCGAGCAGCCTCGGCTCGGCACCGCCCCCACCCCGCTACCTAGTGTTGCCAACTACCAGTACTTAGTGTTACCGTCTACCTGTAGTCACCATCACTGAGTACCGACCGGAGGCGCCGTGGGCAAGCAAGAGACCGAGATGCTCAAGGGCGTGCTCGAGGGCATCGTCCTGGCGATCCTCGCGCGCCGACCCGCCTACGGCTACGAGATCACGGCGTGGCTGCGCGACCAGGGCTTCAGCGACATCGCCGAGGGCACCGTCTATGCCCTGCTGGTGCGCATCGAGCAGCGCGGCCTCGTCGACGTCGAGAAGGTGCCGAGCGAGAAGGGCCCACCGCGCAAGGTGTACTCACTCAACCGGCACGGACATCAACAGCTCGCCGGGTTCTGGAAGACGTGGAGCTTTCTGACCGATCGGCTCGCCCAGCTCCACGAAGGAGAGGACTGACATGGCCCCAAAGTGGATCGAGCTGATCACCGGATCGCTCGAGCAGAAGAAGCGGTACAAGAACGACAAGGCGCGTCTTGAGGCGCTGCCGGCCCCGTACCAGTCCGTGGCCCAGGCGTTCCACCGCTACCTGCTGGTCGCGGGCGGCGTCACCGACGGCGACACGCTCACGCGCATGTTCACGGACTTCGCCGATCTGTGGGAGCGTGCCGCTCTTGACGGCACTTCGGTACGCGAGATCGTCGGCGACGACCCGGTCGAGTTCATCGAGTCGTTCGCCGCCGCCTACAGCGGCAAGCGCTGGATCGACAAGGAACGCGCCCGCCTGACCAAGGCTGTCGAAGACGCCGAACGCGGCGAGCAGCCATGACCGCGCCCGCGATCGCCGTCACCGGAGTCGAGAAGTCGTACGGCGAACTGCACGTCTTGCGCGGCGTCGACCTCGAAGTCACCCGCGGCAGCATCTTCGCCCTGCTCGGCTCGAACGGCGCCGGCAAGACCACGCTGATCCGCATCCTGTCGACGCTGCAGAGAATGGATGCCGGAACCGCGCGGATCGCCGGCATCGATGTGACTGCCGACCCCGCCGCGGTGCGCCAGGCGATCAGCCTGACCGGGCAGTTCGCCGCCGTCGACGAGATCCTCACCGGCCGCGAGAACCTCGCCCTGGTCGCGCGCCTGCGCCACCTGCCGAACCCGGGCACGGTCGCCGACGAGCTGCTCGCGCGGTTCTCGCTGACCGACGCAGGAGCGCGAAAGGCTGCGACCTACTCGGGTGGCATGCGCCGGCGACTCGACATCGCGATGAGCCTGATCGGCGACCCGCCGGTGATCTTCCTCGACGAGCCCACCACCGGGCTCGATCCCCAGGCGCGCCTCGACGTGTGGCGAGCCGTGCGCGAGCTCGCCGACGGCGGAACCACGGTGCTGCTGACCACGCAGTACCTCGACGAGGCCGAACAGCTCGCCGATCGCATCGCCATCCTGCACGGCGGACGCATCATCCAAAACGGCACGCTCGACGAGCTGAAGGCTCTGCTGCCGCCGGCGAAGGTGGAGTACGTCGAGAAGCAGCCGACGCTTGAGGACGTCTTCCTCTCGCTCGTGGGCGAGGAAGACACGAAGGAGCAA
This sequence comes from Microbacterium protaetiae, assembly GCF_004135285.1. Taxonomy (NCBI): domain Bacteria; kingdom Bacillati; phylum Actinomycetota; class Actinomycetes; order Micrococcales; family Microbacteriaceae; genus Microbacterium; species Microbacterium protaetiae. The sequence continues at coordinate 796,773 of NZ_CP035494.1, forward strand.
TCGTCATGACCACCGCATTCGTCGGCGACACCGCCGCGCTCACGGGGCGATCCCTCAAGCACATCACGCGGAGCCTGGACACCATCATCACGACCGCGATCATGCCGATCGCGATGATGCTGCTGTTCGTGTACGTTCTGGGCGGGGCGATCGAGACGGGCACGACGTCGTACATCGACTACATGCTGCCCGGCATCCTGCTCATCACGATCGCCTCCGGCATCGCGTACACCGCACTGCGCCTGTTCAACGACCTCAAGGGCGGCATCTTCGAGCGGTTCCAGTCGATGCCCATCGCACGATCTGCGGCCTTGTGGGCGCACGTGCTCACCTCACTGGTGGCCAACGCGATCGCGCTGGTGATCGTGACCGCGGTGGCGTTCGCGATGGGTTTCCGCACCGGGGCAGGGATCGGAGCCTGGCTCGCAGTGATCGGCATCCTGCTCCTGGTGACCCTCGCCCTCACCTGGGTCGCCGTGGTCGCCGGTCTGGTGGCAAAGACGCCCGACGGCGCCGGAGCGTTCTCGTACCCGCTGATCTTCCTGCCCTTCATCAGCTCGGCGTTCGTGCCCACCGCGTCGATGCCCGGGCCCGTGCAGTGGTTCGCCGAGTATCAGCCCATGACCTCGATCGTGAACACCCTGCGCGCGCTGTTCGAGGGTGCTCCGGTCCTCAGCGACATCTGGATCGCGCTGGCGTGGATCGTCGGCATCCTGGTGGCCGCGTACATCGCGGCGATCGCGGTCTACCGACGCCGGATGGGGTGACGGGGCGCACGGCGACCACGTCGCGTCGCTCAGCGACGGGCGGACGCTGCGTCCTCAGAAGATCCAGACGGGTGCACGCCCTGGATCCAGAAGATCTCGTGCTCGGGCCCCTCGGTGTCGTCTTCGAACTCGTCGATGACCTCATGGATGCGGCGGTGCAGCTCCTTCGCGCGATCCTTCGTCAGATGCAACTGGGTGTGCGTGTACGACGAGGGCCACGGCGTGCCGTCGGGGCCGCTCGGAGGCCCGGCTGAGAGCAGACGTGTGACCTCGGCGAGAATGTTCTGCATCATCGCGCGCCCCATCGCGGCGTCGGGCTGACCGGAGATCTCCAGGCCGCTGCCCATCGCCCGCCAGGGTCGTTCGCGCCCGTCCGCCGCGTCATCGGGCTCGATGAACCCCGCCTTCGCGAGCTGATTGAGGTGATAGCTCATCGCAGAAGGGGTGAGCCCCGTGATCTCTGCTGCCTGCGTCGCCGTCAGCGTTTCGCGCCGGTCGAACAACTCCGTGAGCACCCGCCAGCGCGCAGGGTGCATGGCCGCGCGCATCTGCGTCAGCTCCGTCACTCTGATCGGTTCATCGCGCACGTCGGCAGTCTACTTGCGATTCCGTAATCTGAAACATATCCTTCATATTTGTGAAGCGTCCCTTTCAGAACTCGGTGTGGGCTGTCCGCGACGCCCGCATCGCGCTGGGCGGCCGGGCCCTGAGCACCGCGGGCACGTCGGTCACCTCGATCGCCGCGATCCTTCTGCTGCACGACGGCGGCGCGGGTCCCTTCGGCGTCGCGGCGTTCCTGGCCGCCCTCGTGATCCCGGCGATAGCCACGATGGGCATCGCCGGTCGGGTCGTCGACACGATGGACTCACGGGTCGTGCTGGTCGCGGCATCCCTCATCCAAGCGGCCGCCGTCGTCGCGCTGGGCTTCGATCACAGCGTCGTGATGATCTTCCTCACCGGTGTCGTGATCTCACTGGCCCAGGCGTTCGAGCAGCCGACGTGGAGCGCGCTGCTCCCCCGCATCGTCGGCGAAGATCGCATCGGCCAGGCCATCTCCTGGCAGCAGGGCCTCGCGGCGGTCGCCTCGCCGATCGGCGCGGGCCTGGGCGGGTTGTTGATGACCCTCGACGACATCGCGTGGGGATTCTGGGCGGATGCCGCAAGCTACGTGCTCTTGGCCGGCGCGGCGCTGATCATCCGCACGCGGCGGCACGGGGCGATCGACACCCCCGCGACGGCAGGGCAGGATGCCGCTGCCGAGCCGAAGGCGTCGTGGACGGCCGGGCTGCGCATGGTCGCGCGCGATCGCGTGCTGCTGCCGCTGTTCGCCGCGATACTGGTCTTCGTCATCCTGGTGGAGGGGATCAACCCCGTCGAGGTGTTCCTGGCCCGCGACGCGCTGGGCGCCACCGACTGGCAGTACGGACTGGGCGAGTTCTTCGCCGGCGCCGGAGGCGTCATCGGGGCCGCCGTCGCCGGGCGCATCCACACCAATACGACTCGCGCGCGGGTGGCGACGTTGGGCTTCGGCGGGGCGGCGGTCGTCATGGTCGCGGCGGGACTGGCACCCGGGTACTGGGTGTACGCGGTGCTGATCACCCTGCTCACGGCATCGTTCGGCACCGGCAACGCGACCTTCGGAGCGCTGCTGACCTCGCGCACGCCCGACGCGCACCGCGGCCGGGTCTACGCCGCGCTGAACGGCCTGGCCCGCAGTGCGTCGCTGATATCTCTGGGGCTGGGCGGCGTCGGCAATGCCGTGCTGGGCCCGCGGGCGACGTTCATCGTCGCCGGCATCGCGGGCGCGGTGACCATGGCCGTCGCGAGCATCGCGGTACTGCGCGCGCAGCGAGCCGAGGCATCCTCCCTCGCCGCCGGACTCGTTCGCTGACGAACTCCCCCTGCCCCATTCCGCGCGACAAGGGATCTCTCCCGAAACAAGGTGCAACGCCCTCGGTCTCGGGAGAGATCCCTTGTCTCGGCGCCCAGCCGAACCTGCGCGGCCCGACGCGCCTGTCGCTCAGCGGTTCTCGAAGTCGGGCTGGCGCTTCTCGCGGAAGGCGGCCATGCCCTCCTTCTGGTCCTGGGTGTCGAAGAGGCTCGCAAACGCCTGCTTCTCGAAACGCAGCCCCTCGGCGAGGGTCGTCTCCATCGCGGCATCCAGCGCGGCTTTTGCCGCGAACACGCTGGGCAGCGACTTCGATGCGATGGTCTCGGCGACCTTTCCGGCCTCATCGAGCAGTTCGGCCGCCGGCACCACGCGCGAGACGAGTCCGGCGCGCTCGGCTTCGGCAGCATCCATCATCCGACCGGTGAGCACCAGCTCAGCCGCCTTGTAGTACCCGATGGCCCGGATGAGCCGCTGCGTGCCACCCATTCCCGGGATCACGGCGAGGTTTATCTCTGGCTGCCCGAACTTCGCGGTGTCGGCGGCCAGGATGATGTCGCACATCATCGCCAACTCGCACCCACCGCCCAGGGCGTAGCCGCTTACGGCGGCGATGACGGGCGTGCGCACGGCGGCGAACTGCGCCCAGCCGCCGAAGTGGTCGCCCATGACCATGTCGAGCGAGGTCTTCGACTCCATCTCCTTGATGTCGGCACCCGCGGCGAACGCGCGCTCCGAGCCGGTCACGACGATCGCGCCGATGCCCGGGTCGCGGTCGAACGCGGTCGCGGCGGCGACGACGTCGGCGCACACCTGGGAGTTCAAGGCGTTGAGGGCGTCGGGACGATTGAGAGTGATCCACCCGACGCGTCCTCGCGTCTCGGTGAGAATCGTGGCGTATTCGGTCATGCTCCCCATCGTGTCACGCCGCGCCGAGCCAGGATCGAGAAGACCGGGGAGGTCCCATGGACGTCGAGACGGATACCGCCACCGCGCGCAGCCCGCGGCGCCCGAGACGCCACGACAAGACGCGAATGGAGGCGTTCAGCGACGGCGTGTTCGCGTTCGCCATCACGCTGCTCGTGCTCGACATCGTGATCCCGAGCGGCGAGGGCGATCGGGATCTGCTCGGGGCGTGCCTCGACCAGTGGCGCCGCAGTACCTCGCCTACGTCTTGAGCTTCGCGACGACCGGCGCGGTCTGGTTCGCGCACAACGCCCTGAGCGAGAACCTCGCGAAGACCGACTCGGCGCTCATGCGTCTGAATCTGCTGCTGCTGTTGTTCGTCGCGTTCACGCCGTTTCCCACCAGGTTCCTGGCCGAGTACATCACGGTGGAGAGCTCGGAGCGGGTGGCCGTGACGATCTACGGGCTGTCGTTCCTGGTGCTGACGGGCATGGTGATCGCCCTGTGGCGGTACGCCAAGCGCGCGCAACTCGTCGCAGATCCCGACGACGGCGAGACGACCGCATACTCGCAACGCCTGCCGATCGGCGTGCTCGCGTACGTGCTGCTGATCGTGATCGGGCTGTTCGCACCGATGGTCGCGGTGTTCGGCTACCTCGCCCTGGCGGTCTTCTTCATGGTGCCGATGCGGATCGGGCGCCGAGAGAGCCGCTAAGACAGGGCGTGCGTCTCGCGGATCGCGTCGTCGGCGGCGGATGCCGCATCGTGGTCGAAGATCCAGAGACGGAAGTCGCGCGCACTCTGAATCTCGGCGTCGCGGGCGTCGAGTTCGCGCGCGTCGCCGGATCGGTCGAAGCGGGCACCGAACTGACGCGATCCTGTCTGCATCACGCGTGTGCGGGGCAGACGCAGGCTCTCATAGCCCTCGAGCGCGGTCGTGACCTCGGCGCCGTGGTGGCGCAACATCGCCGCGAGAGTCGCTGCGTCTTCGATGGCCTGGTTCACCCCCTGGCCGAGGTGCGGAAGCATCGGATGGGCGGCGTCGCCCAGGAGCGTCACACGTGCATGGGTCCAGGTGTCGATCGGCTCGCGATCGTAGAGTCCCCACCAGAAGCAGGACTCGACCCGCGCCAGCACGTGCTCGATGCGGGGGTCCCAACCGGCGAAGGCTGCGCGCAGCTCGTCCGGGTCACCGGGGGCCGACCATGACTCGCGCACCCGGTCATCGCTCGGGATGAAGCCGACGTAGTTCAACATTCGCCCGCCGCGGACCGGGAAGACCAGGAAGTGCTTGCCCTGGCCCATCCACAGCTCGGAAAGCTGAGGCGGCCAGTCGTCGAGACGATCGGCGTCGATGAGCCCGCGGTAGGCGATCGTCCCCGAGAAGACGGGCTCGGAGGATCCGGCGAACTGTGCACGCACCACCGAGTGGATGCCGTCGGCTCCGACGACGACGTCGGCCGAGATCCGGCTGCCGTCGGCGAAGCAGGCGGTCGCCTCGCCGGTGCTCTGCTCGACCGCCGTCACCCGCTTGCCTGTGTGGATCCGGTCCGCGGGAACACCGCCCGCCAGCAGCGAGATGAGATCCGCACGATGCATGCCGTACGCGGAATATGCACCAGCAGAATCGGTGGTCTGGATCGGCGTCGTCGGCGCGCCGTCCATACGGCGGTATGTCGACCCCGGCAAGAGCTCGGTGCCCAGGCCGCGCACCTGATCGCCGAGTCCGATGCGATCGAGCAGCCGCAGCCCGTTGGGCCCGAGCTGGACCCCTGCACCAACCTCGCCGAGTTGCGACGCCTGCTCGTAGACGTCGGCCTCGATGTCGGCAGCGGCGAGGAACGCCGCCAGAGCAAGGCCCCCTCCGCCACCGCCGATGATGGCGACGCGCGGCCTGCCGCTCATGCGACGGCCTCTTCCGGACGGTGCCTCTTCTTCGCGAGTTGGATCTGCTCGTACACGTGGTGACGGAGGTCGATGAAAGCGGGCATCGACCGTGTCTCGAGCTGGTCCCGCTGACGGGGAAGGTCGACGACGACGTCGTCCTGGATCACCGTCGGCGACGACGAGAGCATGATGACGCGGTCACCGAGATAGACGGACTCGTCGATGTCGTGGGTGACGAACAGGATCGTCATCCCCAGCTGCTCGCGGATCGATCGGACGAGGTCTTCGAGCTCGGCGCGCGTCTGCGCGTCGACCGCGGCGAACGGCTCGTCCATCAGCAGCACCTCGGGCTGGTACGCGATCGCCCGGGCGATCGCGACGCGCTGCTGCATCCCTCCCGACAGCTGCCACGGATACGAACGTGGCACATGGGCCAGTCCCACGCTCTCGAGCGCTTCCGCGACGAGTTCGCGACGCCGGGTCTTGGGAACGCTGGCGTTCTTCAGCGGAAGCTCGACGTTCTCAGCCACCCGGAGCCACGGGAACAGCGACCGTCCGTACTCCTGGAAGACCACGGCCATCTGCTTCGGCGGGCCGACGACGAGCTTGCCGTCGAGAAGCACTTCGCCGCGGGTCGGCGCGAGCAACCCCGCGATGCACTTGAGAAGTGTGGTCTTTCCGGATCCCGACGGTCCGACCAGGCACGTGAACTCACTGCGACCGAGGTCGAACGTGAGGTCGCGCACGGCTTCGATGTCGCCGTCGTCGGTCGAGTAGATCTTCTGGAGTCCACGCACCGACAAGAGGGATGTGGTTTTGTCAAGCGGCATTGTCGAGATCCTTCAATCCGTAGTACCAGCGGAGGATGCGTCCCTCGAGGACTTTGAAGAGGAGCGAGACCACCAGCCCGATGAGGCCCAGCAGGACGATGCCGGCCCACATCTCGGGGATCTCGAAGCGGCGCTGGAACTGGATGATCGAGAATCCGAGGCCGGATGACGAGGCCATCATCTCGGAGATCACCATCAGGATGAGCGCGATCGGCAGCGACTGGCGGACGCCCGCCAGGATCTGCGGAGCCGCCGACGGGATGACTTGGTACCAGACCCGGCGGACGCCAACGATCCCGTAGGAGCGGCTCGTCTCGTTCTGCACCGAGTCCGTCGACCGCACGCCCTCGATCGTGTTCAGCAGCACAGGCCACACCGCGCCGAGCACGATGATCGTAATCTTCATCGCGTCGCCCACGCCGATGAGGAACATCAGGATCGGCATGAGCACCGGCGGGGGCAGCGCCCGGAAGAACTCGAAGACGGGCTCTGTAAGTGCGCGGAGTGTCTGGTTCAGGCCGACGACGACGCCGATGATCACACCGAGGACCACCGCGAGGATCGCTCCGATCGCGTACCGCCCGAGGCTCGGCAGCACGTCGGTGAGGAACCGATCGCTGCCCCAGACGCGGAAGAACGTGGTGACGAGATCTCCCGGGCGCGGCACGAAGATGCTCGTGCTGTTCAGGGACGCCGCCCACCAGATGAGAATCAGCAGAACCGGGAGGCCCAGTCCGAAGGCGACGGCCGCCGCGGTGTGGCGAAGGAGCTTCATGCTGCCGCCTCCGATCGGACCGACTGGTGCCAGCTGAGCAGCCGTCGTTCGATCCACCGCATCCCGAAGTTCAGGACGATTCCGAGAAGGCCGGTGGCCAGCACGAGCGCGTAGCTGGAGGCGTACAGCCCGTTGTCCTTGGCGTGCAGGATCTCGGCACCGAGGCCCACCGGCTTGCCGATCTGCAGCTCGCACGTGATCGCGAGGATCAGAGCGACCGCCGACGCCAGGCGCACGCCGGTCATGAGGTACGGGAGCATCGTCGGCATGACGATGTGCCGCACCCGCTGAAGCCAGCTGAAGCCGTAGCTGCGGCCGGTGGCCATCGCCACGGCATCCACATCCGCCACGCCGTAGAGGGTCTGGAACAGGACCTGCCAGAAGGCTCCGTAGGTCACCACCAGCAGGCTCTGCTGGATCGGGGTGCTGAACAGCAGCACCGCCAGGGGGATGAGTGCCACCGACGGAATCGGTCGGAGGAACTCGATCGTCGAACGCGTCGCGCGGCGCGCGAACGAGGACAGGCCGATGAGGATGCCGAGTACTCCGCCGCCGAGGACCGCCAGCAGCATGCCGAGGAACCAGGACAGGAGGGTGTTCCCCACGGCGCTCCAGAAACCGATCAGCACGATGTTCCGGAAGAACGTGGGGACCACCTCTGTCGGGGGCGGCAGGTACTTCATGTCGACGGGACCGAAGCGCGAGACGATCTCCCAGATCACGAGGAAGATCACGACACCGGCGATCCCGAGCATCACGCGCCGCGGGCGGGCCCGCCGTACCGAGCGCTTGGCCTCGGCGACCGAGACGACCTCGGTGATCGTCGGTGCCGTCGCACTGTCACTCATGTTCGTTCCCGTTCTGGGCTCTGACTACGGGACGATGACCTTGTCGAGGTCGGGCTCGCTCGTGATGAACCCGTACTTGAGCGCGAGGTCCGCGAGGTCCTGGATGATCTGCGGATCCAGCGTGTAGTCCAAGGACTCGGGGTTCTGCTTTAGCGTGGTCTCGATCGGTGTGCCCAGCACATCGGCGACGACCTTCGCATAGGCCTCGCGATCGTCGGTGGCCTGCCCCAGTGTGGTCTTCAGAGAGGCGCGCCACTTCTCCACGAGCTCGGGCTGGTCCTCGATCACCTTGCTTGAGGCGAAGGTCACCATCGTCGGCAGGCCCGGCAGCGCCGTCTGGTTCGGGTAGCCCACGACCACGTACTTGTCGGGCTGGGCGAGCGCCTGACTGAGGAAGGGCTCGGGAATCCACACCGCGTCGACGTTGCCCGCGTCGAGCTGGGCGAGCGCGTCGGGGAACGCGATCTCGGTGTACTTGATCGTCGACGAGTCGCCGCCGGCGCCGTCGACGGAGGCGTTGATGGTCAGGTCGCCCTGTGTGTTCACCGCGTTGACCGCAACCCTCTTGCCGTCGAGGTCCTTCCACTCGTTGATGCCGGTTCCGGCCTTGGCGACCACGGCGTTGATGTCGTCACCGGTCGCCTTCGAGAAGGAATAGCCCGAGAGGATACGGACCTGGACGCCCTTCGACGCTGCCGCGAGCACCGACAGCGGGTTGCCCACGCCGAAAGTGGTCTCACCGGTGGACACCGCCGGCAGAAGCGCAGCGCCAGCCACGCCGAGCGTGATGTCGGGGTCGAGCCCGTTCTCAGCGAACCAGCCCTCGCCCTTTCCGAACTGCAGCGCGGCCGCCGGCCCGACCGAGGGCGCGCCCACGGTCACCGCCACCGTCGACCCGTCGGAGCCGGCGTCGCCACCGGCAGCGGTCTCTCCCGGAGATCCGGCGCATCCACTGAGCAGAAGCGCCACCGCAGCCGCCGCCGCGACACCGACCGTGAGGCGGAGATTCACCATTTCCCTTGCTCCTTTGCAATCCGATCAAGGCGATCGAACGGGTACTTCCGTACGAGCCGTCGTGCCGCTACGCTAGACGAAATTCATGGAAAAAGTCAATAATAGAGAAAAATCATGTTGATGAACAAGGATGCGACAGCTGCGCAGCGCGGCTATTCAGTGCTCGTGGACGACCCGGGGTTCCTTCTCGCGCGCGTCAACGCCCGTCAACTCAGCGTCGTGGGTGAGGCGTTGCGTCCGCTCGGACTGAGGCCCCGCTCGTACACGATCCTGCGACTGGCGGCAACCAACGACCCGCCGATGCAGCGCGATCTCGCGCACGTGCTCGAGCTCGACCCCTCGCAGGTCGTGACCCTCGTAGACGATCTTCAGCGCGCCGGACTCGTGGAACGCCACCAGTCCGAGATCGACAGACGCTCGAACGTCATCGTCGCCACCGATCTCGGAAAGGCACGACTGGTTGAGGCGGCATCCGTCGTCACCGAGGCGCACAGCACGGTATTCGCGGTGCTCGACACCGCCGAGAAGGACGCACTGCACGACGCACTGCGGCGCATCACACTGGCCGAATGGGAGGAAGAAGAATGAAGATCGCGATCATCGGCGCCGGCATCGGCGGACTGACCGCCGCCGCGGCGCTGCGCCGGCATGGCATAGACGTAGAGGTCTACGAACAGGCCCGGGCGCTCGGCGAGGTAGGGGCGGGAATCTCGCTCGCGAGCAACGGGTGGCGTCTGCTCGAGCGCCTCGGCATCCTCGACCAGGTCGAGAAGATCGGGTCTCCGCTAGACAAGGGCTACTTCCAGCTGCGCTCGGACGGCTCGTTCATATCCACCCTGCGAGCCCCGGGGGCGCCCCGGCACAAGCGCGTCTTCGGCGTGCATCGCGCGGATCTCATCGAGGTGCTCGCATCCGTCCTGCCCGACGACGTCATCCGCACCGGCCACCGGCTGCAGTCGCTCACGCAGAACGGCCATGGCGTGCGCCTGGTGTTCGAGGGTGGCGCCGTCACCGAGGCCGACGCCGTGATCGGCGCCGACGGCATCCACTCGATCGTGCGACGAGAGATCGTCGACGAGGTCGAGCCGCGCCCGTCGGGCACCGCCGCATATCGCGCGCTGGTTCCCGTCGAGTCGGCGGATGACTGGGAGTGGGGAACCTCGAAGATCTGGATCGGACCGGGCCGGCACTTCCTCGTGTACCCGGTACGGGCCGATCGCCTCATCAACGTCGTCGCGGTGGTGCCGGCGCAGGGCGGCGAGCGTGACTCGTGGAGCGCACCGGGCGACCCGGCGCAGCTCGCAGCGGAGTTCGCCGGATGGGAGCCGGCCGTCGAGCGGCTGATCAGCCGCGTGACCGACACGTTCCAGTGGGGCCTGTTCGACCGCGCGCCGCTGCAGACCTGGACGAACGGACGGTTGGCGCTGCTCGGCGACGCCGCGCACGCCATGCTCCCCCACCTCGGACAGGGCGGCAACCAGACGATCGAGGACGCCTTCTCGCTCGCTGCAGCCCTCGGCAACGCGGGGCACGACGATGTTCCCGCGGCCCTGGCCACCTATGAGGGTCTGCGGCTGGATCGGGCCAACGCCGTGCAGCTCGTCTCGCGTGAAGCGGGTCAGCTGTACGACTCCGAGCAGGAGGAGTCGTACGACGAGCGCGACGAGCGAATCCGGCGGATGGCGCCCTTCTACGCCTGGCTCGGCGCGCACGACGCCGACTCGCTCGTGCCGCCGCCACTCGCGCCCGCACGGTAACAAGGGGTCACGCGTTCAGCACCTCGCGGCCGATGATGACGCGCATGATCTCGTTGGTCCCCTCCAAGATCTGGTGCACGCGCAGATCGCGCACGACCTTCTCGATGCCGTAGTCCTGCAGGTATCCGTACCCGCCGTGCAGCTGCAGCGCCTGGTTGGCGACCTCGAAGCCGGCATCGGTCGCGAAGCGCTTGGCCATCGCGCACTGCAGCGCGACGTCGCTCTCATGCGCATCGACCGCGGCAGCGGCATCCCGCACCAGCGCCCGCGAGGCCTTCAGCTTCGTGGCCATGTCGGCCAGGGTGAACATCACCGACTGCCGTTCGGCCAGCGGCTCTCCGAACGTGAACCGCTCGTGCACATAGCGGATGGCCTTGTTCATCGCCCACTGCGCGCCGCCGATCGAGCACGCCGCGATGTTGAGCCTGCCACCGTTGAGTGCCTGCATCGCGATCTTGAAGCCCTTGCCCACCTCGCCGAGAACCGCGGATGCCGGCACCCGCACCTCATCGAAGATCACCTGCCGCGTCGGCTGGGCGTTCCAACCCATCTTCTTCTCGTTGGCCCCGAAGCTCAGCCCCGGGGTGCCGTCGGGCACGATGAAGGCGGTGATGCCGCGTGCACCCGGTTCGCCGGTGCGGGTCATGACGACGTACACGTCGGCTTCGCCGCCGCCCGAGATGAACTGCTTCACACCGGTGATGACATAGTCGTCGCCCTGCCGAATCGCCGAGGTCGTCAGAGCCGCGGCATCCGAGCCGGCTCCTGGCTCGGTGAGGCAGTAGCCGCCCAGGGCGTCCATCGCCGTCAGGCGCGGCAGCCAGGCGCGGCGCTGTTCGTCGGTGCCGAAGGCGTCGATCATCCAGCCGACCATGTTGTGGATGCTGATGTAGGCCGCGATCACGGGGTCACCCTGGGCGAGCTCTTCGAAGATGGCGACGGCCTCACTGCGCCCCAGACCCGCACCCCCGACATCGTCGCGAACGTAGATGCCGCCGAGTCCGAGCTCGCCGGCGCGCTGGATCACGTCGCGCGGAAAGTGCTTGTTCTGGTCCCACTCCTGGGCGTGCGGCGCCAGCTCGTGCGCGGCGAATTCGCGCACGGCCTCCAGAATCGCCTGGCGTTCTTCGGTCGTCGTCATGCTCATGAAGGATCTCCCCATCGCTCGCCCCCGCGCGACGTCATTGTGTGACCGCGAGGGGATGCCACCTCCGGCATCGACGCTATTTTACATGGACGTCCTACTAAGTGCATGGGCACCCATGGATGCTGCGGGTTCAACTCAGTCGTCGCATATGGCCCCCTCCACGCGACCAAGGGGGCCATATGCGACGACCGAAGGCGGGCTCTTTTGGTTCAGTCGTCACAAACGGCCCCCTCCACGCGACCAAGGGGGCCATATGCGACGACCGAAGGCGGGCTCCGCAGAACCGAACGCCCGACCCGCACCGAAGCGGGCTCAGCCAGCGGCTTCCTCGGGGCGCTGCGCGGCGGCCGCGTTCGCGGCATCCGGCACGTATCCTTCGATGTGCCGCTCGTCGGGACCGTTGTAGGCCGACAGCGGGCGAATCAGCGCATTCGAGGCCTGCTGCTCCATGATGTGCGCCGTCCACCCGGTGATCCGGGCGGCCACGAACAAGGGCGTGAAGGTCAGTGTGTCAAAGCCCATCAGGTTGTACGCCGGCCCCGACGGGTAATCGAGGTTCGGGTAGATGCCCTTGCGCGAGACGAACTCGTTCTCGAGCGCGCTGTACAGCGCCCGCACATCAGGGCGGTCGTAGTGGTCGACGAGCCTGTCCAGCGCCGCCTTCATCGTGGGCACGCGCGAGTCACCACGTTTGTACACGCGGTGGCCGAAGCCCATGATCTTGCGCTTGGCGGCGAGCGCTTCATCCAGCCACGAGTTCACGTTCCAGGCGTCGCCGATCTCGTCGAAGATGTGCAGCACGGCTTCGTTCGCCCCGCCGTGCAGCGGTCCCTTGAGAGCCCCGATAGCGCCGACGACCGCCGAATAGAGATCGCTGAGGGTGGAGGCGATGACGCGCGCGGTGAACGTGGAGGCGTTGAACGAGTGCTCTGCATACAGGATCATCGAGGTGTTGAAGGCATCGACGACGACCTCGTCGACATCTTCGCCGAACGTCATCCAGAGAAAGTTCTCGGCGTAGTTCAGGTCGTCGCGCGCAACCACCAGCTCTTGTCCACGCCGCCGACGCTGTCCATATGCCACCACGGCAGGAAGGGCGGCGAACAGGCGGATGCTGCGCTGAAGGTTCTCTTCGGGAGTGCCGACCGCATCCATCACGTTGTCGATGCCGGCCAGATCTGCCGCGCCGATGACGGATGCCGCGGTGCGCACCTCATCCATGGGGTGGGCACCCAGCGGCAGCAAGTCGATGGCCTGCTTCACCTCGTCGGTGAGAGCGCGGTACCGGCGCTCGGTCGCACGCAGCTCGGCCAGCTGCTGCGCGGTGGGCAGCTCACCGTGCCACAGCAGGTAGGCAACGGCCTCGAACGGCTGGGTGGCCGCCAGCTCCTGCACCGGGTACCCGCGGTAGAGCAGGGAGTTGGTGTCAGGATTGACCTTGCTGACGGCGGTGTAGTCAACCGTGACCCCCGCAAGGCCCTTCTTGATGTCGATGTCGGTCATGTCTCTCCTATCGCGCGATCTGGAAGTTGAAGACGCCGGCGTCGAAGTGGTTGTACGCCTCGTAGTCGATGAGCTCGTACAGGTCGGCGCGATGCTGCATCTCGCCCAGCTTCGAGGTGAGGTGCCCCTCGTCGATCAGGGTATCGAGTGCGCGGCTGGCAGATCCCATCGCGATGCGCAGCAGCGACACCGGCCAGATGACGATGTTCACGCCGACGCTGCGCAGCTGGTCGACCGAGAAAAGCTCGCTCTTGCCGAATTCGGTCATGTTGGCCAGGATCGGCACGTCGACGGCATCCCGCATCGCCGCGAACTCGTCGAGGGTTCGCATCGCCTCGGGGAAGATCGCGTCGGCTCCGGCATCCACCAGCGCCTTGGCCCGATCCTTCGCGGCATCCAACCCCTCCACCGCGCGGATGTCGGTGCGCGCCATGATGAGAAAGTTCGGATCGCGGCGCGCGTCGGCCGCGGCGCGAATGCGCTTTATCGCCGTGTCTTGGTCGACCACCTGCTTGCCGTCGAGGTGCCCACACCGCTTGGGGTTTATCTGGTCTTCGATGTGGGTGCCGGCAAGGCCGGCGTCTTCGAGGGTCTGGATCGTGCGGGCGACGTTCATCGGCTCGCCGAAGCCGGTGTCGGCATCGATGATCGCCGGCAACTCGGTCATCCGCGCTATCTGCTCGCCCCGCCCGGCGACCTCGGTCAGGGTCGTCAGGCCGATGTCGGGAAGCCCCAGGTCGGCCGAGAGCACCGCGCCCGAGATGTACACGCCGTCGAAGCCCTTGCGTTCGATGAGCCGCGCCGACAGCGGGTTGAAAGCGCCCGGGAACCGCAGCAGCTCGCCCGAGGCGAGCCGCTCGCGCAGAGCCCGGCGCTTCTCGGCGGCGGGGGTGGTCGCGTACAGCATCAGAACAGTCCCTTCGGCGCCGGGGCGCCCGCCAGCACGCCATGCTTGGCGACGATGGTCAGCTGCTGTACCTCGTGGGCGGTCAGCTCGGGCAGACGCTGGGCAAGGTCGAGAAAGCGCTCGATCTCTTCGGGCTCGAGCACGGGCTCGGCCAGCATGCGGAATTTGCGGATGTAGTCCTCTCGCGCGAACGGGCGTGCGCCCAGGGGGTGCGCGTCGGCGACGGCGATCTCTTCGATGATCTGCCCGCCGTCGGCGAAGGTGATCTCGACGCGGCCGCCGAACGCCTTCTCGTTCGGGTCTTCGGAGTGGTAGCGCCGCGTCCACTCCTCGTCTTCGGCGGTGGTCACCTTGTGCCAGAGCGCGACGGTGTCTTCCCGTGCGGCACGCTCGGGCGCATACGAGTCCACGTGATGCCACGCGCCGTCTTGCAGCGCGACGGTGAAGATGTACGGAATCGAGTGGTCGAGGGTCTCGCGGGATGCCGCCGGGTCGTACTTCTGCGGATCGTTCGCCCCCGAGCCGATGACGTAGTGCGTGTGGTGGCTGGTGTGCAGCACGATCGAGGCGACGTTGTCGGGGGTGAAAGCGCCTTCGTGCTCGTTGTGCAGCTTGCGTGCCAGATCGATCCACGCCTGCGCCTGGTACTCGGCCGAGTGCTCTTTGGTGAACGAGTCGAGAATGGCCCGTTTGGCCTCACCCGGCGCCGGCAGCGGCACGTCGTAGGCGGCATCCGGCCCGTCCAGCAGCCAGGCGATGACCCCGTCTTCGCCCTCGTAGATGGGGCTGGGGCTGGTCTCGCCGCGCATCGCCCGGTCGACGGCCTCGACGGCCATCTTGCCGGCGAACGCCGGGGCATGTGCCTTCCAACTCGATATCTCGCCCTTGCGCGACTGACGCGTCGCGGTGGTCGTGTGCAGGGCCTGGCCGACGGCCTGGAAGATCGTCTCGGCCGGCAACCCCAGCAGCGTGCCGATGCCGGCGGCGGCCGAGGGGCCGAGGTGGGCGACGTGGTCGATCTTGTGCTTGTGCAGGCTGATCGCGCGGGTCAGATCGATCTGGATCTCGTACCCGGTCGCGATGCCGCGCACCAGCGCCGCGCCGTCTTTGCCGGCGTGCTGGGCGACGGCCAGAATCGGCGGGATGTTGTCACCGGGATGGGAGTACTCCGCGGCCAGAAAGGTGTCGTGGTAGTCGAGCTCGCGCACGGCGACGCCGTTGGCCCATGCCGCCCACTCCGGGCTCGTGCGACGCTCGAGCGCGCAGCCGAAGATCGTCGCGCCGTCGCCCGAGACCGACACGGCGTGGTCGAGGGCCTGCTGACGAGCCGCGCTGACGGGGGCACGGGTGAGGGATGCCGCGGCCACGGCGGCGTTGTCGATGACGCGATTGACGATCATGTCGATCACCTCGTCGTCGACCGGGATCGGGTCGGCGGCGACTTCGGCGATCTTGAACGCGAGCTGTTGTTCGCGCGGAAGGCTCTCTTCGCTCTTGTAGACGCGAACGTGATGCGTGACGGTCATGCTGCTCCTTGTCCAGAGGCTACGGAGGCGAGGATGCTCTCCAGGGCGTTGTGCAGGTGGAGATGGGTCGCGTGTGCGGCCAGTTCCGCGTCGCCGGCGGCGATGGCCCCGGCGATGAGCTTGTGCTCGGCGACCGCGGCGGCCAGCCGCTCGGGATTCTCGCGGGCCATGCGCCGCACGCGCACGAGATGGGTGCGGATAGTGCGCATTGCGCCGGTCAAGTAATCGTTGGCCACGGCGTCATCCAGGGCGGCATCGAACCGCGCGAAAAGACCCCAGTAGGCATCGGGCACAGCGCTCTCTTCGAGCCGGACGGCAGCGAAGCCCTCGGCGAGCGCAGCGAAGGTCGCGGCATCCGCCCGCTGCGCCGCCAGGCGCGCCGCAGTCTCTTCGAGCGCACGCCGCACCTCGAACAGCTCGCGGATGTCGTCGGCGTCGATCTCGCTGACCACCGTGACACGGGGCGACTGCTGCACGACCAGTCCGTCGGCAGCGAGGCGCCCGATGGCCTCACGCAACGGCGTGCGGCTCACACCGAGGCGCGTGGACTGCTCGACCTCGCCGAGAACGGCGCCCGGGGCGAGCGCGCCCGACTGGATCTCGTCGAGAAGGGTGCGGTAGGCCCGATCACTGGCGCGCATCTTTGCCCTCCCTGGTCACGTGCTCCACAGTCATTGTATGCACA
The DNA here is from genome assembly GCF_004135285.1 of Microbacterium protaetiae. Lineage (NCBI taxonomy): Bacteria > Bacillati > Actinomycetota > Actinomycetes > Micrococcales > Microbacteriaceae > Microbacterium > Microbacterium protaetiae. Next base: position 813,213 of record NZ_CP035494.1, read on the forward strand.
CAGGCGGTAAATTGCTATTCCAGTGCGGCCGCCCCCGCTTCAGCGTATACATTCACCGGGATGACCGCCGGAGGCACAGAGTAACGGCCGCCCGCTCCGACCTCGTGTGCCTAGAGTGAGAGCATGCCTACCGCAGTCATCGTCGACGCCGTCCGTACCCCGTCTGGTCGGGGAAAGCCCGGGGGCGCCCTCTCGGGCGTGCACCCCGTCGATCTCGGCGCGCTCGTGCTCTCGTCGGTGTTGGAGCGCAATGGGCTCGAGTCCACGCAGATCGATGACGTGCTGATGGGATGCGTCAGCCAGATCGGCGACCAGTCTGTGAACCTCGCCCGCAACGCCGTGCTCGCTGCCGGGTTCGACGAGACGGTGCCGGCGACCACCATCGACCGGCAATGCGGGTCGAGTCAGCAGGCCGCGCACTTCGCCGCGCAGGGCGTGATCGCCGGCGCGTACGACATCGTCATCGCCGGCGGGGTCGAGTCGATGAGCCGCGTGCCGCTGGGCTCGTCCACGACCGGCGACACCCCGACATCCCCGCGGCTGCACGAGCGCTACCCGGAGGGGCTGGTCAACCAGGGCGTGTCGGCCGAGCTGATCGCCGCGAAGTGGGGGTTCGACCGCGACACGCTCGACGGTTTCGCGGCCGAGTCGCACCGCCGCGCCGCCGCGGCGTGGGAGTCGCACCGGTTCGACCGCGAGCTGATCCCGGTCGCCGTCGAGGGCGGCGAGGTGACCGTCGACGAGACCGTGCGCGCGGGCACCACCACTGAGAAGCTCGCCGGGCTTCCGGCATCCTTCCGCGACGACCAATTCGCGGCGCGGTTTCCCCAGATCGGGTGGAACATCACCCCGGGCAATTCCTCGCCCCTGACCGACGGGGCCTCGGCGCTGCTGATCATGAGCGAGCAGAAGGCGAGTGAGCTCAATCTCACCCCGCGAGCCCGGTTCCATTCCTTCGCCGTGGTGGGCGACGACCCGCTCTACATGCTCACCGGGCCGATCCCCGCCGCGCGGAAGATCCTCGACCGCGCCGGGTTGTCCATCGACGACATCGACGCCTACGAGGTGAATGAGGCGTTCGCGCCCGTGCCGCTCGCATGGGCGCACGAGGTGCACGCCGACACCGACAAGCTCAACCCGTGGGGCGGCGCCATAGCCCTCGGGCACCCCCTCGGCGCCACCGGCGCACGCCTGATGGGCACTCTGCTGTCGTACCTCGAGGCAACCGGCGGCCGCTACGGGCTGCAGACCATGTGCGAAGGCGGGGGCATGGCCAACGCCACCATCATCGAGCGGCTCTGAGCGCGCCGCACGACCGTACCATTCGAACTGTTCACACATTTCTGAATTCGGCGTACACTCATCGCTCATGACCACAGTCATCGACACAGAGTCGCTGCACAAGCACTATCGGCGCGTACGCGCCCTCGACGGGCTCGACCTGCGGGTCGAGCCCGGGCAGGTGCACGGATTCCTCGGTCCGAACGGAGCCGGCAAGACCACCACGATCCGCATTCTGCTGGGCCTGGCGCGGAAGACCAGCGGAGCGGCATCCGTCTTCGGGCTCGATCCGTGGAAGGACGCCGTCGCCGTCCACCGACGCACCGCCTACGTGCCCGGCGATGTGAGCGTCTGGCCGAACCTGTCGGGCGGCGAGGCGATCGATCTGCTCGCGCGGCTGCGCGGGGCATCCCGCCACGACCGCGCGTACCGCGCCGAGCGCACGCGCCTCGAGAATGCCTTCGACTTCGATCCGCGTCCGAAGGGACGCAGCTACTCGAAGGGAAACCGGCAGAAGATCGCGCTGATAGCGGCGTTCGCCGTGCCGGCAGACCTGTACATCCTCGACGAGCCGACCAGCGGCCTCGACCCCCTCATGGAAGTCGCCTTTCGCGACGAGATATCCCGAGTGCGGGATGCCGGCGCCACCGTGCTGCTGTCCAGTCACATCCTCTCCGAGGCCGAACTGCTGTGCGACCGGGTCTCGATCATCCGCGCCGGCCGCATCGTCGAGTCCGGCAGCCTCGACGAGCTGCGACACCTGACCCGCGCAGAGATCTCGTTCGAGGCGACGGATGCCGCGGCCCTTGCGGGCATCGCGGGCGCCCATGACGCGGTGGTCGATGCCGGCAGAGCCGTCTTCACCGTCGACAGCGATGCTGTCGATGCCGTGCTTCCCGAACTCGCCCGGCGCAAGGTCGCGGGGCTGCGTATAGCGCCGCCGTCGCTCGAAGAACTGTTCCTGCGCCACTACGGCGACGATCTGGAGAGGATCGAGGCGGACAAGCGATGATCACCGCACTGCTGCGCCAGCGCTTTCGCCGGGACTGGCTGCAACTTCTGCTGTGGATCCTCGGTACCGCGCTCATGGCGTTCGCGGGGTATTCCGGGGTGACGCAGTCGTACGCGACCTTCGAAGACCGGCAGAACATCCTGGCCGCCGCCATCGCCAATCCTGTCATCCTGATGTTCCGCGGGCTTCCGTCTGGGGCGAGCCAGGGCGCGTTCCTCGTGTTCGAGGTGCTGCCGTGGCTCGCGATCCTGGCAGCGCTCATGTCGCTGTTCCTGGCGGTGCGGCACACCCGCGCCGACGAAGAGGCCGGTCGCAGCGAGCTGTTGGCTGCCACCCCGGCCGGGCGCACGCTGCCGACGATCGCCACGATCGTGCACGGCGTGCTCGCGAATGTCGTACTCACGGTGCTGACCGCTCTCGCGTTGATCTCCACGGGGCTGGATGCCGCAGGCTCTATCGTGGCCGCGGCGGCCGCCGGTGCCACCGGCGTGGCGTTTCTGGGCATCGGGCTGATCGCCGCGCAGCTGATGCGCACCTCACGCGGAGCGAATTCGCTGACGGTCTGGGTGCTCGTGGCCACGTTCCTGCTGCGCGGCATCGGCAACGCCGCGGGAACCCCCAGCGATGACCTCACGCACATCACCAGCGCCTGGCCCGCCTGGCTCTCACCGTTCGGTTGGGCCGAACAGACGCGTCCATTCGACGCGAACGCGTGGGGGCCGGTGGTACTCGCGGTCGGGTTCGGCATCGCACTGGCGATCGTCGCGACGGTGCTGCAATCGATGCGCGACATCGGTGCGAGCTTCATCGCGCCCCGGCTCGGGCGCGCTCACGCCCGCCCGGCACTGTCGTCGACGCATGCGCTGGTCTGGCGGCTGTCGGCCGGCTCGCTCATCGGGTGGGCGGTGGGTGGTGCGCTGACCGGCATCCTCGCGACGACGCTCGGCAGCGTCGTCGACCAGATCGCCGGTGAGAACCAGGCCGTCGTCGACATCCTGAAGAAGATCGCGCAGGCGGGTTCGCTCGACGAGGTCGTGGTCACGGTGTTCTTCACGATGCTGGGTATCGTGGCCGGATGCTGCGCCGTGCAGACGGTCGTACGCGCCCGGCAGGAGGAAACCCACGGCACCGCCGAGCCCATCCTCGGCACACCGGTGCGCCGGGTGGCCTGGTTGGCCGACTACCTCATCGTGGCCACGTGCAGTGTGCTGATCGTCGTGGCCGCGGCCGTCGTGTTCGCGTTCGTCGGGGCAGCTGCCGCCGGCGGCGATGCCGACATGTACCGCACGGTGCTCATCGATGGTGCCGGGCAGGCGGTGGCGGCATCCGTGTTCACCGTCATCACGGGGCTGGTGTTCGTGCTGCTGCCGCGCGCGACGATGGGCATCGCGTGGGCGGTGCTGCTGGTCGCGACGATGTTGGGGATGTTCGGTCCGCTGTTCGGCATGCCCGAGTGGACGACCAACCTGTCGCCGTTCAGCGTGACCCCGGTGGTGTCGGGCAGCGACGTCGACCTGCGCGGGCTGTGGTGGCTTGTGCTGGCGATCGCGGTGGGGGCTGCGGCATCCCTCACCCTCATGCGGCGGCGCGAGCTGGCCACGAGCGGATAGATTCGACAGTGATGACCGAGTTTCCCGCTGTCGAGGCCGCCGAACGCGGCGCCGCCGTCATGACGGCGGCCGGGATGCCCCGAATGCCCGCGCGCGTGATGATGGCGCTGATGGCGGCACCGGCCGACGGCTACACGGCTGCCGAGCTGTGCGAGCGGCTCGGAGTCAGCGCGGCGGCGGTGTCGGGCGCGGTGCGGTACCTGCAGCAGCTGCACTTCGTGCACCGGCGCACGGTTCCGGGTGAACGCCGCGAGCGGTACGTGCTGCTCGAGGATGCCTTCTACCGCTCGGTCGTCGACAACGTTCCGGTGTATGAGCGGTCGGCAGCGATCCTCGACGACATGGCCGCCGGTCTCGGCGGCGATGCCGTCGCACAGCAGCGCGCGGCTGACATCGCCGCGTTCATGCGCTTTCTGGCGCAGCGGATGCCGCGACTGATCGACGAGTGGGAGGCCGAGCGCAGCGCGGGGTGACACTCGCGTCCGCAGGCGCCTGCGCCGCCGCGCGCGCCGCACCCGCGCACCGCACCCGCACCGCCGCACCCGCACCGCCGAGACGTAGCCTGGCGTGCGAAACACCACGCAATGCGCTGAGTCTCGCGCGCCAGAGTGAGTCTCGCCGGCGTAGCGCCGGCTCGCGGGCCGGCGCCCGCCCGCGCACCCGCACCCGCACCCGGTCTGCAGGCGCGCCACAGGGCGCCATCGCGAAGCGGGCACGCCGCTCTCACTGCAATGTCAAGGCCGAGCCGCGCCGCGTGGAGACAATCTGCTCAACTTCACGCGGCCGCTCGCTGCTCCCTCAACCGCGCCAGTAGCCGTTCGCCGCGGCGACAGTCTGGAAGTTGATCGCTATCACCTGCGACACGGCGATCAGGCTGTCAGCGTCGTCGGCGTAGTCGGGACGCAACTTCTGCCGCGTCTCTGCATCCGGTTGGGTGACCTTCACGCTGTTGCGCGAGATCTTCACTGCCAGCGCAAATCCTTCCTCAGGCGAATCGGTGACCAGAGACGGAAGCCAAGTGTCAGCCATGGCGGTCCTTTCACATGGCGTGCGAAGGAGTCGCGCGCGACTGCACTCTACCCGGTATGAACGCTGGGGAGGGGTGATGCGCTCGACGCGCACGATCGATACGCCGGTCCGGGTCGCGGCAGGTCAGACCGAGTCGTCCTCCGTCGCCACCGGCACAGCCCCGGTGACCACGGGCACCGCGCCGGTGGCCGCTTCCAGCGCCTCTTCGAGGTCGATGTCGGCGGCGGCCTGCTCGAACTGCGCGCGGTACAGGCGCCAGTACGCGCCCTCGCGGGCGATCAGTTCGTCGTGGGTGCCCTTCTCGACGATGTCACCGTGCTCCATCACCAGGATCAGGTCGGCGTCGCGGATCGTCGACAGGCGGTGCGCGATCACGAACGAGGTGCGCCCCTGGCGCAGCGCGGCCATCGCGTGCCGCAGCAGCAGCTCGGTGCGGGTATCGACCGAGCTGGTCGCCTCGTCGAGGATGAGCACCGACGGCTGCGCGACGAACGCGCGCGCGATCGTGATCAGCTGCTTCTCGCCCGCCGAGACGTTCGACGCGTCTTCGTCGAGCACCGTGTCGTACCCGTCGGGCAGTGAGTGCACGAACTTGTCGACGCGGGTCGCAGTCGCGGCATCCACTATCTCGTCATCGGTGGCCGACTGCCGACCGTACCGGATGTTCTCGCGGATCGTCCCTGCGAAAAGCCACGGGTCCTGCAACACCATGCCGGTGCGCTCGCGCACATCATCGCGGGTGAGTTCGGCGATGTCCTGCCCGTCGAGCAGAATGCGCCCGCCCTCGAGCTCGTAGAAGCGCATCAGCAGATTCACCAGGGTCGTCTTGCCCGCACCCGTCGGCCCCACGATCGCCACCGTCTGGCCCGGTTCGACCCGGAACGACAGATCGGAGATGAGCGGCCGCTCGGGGTCGTACGAGAACTTCACATTCTCGAACTCGATGACGCCGCGACCCGGGGTGTACTCGGGGGCGTCGGAGGCGTCGGGCTCCTGCTCGTCCTGGTCGAGCAGGTCGAAAACGCGCTCTGCCGAGGCGGTGCCCGACTGCACGACCGCCGCCATGCCGCCGATCTCTGAGAGCGGCTGGGTGAACTGCTGCGAGTACTGGATGAACGCCTGCACATCACCCAGACGCAGGTTGCCCGATGCGACCATCAGACCGCCCAACACCGCGATGCCGACATACGTGAGGCTGCCGATGAACATCATGCCGGGCATGATGATGCCCGAGAGGAACTGTGCCTTGAAGGATGCCTCGAACAGCTCGTCGTTCTCATCGGCGAACTTGGCGCGCGAGTCCTTCTCACGACCGAACACCTGCACCAGTGCGTGCCCCGAGAACGACTCCTCGACGCGGGCGTTCAGTCGCCCGACCTTGCGCCACTGCGTGCTGAACGCCTTCTGCGATTTCGGACCGATGACGCCGAAGATGATCGCCATCAGCGGCAGCGACACCAGGGCGACAAGCGCCAGCTGCCACGAGATAGTGAACATCATCACCAGTACGCCGATCACCGTCAGCACACTTGTCAGGGCTCCTGACAGCGATTGCTGCATCGTCTGGGTGATGTTGTCGATGTCGTTGGTGACCCGCGAGATGAGTTCGCCGCGCTGCACCTTGTCGAAGTAGGCCAGAGGCAGTCGGTTCAGCTTGGCTTCGACGTCTTCACGCAGCTTCCACATGGTGCGCACCATGATCACGTTGATGACATAGCCCTGCACCCAGCTCAGCAGCGCCGAGGCCACATAGATGACCAGCACCCAGACGATGACGTAACGCAGGCGGTCGAAGTCGATTCCCGCGCCCACGCGGAAGTCGCTCATCGCCGCGATCATGTTGGCCATGTCGGTCTGGCCGCCGGCGCGCAGCCCTTCGACGACCTGCGCCTGCGTGGTGCCCGCCGGGAAGAACTGGCCCAGGGTGAGTGAGGCAACGCCCTCGAAGATGATGTTGGTCGCCTGGCCGAGCACCTTCGGTGCGATCACGGCGAGCACGACGGCCACCGCCCCCGCCAGAGAGACGAGCGAGAACCCGAGCCAGTGGGGCTTGAGGAGTCCGACCATCCGAGTGAAGCTCTTGCCGAAGTTCGCGGCCTTGCCGGGCGCGACGCTGTCCCAGTCGCCGGAGTTCAGTCGCGCCTGCTCGGCGAGTTCCTGCTCGAGGCGCTCCTCTTCGGTGAGCATGTCGGGAGCACTCATGCCTGCACCCCCAGCTGCGAGTCGACGATCTCTTTGTAGGTGGTCGATGACGCGAGCAACTCGTCATGCGTGCCGATCCCCACGACCCGGCCCGCGTCGAGCACGATGATGCGGTCGGCGTCGGTGATGGTGGACACCCGCTGCGCGACCACGATCTTGGTGACCTCGGGCATCCGCTGCCACAGCGCCTGTCTGAGCCGGGCATCGGTGGACAGATCGAGGGCCGAGAACGAATCGTCGAAGACGAGGATGTCGGGCTGATGCACGATGGCGCGCGCGATGGCCAGGCGCTGCCGCTGCCCACCCGAGACGTTCGTGCCGCCCTGCGCTATCCGCGACGACAGACCGCCCTCCTTCTCGGCGACGAAGTCGCGCGCCTGGGCGATCTCGAGGGCCTCCCACAGCTCGGCATCGGTCGCCTCCTCGCGGCCGAACCGCAGATTCGAGGCGATAGTGCCGCTGAACAGGAACGGTCGCTGGGGAACCAGGCCGATCCCCTTCCACATGGTGTCGAGGTCGGCCTCGCGCACGTCGACGCCGGCGACGCGCACGGCACCGCCGGTCACATCGAACAGCCGTGGGATGAGCGAGACCAGGGTCGTCTTGCCCGCCCCGGTCGACCCGACGATGGCCACAGTCTCACCCGGTTCGGCGCGGAACGAGACATCCTGCAGAACCGGCTCGTCGGCACCCGGGTACGCGAAGGTGACGTGGTCGAATTCGACGGTGCCGGGGCGGGGAAAGTCCTGGACCGGGTCGGTGGGACGCGCCAGTGAGGTGTCGGCATCGAGCACCTCGCCGATGCGCTCGGCCGAGACCGCGGCACGCGGGATCATGATCGTCATGAAGCTGGCCATCAGCACACCCATGAGGATCTGGCCGACATACTGCATGAAGGCGAACAGCGTGCCGATCTGCACATCGCCGTCGTTGACGGCGATGCCGCCGAACCAGATCACCCCCACGACGGTGAGGTTCAGCACCAGCATCGCCAGCGGGAACAGGACCACGAACAGCGACCCGACCTTGCGCCCGACCACCATGATGCCGGTGTTCGCGCCGCGAAAGCGCTCTTCTTCGATGCGCTCGCGCACGAATGCGCGCACGACGCGCACACCCGTCAGCTGCTCACGCATGATGCGGTTCACCGCGTCGAGCTTGCCCTGGTACGAACGGAAAAGCGGCACCATGCGGCTGACCACGAGCACGGCCAGAATCAGCAGCGCGGGCACCGACACCCCGATGAGCCAGCTCAGACCCACGTTCTGACGCAGTGCCATGATGACCCCGCCGATGGCCATCAGCGGCGCCGTGACGAGCATGGTCGCGCCCATCATCGCCAGCATCTGCACCTGCTGCACGTCGTTCGTGTTGCGGGTGATCAGCGATCCCGCGCCGAACGTCGAGATCTCGCGTTCGGAGAACGAGCTGACCCGGTCATACACATCGCGGCGGATGTCGCGACCGGCCGCCATCGCCGAGCGCGCGGCGAAGTAGGTGGCGATCACCGAGGCCACGATCTGGCCGAGTGAGATCAGCAGCATGAACACACCGTGCGACCAGATGAAGCCGGTGTCGCCGACGGCGACGCCCTTGTCGATGATGTCGGCGTTCAGACGCGGCAAGTACAGCTGCGCCATCGCCGAGGCGAATTGGAAGACGAGGACGCCCAGCAGCAGCCAGCGATAGGTCTTGAGGTAGCGGATGAGGATTTTGGCGAGCACGGAGAACTCCAGAAGAAGAACGCGCGAATGCGCGGACGTAATAGCTTGCCACGAATCTCCGACACTCTGCTAGCTGCCGAGAGCCTCCACCGCGTCCAGCGCGGGCCGCTGCCCCTTCACCAAGCGGGTGCGCGCGGCATCCACCGGCATCCATTCGGCGCGATCGACCTCGGGAAACTCCGCCCGCCTGCCCGAGCGCGGCGGCCACTCCATCTCGAATGTGCCGAAGGCGAGATCGGATGCCGCGAACCCGGTGCCGTCCGCGGCGAACACGCTCACCCGCTTGCCCGACGCATACGCCCACGTGCCCAGCTCGACATAGGGACCGGCCGGCGGATCGATGCCGAGCTCTTCGCGGAACTCCCGGACCGCGGCATCCACCGCCGTCTCGGTCTCGGGGTCGAACTCGCCCTTCGGGATCGACCAGGCGCCCTCGTCTTTGCGCGCCCAGAACGGGCCGCCCATGTGCGCGATGAGCACCTCGAGCACCCCGCCGGCGCGGCGGTGCACAAGCAGCCCCGCGCTGCGGATCATCAGGCCAGACGCGCCTTCGGCGACACCGTGTAGGTGTTCTGCGGGTCGCGCTCGACGACGTCGCCGAGTGCCGTGTCGATGGCGGCCATCACGTCGGCGTCGAGCTTCACGCCCGACGCGGCGACGTTCGAGGCTATCTGCTCGGGACGGGATGCCCCGACCAGCGCCGCGGCGACGTTCGGGTTCTGCAGCACCCAGGCGATGGCCAGCTGCGGCATCGTCAAGCCGCAGTCCGAGGCGATCGGCTCGAGTCGCTGCACCGCGGTGAGCACCTCGTCGCGCAGGAATCCCTTGATGAAGTGGGCGCCGCTCTTCTCGTCGGTGGCCCGCGACCCGGCGGGCACCGGCTGGCCGGGCAGGTACTTGCCCGACAGCACGCCCTGCGCCATCGGCGACCAGACGATCTGCGAGATGCCGAGTTCGGCACTGGCCGGCACGACCTTGTCTTCGATCACACGCCAGAGCATCGAGTACTGGGGCTGGTTCGAGATGAACGGCACCCGCAGTTCCTTGGCCAGGGCGGCACCCTCGCGCAGCTGCTCGGCGGTCCACTCGCTCACCCCGATGTACAGCGCCTTGCCGGCGCGCACGACGTCGGCGAAGGCCTGCATCGTCTCTTCGAGCGGGGTCTCGTAGTCGTACCGGTGCGCCTGATAGAGGTCGACATAGTCGGTGCCCAGACGCTGCAGCGAGCCGTCGATGCTCTCGAAGATGTGCTTGCGCGAGAGTCCGGTGTCGTTCGGACCCTGAGGACCCGTCGGAAAGTACACCTTCGTGAAGATCTCGAGCGAGGCGCGGCGCTGGCCGGCCAAGGCCTTGCCCAGCACGACCTCGGCGGCCGTGTTGGCGTAGGTGTCGGCGGTGTCGAAGGTCGTGATCCCGGCATCCAGTGCCGCATGCACCGTCGCGATGGCGCCGGAGTCATCGATCTGAGAGGCATGGGTGACCCAGTTGCCGTAGGTGATCTCCGAGACCTTGAGTCCGCTGTTACCGAGATAGCGATGTTCGACCATGCCTCTACGCTAGTCGCGCCGTTCGGCTCGCAGGAACTTCTGGTCGCGCGGCCGCGACACGCCGGGCGACACGCCCGGGATCACAAAAACGTCCTGCGAGCCGAACATGGAGGGGCGGGATGCTGCGGCGCTACGCCTCAGCGGCGGCGGTGCCGCGCGCGATGTCGGCGCGCTCGTCCCAGCTGCGCCGGGTGACACGATCCAGCGCCACCTGACGACGCATCGACTCGGCTTTCTCGTACAGCGAGGGCTCGCCGTAGCTGGTGAGCACCTTCACCAGAACGGGCAGCAACTCGATCATGAAGAACAGGGCGGCGATGAGCGCGTGCGCCCAGGCGAGCGTGGGTTCCTTCTGCGAGAGCCGGTCGAGCGCGCTGATCTGACTGAGCAGCCCCACGGCATCGGCGTTGCCGCCGGCGACCGCCGCGGCCCGCGCGTCGTAGGCCTTCTGCGCCTGCTCGTACTGCGTGCGCGCGGCCGGCAGCTCGGCCTGTGCCTGCTTCTTGTTCTGCGCGGCCGAGGCCTCGGCCGCCTGGGTCCCCGAGGCGTCGGCGGCAGCGAGCGTGGCATTGGCCTCGCGCAGCTTGGCGGCCAGGGCGTCGTACGATTCCTGTGCCGATGCCAGCTGGCTCTTGGCCGCGGCGGCACTGGCCCCGCTGCCGGTCACGCCGGTGCAACCGGCCACCGTGCCCTTGCCCTCGCCGGTCAGCTCGCACTGATACAGCGCGCGTGCCTGGTCGATGACCTTCTGCTGCGCGTCAAGCTTCGTGTTCAGGTCATCGACGGTCTTCTGTGCGGCGGCCGATGCCGCCGAGGTCGTCGAGGTGCCCGCGACGATTCCGGTGGCGGCCTGGTTCTCGAGCTCGCTGACGCGCTTGCTCGCGGCATCCAGTGCCGTCTTCTCGGGCCCGTCCGAGACGCCCTGCTGGTCGGCGAGGGCGTTGGTGATGTTCGTCGAGGTGACCTCGCGTGCGATGTCGTTGTGGAACACCTGCAGCACGAGCGGCTCTGCCACGACGATGCCGATGATCGCGGCCATCACCACCCGGGGCAGGGCGAGTGCGATGAGCTTGAGAATGCTCGTGGACGCCCGCATGGTCGAGGTGAGAAAGCGGTCGAGGTTGAAGATGATCAGCGCCCACACCAGCGCGACGGGAACGGCGATCCACACCATGACCCCCACCCCGGTGATGAGGGCGAAGAACATCGACAGCGCCGAGACGAGGGCGGTGCCGGCGAGCACGAAGAACATCTGCACGAATCGGGATGTCTCGATCGGCACTTCTGCGAGCACTTCGGCGTCGGCGCCGCCGAGCACGGCCAGTCGCCGGGTCCACGGCAGGCGAGGGCGGGAGAGGACGAGAGGAGTGGATGCCACGGCCGGAGCGGCCGGTGCGTCGGGTTCGTCGGGTTCTTCGCTGGCCGGAGCGCCCCACGGCGCGAGCGATTCCGCCGTCGTTTCGGCCTCATCGGCGGCGGTCGCCGCGATGTCGCTCAGGTACAACGGCTCCGTCTCCTCCTGCTCGTCGGCATCGAGCAGAAGGCGACCATCGGAGCCGAAGCGGCCCGGGCGGTGGGCGGAAAAAGACATCGTGCCAGGTTAGACGGGCCCTCCTGGGGATCCGATAGAAGGCACCTCGGAAGCGGCTATGACCGAGGCATCCACCCGTACCCGACATATGCATTCGACTCTTACATAAGTTCGCTATACAATTGCCTTCATGCCGAAGACAGCAACGCGCGTCGACGCGGCGCGGCTGGGAACGACGCTCGATCGGCTCATCCGATTGCTTCGCCGTTCCACACTGCCCGGCGACCTCAGCCCGGTCGCCGCCTCGACCCTGTACACGCTCGTGCACAGCGGGCCCTCCCGGCTGACCGCACTCGCCGAGGCCGAGCATGTCACCCAGCCGGCGATGACCCAGGTCGTCACCCGGCTCGAGCACGCGGGCCTGGTCGCGCGCGCGGCTGACCCGCACGACGGCCGCGCGGTCATCGTCGAGGTCACCGAGGCCGGCCGCGAACTGAACGGTGCACGGCGCCGCGCGCGCGCCGCTGTGCTCGACGATCTCACCGCACAGCTTCCCCCCGCGGCACGTGAGACCCTCACCGCCGCCATCCCCGTGCTCGAACAGCTCGTCGACATCGCCGACGAGCGGCGCGCAACGCGCTGAGCATCCCATCCCCACAGCAAGGAGCACACTTTCGTGGAGTCCACGTCCACCAGCAAGCCCAGCATGTTCCGACAGCCGAAGGCCGTCTGGGCCGTCGCTTTCGCGTGCGTCATCTCGTTCATGGGCATCGGATTCGTCGACCCGATCCTGCCCGCCATCGGCGAGCAGATGCACGCCAGCCACGCCCAGGTCGAACTGCTGTTCACCAGCTACCTGCTCGTCACCGCCGTCGCGATGCTCGGCACCGGATGGGTCTCGAGCCGCATCGGCGGCAAGCGCACGCTCATTCTCGGCCTGATCCTGATCGTGGTGTTCGCCGCCCTGGCCGGCTTCTCGCCGACCATCGGCGCGATGGTCGGATTCCGCGCCGGCTGGGGCCTGGGCAACGCGTTGTTCATCGCCACGAGCCTGGCGGTGATCGTCGGCAGCGCCACCGGCGGCGTGCGCGGCGCGATCGCCATCTACGAGGCGGCGATGGGTGTCGGCATCGCCGTCGGCCCGCTGCTGGGCGGGCTGCTGGGCTCGATCGGCTGGGAGTGGCCGTTCTTCGGCGTCTCGGTGCTGATGCTCATCGGCCTGGTCGGCACGAGCGTGTTCGTGACCAACGCCCCCACCACCACGCACAAGCTGTCGCTGTCGGCACCGCTGAAGGCGCTGCGCCACAAGGGGCTGCTCATGCTCAGCCTGGTGGCCCTGCTCTACAACTGGGCGTTCTTCACGGTGCTCGCCTACGCGCCCCTGCAGATGGGGATGAGCAGCGCGGTGCTTCTCGGTCTGGTCTTCTTCGGCTGGGGCATCCTGGTCGCTATCTTCGCCGTGTTCGTCGCCCCGCGTCTGGAGCGGCGGTTCGGCCTGGTTCCCGTACTCGTCGCGGCGTTCGCCTTTCTCACCGTCGACATGGCCGTGGCCGCCATCTGGGCCGACATCCCCGCCGTTCTCATCGTGACGGTCATCGTCTCGGGCGTCTGCTCGGGCCTGAACAACACGCTGGTCACGCAGGCGGTCATGGAGGTCGCCCCCGTCGAGCGCCCCGTCGCCAGCGCGTCGTACAGCTTCGTGCGATTCCTCGGCGGCGGGCTCGCCCCGTTCGTCGCGGGCATCGTGGGCACCGCGCTGAGCGTGCACGTGCCGTTCTGGATCGCCGTGGGCGCGCTGCTCATCGCCATCGTGCTGCTGCTGGCTTCGCGCAAGCTGATCACCGCGGGGGTGGCGGCAGCCGAGGCCGCTGACGAAGAGGTGCTGCCGATCGCCGCCGGCGACTCCCCCGCCGAGCCCGTGCTGCTGCTGCACGATGAGCCCACCGACCAAGGCGTTGCGACGGGCACCATCCGCACGCAGTGACGCGGTGACGCAGATCGCCCCGGCTCATCCGAGTCGGGGCGATCTGCGTTGCGGGTGATGCCGGGTCGCGGCATCCGCGTCTGCCGGTCAGTCCACGGGGGTCGCGGCAGCGGCCTGCTGATCGGCCTCGGTTGCCACCAGCTGCCCGCACGCACCGTCGATGTCTTTGCCGCGGGTGTCGCGGATGGTGGTGGGGATGCCGCGGGCTTCGAGCCGGCGGACGAACTCGTCTTGCACAGGCCTGTCAGAGGCCGTCCACACCGAGCCGGGCGTCGGGTTCAACGGAATCGGGTTCACGTGCACCCACCCGTGCCCGCGCGCGTTGAGCTTGTCGGCGAGCAGATCGGCGCGCCAGCCGTGGTCGTTCATGTCTTTGATGAGCGCGTACTCGATCGAGACGCGGCGTCCGGTCTTCGCGAAATACTCGTAGGCGGCATCCAGCGCCTCATCGACCTTCCACCGGGAGTTGACCGGGATCATCTCGTCGCGCAGCTCGTCATCGGGAGCGTGCAGCGACAGCGCGAAGGTCACCGGGATGTTCTCGTTCGACAGCTTGCGGATGGCCGGAACCAGCCCCACCGTCGAGATGGTGATGCCACGGGCGCTCATGCCCATGCCGTGCGTCTTGTCGGTCATGACGCGCACGGCGTGCATGACCCGGGCGTAGTTGGCCATCGGCTCACCCATGCCCATGAACACGATGTTCGTCACGCGCTCGCCGTCGTGGCCGACATGGCGCGGGTCGCCCAACTGCCCCTCAGCGATCACGCGATTCGCGCGCACGACCTGCGCGACGATCTCGGCCGCCGACATGTTGCGGGTCAGGCCCGCCTGCCCGGTCGCACAGAACGGGCAGTTCATGCCGCAGCCCGCCTGGCTCGACACGCACAGCGTGATCCGGCCCGGGTAGCGCATGAGGACCGACTCGACCAGGGCCCCGTTGTGCAGCTTCCAGAGGAACTTGATCGTGTCACCGCGGTCGGTGGAAAGTCGCCGCACCTCGGTCAGCAGCGGCGGCAGCAGTGTGTGCACGAGCTGTTCGCGGCCCTCGGCAGGCAGATCGGTCATCTCGGCCGGGTCATGCGTGCAATGGGTGAAGAAGTGCTTCTCGAGCTGCCGGGCACGGAACGGCGGCATCCCGAGCTCGTGCATCTTCTCGACGCGCTGCTCGGGCGTGAGGTCGGCGAAGTGTGCCGGGGGCTTGCCGCGGCGGGGACTGGCGAACTGCAGCAGGGGCCGACCCTCGGCATCCTTCTTCTGCGTCCATCCCTCGGTGCGCGGCCGCACCTGCGCGCGCGGTGTGGTCATGCCTTCCAGCGTATGGGGTGCGGCTGGGCAGACGCCGAGCAGCGCGCTGGCGCGGAGGTTTGCTGTTCAGCTCGCAGGACGATCTGTGCCCGGGCCGACGACACGCCGGGCGACACGCCCGGGGGATCCAAAACGTCCTGCGAGCCGAACACGGGGCGGCCGGCGCGGTGAGGCCTGGAAGAATGGCCGGGTGAAACTTCTCGTCGCGGCGCTGGACGCCGAACTGGTCGCGTTCCCCGATCCCCTGCCGGGCTTCGACCGGCTCGTGACCGGTCCCGGCAAGCTGCAGGCGACGTTCGCTCTCACCCGCGCGCTGGACGCGAACTCATACGACGAGATCCTCGTCGTCGGCACGGCCGGTGCCATCGATACGCTCCTGGATCCGACCGTCTACGAGATCGACGCGGCCATTCAGCACGATGTGACCGACATCGACGGCGTGGTCGGCCAGCATGTGTCGCTGCCTGCGCGCGTCGTCGTGCCGGCCGAGGTGATCCGCCGTGAGGCGGTGACCATCGCCACCGGCGATCACTTCGTCGACGATGCCGAGGCCGTCGCGTCGATCCGTCCGCTGGGCGCCCGCCTCGTCGACATGGAGACCTACGCCTACATCTGGGTCGCCGAGCGCTTCGGCGTGCCGATCCGGGTGCTCAAGGCGGTCTCGGACCGCGCCCAAGACGGGGCCATCACCGACTGGCGCGCCGCCGTTGCTGCGTGCAGCGCGCAACTGCGCGACGTCGTACGCGCCGAGTACGGCGTCTGACGCCGCTCTCGTTCATCGCGGCCGCACGCGGCTGGCCGAACTCGTGCGGAATGATGGGAACATGCCCCCGAGCAACTCCGCACCCGGCGCGACGAGCATCCGTGACGTCGCTCGCCGCGCCGGCGTCTCGCACATGACGGTCTCGCGCGTGCTCAACGGCGCCGAGAATGTGCGCCCGGCCACGCGCGATCAGGTGCTCGCAGCCATCGCCGAACTCAATTTCCGGCCCAGTCATATAGCGCGGGCTCTCGCAAGCGGCGGCATCCGCACCATCGGCATCCTCGACACCACCGGCGGTTTGCTCTACGGGCCGTCGAACACGATCTGGGCGATCGAGCTCGCCGCCCGCCGGGTGGGATACTCGGCCGTCGTCGCGGGCGTGGAGCCCAGCGACCGCGACTCGGTGCGGCAGGCGGTCGAACACCTGTTGGATCAGGATGCCTCTGGCCTCATCGTCATCGGTCCGAGTGCCCGTGCCCGCGAGGTCGTGGACGAGCTCGCCCCCCGCGTGCCGATCGTGACCATGCACGGCACGGGCGACGAGTCCGTGATCATCGCGCAGGCCGCAGCGGCGCGGGTCGCGACCCGGCACCTGCTCGACCTCGGCCACACCCGCATCGCGCACATCGCGGGGCCTACGCACTGGTACGAGGCGACCTCACGCCGGCAGGGATTCACCGACGAGCTGGCCGCCGCCGGACTCGAACCCGCCGCCGTCGAGCCCAGTGACTGGAGCCCGGCATCGGGGTACCAGGCCGCGACGCGGCTGCTGGAGAGATCCGAATTCAGCGCGGTGTTCTGCGCGAATGACTCGATAGCGCTCGGCTTCATCCATGCGGCCACGGATGCCGGACTCGACGTGCCCGCTGATGTCAGCGTCGTGGGGTTCGACGACACCCCCGAAAGCGCGCACTACCGTCCGCCGCTGACGACGCTGCGGCAAGACTTCGCCGAGGGCGGGCGGCGCGCCGTCCTTTCGATCCTGGCGGCACTGGGCAACGACGTGTCCGTGCCCGAGTCGTCGCTGGTGCCGCAACTCGTGGTGCGCGCGTCTACTGCAGCGCGCGCCTGACGGCACCTGCTCCCGGCTTCGACGTGCGCGCGTGCGTCGGAACCAGTGGGGAGTCGCGCCGAAGCGCCACATGTGCGGCGACTTGACGACGCACGCCACGTGTGCTTAGTCTGACTTCCGGCATTGTTACCGGTATCATTTCGAGTCATTGGTACCAACCGACCCGCCCATCATCCCGAACGAAGGAGTTCTCCCGTGGTCATCGACGACTGCAAGATCGCTTTCCGTTCTCACGCCCTGCCGCTGAGCGAGCACACTCACGCGTATGCCGCAGCGACTCCGGCATCCTGTGTCATCTCCGCACACGGATGAAAACCATCAAGAGGAAGGCAGGAACCATGACGTTCCGCACCAAGAAGATCGCAGCCGTCGCTGTCGCGGCCGGTCTCGTACTCGGCCTCGCGGCCTGCTCCGGCGGACGCGGCGGCACCGGTAACGCCGATGACTCCGGCGACGCGAACGAAGGCGCTTTGGTCGGCATCGCGATGCCGACCAAAGTCGACCAGCGCTGGATCCAGGACGGCGACAATGTTGTGAAGTACCTCAAGGAGGCCGGATACGAGACTGACCTCGAATACGCGAACAACGACATCCCGACGCAGGCACAACAGATCGAGACGATGATCACGAAGGGTGCGAAGGTACTCGTCATCGCATCGATCGACGGCGGCGCGCTCGGCCAGCAGCTCGACGACGCGAAGGACGCTGGAGTCAAGGTCATCTCGTACGACCGGCTCCTCACCGGGGACGAGAACGTCGACTACTACGCGACGTTCGATAACTTCAAGGTTGGGGTGCTGCAGGCGAACTCACTTCTGACCGGTCTCGGCTACCTCGACGCAAACGGCAGCAAGACCGGCAAGAAGGGACCATGGCACGTTGAATTGTTCGCTGGTAGCCCCGACGACAACAACGCAACGTTCTTCTACAACGGCGCAATGAGCGTCCTCCAGCCGCTCATCGACGACGGCACGCTGGAGGTCGCGAGCGGCCAGACCAAGTTCAACCAGATCGCCATCCAGGGATGGGATCCGGCCACTGCCAAGCAGCGCATGGACGACCTGCTCGCCAAGAGCTACTCGACGGGCGCGACGAAGCTAGACGGCGTGCTCTCGCCGTACGACGGACTCTCCGATGGAATTATCGCCGCGCTTGAGAGCGGCGGTTACAAGGTGGGTAGTGACACGTGGCCCATCATCACCGGGCAGGACGCTGAGGTCGCCAGCGTGAAGCAGATCATCGCGGGTTCGCAGTACTCGACGGTCTTTAAGGACACCCGCAACCTGGCCAAGCAGGCAGTTGCGATGACCGAGGCACTGCTCAAGGACAAGAAGCCCGAAGTAAACGACACGAAGAGCTATGACAACGGCAAGAAGGTCGTGCCCACTTACCTGCTTCCCCCGGTCGTCGTGACGAACGAGAACTACCAGAGCGAACTCATCGACAGCGGGTACTACACCGAGGACGACCTCAAGTAGACACCGCCACACCCGTGCTGGGCGCCCTGCTTAGGGGCGCCCAGCACCATTCGAAGGGAAAGACCATGACCGAGGACGCCATCCTCGAGATGCGCTCAATCACCAAAGAGTTCCCCGGCGTGAAAGCACTCTCAGACGTGAACCTCACCGTGCGGCGGGGCGAGGTGCACGCCATTTGCGGCGAGAACGGTGCCGGCAAATCAACCCTCATGAACGTGCTCTCGG
This sequence comes from Microbacterium protaetiae, assembly GCF_004135285.1. Classification (NCBI taxonomy): domain Bacteria; kingdom Bacillati; phylum Actinomycetota; class Actinomycetes; order Micrococcales; family Microbacteriaceae; genus Microbacterium; species Microbacterium protaetiae. The sequence continues at coordinate 831,979 of NZ_CP035494.1, forward strand.
GGGTCTTCCCGCACGGCAGCTACACCGGTGACATTGTCTTCGAAGGCGACGTCTGCAGGTTCGGCGGAATCGCGGATTCCGAACGCGCCGGCATCGTCATCATCCATCAGGAGCTCGCCCTGAGCCCGTTCCTGAGCATCGCCGAGAACATCTTCATCGGGAACGAGCGCGCTACCGGCGGATGGATCAGTTGGAGCAAGACAGAGACGCAGGCGCGCGAGTACCTCACGCGTGTGGGCTTGCACGACGATCCCGCCGTCAAGGTCGGTGAACTCGGAGTGGGAAAACAGCAGCTCGTCGAGATCGCCAAAGCCCTGTCAAAAGATGTCACGCTGTTGATCCTGGATGAGCCGACCGCCGCTCTCAACGATGACGACTCCGAACGCCTACTCGATCTCATGCTCGAGTTGAAGGCACAAGGAGTCACCAGCATCCTCATCTCCCACAAGCTCAACGAGATCAAGAAGGTCGCTGACACCGTCACGATCATCCGTGACGGTCAGACGATCGAGACGCTTGATGCTGCGAGCCCCGATGTCAACGAGGGCCGCATCATCAAGGGCATGGTGGGTCGGGACATCACCCATCGTTTTCCAGAACACACTCCTCAGATCGGCGGAGAGCTGCTGCGCATCGAGGACTGGACGGTACATCATCCGTCGGATCGCTCACGCATCGTCGTCGACAAGGCCAACGTGATCGTCCACAGCGGCGAGATCGTCGGGATAGCCGGGCTGATGGGCGCCGGGCGTACTGAACTGGCCATGAGCGTTTTCGGCGCAAGCTGGGGCGCCGACATCTCGGGGACCGTTTACAAGGACGGCGAACCGATCGACGTGCACTCCGTGCCGGCTGCGATCAAGGCGGGCCTGGCCTACGCGACCGAAGACCGCAAGAAGTACGGGCTGAACCTCATCGAAGACATCGCACGCAACATCTCAGGCGCAGCTCTCGGCAAGCTTGCGCGAGCCGGTTGGGTCGATCGCAACCGCGAGCACGTCATCGCTGAGAAGTATCGGCGTGACATGAACATCAAGGCACCCTCGGTGTCGGCTCTTACCGGCAAGCTCTCGGGCGGCAATCAACAGAAGGTCGTGCTTTCGAAGTGGATGTTCTCCGACCCGGACGTCCTCATTCTTGACGAGCCGACCCGCGGCATCGATGTCGGCGCGAAGTTCGAGATCTACACGATCATCAACCGGCTTGCTGACCAGGGCAAGGGTGTCATCGTCATCTCGTCTGAGCTGCCGGAGCTCCTGGGACTGTGTGACCGGATCTACACCCTTTCCGAAGGCGTCATCACCGCCGATATCCCCCGGGCCGAGGCATCCCCTGAGCGCCTCATGCAATACATGACCAAGATGAGAGAAGAGGACCACGTATGAGCACCGCGAGAACTGCGGCTCCGGCGCCCGAGGGGATCGTGCGCAACACGATGTCGTATCTGAGCGGCCAGCTGCGCCAGATTGGCCTGTTCATCGCGCTCATCGTGATCGTCTTGCTGTTCCAGATCCTCACGCAGGGCATCACGCTGAGCCCGCGGAACGTATCGAACCTCATCGTACAGAACAGCTACATCCTCATTCTCGCGATCGGAATGGTGATGGTGATCATCGCCGGCCACATCGACCTCTCGGTCGGGTCGGTCGTTGCGGTGGTCGGTGCGTTCGCCGGAGTCCTCAATAACAAGATGGGTGTCCCGTGGTGGGCCACGATCATCCTCTGCCTTATTGCGGGTGCCGTCGTCGGAGCATGGCAGGGATTCTGGGTCGCGTATTTCCGGATTCCCGCCTTCATCGTGACACTGGCCGGGATGCTGCTGTTCCGGGGGCTCGCGCAGATTCTGCTGCGCAACACCCAGATCTCCCCCTTCGAAGAGGGGTTCCGCGCCATCGGCTCAGGGTTCCTACCCGATCTGGGCGGTGGCACGTCATATCTCGAGCCGCTGACGATGATTCTTGCGGTCTTGGCGATCATCTCGCTCGTTGGCTTCGGCATCCGTTCCCGACGCGGCCGCGCACGTAACGGCCTGACCCTCGAGCCGATCGGGTGGTTCACGCTGAAGACCGCGTTCATGTGCGTGCTGATCTTCGGCATCGCCTGGCTGCTTGCCAGCTACCGGGGAACGCCGATCGTGCTGGTAATCCTCGGCGTGCTCGTTGTCGCATATTCGGCAGTTATGGCCAACAGCGTCTTCGGGCGTCACGTGTATGCGCTGGGTGGAAACGCCCGCGCGGCTGAGTTGAGCGGTGTGAAGACGAACAGGCTCACCTTCCTGCTGTTCGTGAATATCGGAGTGCTCTCTGCCCTGGCCGGACTCGTGTTCACAGCTCAGCTGAACCTCGCCGGGCCGAGTGCGGGTAACGGCTTCGAGCTGGATGCCATCGCTGCCGTGTTCATCGGCGGCGCGGCCGTCACCGGAGGCATCGGGACGATCGGGGGCGCCATCGTCGGCGGTCTCATCATCGGTGTACTCAACAACGGGATGACGATCTTGGGTGTGGGCACGGAGTGGCAGGAGTTCATCAAGGGGCTCGTGTTGCTGGCGGCCGTGGCCTTCGACGTCATCAACAAGCGTCGGGGCGCCGGGCAGGCCTGAGGCACTCAGTGTCTGCGGAGGGTGGAAGCCGCAGCATCCACCCTCCGCAGCTCAGAAAAGCAGGTACAGCGCCCCGACGATCGTCAACACGATCACGACGCGCTCGAAGACCTTCTGGCTGATGCGACCGGCGATCCAGCGGCCGAAGAACGCCGCCGCCACCACGACCGGCACCAGCAGCAGGTCGATCCACAGGCCCTCGACGGTGATCAGCCCGAGCCCGATCGAGAAGGGCAGCTTCGTCACGTTCACGATGGCGAAGAACCACGCGGTCGTACCCAGGAACGCCTTGATCGGAAAACGCCCCGCGATGAAGTACATCGACATCACCGGGCCGGCGGCGTTTGCCACCATCGTGGTGAATCCACCCAACGAACCATAGACGGCGGCCGCGACGCGGTGGGCCCGCGGCCCCCGCTCGGCCGCTTCGGTGTGGGCGCGCCGGCGGATAAGTGTCACCGCCACCACTGTGAGCAGGATCACCGCGATCATGCGCCGAACCCAGGTGTCGGAAGCTAATGCCAGGAACACGGCGCCGCCCACCAGACCGACGATCACGGCGGGGGCGAGGCGCACCAGCGTACGCAGATCAGCGTGGCGTCGATACGCCCACAGCGCGAAGACGTCACCGACGATCAGCAGCAGCAGAATCGTGCCCGTCGATTGGCGGGCAGGGAGGACGGCCGCGAACAGCGCGACCGCGAGCGTGGCCGCGCCCGGCAGCGCCGCCTTCGACAACCCGATGATCGCCGCGCCCACTACCAGCGCGCCCCACGCGAGGATGCTCAGATCTGGCGGAGTCACCCGATCACGCTACCGGCTTCGCCGCGGTGGGATCGTCTGCGGATGTCTCGGCGCGCTCCGGTGATCACGAAACGGGCGGGCGGATGCCGCGTGCCGGCGTGCCGGGCCGGGGACAGGTCGCGCAACAAGAGGACAAGTCGCGGAACACGGGGGACAAGTCGCGGAACACGAGGACAAGTCGCGGAACAAGAGGACAAGTCGCGGAACACGGGGACAACTCGGCGGGTGGTGGCGCGGGGACGGGGCGGGAGGGTGTCAGGCGGCGACGTGAGGGAGCGGGGTCACGCGGCGGGTGGCCTCGTCGAAGGCGAATACGGCCACCGCCTCGGGCACGCCCTGCTCGAAGCATCCACGCGCGAAGACATCGACCCCAAGCGTGCGGAACCGCTCGCTGCGGTGGTAATGCCCGTGGAAGCTCGCGCTCGGCGCGACGAGCTCCAGCGCCCGGCGCACGGCGGGATCGCCGACATATGCCGTCTTGTGCACATACGCGCTGCCGGTAGGCCAGTCGTGGGTCAGCACGATGTCGGCGGTGCCGGCCGTGCACAGGCGCAGCACCTCTTCGACGCTGTAGTAGCCGTGCACCCGGGGATCGGTGCTGCGCGCGCGTTCCCAGGTGCGCAGCGGCTTGCCGTCGGGCGGGCGGATGCCGGAGAGAAAAGCTATGTCGATACCGGCGATGTGCACGTGCCCGGCGCGGCCGAGGAACCACACGTCGGGGGCCAGACGTGCCCCGCCCGCTATGACCCCGCCGTTCTCATCGAGGGTGCGCCACGGTTCGTGGTTGCCTCCGATGAAGTACACCGGGGCAGGGAAGCGGATGCGCCCGGTCAAGACATCCGCGAAGTCGCTGAGGCGCCGTCGCTCCGGTTTGTGGTGCACCTCGGCCAGCTGATCGTCGTCGGCGGTCGGTTCGGCATCCCCCACCTGGAACACCGCCGACAGCTCGGCGCCGGGCGGCAGAAAATCCGCCGCGACGCGCAGATCCTCGGCCAGCCCCGCCCACCGCCCATGGATATCGCCGGCGACGGCGAAGTACACCGTCACAGGTACCACCGCTGCGCGCGCACATCCCGTTCATACTGCGCCCGAGCTTGCTGGGTGGTGGCGAGAGTCGAGACCTCGGCTACCGGCACGTCCCACCACGCTCCCCCCGGCGCTGCCGGTGCGAGCGGATCGGTGCGCACATACACGGCGGCCGATTCCTCCGCGGTCAGAGCCTGCCGCAGCGCCTCACGGAAGGACTGTGTCGAGTCTGCCTCGAAAACCTCCACACCCAGGCTGCGCAGGTTCGCGGCGTAGTCGACCGGCAACGCGTCGCCGTCGAGGCGGCCGGATGCGGCGTCCCGATACCGGTACTTCGTGCCGAAGCGCTGCGATCCCACCGACTCCGAGAGGTTGCCGATCGAGGCATACCCGCGGTTGTCGACGAGCACCACGACGAGCTTGCGCCGCTCGGCGACGGCGGTGACAAGCTCTTGCGAGAGCATGAGGTACGACCCGTCACCGACCAGGGCGACCACCTGCCGGCTCGGGTCGGAGAGCTTCACGCCCAGCGCGCCGGCGACCTCATAGCCCATTGTCGAGAAGGCGTACTCGACGTGATACTGACGCGGCGAGCGCGGCTGCCAGAGCCGGTGCAGGTCACCGGGTGCGCTGCCGGCGGCGTTGACGATGACATCCTCGTCGCCAAGCTCGTCGTTGAGAATGCCGATGAGTTCGGCCTGGCTCGGCAGTCCGAGCTCGCTGTGGGCAGCCCAGTTGCGGGTCACCGCCGCGTCGCGCTGTGCGTTCCATTCGGCCCGCAGCTCGGCGACGCGGGCGAGATGGTCGGCCTGTGGTGTCACGTCGGCGGTGGCCTCGTCGAGCTGGGCCAGTACCGCGCGGGCGTCGCCGAGCAGCGGCATCCCCGAGAGCTTCGGGCCGTCCATCGGCGTGATGTTGAGGTTCACGAATCGCACGCCGGGGCGGGCGAACAGGCTCATCGAGGCGGTTGTGAAGTCGGAGTACCGCGTGCCGATGCCGATCACGAGGTCGGCCTCGGCCGCCAGCGCGGTGGCCGCCGTGGTGCCGGTCGACCCGAGTCCCCCGATGTCCATCGGGTGGCCGTGCGGCAGCACGCCCTTGCCGGCGTGCGTCTGTCCGACCGGAATGCCCAGCCGTGCGGCGAACGACGCGAGCGCGTCGCCGGCCCGCGAGTAATGCACGCCGCCTCCGGCGACGATGAGCGGATGCCGCGCCTGGCCGATCAACGCGGCAGCCTCGGCCACGGCATCCGGGTCGGCGGGGGTCCGCGCGATCGTCCACACCCGTCGGCGGAACAGCTCCTCGGGCCAGTCGTAGGCCTCTGCCTGCACGTCCTCGGGCATCGCGACCACGACCGCGCCGGCCTGCGTCGGATCGGCGAGCACGCGCGCCGCCTCCAGCAGAGCAGCAGGAAGCTGTTCGGGGCGCCAGACCCGGTCGAAGAACACCGACACGGCTCGGAACGCGTCGTTGACGGTGACATCCCGACTCTGCGGCCGTTCAAGCTGCTGCAGCACCGGATCGGGCCGCCGGTTCGCGAAGACATCGGCGGGCAGCAGCAGCACCGGGATGCGGTTGGTCGTGGCCAGGGCCGCGCCGGTGACCATGTTCATGGCGCCGGGACCCACCGAGGTGGTCACCGCCATGGTCGAGAGCCGGTCGCGATCTTTCGCGAAAGCGACGGCGGCGTTGACGGCGCCCTGCTCGTTGCGCGCCAGGATGTACGGCATCTCGCCGGGTTCGGTCAGCTCTGCCTCCAGCAGCGCCTGTCCGAGACCCGCGACGTTGCCGTGGCCGAAGATTCCGAGGAATCCCTCGACCAGCCGCTGTTCCACACCGTCGCGACGGGTGTACTGCTGGGCGAGAAAGCGGATGGTCGCCTGCGCGACCGTGAGTGTGAGCGTGGTCATGTCACCTCCGGAACGGCAGCCGAGGGTCGACCTCGAGCTGCGGCCAGGTCTGTCGTACCCACGCGTGTGCGGGGTCGTCTGTGATGAGCCATCGGCGGTCGGCGCCGTGGCCCGGCCCCGCCATGACATTGAGGTAGTAGAGGTCGTGGCCGGGGGCGGCCACTGTCGGTCCGTGGTAGCCGAACGGAATCAGCACGGTGTCGCCGTCGCGCACTTCGCGCGCGATGTCGATCTCGCGCTCATCCGACGCATACACGCGCTGCAGTGCGAACCCGGGCGTGCCGGCCGGAGACGCCGCTATCTCGTAGTGATAGATCTCTTCGAGCTCAGATTCGTCGGGCCCGGCCGTGTCGTGCTTGTGCGGCGGGTAGCTCGACCAGTCGCCACCGGGGGTGAGCACTTCGCACACGATGAGCCGATCGGCCTGCAGGTGCGCCGGGGTGCCGAGATTGCGCACCTCGCGCGAGCACACGCCGGCGCCGCGCAGTTCGACGGGCACGTCGTCGGGCGTGAGGTGCTGCGCGGGATGCCGCGCCTGGGTGGGTGCCCAGCAGAACGCCATCCGCGCGGGGGCGGTACAGGTGAGAGCGGCATCGGCCCCTTCCGGCACGTAGAGCACATCGGTCTGCTCCCAGACCGAGGCTCGGCCGCGCAGAGTGTGTGGCCGGCCGCCGATGTCGACCTCGGCACCGCCGGCCAGCGGAACGATGAGCGTCTCACGCCCGGCAGTGGACACCGGCATCGTCTCGCCCGCCCCGATGCGGCGCACCGTGAGCCCGGTGTGGCGCCACTGCGCGCCGTCGGGAGTCACCTCAACGACGGTGTCGCCGGCGCCGGCCCGCAGAAAGCCGTTCATGCCGCCGCCCCGGCGATGAGATCGCCGAGGTAGGCGGCGGATGCCGCGACATCGGCGGCGGGCCCGTCACCGGGCTGCGGGGCGGCATCGAGGATCACATCGCGCTCGAGCACATAGACCCCGCGGTACCCGGCGCGCTCCAGCGCCCCGATGATGCGCAGGAAGTCGATATCGCCGGCGCCGATCGAGGTGTACAGGCCCTGGCGCACGGCGTCGGTGTACGAGACCTCGCCCGCGCGCACCCGCGCCGCCAGCGCGGCATCCACGTCTTTCACATGCACATGCCCGACGCGATCGGCGTGCGCGTCGACGAAGGCCGCGACATCGGTACCGCCGATGGTCATGTGCCCGGTGTCCAGACACAGTGGGATGTCGCTGCCCGAGAGCACCCGCTCGACCTCGTCGGCGGTCTCGATCATGGTGCCCACGTGCGGGTGCAGCGATGTCGCCAGCGCGTGCACCCGTGCGGCATCGGCGACACGGTCGAGGTTTCGCAGCAGGGTGGCCCAGCCGAGCTCATCGAGCACGGGACGCGAATCGTATCCGTCGTGGCCGGTCGCCGCAGCCAGCACTATCCGATCGGCACCGGCCCGCAGGAACGCAGGGATGCGGCGCTGGATGTCGGCGACCGGATCAACGGCGGGATCGTGCAGCACGACCGGGATGAAGCCGCCGACCGCCGACAGCCCGTAGGCGGCCAGCAGATCGCGCCGCGCCTCGGGCTCGTCAGGCAGAAACCCGTCGGGACCGAATTCGGTTCCCACGAGCCCGATGTCGCGCATGTCGCCGAGAACGCGCGCGACCGGCAGCTGATGTCCCCACCCCGGAACCTCGCACACTCCCCAGCTGATGGGTGCGCCGGCGATGCGCCCGCCGCTCACGACCGCACCTCTGCGATGCGCACGGTGCGCCCTTCGCGGCGCGAGAGATCGGCCGCCTCAGCGGTGTACAGAGCTTCGAGCGCGTCGCGGGGCGTGCACACGACCGGCGCGCCGGTGCCGACCACGTCGAGGAAGGCGACGAGTTCGGCGACATAGGCGTCGGCGAACCTTTCGAGGAACCCCGCCCACGGCGCGTCGTCGGGAAAGACCACGCCGGGCTCGGTGCTGCGCACCGGTGTCTTGCCCGACAGTCCTGCCATCACGGTGCCCTGGGTGCCCGCGGCCTCAAGTCGCACATCGTATCCGGCGCCGTTGTACCGCGAGCCCTGCATCGTCACCAGCGTGCCATCGTCGAGGGTGAGCAGCACGACCGATTCGTCGACATCGCCGGCGGCGGCGAAGAAGTCGGCCCCACGGTTGGCGCCCAGCGCGGTCACGCTCTCGACCTCGCGGCCACTGACGAACCGCAGGATGTCGAAGTCGTGGATGTGGCAGTCACGGAAGATGCCGCCGCTGTGCGGCACATACTCGGCCGGCGGCGGTGCCGGGTCGCAGGTCATCAGGTGCATGCGCCGCAGCTCACCGACCTCGCCGCCGGCGATAGCCTCACGCACACGCCGGCAGCCCGCGTCGAACCGCCGCTGAAAGCCGATTTGCACGGCCACGCCGCTGGCCTCTGCCTCTTCGACGGTTGCCACCGTCTCGGCCAGCGACTGGGCGACCGGCTTCTCACAGAACACCGGAACGTGCGCGCGCACCGCCTCGCGGATGAGGTCTGCGTGCTGAGAGGTGGGCGCAGCGATGAGCACACCGTCGGGGCGGGCGGCATACAACTGCCCGGTTCCCTCGGCTGCCGACCCGCCGATCTGCGCGGCCACCGCACGCGCGCGGGTGCCGTCGACATCGCAGACGATCACCTCATCCACTTCACTGCGCCCGGCCAGCACAGCCGCGTGCTGGCTCCCGATCCTGCCGGTGCCGATCACTCCCAATCGCATACGGATCTCCCTCGCTCCTTCTGCCCGCCATCGGGCCATGCCTGCTTATGTTAAAACATTCCGACAATATGACACAACGCGCGAGTTTGTCTTATCATCGGAACGTCGAATACCGAGATTCGGGGGGCCCATGGACAAGATCTCTCAGCTGTTCCTCGACCTGGACAGGTCGGGTCCGGTGCCGTTGTACTTCCAGCTCGCACGCCGCATCGAAGCGGCCATCGAGCGCGGCGATCTGCCGCCGGGGTCGAAACTCGAGAACGAGATCAAGCTCGCCGAAGAGCTCGGGCTCTCTCGCCCCACCGTGCGGCGCGCCATCCAAGAGCTCGTCGACACGGGTCTGCTGGTGCGGCGCCGCGGTGTGGGCACCCAGGTGGTGCACGGGCGCGTGAACCGCAAGGTCGAGTTGACCAGCCTGTACGACGACCTGAAACGCTCGAACATGAGCCCGACGACGATGCTGTTGCTGCACGAGGTGGCACCCGCGCCCGACGAGGTCGTCGAGGCACTGGGCATCACCACGGCGACCCCGGTGCTGCGCATCAAGCGGCTGCGCTATGCCAACGAGACCCCGTTCGCCCTGCTGGAGAATTTTCTCAGTCCCCAGTTCTCCGACCTCGACGTGTCGCTGCTGCACGACCACGGGCTCTACCAGTTGCTGCGCACGCGCGGGACGACGATGCGAGTGGCGAAACAACGCATCGGCGCCCGCGCGGCCACGGCCGAAGAAGGTGCGCTGTTCCACCAGCCGGTGGGCTCGCCCGTGCTCACGATGTCGCGCACCCTGTACGACGACTCGGGCAATGCGATCGAGTTCGGCAACCACTCGTACCTTCCGGACATGTATTCGTTCGAGATCACCCTCGTGGAGAAGTAGCTCTCGAGACAGCGGCTCTAGTCGTTTCCCGGAAAGCCCATGCTCAGACCCGCGGTCATGTGCTCGGGCCACCGCAGGGTCACTGCCTTCTCGCGCGTGAAGAACTGGAAGGACTGCGGCCCGTAGGCCTTCGTGTCACCGAACAGCGAGTCCTTCCATCCGCCGAAGGAGTGGAAAGCCACCGGAACGGGGATCGGCACGTTCACACCGATCATGCCGACGTGCGCGTCGCGCTGGAACCGTCGGGCCGCGCCGCCGTCGGCCGTGAACAAGGCCGTTCCGTTGCCGTAGCTGGAGGCGTTTATCAGCTCGATGCCCTCGGCCAGGTCGCGCACGCGCACTATCGAGAGCACCGGCCCGAAGATCTCATCCGAGTAGACGGTGGAGGATGTCGGGACGCGGTCGATGAGCGTCGGACCGAGCCAGAATCCGCCCTCGTCGCCGTCGACGACGACCTCGCGGCCGTCGCGCACCACGGTGGCCCCGTCGTGCGCAGCCACGTCGATGTATGAGGCCACCCGTTCGCGATGCTGGGCCGTCACCAACGGGCCCATGTCGCAGTCGCGACGACCGTCGCCCACGCGCAGCGTCGACGCCCGCTCATCGATGCGGCGCACCAGCTCGTCGGCGATCTCGTCGACGGCGAGCACCACGCTGACGGCCATGCAGCGCTCTCCGGCCGAGCCGTACGCGGCACTGACGGCCGCGTCGGCCGCCGTGTCGAGGTCGGCGTCGCCGAGCACCAGCATATGGTTCTTGGCACCGCCGAACGCCTGCACGCGCTTGCCCTGCGCAGACCCGCGCTGATAGACGTACTTGGCGATCGCGGTCGAGCCGACGAACGATATCGCCGCGACATCGGGGTGGTCGATGAGGCCGTCGACGGCCTGCTTGTCGCCGTGCAACACGGTGAACACGCCATCGGGGAGCCCTGCCTCTTGCAACAGCTCGGCGATCCAGACGGCGGCGCTGGGGTCTTTCTCGCTGGGCTTGAGGATCACGGCGTTGCCCGCGGCCAGCGCTATCGGGGCGAACCAGAGCGGTACCATCGCCGGGAAGTTGAAGGGCGAGATGATCCCGACCACTCCCAGCGGCTGGCGGAAGGTGAAGGCGTCCACGCCGGTGGAGACGTTGTCGGAGTACTCCCCCTTGGTCAAGTGTGCGAACCCGGTCGCGAACTCGACGACCTCCAGACCCCGGGATATCTCGCCCAGGGCATCGGAGACCACCTTGCCGTGCTCGTGAGTGATCAGCAGCGCCAGTTCGTCCTTGCGGGCGTTCAGCAGCTCACGGAAGGCGAACATCACGCGTTGCCGCCGCGCGACCGAGAGCTCGCCCCAGGCGCCGGATGCGGCGCCGGCACTGGCGACCGCTGCCTGCACATCGCTGTCGTCGGCGAGCACGACCGCGGCGCGCGGCCGGCCCAGCGCGGGGTCGAAGACCGGAGCCGTGCGAGCTCCGGAGCCGGTGGTGCGCGTTCCTGCGATCCAATGCGGGATGACCGGGATGTCGTTGTCCATGCAATCTCTCCTTCTGATGTGTGCCGCGCTCAGCGGGCCACGGCGGGCGTGGCGGAATGGACGATGCCGGCGGCGGTGGCCACGGCATCCGCCACCCGCCCGTTTTCGGGGTACAGCAGGCGCCGTCCGGCGACCACGCCGCGCACCCCCGGCAGCACGAGGGCGTCCTCCCAGGCCCGATAGATGTCGTCGGCACCGCTGTCGGGGTCGCCACCGAGCAGCAGCACCGGCAACGTCGTGGCGGCCATCACCTTCTCCATGTCGGGGACGACGGGAAGCTTCAGCCACGTATAGGCCGAGGTGTCGCCGAGACCGGCGGCGATCGAAACCGCTTGCACCATGGCGTCCGCGGTCAACTCGTTCACCACCACGCCGTTGCGGCGGCGGCTCATGAACGGCTCGATCATGATGGGCAGCTGCAGAGCTGCCGACTCACTGACCAGGCGGCCCACCGTCTCAAGCGTGCGCGCGGTGTCGGGATCCTGCAGGTCGATGCGCAGCAGGACCTTGCCGAAGTCGAGCCCGCTGCGCGAGAGCGCACCCGGCGTGTAGGCGGTCACCCGGTCGTCGAGCTCGAAGACCGCACCGGGCAATCCGGCCCGATTCATCGATCCAGCTATCACCTTGTCATCGAGCACGCCCATGATGAGCAGGTCTTCGACGATGTCGGGCGTGGCCAGCAGGCCGTCGACACCGGGGCACGACAGCGCTATCGCGAGACGGTCGAGCAGGTCGTAGCGGTCGCCCATGGCCGTCGAGTCCGACCCCACCCGCAGTGCGCCGCGCGCAGGGTGGTCGGCGGCGATCAGCAGCAGCCGCCCGTCATCGCGCGCGATCGGGCGGGTCGAGCGTCGCCGGGCGAGTTCACCGATCCGCTCCGGTTCGTGCAGACGCACCTGGCGAATCTGCTCGTACGTGTCACTCATGGGATCCTCCCGACATGATCGCTTCCACCTCGGCGGTGCTCGGCATCGCCGTCGAGCACTCGCGGCGGCCGGCTACTATCGCTCCGGCCGCGTTGGCGAAGCGAAGACTGCGCTGAAGAGACCATCCCTCCAGCAGGGCATGACACAGGGCACCGCCGAACCCGTCGCCGGCACCGAGGCCGTTGACGACCTCGACAGGGTGCGGCGGCACCTCGACGGTCTCGTCGGCGGTGCGGCCGAGCACCCCGAGCGGGCCGCGCTTGACGACCGCCAGGTGCACGCCACGCTCGAGCAGAGCGTCGGCAGCACGGAAGGGATCGGTCTCGCCGACGGCGACCTCGCACTCCTCGGCGTTGCCGATGGCAACGGTCACCTTCGGCAGCGCGGCGGCGACGGCACGGGATGCCGCATCCCGGTCGCTCCAGAACATCGGCCGGTAATCCAGGTCGAGCACCGTCAGCGGTGCGCGGTTGCGCACGCCCCACGCCGCATGATGGGCCGCGTTGCTGGGCTGTTCGCTCAGGCCTGTCACCGTGGCCCAGAAGATCTTCGCGTCGCGGATGACGGCGTGATCGAGCTCGTCGGACTCGATCTGCAGATCGGGGGCCTTCGGCCGGCGATAGAAGTAGAGGGGGAAATCGTCGGGCGGAAAGATCTCGCAGAACGTGAGCGGGGTCTGTTGACCCGGCAGCGCCGAGATCTGCCCGACATCGACGCCGAGACGCTCAAGCTCGCGAAGGATGAAACGCCCGAACGGGTCCTCACCCACTCGAGTGATGACGGCCGAGCGCCGGCTGTGGGCGGCGGCGGCGATGGCGACGTTCGTCGCGCTGCCGCCGACCGATTTCGTGAAGGTGGTGACGTCTTCGAGCCCGACGCCGGAGTGCGCGGGATACAGATCGATGCCGACGCGCCCCATCGTCACGACGTCGTGCGGGGGCGTTGCGGTGCCTGCTTCGGCCACGGCGGCTGGTCCCTTCTCATGTGGCGAACAACCTTGAATATGTTCTAACATACTGACATACTTTCAACCAAACGCGGATATTCGCAGGCATGAACTGCGAAGGCGGAGGAAATATATGTCACTACATGCGGACCTTTCCAGCTTGTTGTCACTCAGTGCTGAGCCCAACAGCGTCGAGTTGGCCTTTCGGGTGATCTTCGCCCTGATCGTGGGGTCGGCCGTGGGGTTGGAGCGCCAATGGCGGGCCGGGCTCGCCGGGTTGCGCACGAACGCTCTCGTCTCCACAGGTGCGGGCCTGTTCGTCGTGATGGGGGCATACGCTTTCGCCGACGGCAGCAGCGCTGACCCGACCCGCGTGGCCGCCCAGGTCGTGTCGGGCATCGGGTTCCTGGGCGCCGGTGTGATCCTGCGCGAGGGGCTGAACATCCGGGGGCTGAACACCGCGGCAACGCTCTGGTGCTCGGCAGCGCTGGGGTGCCTGGCCGGCATGGGCATGTATTTCGTGGCGGCGATCGGAACGATAGTGATCATCGCGGCGAACATCCTGCTGCGCTGGCTAGGAAAGTCGGTGAACCGGAAGAGCCGGCGAGCGCTGGCGGCCACTCCCGACGAGACCGAGTACGTGTTCGAGGTGGTCACGAGTGAGAAGTCGGAACCGCGCGTGCGCGCGCTGCTGCTGCAGACGCTCAATCGCCCGGAATACAAGCTTCTGGCGGTGTCCGCCTCGCACAAGAAGAACAGCAGCACGGTGTCGCTGCAGGCCTCGCTGCAGTCGGCATTGGAAGACGCCGCTCCGCTGGAGCGGGCTGTGTCGCGCATGACGCTCGACCCCAAGGTGAAGAAGGCACGCTGGTGGGTCAACGACGACGACAACGAAGACGAGTATTGACGACCGTGCGGGCGAGGGATGCCTCGCCCGCACGTGAGAGCGCTCATGCCGTGATGGCTTCCGCGACCGCGTCCAGGGTCGGGCAATCCAGGCCGGCGACGGTGGCGACATAGCCGGGCCGGTGATACACCGGGGCGCCGGGCTCTCCACCCATCCCCCGATACACGCCACCGGCCTGCGTGAGGATGAATCCGGCGGCCGAGACATCCCACGGGTTCACGGCGAAACCGGCCGCGACATCCACCCAGCCGGCTGCCACGTGGCAGATGCTCATGGCGGCACTGCCCGGGCGCCGCAGCGCACGGTAGGCCGCGACGAGGGCGCCGAAGCGCTCGAGAGCTGCATCGCCGTGCGCATCGAGGTCGCGCGCATTGGGGTACCCGGTGATCAGCGTGGCCTCGTCTTCGGTTTGCGCGCCCCGCGACCGCAGCGGACGATCGTCGAGGTAGGCGCCGTCCAGGTCGGCAGAGAACAGAATGTCGGCGACCGGGTCGTAGACGACGCCGGCAACGATGCTGCCCTCGACCTCGGCAGCGATGGAGACGCACCAGAACGCTATCCCGGCTGCGAAGTTGCTCGTGCCGTCGATGGGGTCGATGTACCAGCGCACCCGGCCCTCGCCGATGGCACCGCCCTCCTCGCCCAGAAACGCCGAGTCGGGCACGGCCGCGGTCAGCGCCGCCACAAGCGCGCGTTCGGTCGCCTTGTCGTGCACGGTGACGATATCGCGCGCGTCGCGCTTGAACCCGAGCTCCATCTCGCTGCGAAACGCCCGGCGCAGGGGATCGCGTTGCGCGCGGGCGGCGACGGCGGCGGCATCCTTGAACAGACGGGACTGTGTGGAATCGGTCATGTGCTGTCCTCTCTCATGACTGCGGGGCCGCCGGAAGGCGGTCCCGCAGTGCGTATCGGTGTCAGTTCTTGTAGTTGACCTGCCAGAGGTCCTGCCAGTACTGACGCGAGTCGAGATCCTTGTCAGCGGTGGAGGTGTCGGTGACATAGAGCTTGTCGAGCACCGCCGAGACGCCGCTGGGCTCATCGTCGGGCAGGTCGACGCCCTTGAGCACGGGGGGCTTGCCGTCAGAGGTCTGCGGCTCGATCCCCTCTTCGGTGAGCAGGTAGTCCACGAACAGCTTCGCCGTGTTCGGGCTCTTCGTCTTGCTGGCGATCAGCGCGACCTTCGGATACATCCGTCCCGGCCACGGCGACATGCTCTCGCACAGCCCGAGCTTGTAGCCACTGTCTTCGTTCTCGCGGAACTTCGAGGTCGCGATGTCGCCGAAGAACGGCTCGTCCTGACCCGGCGCACCGATGGACTCGGCGATGTTGTCGGAACTCTTGTTCAGCAGTGGACCGTTCTGCGCGAGCCGCTTGACCCATTCGGCCGTCGCGCTGTCTTCGTCGGTCTTCAGGTCTTCGCCGAAGTAGTCCTTGTAAGCGGCGGCGACCTTGTCATCGGCGTGCGTGGCCAGCTGATTCCAGAAGTCGGTGTCCTGCGGCTTGAGCAGTGGGTCCTGCAGTGACACCTTGCCCTTCCAGTCGTCGGTGGTCAGCGCCCACATGTTGGTGACGGGGCAGCTCTTGTAGACCTCGGTGTTGTAGGCCCAGACGTTCGCACTGAAGTTGATCACGAGCGGGTCCTGCATGTTCTCGGGCACCACATCGGTCTTGTCCGGCGGCATCCAGCTGGTGACATAGCCGCGTGGGATCAGTTCGCCCATCGCTTCGGCCGCATCGCTGAGCAGGATCACATCGCCCTGCACGTTGCCCGATTCGCCTTCGCGAATGACCATGTCGGCCTGAGCGTCGGCCTCGACCTTGACGCCGGTCGCCTTCACGCCGTACTTCTTCGCGAAGGCCTCGGCCATGTCGACGATCTTGCCGGTCGAGTCGTAGACGGTGATGCCCTTCTCCTCTTTCGCCGCGGCGATCAACGCGTCGAGGCTGAAGCCCTCGTCGGGGATGCCGAGCTCGACGTCGCCGTCGGCCTCGCCCTGCGGGGCTGACGAGGGCGCACAGCCGGCGAGCGAGAGACCGAGCAGGAGCGCCGCGGCCATGCTGAGAGCGGGGACGATCGTCCGCCGCGTCGTGGTGCGTTTCATCAGGGACTTCCTTGTCTGTGAGGGTGCTACACGGGGGTTGACTGGGCATGAGTGGAGACGTCGTCACCGACGGCGTCGAGAAAGAGGTCCCGCAGTTCGACGGGATCGGCGACGATAGCGTGCGGGCGAACGGCCAGATCGTACGGCTGCTCGTAGGTGTCGCGGGCCTCCATGATGATGTTGCCGCCCACACCCGCGCGGGCGCCGCACAGGGCGTCGCGATCGAAATTGTCGCCGACGTACCAGCACTCGGTCACCGGCACGCCGACGGCGTCGGCGCCGAGCTCGATCATGCGCGGGTTGGGTTTGCGCACTCCCACCTCGTCGCTGTAGATCTGGGCGGCGAACCGGTCGGTCAAGCGGTGCGCGTCGAGGTAATCGCGGTGCACGACTCCCATGAGAGTGTTGCTGACGATGCCCACCGGCACGCCCGCGGCGTCGGCCGCGTCGAGCAGCTCGGTCATGCCCACGCGGGTGCGGCGAGTCTGCTTGAGCTCGCCCATCTGCCGGCACAGCTCGCGGGCGCGGTCGAACACCCAGCGCAGTGCCGGTTCAGGCCAGTCGGCCGCCACGAAGTCGCCCCAGAACTGGTCGTAGCGCAGCTCGGCGGGGGCGAATGGACGTGACATGGCGTCTTTCCACCGCGAGTCGGCCTTGGCGCCGGCACGCAGGTCGCGTTCCACGTCGGCGACGTCGAGCAGGTCGATGCCGTCGGCGTGCATGGCGGCGACGAGCTGCCGCGCGAACACGCGTTGCCAATCGGCGTTGTTCTCGGTCTCGACGACGACGCCGCCGAAGTCGAGCAGGAGCGCACGAGGCAGGCACAGCTGCTCGGAATAATCGGGAGTGCGGGGCATGGTTCTCTCTCTGGGTCGGTGTTGCTACGAGCCGCTGCGGCTCAGGGAGTCTTCGAAGAGGGCGTGTAGGGCATGGCCGTCGGCAACGACGGCGTCGGGATGCTCGGCGAGGTCGTAGGGCAGCTCATACGTGCTGCGCGCTTCGACGATGATGTTCGCGCCGACGCCGGCGCGGCGTCCGCAGACGGTGTCGCGATCGAAGTTGTCGCCCACGTACCAGCACGCGGCGACGGGTACGCCGATGGCCTGTGCACCGAGCTCGATCATGCGCGGGTTGGGCTTACGGATGCCGACCTCGTCGCTGTAGATCTGCGCATCGACGTAGCCGGTCAACCCGTTGTCGGCGAGGAAGTCCCGATGCACCTGGCCGCTCAGGGCGTTGCTGACGATGGCGACTGGGATGCCGCGGTGGCGGGCGGTCGTCAGAAGCTCTGGGATGCCCGGGCGCGTGACGCGGTGCGACTTGACTTCGGTCAGTCGTCGGCAGAGCTCCTGGGCGTTTCGCACGACCACCTCACGGGCGCCGGCGGGCCAGTCCGCAGCCACGAAATCGCCCCAGAACGACTCCCATCCCAGTTCCGACGGCGCAAACGGCCGGGACATGGCATCCCGCCACTTTCCCGCTCCCGCGGTGCCGGCGGTGATGTCACCCACGATGCGTCGACGACCCGGTGCCAGCTGCGCGCCCAGTCGCTGGACGAGCAGCCCGTGCACCTCGGCGCCGAGGTCCTGTTGCCAACCGGTCGCGCGCTCGGACTGCACGATGACACCACCGAAATCCAGAAGCAGTCCCTGGGGTGTGGTCAGAACTGCGGTGGCCATGTCAGTCCACACTCCGCCGGGTGCGCGAGAGAGTCTCGATCACCGACTCGAGCGTCGGGTACTGGGCGTCGCGGCCGACCGCGAAGTAGTCCTCGGCATGCTGCAGGGGCGTGTACGGGTCACCCTGCACGTATCCGCGATACCGCCCGCCTGCCTGATGCAGGATCAGGATGCCGGCGGCGACGTCCCACGGACTGGTGGCGAACCCCATCGTGGCGTCGGCCCAGCCCGCGGCCACGTGGGCCAGGTTCAGTGCCCCGCTGCCCAGGTTGCGCACGGCTTGGAAGTTCTCCAGCAGCAAGCGATGGGCCTGCAGCGCGTCATCGCCGAACATCTTCACGTCGATGGCAGCCGGAAAGCTCGAGACTATGGTCGCTCCGGCCTCCACCGGCGACGCGACCGCATGCAGCGGCTGGTCGTTGCGCCAGGCCCCGGTCAGATCCGCCGAGAAGAGATTGTCGGCGACCGGGTCGTAGACGACGCCGGCGACCACTCGGGTGTCGATGGCCGCCGCTATCGACACGCACCACAGGGCGATGCCGCGGGCGAAGTTCGAGGTGCCGTCGATGGGGTCGATGTACCAGGTGACCCGGCCTTCCCCGCGCGTACCGCCCTCTTCGCCGATGATGACCGAGTCCGGCACCTCATCAAGGATGCGTGCGACGATCGACTTCTCGGCGGCCTTGTCGTGCACCGTGACGATGTCGTGCATGTCGCGTTTGAAGTCCACCTGCATCTGGGTGCGGAACGCCCGGCGCAGCTGATCGGCGACACCACGGGCAGCGGCGACGGCCGTGCCGCGCAGCGCGACCGATTCGGCGACGAGAGTGTCTTCGAGCACGGTGTTCACGAGTTCACCTGCCAGAAGTCCTGCCAGTCGGGCAACGCCTCGTAGTCGTCCTTGGCCGTCGATGCGTCGAACTGGTAGATCTGATCCCAGATCTCGCCGACCCCGCTGGGTTCGTCGGCGGCGGCCGGCACCGTCGAATTCGTCGAGAACTTGCCGTCCGCGGTCTGGGGCGCGATCCCCTCCGCGGTGAACACGTAGTGGACGAACAGCTTGGCTGCATTCGGGCTCTTCGTTCCCGACGCGATCACGGCGGCCTTCTGATACGCGCGGCCCGAGAACGGCTCGATGCCTTCGCACAGCCCGAGCTTGAGGCCGGCGTCTTCGTTGTCGCGGAACTTCGCGGTGCTGATGAAGGCGAGGAACTGCTCATTCTGGCCGGGCGCGCCCGCGGTCGTGGCGGCGTCGTCGTCGGATTTGGTCACGAGCGGCTCGTTGGCGGCGAGGCGCTTGACCCACTCGGCGGTGGCGCTGTCTTCGTCGGTGTTCAGCGGCTCACCGAACTTGTCTTCGTACGCCTGTGCGACCTTGTCGTCGGCGTGGGTGGCCCACTGGTTGAACCAGTACATGTAGTCGCTCTTCAGGAGCGGATCCTGGAACGAGAGATGCCCCTTCCAGGACGCATCGGTCAGGTCCCAGATGTTGTCCACCGGGCACGAGTCGGCGAGTTCCCTGTTGTACGCCCAGACATTGGCCTCCTGAGTGATCACCGCCGGTGACTGGTACTGCGCGGGCACCTGGTCTTTCAGATCGGGCGGGAACCAGCTGACCACGTATCCCTGCGGCACCAGTTCGGCCTCGATGGCCGAGACGTCGGTGTTCAGGTACACATCGCCGCGCACGTTCTTGGACTGCGCCTCGCGCGAGACCACGTCGAGTTGCTCACCGGCCTTCATCTTCACTCCGGTGGCCTTGATGCCGTACTTCGCGGTGAACGCCTCGGCGATGTCGGTGATCTTGCCGGTGGAGTCGTAGACGGTCAGCGACCCTTCCTTCTTCGCGGCGGCGATCAGGGCATCCAGCGAGTAGTCCTCGTCAGAGATGCCCAGGGTGGCAGGATCGGCTGCCGCGCCGGCCGGCGCCGACGACGGCGCACACGCCGCCATCAGCAGGCCGGTTGCAGCGAGGCCGGCGACGGCGAACAGCTTCGTCCGCGTCGCACGGGACGTCTTGTCGTTCATCTTCTCTCCTTGCTCGGGTGCGGGTGAAATCAGACGGTGGCCAGGAGCGCGTCGGCGTCTGCCGAGCGCACGCCCTCGGTGTCGAACACGTGCAGGTCGGCGGGCTTGACCCACGCTCGCGCGCGGTCGCCGATGGCGACCGCCGGCGGCTCGCTGGTGATCATGAACAGCTTCTGGTCGGCAGCAGTCAGCTCGACGATCCAGCTGCCGCCGGTGGGAAGGATGCCGGTGACCTCGGCGGGACAATGGAACGCGCCGTCGGGTGCCGGCGCATCCTCGGAGACAAGATGCACGGCCTCGGGACGGATGCCGATGGACCCGAGATCCTTCAGCTTGCCCAGACGGGTGCTCGCGTAGCCGATGGCTGCCACGCCCAGCCCGCCGGCGGCATCGTTGGCCAGCTCGACGATGTTTATCGGCGAGTTGCCGACGAACTCGGCCACGAACCGGTTGGCCGGACGGTTGTAGATCTCGTCGGGCGTGCCGACCTGCTGCAGCAGACCCTCGCTCATCACCGCGATCTTGGTGGCCAGGGTCATGGCCTCCCACTGATCGTGGGTGACGAAGACGATGGTGGTGTCGAACTCACCGTGCAGCCGCTTCAGCTCGGCGCGCATCTCCAGGCGCAGACGGGCGTCGAGGTTCGACAGCGGCTCATCGAGCAGCAGCACATCGGGGCTGACCGCCAGCATGCGCGCGAGGGCGACCCGCTGCTGCTGACCTCCGGAGAGCTGCGACGGGTACCGATCCGTGTACCGCTCGATCCCGAGGGCCTTCATGACGGTGTCGGCCCGCTCGGTGCGGCTCTTCTTGTCGACCTTGCGCAGACGCAGGCCGAACTCCACGTTGTCGCGGATGCTCAGGTGCGGCCACAGCGCGTAGCTCTGGAACACCAGGCCCATACCGCGCTTCTCCGGCGGCACGAAGACGCCGTCGTCGACGGCATCCACTGCTCGCTCGCCGACGACGATCTTGCCGCCGGTGAGGTGCTCAAGTCCCGCGATCATGCGCAGCGTGGTGGTCTTTCCGCATCCGGAGGGCCCCAGCAGGCACATGAATTCGGCGTCGCCGATCTCGAGGTTCAGGTCGCGCACCGCGCTGGCGCCACCGCCGCCGTAGTTCTTCTCAACGCGCTCGAGGTTGATCGTCGGCATGTCTACTTGCCCATCCCATCTGCGAGGTTGCTCCCCGCGAGCTTTTGTCCCAGGACCGTTCCGAAGAATGCGAGTGCAGCCACCATCAGCACCACGGCGTTGGCCGCCTGGTCGTAGCCGTAGTCGACGAGCTGCACGGAGTAGGTGGTCAGCACATTCGTGCCAGGCACGGCGAGGATGACCACGAGGCTCAGGCCCTTCACGCCCGAGATGAACGGCAGCAGGATGCCGCTGGAGAACGAGCTCTTCTGAATCGGGATCACCACCCGGCGCATGCGCGTCCACCAGCCGGCCCCGGCCACCTGCGCGGCCTCCTCCGGGTCCTTGCCCAGCTGCATCATCGCCGATATCCCGGCGCGCGAGGCGTACGGCATCTGCTCGGCGATGAAGGCGAGCACGAGGATCGCCCAGGTTCCGTAGAGAGCGGGGACCGGGCCGCGCTGCACTGCGAACAGCGAAAGGTAGGCGACGGCGAACGCGATGCCGGGTACCAAGTAGGGCAGGAACGTGACATTGCGCAGCATCCATCCCACCGGGCGCACGGGAGTGCGAACCACGACGTATCCGACGAGCATGCCCAGGATGCCTGCTGTGACCGAAGCCACTCCCACCATCCAGAGGCTGTTCCACGCCGCCATCCAGAAATCACCGGTCAGCAGTACGCCACGCGACATCGCCACGGTCGGCAGATCGTGTCCGATCCAGAAGTCGAGGGTGAAGTTGCCCCAGGTGAACTTGCCGGGGATCTTCATGATCGTGGTCAAGAAGAGAGTCATCAGCGGCAGCACGACGCTGAAGGCGAAGACCGCCACCGGAACGAGCGTCATCGGCAGACGCCAGCGGCCCAGCTGCGTGGTGCGGTCCATCGACCCCTTCGAGCCGATCGTGACGAACTTGCGCCCCTCGCGGACCATCCAGGCATCCACGACCAGCGAGATGATCCCGATCAGGATGATCGCGCCGGCGATGACGGCGGCCACACCGGTCTGTCGGGAGGAGATGTTGCGGTACAGGGATGTCGCGAGCACGTCGTATCGCACCGGCATCCCGAGCACGTACGCGACGCCGAACTCGCCCAGGCACTTCGCGAACATCAGGATCACCGCCGAGGTGAGCGAGGGCAGCATCAGCGGGATGATGACCCGTCGGGCGACATGGATCTTGCCGGCCCCGAGGATGCGGGCCGAGTCCTCCAGCTGCGAGTCGAAGCGGCGCAGGGCATTGCCGAACAGCAGGATCACGAACGGCGAGTAGTGCAGTGCGAGCACGAGCGAGATCGGCACAAAGCCATACGACATCCAGTCCGGGGGCTCTATCCCGAGGGTCTCGAGCCAGCCCGCCTGGCCGCCGACCTTGCGGTTCTTGAACAGGTTCGTCCAGGCAAGAGCGAAGGTCCACGCCGGAAGCATGTAGGGGACGATGAGCGCGGTCATGAACCACTTGCGTCCCCAGATGTTCGTGCGGCTGAGCAGCCAGGCCAGCACACCGCCGATGACCAGCGCCAGCACGATGGCGGTCAAGGCGATGCCCAGCGTGTGTCCGAGCGGCCGCCAGAAAAGGTCGGCGGCCACCGGTGAGGCGAACACGCGATGCAGGTAGTAGGCGGTGAGCGATCCGAAGCCACTGCCGGCGCGGCTTTCGTCGCCGTACTGCACCCGCACCGCGTCGGAGAGCATCGTCACGATCGGGACGACGATCAGATAGAGGAAGAGGGCCAGCGCCGCGATCCCGATGATCGTGGTGGGCTCGCGGAACGCGATCTTCATCCGGTAGATCCAGCGCCGCGATCGCGGGCCTCGCCCGTTCGGGGGCGGTGGGGTGGCACCGGGGGCGGTGTGGTCGTGTGTCGGAGCGGTCAGGGTTTGACTCATCGCAGACGCCGTCGTCCTTCATCATTCAGTCATCGATGCGCGGGCACCGACATGTCGTATCGGGTACTACATGTCCTTATGTCCTTACAATAACACAACCGCGTGCATTGTCCAGGACTTTGTGCAGACAAAGTGTGGTCACAGGGATGGGGTGCCCGAGTCTGCTCGGACACCCCATCTCGACCTTCCTCTACCGTACGTCGGCGAGGCAGCGCGTCAATTCGTCGGCGCTGTAGAAGAAGCTGTTCGGATGGATCGGCCGGCAGGTGCCGCCGAACGCCGTCTCCTGCTCGTTGTAGAGCATCTTCACGATGGTGCGGTGATGCGGACCCTGGTAGACGTCCCACTGCAGGTTCGCCGCCATCGGCGCGACCTGCGCCCCACGCCAGGGGTTGCCGGCATAGTCGAACAGGTCGCCTGCCGGCTGCGACACGGTGCTTCCGGGCAGTTTCAACAGCGCGGCCAGGGGGATGATCTCCTCAGCGTGCGCGAACCGGAACTCGGCGGCGTAGGCCTCCTCGCCGTTCGCGGCGGCCTCGACCGAGTCGAGGAACGCATCGACCAGAACGTGCGACATCTCATACGTGACATCCGAACCGGCAAACGCCGGTCCCTTCTCGTAGAAATCCTTCGCGTCGGAGAGATACGCGAAGGTCGCGGCATCCTCGTCGGTCAGATACGGCGTCATGTCCACGTCGGCGTCCAGCGCCATGCCGGGCGCGATCACGTACAGCTCATAGATGTCCGAGGCCACGTCGACGACCGTCTGCAGGTGCGTCTTGCCCTTGCCATGGTCGACGAGGTCGAACTCGCCCGCGTCGATCCGGGCGACGAACTCGGGCGTGAACAGACGGTTCACCACGTCGCGCGCCGTCGTGGCGATCGCGGGCACCTGCTCGAGCTCGTCGTTCACCTCGGCCAGCTGGTCGGAGTCCTCATACGCGAGGTAGGCGGGGTCGCTGTCGTGGAAGTAGAGCAGATCCTTGTCGTAGGTCTGCGGGGTGATGACCTCGGCCAGCGCCGGGTAGGCCTCTTCGAGGCCGTCGACGAAGCTGTCGGCGCTGTCCACGGCACGATCCACGCCCGACGACACGATGCTGATCGGGGTATCGTGTGCGACCGCTGTCGTGAACAGCGACCTCATCCGGGCGACTGCGCGTTCGGCGATCTGCGCCTGCTCCTGGGCACCGAGGGTGCTGAGGATGCCGTAACCGAGATCGTCGTGCACGGCGATGATCTCTTGCAGATCGGCGCCCAGCTGCTCACCGAGCTCAGTCAGGCCGCCATCCGCGTCGGCGATCTGCCAGAGCTGCCAGAGCAGGTCGTCGTACTTCTTGCTCGACAGGGCCCGGGCGCCGTGCCGACTCACGTGTTCGATGAGCACCGGGTGGTAGCTGCCGGGCGCCTTCTCGTAGGTGCGGGCATCTTGGAACGGCTCGTACACCGCCTTCGTGCCGTACAGGTTGCCGGTGGTGCGCACCTGCTCGTTCTGCTGGCCGTGCCCGTTGCCGTGCCCGTTGCCATGTCCGTTGCCGTGTGCAAACGCCGGACCGCCCTGCAAGAACAGGGCGGCCGCGAGCGTGCCCACGGCCAGGGCCGCGGTTCCGACGCGTCCACGTCGACGCAATCGATGAGACATCCGATTTCCTCCTCTTCGCCCGAAGGCTTGGGGTGAGGCGTCGCCGGACGCGCGCGACAGGGGGTCCGCCTCGACGGCGGCGACAGCCTCCTGGTGTTTGTCAGGACAATAGAATGTCTAAGCAATTGCTGTCAAGGGCCCGCCGTGATTTCGACCGCCGCGCGCGTGTACATGAGACGAGGAGATCTCGCGCATCGCTGCCGGCGGGTGGGATGCCGCGGGCCGGCGCGCCCGGAGGGGACAACTCGTACAACCCGAGGACAACTCGGGCAACAACTGGACAACTCGTGCAACACCTGGACAACTCGGGCAACCCGAGGACAACTCGGCGAGAAGTCGGGGCGCGCGGAGCGGGGGGCGCGGGTCAGTCGAGGAAGATGTCGGGGAAGAGCTGCGCGTCGGGGGTGCCGGGCACGGCCGCATAGCCCGACAGGTCGGTGACGCCGGCGGCGGCCAGCACGTCCTCGACGATCAGGCTCTGCCCGGTCAGCTCGCGCGAGGGCTGCGTGATCACCTCGTAGGCGGCGTCGGCATAGATCTCGGGGGTGCGGCTGGCGCGCATCATCCGGTCACCACCCAGCGAATACTGCACGGCCGCGGTCGCTATCGTCGTGCGCGGCCACAACGTGTTCGCGGCGATCCCCTTCTCGGCGAACTCGGCGGCCAGGCCCAGCGTCACCATCGACATGCCGTACTTCGCAAGCGTGTATCCGGTGTGTGCACCCAGCCAGCGCGGCGTGATGTTCAGCGGCGGCGACAGCGACAGGATGTGCGGGTTGGTCGACTCGGCGAGCATCGGCAGCGCCGCCCGCGAAAGCATGAAGGTGCCGCGCACATTGACGTCCTGCATGAGGTCGTACTTCTTCGCCGACAGCTCGAGCGAACCCGACAGGTCGATCACGCTCGCGTTGTTGACGATGATGTCGATCCCGCCGAACTCGCCCTGGGTCTTCAGCACGGCGCTGGAGACGTCGTCGTCGTTGCGCACATCGCCGACGATCGGCAGGGCGCGGCCGCCGGCATCCCTGATCTGGTCGGCCGCCGTGTGCACGGTGCCCTCCAGCTTCGGATGGGGCGTGTCGGTCTTGGCCAGCAGCGCGATGTTGGCGCCGTCGCGCGCAGCGCGCAGGGCGATGGCCAGACCGATTCCGCGGCTGCCGCCCGACATCAGAATCGTCTTGCCGGCCAGGGACGTGTCGGTCATGTGCTGCCTTTCGTTCGAGGGACGGATGCCGCAGCCCGGCCGGCTGCGGCGGTGTCAGCGCTTCGTGAACGCGCGGATGCGCGCCTGCGCCTCGGGGGTGTCGAACGAGGCGCCGATCGAGCGGGCCTCTTCGCTCAGCTGCTCGGCGAAGGTGCGGCTCGGCTGCGAGCGGATCAGCCGCTTCGCGTTGCCGTAGGCGCGAGAGGCCCCCGCCAGCCAGAATCGCGCCACCTCGTCGGCGCGCTCACCGACCGCGTCGGGCGCGACGACCTCGGCCACGATGCCCCACGCGAGCGCTTCGTCGGCCGAGAGCAAGCGGTCCTGCAGCACCAGCTGCAGCGCACGTCGCTCACCCACGGCACGGGCGAGCTGGGCACTCACCGACAGGTCGGGGGTCAGCCCGATGTTCGCGTACAGGCTGCCGATCTTCGAGTCCTCGCCGACGATGGCATAGTCGCTGGACATCAGAATGCCCAGCCCACCGCCGGCGGTCGTGCCCTGGGCTGCAGCCACCACAGGGACGGCCGACTCAGTGAGCGCGCGGATGCCGATGTTGATCACCTCGGCCAGCTCCGTCAGCGCATGTCCCCCGTCGACGTTCTCGGCCATGTCGTGCACGTCGCCGCCCGCGCAGAACGCGCGGCCCGCGGCATCCACCACTATCGCCCGCACGTCGTCACGGCTGGTCGCCTCCCGGGTGACGTCGGCCCACGCGTGTGCGGCATCGGCGTTGAAGGCGTTCAGGCGCTCGGGCCGGTTCAGCGTGATCCGGGCCAGGCCGTCTTCGACGTGCAGTAGAACGGCGTCGCTCATCGCGGTGCCATCCGAATCGCACCATCGAGACGGATCGTCTCACCGTTGAGGTATCCGTTGTCGATGATCGACAGGGCGAGTTTCGCGTACTCGTCGGGTGAGCCCAACCGCGCCGGGTAGGGCACCTGCTCGCCGAGCGAGTCCTGGGCTGCCTGCGGCAGGCCGGCCAGCATCGGGGTCTCCATGATGCCCGGGGCTATCGTGCACACGCGGATGCCATAGCGGGCCAGCTCGCGCGCTATCGGCAGTGTCATGGCGTGTACGCCGCCCTTGCTGGCCGCGTACGCGGGCTGGCCGATCTGGCCCTCGAACGCGGCGACCGAGGCGGTGCTGACGATCACTCCGCGGTCACCCGATTCGGTGGGCTCGGTTTTGGCGATGGATGCCGCGGCCTGCGAGATCACGTTGTACGTGCCGATCAGGTTCACCTGGATGATCTTGGCGAAACCTGCCAGCGGCGACGGGTTGCCGTCGCGGTCGAGCACTTTGGCCGGCGGGGCGATCCCCGCGCAGTTGATGACCACTCGCAGAGGGGCGGCGTCGCCGGCGATCTGCACGGCGGTGGCGACCTGTTGTGGGTCGGTCACGTCGGCGGCCGCGAAGGTGCCCTCAAGCTCGGCAGCGATCTCGGCGCCCGCTGAGGTGGGCAGGTCGACGATCGTGACCTTCGCCCCGCGCTCCGCCAGGCGTCGGGCGGTGGCCAGACCCAAGCCGCTCGCACCACCCGTGACGAGCGCGGATGCTCCACTGATCAGCATGTGCTCTCCTTCGAACAGTCTCGGTATTCAGTGCCAGCATACGCGAGACTGCGTCTCGCGCTTCGCGGGTGGCGCTCCGCCGCGCGCGGACACGTGATGCACCCAAGGGTAGCCCGCGCTCACCATCTGAACCGCCTGGCGGTTCAGATGGTGAGCGACGCGCAGGCATGCCCCGCGGCCTTCCCCGGTGGTTGACTGGGCGAATGGAGATCCAGACCAAGCGCGTGTACGACGAGCCCGCCGCATCCGACGGCTTTCGCGTGCTTGTCGACCGGCTCTGGCCACGCGGGCTGTCGAAGGAGAAGGCCGACATCGACCTCTGGGCGAAAGACATCGCACCCTCCGCAGAATTGCGCAAGGCCTTCCACCACGGGGGAATGCCATTCGACGAGTTCGTGAAGGCCTACCGCGCCGAGCTGCGGGGCAATGCGGCCGAGGTGGCGAAGCTGCGCGACGAGATCGCCGGCCGCGACGTGGTCACACTGCTGTACGCGATGAACGACACCGAGCACAACCACGCCGGGCTCGTGCGCGACGCGCTCGCGCCGGCCTAGCATCGCCCCCAGCCCGTGTAGCCCGCGGGTCAGCTCGCTCGCCAGCGCGCCCTTTCCTCGCCGGCTTTACGCGTGCAGGTCATCGATGTGCCCTTCGCCGTCTCGCCCTGAGCACCGACCGGTGCGCAGAACGATCCGGGGTGCACCACGTTGGGCGCCGTGGCCTTGGGCGCCGCGGGCTTCGGCGCCGCGGGCTTCGGCGCGGCAGATGTGGGTGCGGTGGCCTTGGGCGCGGTCGACGTCGTCTTCTTCGGCGCGGGTGCTGTGACCGCGGCATCCGGCATCAGAGTGATGGTGCCTGGCGACGCGGTCTTCTGCTGCGGGCACCCCTGCAGAATGCGCGCCATCGCATCGCGCTCTGCTGCGGTCACCCAGAGGCGGTACGCGGCCTTGACCGTGATCTGCCGCGCGACATACGCACAGCGGTAGCCTTTTGCCGCCGGCAGCCACGTGGCGGCGTTGCCTGCCTGCTTCTGCGCGTTCGAGCGCCCGTCGACGGCGAGCAGGTTCAGCGGGTCGTTCGCTAGCGCTTCGCGCTGCGCCTGGCTCAGTTGCTGCGCGCCGCTTTGCCACGCATCCATGAGAGCGACGACGTGATCGATCTGCACAGCCGTCGAGGTGCCCTGCCCACGCTGAAAGTCGATCGTCGCACCCGTGTAGGGGCTGCGCAGCACTCCGGTGAGCACGACGCACCCGTGCGTGTTCGCCTTCACCGTCACCGTCGTCAGATCGCGACGCAGAATGTCGTTGCGGGTGTCGCACCCGTTGCGGTCGACGTCCTTCCACGCCGCGCCGAACTTCTCGGTGCGGTCATACCCGGTCTTGGGTGCGCGTCCCTTGACCGGCAGAGTCGCGAGAACCGCGAGTGCCGTGCCCGGCTGCGCCTTTGGCGTCGCCGGCGTGGCCGACTTTGGCGCGGTGGACGCGGAGGCGGTCGGCGTGACTGCAGTGGGTGAGGGGGTGGATGCCGCGGCCGTCGTGTCGGCCGGTGTCGGTGTCGGTGTCGGTGCGGCCGAGGCCGTATACACGCCGACCTCACCGGCGCTGATCGACGGCGCTGCCGGCATCGCCGGCGCAGCTGCCGCGTCGGGGTTGGTCGCGCCGTACACACCCGCGCCCACGCACATCACCACGAGCGCTCCGGTGGCCACACCCGCACCCGCCTTGCGCCCGGCCAGTGCGAGCCAGGACGGCCGTCGGGTGGCGAGCGTGTACACGCCCGTGCCGAGCGCGATGAACCCGGCCATGATGAGCACGCCGCCGATACCCGTCGAGAACCCGCTCACCAGAAGCGCGAACGAGGCCAGCACGATGCCGACCCGTGTCGAAGGCCTGCGCAGCCGTCTCTTCATCGCCGATCTCCCCTGGCGCCACCGGCACCCCTACTCTGGCTCGCCCCGTTCCCATCGAACATGAGAACCGTCTCATAATACGTGATGGCCGGGACCACACAGGTCCCGGCCATCACGATCAGCGTGCGGCTCAGTCGAGGGCGTCCTTCACGTCTTCGACCGCCTTCTTGGCTCCAGCCTTGGCCTGATCGAGCTTTCCCTCTGCCTCCAGCCCCTTGTCGTCGGTCGCCTTGCCGGCCGCTTCTTTGCCCTTGCCCTTGAGGTCTTCGGCCGCGTTCTTGATCTTGTCGTCGAGTCCCATGATGTTCTCCTTCGCTCAGCGCACAGTTCGTGTGTTCTGCGCGACTCTTATCTGCCATCCGATCCGACCTGCGCCGCGAAAGTAAGGGGGTTGACGGCGCCGGGCCGACGTGCCTCGACCGCAGACGGATACCGAAGAACCACGACCAGGTGTCGGCCACGCCGGTACCGTGGATGATGCAAGGAGGCATCTCATGAAAGTCATCGTGAATCCGACCACCTGCATAGCCTCCGGCAATTGCGGTCTGACGGCTCCTCGAGTATTCGCGAACCGTGAAGAGAATGACGGCTTCGTCAGCCTGCTCGACGAGCACCCGCCGCGATCGGAATGGGATGCCGTGCGCGAGGCCGTCGCGCTGTGCCCCTCGGCGACGCTCTCCATCGAAGAAGAAGACGCCGACGTATAAGAACCCGCCTACGGCAGGATGAACGCATGTCGATACCGACCGAGCCGGTCGCGGTGCCCGACCGGGTGCAGCGTCTGGCCCGCGGCGCCGCGCTGACGCCGGTCTGGATCAACGAGCTGGGCGGCATCACCTTTCGCACGAACGATGCGCGATACATCAAGTGGGGGCCGCGGCATCCCGAACTCGACGTCATCGCCGAGGCGGAGCGATTGGCCTGGGCGGCCGTCTACGCGTCCGTTCCGCGCGTGCTCGATGCCGGCCGCGACGCGGGCGAGGGATGGCTGGTCACGGCCGCGATCGACGGCTCTTCGGCGGTCGATCCGCGCTGGATCGCCGAGCCGCGCGCGGCGGTGCGTGCGGTCGGCCAAGGACTGCGGGTGCTGCACGACGCGCTTCCGGTCGATCAGTGTCCGTTCGAGTGGAGCGTGCCATCGCGCCTCGGCGATGCGACGGGCCGCGGCATCCACGTTCCCGACCACCTGCGCGTTCCCCCGCCGGTCGATGTGCTCGTGGTCTGCCACGGCGACGCCTGCTGCCCGAACACACTGCTCGACGATGCGGGTGAGCCGGTCGCGCACGTCGACCTCGGCTCGCTGGGCGTCGGTGACCGGTGGGCCGACATCGCCGTCGCGTCGATGAGCACCGAGTGGAACTATGGGCCCGGCTGGGACGACGAGCTCATCGCCGCGTACGGCGTCGAGCCCGACCGCGAACGCCTCGCCTACTACCGCGCGCTGTGGAACGCGACGTGAGCCCGGCTGTCACGACCACACGAAGCGGAATGTCCCCGCCCAGACGGCGACGGCCAGCGCAAGGGCGATGAGCAGCACCCCGCCGGCCAGCGCCACGGCGTCGCGCGCGTGCAGTTCGGATCGACGCGCCCAGGTGCGGTGTCGATCGGCGCCGAATCCGCGGGCCTCCATCGCCATCGCCAGCTTCGTGCCGCGCCGCACGGCGAACACCAACAGCACGAACGCCATCGAGAAGAACCGACGCAGCGCGCCCCGATCACCGACGCCGCGCGCACGACGCGCAAGCTCCATCTGACGCCAGTCGTCCAGAAACAGGCCGAGCGTGCGGGTGCCCGCGAGCACCCCGAGCACGAATCGCGCCGGCAGATGCACGATCTGTGCCAGAGCCCCGGCGAGGTCGATCGGGTCAGTGCGGCCGAACAGCAGGATCGTCGGAAGCGCGAGGGCAAACACGCGCACTCCGACCGCAACCGCCAGCGCTATCGAAGCATCACTGATGGTCGCATGCCAGAACGTCGCATAGATCTGCCCGCCCGGGTCGGCGTACAGCAGCATGCTCACGCCGGCGATCGGCGCCACCAGCAGAATCGGCAGCAACCGCCGCAGCACCACGCGCAGCCGCAGCCCGGTCAGCGGCACGCACAGCAGCTGCAGCATCACGGCCACCAGGGCGCTGACGGCGTCGATCGATGCCAACAGCGGAATCGACAGCACCAGGGCCAGCACGATCTTCGTCGCGGGGTTCACGCCATCCAGCCATGCCGCCGGTGGGGGCGGGACAGACGTGGATGCCGCTGCCCGCGCGCTCTCGGTCACGGCGCTCACGCCGCCACCCCCTCGGCCGATGCATCGGCGACCAGCTCGAGGTGCCGCCCGCCGAGATGTCGCACCACGCCCTCATCGTGGGTCACCGTGACCACCGCCGTGCCGCGGCCGATCTCTTCTTGCAGCAAGTGCACGAGTGAGATCCACCCCACCCGGTCCTGTCCGAACGTCGGCTCGTCGAGCACCACGACGCGGGGACCGGTGGCCAGCACGGTGGCCACCGAGAGCCGCCGCTTCTGCCCGCCCGAGAGCGTGAACGGATTCGCGCGGGCCAGCCGAGCCAGCCCGAGGCGTTCGAGCAGTTCGTCGACCACCCGCGACACGGCCGCGTCAGCGTGGCGCAGCGCGCGGGGACCGACTGCAAGCTCGTCCCGCACGGTCTGTGCAAGAAACTGGTGCTCGGGCTCCTGAAACACCGTGCCGATGCGCGTGAGCAGTTCGCGGGAGCGCCAGGTCGACGGCCGCCGCCCTCGCCGCCCCGCAAGCTCCGGCGCCGAGACGACCTCCCCCGAAAACTCGGGCAACAACCCGGCCAGCGAGAGTGCGAGCGTCGACTTGCCGATTCCGTTGGGCCCCGTGATGACCGTGGCCGCCCCGGCGGGCACGTCGAACGACAGCCCCCGGCGCACCGCGACTCGCCCATCGCGCGACACCGCCAGCTCCCGAGCTGCCAGCACGGGCGCAGCATCCGCCCCTCGTGCAAGCGCCGGCAGAGCGATGGCCTGTCCGGGCACCCATACGCCCGCGGCCGCCAGCGCCATGCCGGCGCTGGCGAACACGGCGTCGGGTGCACCGTCGGCCAGCAGCCCGCCCTCGGCATCGAGCACTATCACCCGTGTCATCAGATCGGCCCACACCTCGGTGCGGTGCTCGATGACGATCAGTGTCGAACCGGTCGCCGCCACGGCGCGTTCGATCGCCGTGCGCACTTCGCGCACGCCGGTGGGGTCGAGGTTGGCCGTCGGCTCGTCCAGCAGTACGACTCCGGGACGCATCGCCAGCACGCCGGCAATCGCCAGGCGCTGCTTCTGGCCGCCCGACAGCTGGGCGGTCGAGCGATCCCACGGCACATCGAGGCCGACGTCATCGAGCGCCTCGGCGATGCGTGCCGGGATCTCGGCGGGGGGCATGCCGAGGTTCTCGCACCCGAACGCGACATCGTCGCCCACCCGCGAGAGCACGACCCCGGCATCCGGATCCTGGAGCACGAGTCCCACGCGGCCCCGCTGCGCCTCGGGCGCCTCGCCGTCGACGGTGAGCCGACCACTCAGTTCACCTTCGTCGGCGCCGCCGAGCAGCCCGGCGATGCCGGCCAGCAGCGTCGACTTGCCCGCGCCCGAAGCGCCCAGCAGCAGCACCCGCTCACCGGGTTCGATAGTGAATGTGACGTCACGAACGGCGGGGGCCTTGCGGCCGGCGTAGCGCCAGCCCCAGCCCGCCGCCTCGATGCGCGCCGGACGGGTCATCTCAGACCTCTTCGCGTGTTTCCCGCCCCGCCGCGAACCGGCTGAGTGCACCGGTCGCGGCCAGCGCCCGCACCAGCAGCCAACCGACCAGACCGGCAAGCAGCGCCCCCGACACGACGATGGCACCGAGGTAGATGAGGTTGAACTCAAGCGTCTTCAGGAAGTTCGGCGAGCTGCCGTAGAACAGCTCGAAGACCCAGGAGCCCAGACCTGCCACGACGCCCGAGAGCATCGCGACGGGCAGGGTGAACCGGCGGTAGAAGAACAGCAGAAAGACCAGCTCGGCCCCCAGCCCCTGCGCAATGCCCTCGAGCACCGTCGAGACGCCCCAGACGTTGCCGATCAGCATCGAGACGATCGCGGCCACCACCTCGACCAGCAGCGCCGCACCCGGCTTGCGGATCACGAGGCCGCCCACCACGCCACCGAGCAGCCAGATGCCCACGGCGATGCCACCGAAGCCCGGGGTGAGCGCGTCAGCCGCCTCGAACCAGGCGTACCCGATGGTGTTCCAGGCCCAGAACACCAGACCTATCGCGACGCCCAGCACGGCGCCCACGACGATGTCGACGACACGCCAGTTCAGACGGCGGGTGGATGCCGCGGCCTGCGGCGGTGCGGACGTAGACGTGTGCATTGATGCTCCCTTCCTGCGCTGGCATGACCCAGATCAGGTTCGACGGTCGAAGCTGTGGTGCTTCCTCTCAGCCCGGCACACCGGACTCCCGTGGTTGTGCCCGTCAGTATAGCCGCGTCTCCGGTAACGTGGACGGGTGGCGACCACCGACTCCCCGCTCGACGAACCGGCTGCGGAGTCGTCGACAACCAGCCCGGCGCGGGCGCTGGGCTGGTGGGATGCCACGTCGCTGACGGCCCCGGCACGCACGGTGTCGTTCGACGTGTCGTCGACGGCGAATCCGGCCGTGGCCTATCTGCTGGCCGAACGGCCCCGACGCTCGCCTCTGCGCCCGGGCCTTATCGTTCCGTGGGCACTGGTCGTGCTGGTGATCGCGGCGTACTGCACGACAATGGCGGTCTGGCCCCTCACCGCCGTCGCACCGCAGGTCGTCTCTGCCACCGTGCAGCCGGTGACGGCACAAGCGGCATCCCTCACCTGGCCGAAGAAGGGCGCGGCCGGTGTCGGCGTCGAAGGGCTCGGCGATGCCGTGGCCTCGACCTCAGACCAGAGTTCGATAGCGAGCATCACCAAGGTCGTGACGGCGCTGATGGTGCTCGAGAAGAGTCCCGTCACGAAGAAGGATCAGGGCGAAGAGTTCCGCTTCACCTACGCCGACACCCTCGAATACTGGAACTACCTGCGCAACAACGAGTCGGCCCTGGATGTGCCGGCGGGCGGGTCGCTGACCGAGTACCAGATGCTCGAGGGCATGCTGGTCGGCTCGGCCAGCAACTACGCGGCACGGCTGGCGTCGAATTGGTGGTCGTCGGACTGGACGTTCGCGACGGCCGCCAACGCGTGGCTCGATGCGCGCGGCATCAGCGGGATCACCATCACCGACCCGACCGGCTTCGACCACGGCAACACCGCCACGCCCGCCGCCCTCATCGACGTCGCCGAGCTGGCGATGGCCGATTCGACGATCGCCGGCATCGTGAAACAGAAGAAGATCACGCTGCCCGGGGCCGGCGAGGTGGCCAACACCAACGAGCTGCTCTCAGACGCCGGCGTGGTCGGCCTGAAGACCGGCACGCTCGACGGGTACGACCTGCTCTCGGTGAAGAACGTCACAATCGGCGACACGACGGTGCGAGTGGTCGCCAGCGTGCTCAACCAGCCTGATTCGAAGACACGGTGGTCGGTGTCGCGCGACGTTCTCGCCCAGGTCGAGGCACAGCTGAAGGCCTCGCCATCGGTGCCCGCGGGCACGACCGTCGGCACCGTGCACACCCGATGGGGCGAGACGGTGCCGATCGTGACGGCGGCGCAGGCCGATGTCGTGCTCTGGAACGGCGCGTCGGCGAAGGTGTCGAGCACCCTGAAGCTGGGCGACTGGTCGGCGGGTGCGAAGGCCGGCACGCTGAGCGCGGCGGGGCCGGTGAACACGACGACGGTGGATGCCACGCTGTCGGCAGATCTCGAAGGCCCCGGTTTCTGGTGGCGGCTCACCCATCCGCTCGACCTGCTCGGAATCGGCTGAGCCCGTGTCGCCCAGCGGCCGCGCTCAGAAGCGCCAGATGAGCGGCACGTACAACACCGCCACGGCCAAGAAGATCAGCGAGAGCGGCAGCCCGAGCCGCCAGTAGTCGCCGAAGCGGTAGCCGCCGGGCTGCATCACCATGAGGTTCACCGGTGTTGCTATCGGTGTGAGAAAGGCCGCCGCACCGACCACCGTCAGCGCCATCATGAAGGGCTGGATGCTCACGCCCAACGTCTGCGAGACAGACACGGCGATGGGTGCCACCACCAGTACGGTGGCCAGGTTCGAGATGAACTGCCCGAGCACCAGAGTGACCACACACAGGGTGAGCAGGGCCAGCACCGGTGAGGCCCCACCGGTCAGCGACAGCACCCCGTGGGCGACAACGTCGGCCGCGCCGGTGGAGACGAACGCCTGCGACAGCGGGAACATCCCGGCGATGAGGATCACCGTGGTCCACGAGATCGAGCGGTACACCTGCGGCAGCGTCAGCACGCGGCTCAGCAGCAGCGCACCGGTGGCCAGCAGGCCCACCACGGCCGGCGGCACGAACCCGGTCGCCAGCAGCACCACCATGAGGGCGAGGATCACCAGCGAGCGCTTCGCACCGCGGCCCAGCGGAACGGCACGCTGCAGGGTCTGCGGCGGGGTCACCGCTATCACATCGGACGAGCCGACATAGCGCTCCAGCGCCGCCCAGGGTCCTTGCACGAGCACAGCATCGCCGGCGCGCAGGGTGAGTTCGCCGCCGTGCACGCCGGTGACATCGGCGTCGCCGTCGCCGCGTCGCACCCCGAGGATCACGAGATTCTCGTCCCGCGTGGTCATTCCGGCGTACACGGTGCGGCCGATGTAGTGCGAGCGCGGGGCGATCATGACCTCGACGGCGCCGTCGCGGGCGCTGAAGAGCTGATTCGTGTCGGCCGAGACCGCATAGCTCTCGCGAAGCCGCTGCGCGGTGCGGCTGTTGTCGGCGACATCAAGATGCTCGGGGTCGCGCGAGGGCAGCAGCCGATCGCCGAACAGCGCCACGAACACGACGGTGAGCACCACGAGCGGCACCCCCGCCAACGCGAACTCGAAGAATCCGAACGGCCTGCCCCCGGCGGCGGCCGCCGCCTGCGAGACGACGACGTTCACCGGCGTGCCGGTCAGAGTCAGCAGTGACCCGGCGCTGGCGGCGAAGGCCAGGGGGATCAACAATCGAGAGGGCACCAGTCCCGCGCGCACGGCGACGACCACGACGACCGGCAACAGGGCCGCGACCGCGCCGTTGATGCTGATGAACGCCGACATGATGGCGGCGATCAGCATGACCACGACCAGCAGGATGCCGCGCCCCGATCCGACGCGGCTGATCACCCGCTGTCCCACCCAGGCGGTGACCCCGGTCGCATCCAGAGATTCGCTGACGATGAAGAGGGTCGCGATGAACACCACCGTCGGGTCGCCGAAGCCCGACAGCGCCTCGGGAAGAGTGAGCACCCCGGTCGCCCAGAGCGCCAGGGCGACGCCGACCGCTACCACCGGGAGCGGGATCTTTCCGGTCACGAAGGCGACGACCGCGAGGCCGAGGATGACGAACGTGGCGATGATGGGGTCCACTCGCCCACAGTAGCGACTTGGGTGCGCGTGCGCGCCTC
Organism: Microbacterium protaetiae; assembly: GCF_004135285.1. NCBI lineage: Bacteria > Bacillati > Actinomycetota > Actinomycetes > Micrococcales > Microbacteriaceae > Microbacterium > Microbacterium protaetiae. The sequence goes on from NZ_CP035494.1 coordinate 868,935, forward strand.
TTGGACGCTACGCGAAACGCAGCGTCTGGTTCAGTCGGGTGCGCACATCGAAGATCTCGTTACCGCCGATCTCGTGCGCGCCGGGAATGCCCTGGCGCAGCACATTGGCCAGCGAGCTGCGCGCCACCAGCGCGGTGCGCACACCGCGCACCTTTCCGAGGTTTTCGACGGGCTGCACCAGATCATCGTCGGGCAGCACCACGATGCCCCCGCCGAAGCGCACGCGCGCGTCGCGGGCTATCGTGCGGATGCCCGCGATCAGATCGGCGATCGGCGTGCCGGCCACGGCATCCCCCACCAACTCGCCCCGCCGAACCTGCACCGGACCACCGAGGTCTTCGGAGAGGATGCCGTACAGCCCGCTGGGTGCCAGCACGATGTGGTCGACCTTCTCATCGGGATGCCGGCCGGCGGCCACATCGTGCCAGACGGTGTAGCCCATCCCGAGATCAGCGACGATACGGGCCGTGGCCTCTTCGGCGAGCGCGTCGGCGAGCAGTCGCCGGATTTCCACGGGCGCCGAGCGCACGAGCGCCGGGTCGTATGGATCGGGCAGCCCGACCCCGCGCCCGGCCCACTCCCGGATCAGCGTCAGGTACTGCTCGCGCCGGCGTCCTCCGGGCTGCCCGCTCGAGCGGGCACGCGGGCGGGTGTCGGTGCGCGCGGCCGGGGCGCGCCATCCGCTCCACTGCGGTGCCGGGGCGCTGCCGAAGCCGTGTCCGCGATCGTATGCGGCGCGGGCGTCCGTCGTGCCCACGAGCTCCCAGGCGCGCTGCACCTGGATGAACAGCGCGGCATCTCCCCCGGTGTCGGGATGCGTCTGGCGCAGCTTCAGCCGGTACGCCTTGCGCAGGGCGTCGTCGTCGACGGCGGGATCGACGCCGAGCACCTCGTATGCCGAGGCCGAAAGGGGGCTGTCGAACACGTCAGTCCCAGAGCGGTACGGCCGGCTCGTCGGAAAACGCCCCGGTGATGGTGGCCGGGTCCACGTCATCCAGCGACGCCGGGCTCCAGTGCGGGTCGCGGTCCTTGTCGACCAGCTGCGCACGGATCCCCTCGACAAGGTCGGGCTGGGTGCGCCCGAACCACATGACCAGCCCGTATTCCTGGGCGAGGGCAGCGCGCAGGTCGGGCAGGGCGCGGGCGCGGCGGACGGCCTCGAACGTCACGGCCATACCGGTCGGGGCCAGCTGCCCCATGGTCTGCAGAGCCCGGGATGCCGCCGGATCGGTGTGCGCGCGCAGTCGTTCCTCGACCTCGGCGAGAGTGTCGGCCGAGAACGTCTCGTCGACCCAGGCGCGTGCTGCCTCCACCGTCGACGCGCCCGGCGCCTGGGCGAAGCCGCGCACGGTGGCTTCGGGGTCGCCCCCCGCTGCCAGCGCCGCGCGCAGCGCGTCGAGTCGGTCAGAGGGCACGAGGTGGTCGGCGAAGCCGCAGAAGACCGCGTCAGCGGCATCCATCGTCGTCCCGGTCACTCCGAGATACTCACCGAGGTGGCCGGGGGCGTGGGCGAGCAGCCAGGTGCCGCCGACGTCGGGGGTGAATCCGATGCGGGTCTCGGGCATGGCCAGCTTCGACCGCTCGGTCACCACGCGAATCGCCGCGTGCGAGGCCAGCCCGATGCCGCCGCCCATCGTGATGCCGTCGGCCAGCGCCACGATCGGCTTGGGATATTCGGCCAGGCGGGCGTTGAGCGCATACTCGGCCCGGAAGAACACCGCCGTCTCGTCGGGATGCCCCGCCACTATCCGGTCGTAGAGGCTGCGCACGTCGCCGCCCGCGCACAGGCCGCGTTCGCCGGCACCATCGAGCACGACGACCTGTACCGCATCGTCATGCTCCCACGCGTCGAGCGCATCGTCGAGCAGCCCGGTCATCTGCAAGTCGAGAGCGTTGATGGCACGGGGGCGGTTGAGGGTGAGCCGCCCGACCACGCCCTCGATGCGAGCGAGGACGGTGGGTTCGGCGGCGGCTTCGGCGCTGGTTTGGGCAGGGAACGACTCGGGCACGTCCGCCAGGTTACCCGGGTCGGGCCCGGGTGTCGTCCGTCACCGGCCGGGCCGGCGCATCCGTCATTGCGGCGCGGTGAAGCGCCCGCCCAGCAGCCGCGTGGCCTGATCGGCCGCCGCGACGACAAGGTCGGCCCACGCCGCGCACTGATCGTCAGAGATGCGCGAGGTCGGTCCGCTCAGACTCACCGCCCCGATCACGACGTCTGACGAACCGAACACCGGTGCCGAGATGCCGATCGCCCCATCGTCTTGTTCATCGCGGGTGACGGCGAACCCCTGCGCGCGAATGCGCTGCAGTTCCTCGCGCAATACTGCCGGGTCGGTGATGGTGGCATCGGTGAGGCGCTCCAAGGGCTCGGCCAAGGCGCGCGCGGCAAGGTCGTCGTCCCACGCCATGAGCACCCTGCCCGACGACCCTGCATGCAGCGGCAGGATCTTGCCGATGTGCAGTTCGCGACGGATGGCGTGCCGGGTCTCGGCCATCGCCACGCACACGCGGAACAGCCGCTCGGCCTGGAACATCGAGGCCGTCTCGCCGGTCTCATCGCGCAGCCGCTTGAGCACCGGAGTGACGACGTCGACCAGCGAAAGCCGCTGCGTGGCCGCCGAGGCCCAGTAGGCGAAGTCCAGGCCGATGCCGTAGCGGTCGTCGTCGCGGTCGAGAAACCCGGCCGCGACCAGATTGGAGACAAGACGCTGCACCGTCGAGGCCGGGATGCCGGTGCGCGCACGGATCTCGCCGAGAGTGAGCATCGGTCGCGCCAGCGTGAAGGTGTCGAGGATCTCGCGGATCTTCGACAGCACCAGCAGAGGCTTCACGCCCGCTGACAGGTGCCGGTCGGCGTAGGCACGAGGAGCAGAGGACAATTCGTCGTCGACCATGTACTCTCCTTGCCGCGCTGATCTGCAGCCGCGCTGATCTGTAGCGAGCATAGCCATCGATGTGAGCCCCGACCCGCGTGTGGAAGGAGGGGGAGGACACGCGCGCGACTTTCCGCCAAGATAGGGAGGACGATTGCCCGCGACGACGAGAGGTTCGGCATGCCCGAAGGTCAGGTGCTCGAGTTCGCAGGACTGTCCAAACGCTTCGGGTCGGTGCTGGCCGTCGACAGCCTGACCGCGCAGGTCGAACCGGGGGCGGTCACCGCCTTCCTCGGCCCCAATGGAGCCGGCAAGACCACGACGCTGCGCATGCTGCTGGGTCTGGTGCGACCCACATCGGGTCAGGCGACGATCGGCGGCGTTCCGTACGCCAAGCTGTCGCATCCCATGCAGACGGTCGGCGCCGTGCTCGAGGCATCCAGCTTCCATCCCGGCCGCACGGCCGCCCATCATCTTCGGGTGCTCGCCCAGGCATCGGGGCTGCCCGCCGCGCGGGTCGATCAGGCGCTGGGCACCGTGGGACTCGCCGACGTCGCCGGGCGCCGCGTGGGCGGATACTCCCTGGGCATGCGCCAGCGTCTGGGGCTGGCCGCCGCGCTGCTCGGCGACCCCGGCGTGCTCGTGCTCGACGAGCCCGCGAACGGGCTCGACCCCGAGGGCATCACCTGGATGCGCGGCCTGCTGCAAGAGCTCGCCCGACAGGGCCGCACGATCCTGATGTCGTCGCACCTTCTCGCCGAAGTGCAGCAGACCGTGGATCGGCTGCTGATCATCTCGAACGGACGGCTGGTGTTCCAAGGCGGGATCGAAGATCTCACGAATCCCGACGAGTACGCGACGATCGTCGACGCCCCCGACCGTGCCGCGCTCACCGCCGCGCTCGAGACCGCCGGGGTGCCGTACGAGGTGCTGCGCTCGGGGCTCACCGTGCGCGATCCCGACGTCGCCGCGATCGGCAAGGTCGCCGCCGATGCCGGTGTCGCGCTGTCTCTGCTGCAGCGCCGGGGGCCCGCCCTCGAAGAGGTCTTCTTCGAGCTGGTCAACGGCCTGCGCGTGCACCCGTCGGGGACGACAGAAGCCGTGGCGGATGCCGCCGCCGAGCCGCCCGCTGTGCAGGACGTGGCCGCGCCCGCGCCGGAGGTGGAGGCGGCGGCGGCCGAGCCGGAGGCGACGCCCAAGCCGGAGCCGGAGGCGACGTCCGCGCCCGAGCCGGAGGCCGAGCCGACCGCCGCGGCGGAGCCAGCAACCGATGCACCGCCCACAGGCTCGACAGCGGCCTTCGCCGTCGCTGCGACCGGCGTGATCGATGTGATCCCACCGGAGGCAGAATCCGAGCCCGAGGTTCAAGCCGAACCCGTGGCCGAGCCGGTTCCCGAGCCCCTGGCCGAGCCAGCACCCGAGCCGGCACTCGATACCGACACCGAGACCGGTACACCACCGGCGACCGAGCCGTCAGCCGATCAGAACGAGGTCATCGCCGGCGAACCCGATGAGCTTCCGCCCGACGATTGGCGGCATGAAGAGAGAACGCAGGCCGACCTCGAGGCCGACGCGTTCTTCCATGCGTTCGATGACACGGCCGCGCCCGAGGCCCCGGCGCCCGGCGACGCGGCGCCCGGCGAGGCTGCCGAGCCACCCGACGCCGCAGAACCCACCGCCACCGAACCCGACGCCACCGAGACCCCGGACGGAGGCGACCAGCGATGAGTCTTTCCGCCTCCACTCGCTCCGAGACCACGAAGCTGTTGACCACGGCGATGTGGTGGATCCTCGCGATCGTGCTCGTCGCGTACGTCGGCTTGACCGCCGCCGGGCTCGGCTTCGTCTTCAGCGCCTCGGCGGCCGGAGAGCTGCCGGGTCGGCAGAACGCGCCGATGCCGGTCGGTGACGCGGCGCCTCTGCTCTACAGCATCGCCGCCTCGATCGGGTACGTGTTCCCGCTGTTGATCGGCACGCTGATGGTCACCGCCGAGTTCCGACACCACACCCTCACACCGACGTTCCTGGCCACGCCGCGGCGCGGCCTCGTGCTGTGGTCGAAGACGATCGTCGGGGTCGGTATCGGCGTGGTGTACGCGGTGCTGGCGCTGATCGCCGCCGTGGGTCCCTCGGCGGGGTTCCTCGCCGGGTTCGGGCAGCCCACCGCCCTCGACGACTCTGACACCTGGGCCATGCTCGGCCGCATCGTCATAGCGTTCGCGCTGTGGGTGCTGGTGGGCATCGGCGTGGGTACATTGGTGCGCAATCAGGTCGCCGCCGTGGTGATAGTCCTCGCCTTCACACAGTTCGTCGAGCCGATAGCGCGCGTGGCCGGTATGTTCGTCGACGGCCTCGATTCCGTGCTGCGCTTTCTGCCGGGTGCGGCCAGCGACGCGCTGGTGGGCACGAGCATCTACACGGCGACCACCCCGGGGTCCTCCGGTGCCGATCAGCTGGATTGGTGGGTCGGCGGGGTCGTGCTGCTCGCCTACGCCGTCGTGCTCCTCGTGCTCGGCCACCTCACCAGCTGGCGCCGCGACGTCGATTGAACGGGATGCCGCGGCACCCGCTCACGCTCAGACTGTGGCGGGGCGCGGCTTCGCCGAGCGGGGCTTCTTCTTCGCCGGGGCGGCAGCGATGTCGACGACGTCGGCGAACTCCTCGCCGGTGTCCATGCGCAGCGCCTTCACCAGCGCGAGGCCGTGCCGCGTAGTCACGATCACGCGCTGAAACTCGTCGTGCCCCTCAAGGTCGATGACCACGCTCGGGCGACGGCGGCGGATGATGGCGAAATCCTTGCCACCGGCCGACTTCCAGGTGCCCATCGCGAAAGCCGAGGGCACGAAGACGCCGGGGTCGGGCACGCCCCGCAGCCAGGTCCAGGCATCATCGGTGAGCTGAACCTTGACGATCTGCGAGCGCTCCATCGTCACGTTCTGCTTGCGCAGGCTCAGCGCGTGCTCGGTGACCGACAGCACGACCTCGAGCTGTGTCTGGTCGAGCATGAGCGTCACCATGACTTCCAGTGTGCCAGCGTTGCTGTTCGCTGTGCGGTTGATTTGCTCACAGTGCGACAACAATCCTCGGCGGGCCATACGGCGGCGGCGCATCCCTGGCACCCGCACCGGTGACAGACTGGGATGGTGACGTCGATCGACACCGCCACCTGCGCCGCACCGACGCCCGCCCGGGTGCTCGATGCCGCCGCCTCCGGCGCCCGCATCGACCTCGACGAGGCCGAAGCCCTGTTGCGCGCCGACGGCGCCGACTTCGAGCGACTGCTCGAGGTCGCGGCATCCCTGCGCGACGAAGGGCTGGCGCAGGCGGGCCGCCCCGGCGTGATCACGTATTCGCGCAAGGCGTTCCTGCCCTTGACCACGCTGTGCCGTGACCGCTGCCACTACTGCGTGTTCGTGGACACACCGGGCCAGCTCGCCAAGCTGCACAAGCCGATGTACATGTCGGCCGAGCAGGTGCTCACCGTCGCCCGGCACGCCCAGGCGCTCGGCTGCAAAGAGGCGCTGCTGACCCTCGGCGACCGACCCGAAGACCGCTGGCCGGCCGCCCGCACCTGGCTCGACGAGCATGGCTACTCCTCGACGCTCGACTACGTCGCCGTCATGGCACGGCTGATCACCGCCGAGACCGGCATGCTCGCGCACGCGAACCCCGGGGTCATGAGCCGCGCCGAGCTCGACGCCCTGCGGCCGGTGGCCCCATCGATGGGGATGATGCTAGAGACGACGTCGCGGCGGCTGTACGAAGAGCCCGGACAGGTGCACTACGGCTCCCCCGACAAAGACCCTGCCCTGCGACTGCGGGTCATCGACGATGCCGGCGCCGCTCGTGTGCCGTTCACCACCGGCATCCTCGTGGGCATCGGCGAGAGCCTGCACGATAGAGCCGAATCGCTGATCGCCCTCCGCGATGCGCACGAGCGGCACGGACACGTGCAAGAGGTCATCGTGCAGAACTTCCGCGCGAAGCCGGGCACGGCGATGCGCGACGCTCCCGATGCCGAACTGCACGAGTACCTGGCCACCATCGCCGTCGCCCGGGTGGTGATGGGGCCGCGCATGCGCATTCAGGTTCCCCCGAACCTGACCGACTCCGCCGAACTCGAGCTGCTCGTGCGGGCGGGCGTCGACGACTGGGGCGGCGTCTCGCCGCTGACCGCCGACCACGTGAACCCCGAGCGCCCGTGGCCGCAGATCGACCAGCTCGCCGCGCACACCGCGGCGGCGGGATTCACGCTTCGTGAGCGGCTCACCGCGCATCCCGAGTATGTGCGGGATGCCGCGACCTGGATCGATCCGGCCCTGCGCGAGCCGGTCGCCGCTCTGGCCGACCCGCAGACAGGGTTGGCGCGCGCCGGTTTCGCCCCTTCAGAGATGGCGGCCGCCCGGCGCCGCGTTCAAAACTCAGCCGATTCGCGCGAAACCAGCACAACGGGGCCCGTTTCCGAACGGATCGGCGCCGATCGGCTGAGTTCTGAACGGCGGTCGGCCGTCGGCGGGCGTGTCGACTCGCTCCGCTCGCTCAACGACCGGGCTGCCTCTGACCCGCTCTCCCTCGACGACGGAGACTGGGAGCACCTGCTGCTCGCGACCGGCGCCGACCTCGACGCTCTTGCCCAGGCCGCCGACGATGTGCGCCGCTACACCGTCGGCGAGGCCGTCAGCATCGTGGTCAACCGCAACCTGACCACGACCGGGTTCCGCGCGATGCGCGTCGCCGATCCGGCGACGTTCACGCTCGACGACGTCGCCGCCATCGCCGCCGACGCGCAGAACCTCGGGGCGACCGAGCTGTGCATCCAGGGGCGGGTGCCGGATGCCGCAGACCCGGCCGTGTACCTCGATGTCGTGCGTGCCGCGAAGGCCGCAGCGCCCGGGCTGCACCTGCACGCGTATCGTCCGCAGGACGTGTGGGACTTCGCCGAGCGCTCCGCACTGACCCTCCACGACGCCCTGCATGCGCTGCGCGAGGCCGGTGTGGGCACGGTTCCCGGCACCGGTGTCAAGGTGCTCTCCGAGCGGGTCCGTACCCTGGTCGCGCCCGGCGACCTGGACATCGACCGGTGGATCCAGGGCATCACCGCGGCACACCGCGCCGGCCTGCGCTCGACGAGCGTGCTGTTCTACGGGCACGTCGAGACCGCCGCCGAGCGCATCGCGCACCTGCGCACGCTGCGCGCGATCCAAGACGAGACCGGCGGGTTCACCGAGTTCGTCCCGATCCCGCTTCCCGGCGGTGACGTGCCACTGGTCACGGGCCGTTCGCCCCTCGACGAGCACCGCGCCATGGTCGCCGCCTCACGCTTGATGCTGAACGGCAGCATCCGGCACATTCAGATCCCCTGGACCCGCATGGACCGCGCCACCGTCGCGGCTCTGCTGCAGTCGGGAGGCGACGACCTGGGCGGCACACTGCTCGACGGGCGAGTGCGCCCCCAGGCCGGCATCGAGCACGGGCACGAGTTGCCGTTGACCGATGCGGCGGCCCTGGCCGCGCACCTGTTCCGGCCGTTGCGGCAGCGGGCGACCGACTACACGGAGGCGGGTCGTTGAGCGAGCGCAGCGAGTCGACACCGCTGCCGGAACGCGCTGACGTCGTCATCGTCGGTGCGGGATTCGCGGGACTTGCCGCGGCCATGGCGCTGCGCGAGGCGGGCATCGACGATGTCGTCGTGATCGAGCGTGCGGCCTCGGTCGGCGGCACGTGGCGCGACAACACCTACCCGGGCGTGGCGTGCGATGTGCCCAGCCACCTGTACGAGTTCGCGAATCATCCCCACCCCGACTGGTCGGGTGTGTTCGCGCGCGGCGACGAGATTCGCACCTACCTCGAGAACGTGGCCGCCGTCGAACGCATCGCCCCCCTGCTGAACACGCCGATGCTCGATGCCGCCTGGGAGGACGGCACCTGGCGAGTGCGCACCGGCGGGTCGCACCCCGGCGTGCTGGCGGCATCCACTCTTCTGCTGGCCTGCGGGCGACTCACCGAGCCGAAGATCCCCGAGGTGCCCGGCCTCGAATCGTTCCCCGGCCCCATCTTCCACTCGGCGCGGTGGGACCACGACGCCGATCTGCGCGGTGCGCGCGTGGCCGTCATCGGCACCGGTGCGACGGCGGTGCAGCTCGTCCCCGAGCTGGCGAAGGTCGCCGAGGTGACCCTGTTCCAGCGCACCCCGGCGTGGATAGTGCCGCGCGACGACCGGCCGTATTCGCCCGCCGAGCGGGCCGCCTTCGCGACCGATCCCGCCCTGTTGGCGCGGCTGCGCGACGAGCTGTACCTCGAGGGCGAGGCGCGGTTCGCGTCACGTTCGGGGGATCGGGATGCCGCATCCGCGGCTCGTGCCGCAGCCCTCGATCACCTCGCCGCACAGGTGCCCGACCGTGCGCTGCGCCGGGCACTCACGCCCGACTACGCGTTCGGCTGCAAGCGGGTGCTGCTCTCCGACGCCTTCTACCCGGCCCTGGCATCGGGCGCCGTGCGGCTCGAGGCCAGTGCCCTCGCCGCCGTGCACGCATCGACGCTCGTGGCCGCCGGCGGCGCCCGGCATGAGGCCGACGCCGTCGTGCTGGCCACCGGATTCGAGTCGACCGAACAGCCGTACGCACAGCTCGTGCGCGGCGAGACCGGCACCCTCGCCGATCACTGGTCACGAGGGATGACCTCTTTCGGCTCGACCGTCGTGGCCGGGTTCCCGAATATGTTCGTGCTCGATGGACCCAATGCCTCGCTCGGCCACAACTCGTCGGTGCTCATGATCGAGGCGCAGGCGGCCTACGCCGCGCGCACGCTCGCGCGCCACGCCGGAGTGCGCCGGGTCGACCCCGCGGCCGAGGCCGCCTACAGCGCCGAGATCGACGCGGCAGCGGCATCCACCCCCTGGATCGCCGGGGGATGCCGCAACTGGTACGTCGACGAGCGGTCGGGCCGGCTCACCCTGCTCTGGCCGGGCACGGTCGACGCGTTCCGCGCGAAGCTTGACACCGACGGCGGCGAGTTTCTGCCCGTCACGATCGAAAGAGGTGCACGATGACGCTGCGGTTCGGTTACAAGGCCTCGAGCGAGCAGTTCGGACCGAACGAGCTGCTGCGGTTCGGCGTGCTCGCCGAAGAGATGGGGTTCGACTCCGTCTTTCTCTCCGACCACTTTCAGCCGTGGATGCACGAGGGCGGGCACGCGCCGGCGGCGCTGCCGTGGCTGGGCGCACTGGGCGCGCAGACGCAGCGGGTTCTGATCGGGACCTCGGTGCTCACCCCGACGTTCCGCTACCACCCCGCGGTGATAGCGCAGGCCTTCGCGACGCTCGGGGTGATGTTCCCCGAGCGGGTGATCCTGGGCGTGGGCACCGGCGAAGCCCTCAACGAGGTGACGCTGGGTTTGGACTGGCCCGACTCGCCCGAGCGCTTCCAGCGACTGAAGGAGTCGATAGCGCTCATCCGCGAGCTGTGGCGCGGCGAGCGCGTGACCTACGACGGAAAGTTCTGGCACGTGCAGGATGCCACGATCTACGACCGTCCCGAGCACGAGGTGCCGATCTACATCGGTGCGTCGGGGCCTGCGGCGACGCGGCTGGCCGGCCGCATCGCCGACGGCTACATCACCACCAGCGGCAAAGACCCGGCCCTGTACACCGACACGCTGCTGCCGGCGCTTGACGAGGGCCTGGGCAAGGCCGGGCGGGCCGCGGGCGAGGTCGACACGCTCATGGAGGTGAAGGTCTCATACCACCCCGACCGGCAGACGGCACTGGAGAAGACCCGGTTCTGGGCGCCGCTGGCGCTGACCCCCGAAGAGAAGCGCGACGTGCACGACCCTATCGAGATGCAGCGGCGTGCGGCCGAGCTGCCGATCGAGCGTGTGGCATCCCGGTTCATCGTCTCGACCGACCCCGACGAGCACGTCGCGCAGATCAGCAAGTACATCGACCTCGGGTTCCGCCACTTGGTCTTCCACGACCCCGGATTCGATCAAGCGGAGTTCCTGCGCATGTACGGCGCCGAGATCCTGCCGCGGCTGCGCGCGAAATACGGCGCGTGAGCGAACCGGCTCGCGGACAGGGCGTGCAACAACTCAGTCTGCGCGACGCGTCTGGCGCGTCTGGCCCGCGGAATCCCGCGGATTCCGCCGAACCGCGATTTTCTCAGACTGAGTTGTTACACGGGTGGACGGTCGTCATCCCGGTCAAACCCACCGCACTCGGCAAGTCGCGGCTGGTCGGATCCGGCGATCGCGCTGCGCTGGCCCGCGCCATAGCGCTCGACACGATCGAGGCCGCGCGGCGCGTGTGCCCTGTCGTCGTGGTGACGGCCGATGCCGAGGTCGCCGCCGCCGCACGCGAGCTCGGGGCGAGCGTGGTCGGCGAGGGCGAACCGGCAGGGCTCAACGCCGCCATCGCACGCGGGGTGGATGCCGCACGCTCGGGCCACCGCGCGGCCATGCTGGGCGATCTGCCCGCGCTGCGCTCGACAGATCTGGCCGCGGCGCTGCGGGATGCGGCTTCCCTCGACCGCGCCGTGGTGCCCGATGCCGAGGGCACCGGCTCGACTCTGGTCACCGCGCGCGCAGGCATGGCGTGGGCGTCGGCGTTCGGCGCCGACTCGCTCGCCCGGCACATCGCGCTGGGCTGCACGGCGCTGGATGCCGCCGCCTCACTGCGCCGCGACGTCGACACGGTCGAGCAGCTCGCTGCGGCTGCCACCCTGGGACTGGGTCCCCGCACGAGCACGCTGCAGCCAACATCGCACAATGACACCGTGGCGATTACGCTGGAAGAACTGTCCGATACGAGGAGGAAGCGCGGATGAGCGACCGGATCACGATCGACTTTCCCCGGGTTGTCGAGGCGGTTCGCCAGTTGCAGACTGCAGCCGACAGCATCCAGAGCATCCTCGAGACGCTGGATGGCGAACTGAGCACGCTCGAGACGCAGTGGACCGGTGAGGCGTTCGAGGCCTATCGGCGAATGCGCCGAGACTGGTTCGTGCACATGGGCGCGCTGCAGGCGAAGCTCGACTCGTATTCCCAGGTGCTCGACACTTCGGGCAAGGCGATGCAGAAGACGGAATCGAACCTCGCGAAAGCCCTCTGATGTTCGGACGCAAGAGCAAGAAGGCAGCCGAGGCACGACGTGCCGCCTCCGCCGAGGTCGCCTCCCGCGGGTGGCAATGGCACGACGCCGCACCCGCGCCCGCACAGGAGATCTGCGAAGCCGTGCTGCGCCGCGGCCGGGGCCCCATCTGGCCGATCGGCATGAGCGAGGTCGTGGACGGCACCGTCTCAGGTCGTCCGTTCACCGGCGGGCATCTCGTCGGCTATGACTACCGCACAGGCAACGGTGGCAACGCGTTCGGTGATCGCGCGTCGGTGAACGTGGTCTGGATGCCGCTGCCGGCCTCGCTGCCCGAACTGCGCATCGTCGACGACGGTGTGCGTTCGGACGACGGGGTTCGCCTTCCGCCGCTGCATCGGCCCGCGGGGGTGAGTGCCCGGTGGTCGTTCGAGGGTTTCATCCCCGGTTTCGCCGAAGAGGTGCTCACGCCCGCCTTCATCGCGGTGCTTGAGGGCGCACCCGCCTCGTGCACCATCGTGATCCGCGCCGGTGTCATCCTCTGCTACGGCGATCCCGTCGGCGATGCGGCCGGCATCTCGTCGCGCGCGACGCTGCTCTCCGCGCTGATCGATCAGGTTCCCGCACCGTGCTGGGGGCGCGCAGACGCGCTGATCGCGGGCACGGGTGTCTCGCCCGTGAACGCCCCCGACGGGGCATCCCTCGTTCTCACCGAGCGTCTCGTCACACGCGATTGGAAGGGCTACGGCCTCGCGAAGGTCGCATGGCAGCAAGCCCCCGAGGCTGCATGGATGGTCTCATTGTCGAATCGCGAGTCGCAGGACGTGTGGCGTTTTCCCGCATCCGCGAGCTCGCCGCCCTCAGGAGGGTTGCACGTCTCGGGAGCCGACATTCAGCTGTCCGCCCCAGCGGATCTGGGGATCCCCACTGTCGCCTCGACGCTGGCCGGAGGCAAGCCGCCGGCCAGCTGACGGCCGGCGGCGTTCAGCTCGACGAGGTGTCGTCGTCGGCGCGCAGGGAGGCGAGCGGCCCCGCGAGTCCGCGTCGGAGTTCGGCGAGGGTCTGGGTTCCCACCTCGCCCGCCTGCGCATCGACGACCGTCTCGGTGAGGTTCTGCTCCAGTTCGACGAGCGCGCTGCGCAGGGTGTCCATGATCATGCGCGACACGGCGGTCGGCCCGAGAGCGACCACGCGGGGCGAGAGCTCGAGGCCTTCGAGCAGGCCGCCCGGCGACACCTGCACACGCACGCCGCCGTCGGGTGAGCGCCCCACGACCCCGGACGCCTGGATGGCTTCGTGCATGCGCTGAATGCGCACGAGCTGTTCTTCGGCGTCACTGATCTCACTCATCGGCCCAGTTGTCCTTGTAGCTGCTGGTTCCTGCCTGCACGATGCCCACGAGGTTCACAGCGTTGACATCGAAGCTCCTCGAGACGACGGCCACCTCGCCGAGAGATTCGGCCACGACGGTGACGCGCCCTTCGAAGAGCTTGTGGAACTGCGTGAGCCGGGCCACCACGTCGTTGACCCTCTTCATGGCCGCCTCGACCTTCTCGACCCACCGCATCACCTGCGGCACGCGTTGAGCGATGCGCGATGCCATCTGTCCCGCGATGAACGGGATGCCCAATCCCAGGGTGGCCAGCGCCTCGGCGACCGCCTGGATGATCTGCCCGACGAGGTCGGCGATGATGCCCTTGACGATCTCGTAGACGACCTCGACGATGGTTGCGGCCACCCGCAGTCCCATCGCCACGCCGTGGCTCGCGGTGCCGATCGTTGCGATGACCTGTTCGAGGCGCTGCGCCGTCAATCCGTACGATCTGGCTGCGTCACCGATCCAGTCCGGCAGCAGCTGCATGACCGACGAACGGTGGTCCTGGGCGATCTCGTTGAGGGCTTCCGCGAGGTTGTCCCAGGTCTCCGACAGCGCCCGCACCATCTCGGGACTGCCGGTCAGCGACTCCAAGGCGCGGTGCAGCGGCCCGATGTGGTCCATCAGGAACGACGCGCAAGAACTGGCCAGGGTCGCGATCGGGTTCGCGATGACGCTGACAACGTCCAGAGCACTGCCGGCGACGTCGATGATGCCCGAACCGATATTTCCGCTGCCGAAGTCCTCGGCAGCGGATGCGATGTTGCCCGCCACCGGCGTGGCATCCAACAGTGCCTGCCCCGATACCCCTTCGTAGCTCGGCGCGACGACCAGATCACTCATCAGACCTCCACTGCATCGGCCGCATTGATCTGCGAAGACAGGGCGTCGTCTGCCGCACGATACGCGTTGGCGGCTGACAAGACCGCCGTGCTTTCGCTGCGCACGGCTCGGCCCATCGCCACCATGCCGGCCAGCGCTGTTGCCTGCATCGTGCCGATGACCGGCACGATGAACGAGCAGGCCAGGCCGAACGCCGCCCCATCCAGAGTGATCGACGTGAGCGCCGCTTTGGACACTTCGTCGATCCGATCGCCGAGCTGAGCGATCTTGTTCGCGTGGGCTTCGAGTTCGGCGATCCGTACGTCGAGTTCGGTCATCGTTCCTCCTGGCTGTCGTCTTGAGTGCGGCGATCGATCCGGTCGATCCGGTCGTAGAGCTCGTCGAGCTTGTCGCCGAGGTCAGTACGCAGAGGCGGGGTGAGATGCGGCTGCAAGATGGCGTCGCGCAGGGGCTGCCCCTTGCGCTGCACGTCTTCGATGGCGCGATGCATCGCCTGCATGACCAGCGCCGCCGCATGCGGTCCGCCCTGTGCCAGGGCATCGTCGTTGAGCGCGACGTCGAGGATGAGACCGTTGTGGTCCACCGTCACCGACACCTCGCCCTCGTCGGTCTCGCCGACGCCGCGCAAGCGCGCGAGTTCGTCAGAGAGCCGTTCTGCGACGACCGAGACTTCCTGCGCGCGCTGCAGCTGCGCGCCGATCGCCATGAGAATGTCGGCTGCCGATTCCATGCTCATCCTTCGTCCTTGTTCTCACAGACCGATCACCAGCCTATGAGAACGAGCCCCGCATCATGGTGCCGGCATCCAGTGTGGCGCGTGCAACGGCCTCGCTCGTATCGGCATCGCTCATCCACAGCGGCGCGATGACGGGATGGATGCCGCGGGCCGCGACCGCCGGCGCGAGGCCCGCATCCTCCTCGGCCATGACCCAGGCATCCAGCAACCCGCCGGCGCTGCGGGCGCCGTAGTGGGCGGCCACGGCGTCGGAGCGCGTTTCAACCCCGATCGCCGTCAGGCACACGTCAGCCATGCCGCGCACGACCTTGCCGCCGATGACCCCGGCCACACCGACGACCCGTCGGGCGCCTCGCAGCGCCTCGCGCACGCCCGGCACCGCCAGAATCGGCCCGATCGAGACGACGGGGTTCGATGGGGCCACCAGCACGATGTCGGCGTCGGCGATCGCCTCGCGCACACCCGGCGCGGGCTGGGCCTGGTCGATGCCCGGATTCTCGAAAGCGAGCGGGGTGATCGTCGCGCGGTGCCGGGTCCACCACTCCTGAAAGTGCATGCGCCCCTCGGCCGTGACGACGTGCGTATCGACCTCGGAGTCGGTCATCGGCAGCATCCGCACGCCCAGCGGCCAGCGCTGCGACAGCCTGTGCACCACCTGGGTCACCGACATCCCGTCACGCAACCAGCCGGTGCGCGCAAGATGGGTGCCCAGATCGAGGTCGCCGAGCGTGAACCACGGCCAGCCCGCCCCCCACGCCTGCAGCTCGGCGTTCACCCGCTCGGTGTCACCGGCGCGACCCCAGCCGCGTTCGGTGTCGTTCTGCCCGGCGAGCGCATACAGCACCGAGTCGATGTCGGGCTGCAGTCGCACCCCCGACAGCCAGAGGTCGTCGCCGGTGTTGACGATCACCGTCGCCTCGGGCGCGCCCATCCGGGCGAGGGCTGCGCGCACCCCGAGGGTGAATTTGGCTCCGCCGACTCCGCCGGCGAGAACGACGACGCGAGGAGAGGATGCCACCCCTCCAGGCTATCGCGGGGGTGCGACATCCACCTTCTCGTTGCGCCGGCCGCGCCCACCGGCCGAAATCGCGAGGACGCCGGCCGCAAGCGGGTGAACGCCGGCCGAAAGCGGGAGAACGCCGGCCGAAAACGCCGCTTCCCCCGACCGAAGCGACCAACCAAGACGGCATCCCTACGGCCCGCCGCACACGCCGTCCAAGAACGCCGCTTCCCGCCACCGAAGCGACCAACCGAGACGGCACCCCCACCGCCCACCGCACACGCCGTCCAAAAACGCCGCTTCCCGCCACCGAAGCGACCAACCGAGACAGCATCCCCACGGCCCACCGCACACGCCGTCCGAAAACGCCGCTTCACGCCACCGAAGCGACCAACCGGGACGGCACACCACCAGCCCGCCGCACACGCCGTCCAAAAACGCCGCTTCCCCCGACCGAAGCGACCAACCGAGACAGCATCCCCACGGCCCACGGCACACGCCGTCCAAGAACGCCGCTTCCCGTAGCCGAAGCGACCAACCGAGACGGCACCCCCACCGCCCGCGACACACGCCGGCCGAAAACGCCGCTTCACGCCAACGAAGCGACCAACCAAGACGGCATCCCCACGGCCCACCGCGCATGCCGTCCAAAAACGCCGCTTCACGCCAGCGAAGCGACCCTTCGGGACGGCAATCGCGAGAACGGCGGGAGCGCGGCCAGGCGACTACAGGTGGAACTCGTCCGAGGCGTGCGGGAGCGGCAGCACCGAGACGGCGTCGATGAGATCGTCGACGGTCTGCTTGCGCGAGACGATGTCGACCGACAGACCGACCTTGCGGGCGTCCTTGGCGGTGCGCGGCCCGATGGCCGCGATCACCGTGTCACCGGGGATGCTCTCGAACTGCGACCGCACCTGCTCGGCGACCGAACCGCTGGTCACGAGGATCGCGTTGATGCGCCCGTTGGCGACGTCGCGCGCGATGCGCTCGGTCACCGGCACGCCGACGGTGCGGTAAGCGACCACCTGGCGCACCGCATGACCGGCCGCGATGAGGCGCTTGGTCAAGACGGGCTTGGCGATCTCGCTGCGCAGGGTGAGAACACGCCGCGGCTCGGGCTCGAGCGCGATGAGCTCGTCGGCCATGCCGGCTGCGGAGTTGTCTTTCTCGGGAACGAGATCGACCCGGTATCCCACGGCGGTCAGGGCCGTCGCGGTGGTCTCGCCGACGGCGGCGACCTTGGTGGATGCCGGGATCACGGCCCGGTACGCGTAGAGAACATCGACCGTGGTGGCACTCGTGATGGTGAGCCAGTCAAAGGCTCCGTCGGCGAGATCGGCGAGCGCACTCTCAAGCTCGGAGAGGTCTTCGGTCGGTGCGAAGTTGATCAGGGGTGCGACCACCGGCACGGCGCCCTGCGAGCGGAGCTTCGCCGCGACGCCATCACCCCACGGACCGCCGCGGGGCACGAGGACGCGCCATCCGGCGAGCGGTTTTCCGGCGGAAGTGGGGATTTCGGCTGTGTTCATCATGTGGTGTTCGGGGTCGGCTGACGATCTACGACGTCGGCCGCCCCACGTTCGAGCAACCGACGGGCGACACCGTACCCGGTACGCGTTGTGCGCGCTTCGGGTACGCGCCGTCGGCAGCACTCGCACCATTGCCACTGCCTGATGTCCGAGCATACCCCGCGCACCTGGGAGGTGCGCGACGGAGGGTCTTGGCTCAGCGTCCGGGCCGCGTGTACAACCGCACGGCACCCCACACGACGGCGCCGACCACAGCGGCCACGCCGACGACGGCCGCCACCGCCAGCGCCGGGTTCTTCTGCGCGAACGTCCGCGCCTTGGCGGTGCCGCGTTCGGTCGCCCGCGCCACCCGCTTGGGCACGTTGGCCTTCTCTTCGATCGCGGCCAGCGCGGCCTTCAACTCGGCACGGGCCTTCTCGACCGGATCGGTGAGGTCGAGATCGACGACGGTGCGGCTGGTCTCAGAACTCATCGGCGACATCCTTCACGATCTTGACATCTTTCGCGGCGGCCTGGCCGGGGTTCTCACGTTGCGTGAGCTTGCGGAAACGCAGAACGCCCAGCAAGGCGAACACCACGGCGATCACGAGCATGATGCCGAACACGACGAGGGCCGACAGCCACACCGGCCACCACGACGACAGACCCGCGATGAAGAATGCGCCCAGCGACGGAATCGCCCAGAACAGGAAGAAGAGGGCGACGACCATCCATCCCGCGCCGAACCCGGCATCCTTCGCCGCGCGGCGCACCCACGTCTTGGCCGCGTCGATTTCGGCCACGATGAGATTGCGGATGAGTTCGGGAAGATCTCCGATAAGGCTCAAGAAGCCATCATCGGCGCGGTCGCGCAAGCGCACCATGTCAGCTCCTGTCGCGGTCGCGGATCGCGTCCTTGACCTCGTCGGCGGTGGTCGCGGCCGCATCGGCGACATCGTCGGCCGAGTCTTTGCCGACGCGAATCGCGGCGTCCAGCCGCTCTCCGGCGGTGCCACGCTCAGAAGCCGCCTTCACGACCTTGACTGTGCCGTTCCACAGCGCGTTGGGCAACGCCATCGCGGCGGACTTGCCGAGGTCCTTGACCTTGTCGACCTGCTTCTGCACCGGAGGGAGGTTCCAGACCTTCTCGGCCTGCTCTTTGATCTGCTCATAGCGCTCGCGACCGGCGCGCGTGCCGAGCACGTACCCCGCCGCGAGGCCGACGACGAGTCCTACCTTGCCCCTCATAGGGTCTCCTCACGATCGCCGAGAACTGCTGGTCACCCCAGGCTAGCCCCATATGCCGATTCCGGCATCCGCTTGACAAGCCGCCCCAGCGCGCACTCAGGGCTGCGGCTGCGGGGGCGTCGCCGGCCCGCGGCCACCCGATCCGGCCGCCGCCGACCGGGGCCCGAACTCCTCGTCTTCCTCGATGGATTCGGCGATGGGACCGCCGAGGCCCCGTGCACGGCGTCGGGAGTCGTTGGATGCTGCACCGCGACCGCCGGCCCCGCCGCCGGCGCCGACCATCGATGATCCGCCGCGACCGCCGGCGGCTGCTCCGGCACCGGCGCTTGCCGCCGACGTCGGTCGCGTTCCGCCCAGCAGCCCGCCGGACCGCGCCGAGCCTGCGACCCCTCCGCCTCGGGCGCCGCCCAATCCCCCCGCCGCGCCGGCGGGGGCGGTCCCGCCAGGTGCCACGGCGCCTGCCGCGCGTCCCATGCCAGCACCAGCACCAGCACCCGTGCCCGCTCCAGCTCCGGCGCCGGCTCCGAACATCCCTGCTGTTCCGCCTGCCATCCGGGAGCCCGCAGTGAGTGCCGTCGCACCGCCCGCGCCGGCGATGAGCGCGCCCGATCCGGCGCCGCCACCGAACGACCCCGATCCGTACGACCCAGCACCCAACGACCCCGATCCGAACGACCCGCCACCGCGCGAGCCATTGCCGAGAAGGCCGCCCGAGGTTCCGGACGAACCGAAGTCTGTGGTGCCGTCCGAGACCGGCCCATCGGGGGTGAGGGCGCCACCGGTCCACGGGGCTACGGTGACATCGTCGTCGCCGCCCGGCAGATACCCGCTGAAGCCGGGGTCTCCGGGGCGCGGACGGTCATCGGGGACGAAGATCCCGGCGGACGACGTCGCGTTGCCGAGCGGGTCGTCATCCCAGTCGGCGTACTTCGTGAAACTCCCACCCGGCGTCGAGAATCCACCGCTGGGGACTCCCCCGCTCGTACCGCCGGATCCGCCGCTACCGGTAGGTGTGTACCCGTGCTCGTCGACCCCATGGGTTGCGGGGAGAAGCTCCTTCGGCACGGCGATGTCGTCGTAGTCCTGCGTAGCCCGCTGCACAGCGGCTTTTGCCGCCGTCTCACGGGTGGCGGCATAGTAGTTCTGCATGTTCGCGAGGGTGTTCTCGTTCACGAGCACGCACGCATAGCCCGTATCGATGACATCGCCCGGTTTGGCCGCACGCACTTTCGCCTCGAGCGCCGCACTCATCGTGCCGCTGGGCAGTTGACTCAGATCCGTGCCCGCCTGCGTGCGCACCCCGTTGGCCTTGTCGACCGCCTTCTGAAGCGCCGTCGTCGTCTCGACGATGCTGTCGGCGCGCTTGGCCGCGTCTTCCAGGCTCTCCGATGCGGCGAGGCCCGTCTTGCCTGAGACACCGGGATCTGCCGCAGCCTTCTTGAGCACCGAACGCAAGTCGGTCAGCGTCTGAGTGAGCTGCCCGGCGGCGGGTAGCTTCCAGTCCCGACCGCCCACGGCGATATCGCGCAGGCGCTGTTCCCATTTTCCGGTCATGGCGTACTCCTTGTCTTGCGACGCCGGGACACGACGACGATGACGATCACGATCGCGATGGCGAGTAAGACGACGACGCCGAGCACGACCGCAACAATTATGCCCGATCCGCCGGATGTGTCGGGAGCGGGGGATGCCGCGGCTGGCGGCGTCGTGCTCTTCGCGGTGACGGATGGCGACGGGGGCGGCGAGGGGGTCGATCCTCCCGCCGCGGCCTGCACCTGCTCCACCGTCGGCGTCCCGCTGGACTTGTCCATCAGCGGATTCTCATCGGGGTAGCCGGTCGGATCCACCGCGAGGATATGCCGCAGCGAGGCCGGACCGTACCCGAACCCACTTGTCGTATCACGCGCGAGGTCGTGATCCTTCGTCCCCGTGTTGCGGATCAACGACTGGATCAGCTGGTTGCCCGTCGCCTCCGGATACTTCTGCGCCGCAGCGGCAATGATCCCCGCCACCAGCGGGGTCGCCAACGATGACCCGGTGATCCACCCACCATGCGCCCAGTCCACCGACGGGAAGTTGACCCCCGGGGCCACGACCGTGACCTCCGGCCACACATTCGGCTTCTTCGCCGCATCCTGAGTGCGCTGGAGATCGCCGTTCTCATCGAAGGCGTTGACCGCCACGACGCCGTTCCCGCTGAAAGGGAACGTCGCATCGTCGAGTTTGTTCGCTGTTCCGGCCACCAGTACGACCCCCTCAGCAAGCAGTCGGGCGATCAGGTCGACATCAGCGTCGGTGATGTAGAAGTCGCTGAGGACAAACGACATCGAGATGATTTGTGCCCCGCCGGCCGCGGCCCGCTTCAGACCGAGCCCGAACGGAGACAACCCGTCGACCTGATCGGTGAAGTCGCAGTCGGTGGCGTCCATCCCCCAGCCGTAGAAGGTCAGGTCGGCGCCGGGAACCATCCCCCGGACCTTCCCCTGACCCGTGCCATTCCCGATCAGCAGTGCAGTGACATCCGAACCATGAACAACGGCATCGGTCGCCTTCGTCGAACGCACGGTTCCTCCGGCGCACAACGGCTGATCATCCACATGCAGATGCGTGCCGTCGAACACCGGGATATCCGGATTGATCTGCCCGTCGATCACCGCGATCTTCACACCCGAACCATCGATACCGGCCGCCTGCACCTGCGCCACGCCGAACGCGTCAAACCACCAATTCGACGGCGCCGACGCCGCCACAGCCGGCGACGATACAGCCAGCACAAAAGCCAGCACCGCCGCCACCACACCGACAACGCCGCGCCGGAGACGACCCGAACTCACGGTCGACCCGACCGGTCCACATCGCGCCGACGCTGCTCCCACACTCTGGTCACGATGCACTCCCTGTCCGACGGCGCCGCGACGCGACGACGACGATCACGATCACGGCTGCGAGCATGACCAGAATACCGACCACGACCGCAACGATGACGCCCACTCCAGCCGACGATGCGGGGGATGCTGCGGCTGGCGGCGTCGTGCTCTTCGCGGTGACGGATGGCGACGGGGTCGGCGAGGGGGTCGATCCTCCTGCCGCGGCCTGCACCTGCTCCACCGTCGGCGTCCCGCTGGACTTGTCCATCAGAGGATTCTCATCGGGGTACCCTGCCGGATCCACCGCGAGGATATGCCGCAACGAGGCCGGACCGTACCCGAACCCACTTGTCGTATCACGCGCGAGGTCGTGATCCTTCGTCCCCGTGTTGCGGATCAACGACTGGATCAGCTGGTTGCCCGTCGCCTCCGGATACTTCTGCGCCGCAGCGGCAATGATCCCCGCCACCAGCGGGGTCGCCAACGATGACCCGGTGATCCACCCACCATGCGCCCAGTCCACCGACGGGAAGCCGACACCCGGGGCGACTACTGTGACCTCCGGCCACACATTCGGCTTCTTCGCCGCGTCCTGAGTGCGCTCCAAATCGCCGTTCTCATCGAAGGCGTTCACCGCCACGACGCCGTTCAAGCCCGACGGAAACGATGCACCATCGAGCGTGTTCGGCGGCGCCGCCACCAGCACAACCCCCTCGGCGATGAGCTGGGCGACCATGTCGACATCAGCGTCGGTGATGTCGAAGTCATCCACGCCGAACGACATCGAGATCACCTGCGCGCCGTCGGCCGCCGCCCGCTTCAAACCGACACCGAGCGGCGACAACTTGCTGCTGTCAGCGGCATAGAAGTCACAGTCGGTGATGTCCATCCCCCAGCCGTAGAAGGTCAGGTCGGCGCCGGGAACCATCCCCCGCACCTTCCCCTGACCCGTGCCATTCCCGATCAGCAGTGCAGTGACATCCGAACCATGAACAACGGCATCGGTCGCCTTCGTCGAACGCACGGTTCCTCCGGCGCACAACGGCTGATCATCCACATGCAGATGCGTGCCGTCGAACACCGGGATATCCGGATTGATCTGCCCGTCGATCACCGCGATCTTCACACCCGCACCATCGATACCGGCCGCCTGCACCTGCGCCACACCGAACGCGTCAAACCACCAATTCGACGGCGCCGACGCCGCCACAGCCGGCGACGACACAGCCAGCACAAAAGCCAGCACCGCCGCCACCGCACCGACAAGGCGCCGGCCGTGTCGAGATGTCACAGTCCGGTCGTAGGATCCACGTCCGGGACGGGGCTCTTCGTCGACGCCGGCCCGGCTTGGCCCGTGCCCGCATCGGCCGCGTTTGTGTCGTCCTTCTTCTCAGCGTCGAGAAACTGCTGGGCCTGGTGCACGTCGTCGGCCGTCGTGTCCTGGGCGGTCTGCGTGACGACATCGCTGAGCCGCCGCGCATCGTCGACGGCCGACTGGTCGGTCTCATCGAGGGCGCTCGCAGCCTGTTTCAGCGCCTCGGCATGCTGGTGAACGGTGACTCGCACGACGTCTGTGTGCTCGCCGACCATCGCCACCGCCTCTTCGAGGCGGAGCAAGAAGTCAAGGGTTCCCGGCTCAGCACCATCGCCGTGGACCTCGTTGATGATGTCGCTCGCAGGCACCTGCGACGCGTGGTCAGACAGCTTGGCGTGGTTGTGCTGGACGACGGTCTCGTCCATATCGATCCTCAGCATGACACCTCTCCCGACGATGGCCTTGCCCTACCATCGTCCTGCGCTCGACTGACACGAGAATAGCGCGACCGACGGCTCACCTTTAAAACAGCATGCTGCGGCGCAGGCGGTCTGCGGCCGCGGCGGCGTCAGGAGCCACCTGCGCCAGACCGCTGCCCGACAGCCATGCGCCGGTGGCGGCAAGGTGCGGAACGGCCTCGACCGCACGCCGTACGCGAGCTGCGGCATCCACTTGCCCACGCACCGCCCGCGGCGGGGTGACCGACAGCCGGGTGCGCCACGATGCCCGCACGGCACCGGGGTCGACAGTGGTACCGAAGAGTGTGGATGCCTCGTCGCAGGCCAGCGCGATGAGCTCGTCGTCATTCAACTCGGCGGTCAGCGTCGCATCGAAGCTCACACGGATGACGTGGCGGCCGACCCCTGCCCTGTGCGCGAGCCATCCCCATTTTGCCGTCAGGTGCAGGGCGCTGCGCGCACGATGTGATCCGGGCACGGTGACGATCTCGGCCCCGCGCGGCCGGTTGTCGAGGGCGGGGGCGTCGACGACCAGCGCCACGGTTTCGATCTCGGCGGCCGTCTGCGCCGCCGCATCCAGATCCGTCACGACCGGCGCGAGCAGCCTGCGGGCTGCGCTCTCGTCGCACGCCACGATCACCGCGTCGAAGGTGGTGGCCGCGTCGGTGGCCTCGGGCGCGTCGACGGACACCACCCACTCGTCACCACTGCGCTCTATCGAGGTGACTGCGGCCTGGGTGCGCACCTCGACCTCGAGGAGTGCGAGCCGCTGCGCGAGCGCATCGACAAGCCGGGCCATCCCGCCCACGAGGCCCCGCACACCGGATTCGTCGCTGCGCACCGCGGCGACAGCACCCGACAGCGAACCCGTGCGGGTCAGCGCTGCGTTCAGACCGGGGGCCGCCAGATCGACGTCGATGCGGTCGGGTGTCGTGCCGAACACCCCGGCCGTCAGCGGCGCGACGAGTCGGTCGAGCACCTTCTGCCCCATCCGGGTGCGCACGAGCTTGGCGAGGTCCTGCTCGTGGCCGATCGTCAGCGGAGGGCGCAGGCGATCCATATACGCACGCCACGCACCCCCGGTGCCGAGAATGCGCCGGCTGGCGTCGGAGAACATGTTCTCGGGAATGCCCAGCACGGTGTCGTCGGGCAGGGGCGCGGCATCCACGCCGGGAACACCGGCGACCCATCGGGTCTCGGTCTCGGGCACCCCGAGTGCGTCGCCCAGCCCGAGATCGCGCAGCCGGTCGTCGAGTGCGGGGGTGAGGCTGTCCGCGCCCATGTCGACCGGCAGGCCGTCGAGTTCGACCGTGCGGGCGGCACCGCCGAGCTGGTCGGATGCCTCGAACACCGTGACGCGGGTGCCGACCTTCGCGCACTCGAGCGCGGCGACCAGGCCCGCGACACCACCGCCGATGACCGCGATGTGCACGGCAGCGGCGTGCCCGGCGAGCGCATCGAGCGGGACGGGTTCGGGGTCTGCGGATGCCACGGCCCTATCCTCGCACCTGAGATTCGGTGCCGCCTGGACCCCGACTCAGGGCAGCAGCGATGCGATCGCCGCGCGCACGCGCGGAAGATCGACGTTGATCGTGGCCCACACCGCGTCGTAATCGGTCACCTCGTAGCGATGCGCGAACCGATCGTGCATGCGCTTGATGCTCGACCAGGGAACCTGCGGGTTCGCGACGATCGTTTCGGCACTCAGCCGCGCGACGTTCTCACCGATCTTGATGATGATCGATTCGGCCGCAAGCCCCAACGACTTCTGCGCCGACGCGAACGAGCGCAAGGCAATAGGCGTCAGAAACCGCATCCTGTCTCGTACGTCGCGAGCACGGCGGAGAGCTGGTCGATCAGTTTCGGCAGATCTCGCGCTGCGGCTGCGTGGAGGATATCCACGTCCGCACTCCAGTACCCGCGCACGATCCGATTCCTCAGTCGTGTCGGTTGCGCCCAACCGACACTCGGATGACGTTCCTTCACCTCATCTGGGATCTGGGACGCGGCCTCGCCGAGGACTGTGAAGTTCCAGAGCACCGAGTCCAAACGGAGGGTATCTGCACGGAGCGAGTCGGCATCGAGATCCCCGACGACCTCGCGGATACGCGTCGCAGCGTCGATCATCTCCCGGATAAGGAGCAACTCACGCTGCATAGAGTGGCCGAGCGTCATGAAGAATCTGTGAGCGAATGTGCTCGCTCACGGCGTCGCGCGCGACCAGGTCCACCGGACGCCCGAAAAGATCCGCAAGCTCATCTTCGAGTTCGAAGAAGGCGAATCCCAGTCGGGCCTCGGGTTTGAGTTCATACAGCAAGTCGATATCGCTGTCGCTACGGCCCTCTCCACGGCTGACCGACCCGAACACCTCCAGGCGCGCGACGCCATAGCGCTCTCCGATCTCACGGAGGCGTTCAGCGTCGTAGGTGATGCCGCTCATGCCGTCATGATAAGCGATTGAACCCGCCCCTGGTATGCCAGACGCAATCCGCCAGAGACTGAATCCATGGCCCTTCACCTCACCGACGACCCGGCCGCCGACGACCTGCTCACCAGGAACCCACTGGCTCTTCTGATCGGGATGCTGCTGGACCAGCATGTGTCGTAACCATGTGGTTCGTTCGTTCAGTGACGCGGATCCCCGGTCAATCGCCGGTCGCGTCGTCGAGGAGCGCCGCGATCGCGGCGCGCACGCGGGGAAGCTCAACATCGATCGTGGCCCACACCGCCTCGTAGTCGGTCGCCTCGTAGTGGTGCGCGAGCCGATCGCGCATGCGCTTGATGCTCGACCAGGGCACCCGCGGGTTCGCGACGATTGTCTCCTCGCTGAGCCGCGCGACGTTCTCGCCAATCTTGATGATGATCGACTCGGCCGCAAGCCCCGGTGTGTTGAGATCGTCGGAGACATACCACTCGTGACCTCGACCCGCGAGTCGCGTGCCGCTGTCACACAACCGCACGATCTCGCGCAGGGACCGTTCGTCCCTCTCGTTCACGCAGCCACCGCAGACCGAAGGATCGGATGATCGGCGGGGAGGCCACCGTCTGTGACCACGTCGACGGGAACACCGAGCATCTGCTCGGCGGCGAGGGCGAACTCGGCGATCGCCAGCAAGCCGACGTCCGATGAGCGGGTGACGAGAAGATCAAGGTCGCTCTGCGTCGTGTCCGTCCCCTCACCTGCGGAGCCGAACACTCGCACGTTGCTCAGCCCGTACTTCGCAGCGAGCCCCTTGAGCTCGTCACGATGCCGTTCGAGTGCTTCGTGAGGCAGAGGACACATGGCCGACCGAAGCCTGTCGACCATCGCTGCCGACGGGATCCGCCGTCCCGACTCGTACGCGGCGATGTTCGGCTGCGCGACACCGCTGCGCGCTGCGAGCTGCGATTGACTGAGCCCAGCTCGCTCACGCAACTCGCGCAGCACTTCACTCATATCATGATGATATCGCGCCGATGGATCCGTGGGAAGGCGGGAGGCCCGCCGCAGACACGCTGCTGACGCGATATGCACTTTAGCCTTGTGTTCATCTTGTACAAGTTGTAACGTGGGATTATGGCATCGGTCACCCTTTCCGAGTTCCGCGCGCGTCAGAGCGACTACATCGCTACGGCTCAGCGCGAACCTGTCGAGATCACGTCGCGCGGCGTCGGCCGGCGAGCGGTTGTCGTGTCACCGGACTTCTTCGACCGGGCTCTCGAAGCCCTGGAGGATCAGGAGGATATCCGCGCCGCCGCGGCCGCGCGAACTGAATCCGAACCTCGCGCGTCTCACACAGATGTGAAGGCTGAGTTCGGTCTGTAGCCACAACCCGTGCAGTACGAGATCGCCTACGCGCAGTCTGCCCTCAAAGCACTGCGAAAACTCGACCGTGGGAATGCGCGCCGCATCTTGACCGCAATCGATGCACTCGCAAGCGATCCGAGACCTCACGGTTGCAAGCAGCTCAAAGGCGGCAGCGGCGAGATGCGAATCCGCGTCGGCGACTACCGCGTCATCTACGACGTCAATGATGGCGAGGTTGTGATCCTCGTGTTGGCGATCGGTCACCGCCGCGAGGTTTATCGCTGAGCCCCCCGAACGGACACATGACAGGATGCGAGAACACAGGCTCTCGGGCGGGAACGCCACCGACCGCGTCGTGCGCGTAGGAGAGACCGTGCGCAAGCCATGGACTGCCTCCACACCCAGCGTGACGGCATTCATCCAGGCGGTTCGCGCGGCTGGTGTGGACGCTCCCGAACCCCTCGGACAAGACGAGGACGGGCGCTCGGTTCAAGAGTTCATTCACGGGACGATCGCCATGGACCGGGACCCTCTGTCCCTCGACGACCTGAGGCGAGTCGGGTCGATCGTGCGCACCATCCACGATGCAAGCGCGCAGTTCACACCACCCGAGAATGTAGCGTGGGAGAGTGCCATACCCACGCCAGGAAGAGATCTGGTCTGCCACAACGACCTCGCGCCGTGGAACCTCATCATTGGCGAGCGCTGGGTCTTCATCGATTGGGATGCCGCGGCTCCCAGCACACGACTGTGGGACCTGGCATACGCGGCACAGGCGTTCACTCTGAACGATCCGAACCAGTCGCCGCACCCCGCGGCTCAAGGCCTCGCCGCATTCGTCGACGGCTACCGTGCAGACGAGGCAACTCGAACGGCGCTACCCGCGGAGATGGGTCGACGAGCAACAGCAATGCGTACGTTGCTCGAGAGTTCCGCCTCCATCGGCCTGGAGCCCTGGGCATCCATGCACGCCAACGGTCACGGCGCGCATTGGGCGGCGGTATCGCACTACGTCGAGGCACACCAGGACATCTGGCTGAACGCACTGGCAGACTGAACGCATGCCCGAACTTCACATCACCGGGACCCTGCCGCCGACCGGCTCGTGTCGCAGCTCTGGCATGAGCTTCAGCGGGTAAGCCCGGAATCACGCGCCCTGGTTGCTCTCGACGGGATCGACGGTGCGGGCAAGTCGCATCTGTCCGCCGAGATTGCAGAGCACGCTCAGGCCGCGGGCGGTCGACCACTCGTTCGGGTCAGCATCGATGGCTTCCACCATCCCCGAAGCGTCCGCCGGGACGCCGGAGACGGTCCGGAGGGGTTTTATCGCGCTTCCTACCGGTATTCGGAGTTTCGACGATGCGTAGTTGAACCGCTGAGACGCGGTGTCCCGATCACGCCGGCGATCTGGGATGTCACCCAGGACAAGCCGGTCAGCGCGGATCCCGTAGCAGTGCCACCCTGCGGGATCGTGCTCGTCGACGGGATCTCCTGCACAGGCCGGAGCTCATCGACGTCTGGGATGCGACGGTCTGGCTCGAGGTGCCGTTCACGGTCAGCGTGCCGCGCGGGAACGCGCGCTTCTCCGGTCGGCATGACCCGAATCCCGAAGCCCCGTCTCACCACCGTTACGTATACGGGCAAAAGCTGTATCTGCAGGAAGCGGATCCCCGATCCCATGCGGACTGGATCTTCGAAAACACGGACCTGACACGACCACACCTGCTGACGAGGGGCGACTCCGACCCACCCTCCTGAATAACGACGTCCCCTGGCCCGCCGACCGCACGCCGAGGCGGACTACGGCAGCAATGTGCAGTCCGGGGCGGCAGCCGCCAGGCGAGCGTCAAGCGTGAGCAGCTGGCTCTGCGCGGCTCGGGCGAGCACGACATACATCGCGTCGTATGCGCTGATGTTGTGCCGTAGCGCGTAGACAGCCGGAAGCAGAGACATCATCGGAACCTGCTCCACCCCGAGCGCCTCGAACTCACGGAACGCCCGAAGCGCCTGCTCATCGGTGATCTGCCGGCTGAGCGACCACCCGCGGATCACGGAGGCGACTTCAGCCGTGAGATGCTGCGGCGCCAACAGTTCGTGCCCGTCAAACAGCGCGGCCGCCCTTTGCCCTGCTTCTGTTCCGAACAGGATCTCAGCGACGGCAGATGCATCGACGACGAGCGTCATCGGCCGGGGCGCTGCTCGGCGAGCACCTGTGCAGCCGGTTCGAGGGTGGCGACGCCACGGCTCGCGATCCGCTCCAGCAGTTCAGCCCGGCTCGGACGTGTCGCCAAGCGGTCGAGTTCGCGCAGCAGATAGTCACTCAGCGAACGGCCCTCGAGCGCAGCCTTCGCCTTGAGCGCACGGCTCGTCTCGTCTGAGACATTGCGAACCTGGATGGTAGTCATGAAGAAAGCATACGACACATGCATGCTACATGCACCCGCGCACAAACAACCTGAACTGCCGTTCCGCGGCGTCCGTTCGGATGCGAGACTGGACGGCATGGCCCTTCACCTCACCGACGACCCGGCCGCCGACGACCTGCTCACCAGGAACCCACTGGCTCTTCTGATCGGGATGCTGCTGGACCAGCAGATAGCGATGGAGACGGCGTTCACCGGCCCGGTGAAGATCGAGCAGCGGGTCGGGTCGATCGACGCCGCAACGCTGACCGGATACGATCCCGAGAAGCTGGTCGAAGTCTTCCGGCAGACGCCCGCCGTGCACCGGTACCCGGGCTCGATGGCCGCGCGCGTGCAGGCACTGTGCACGGCCGTCGAACAGGACTGGGGCGGGGACGCGAGTGCCATCTGGACTCGCGACGACCCCAGCGGCGCCGAGGTGCTCAAGCGACTCAAGGCCCTGCCGGGGTACGGCGAGATGAAGGCGAAGATCTTCCTCGCACTCTTGGGCAAGCAGTGCGGATTCGAGGGTGACGGCTGGCGCGCAGCATCCGCCCCCTACGGCGACGAGGGCACACTGCGCAGTGTCGCCGACATCACCAGCCCCGAGACCCTGGCGAAGGTGCGCGAGTTCAAGCGCGAGATGAAGGCGGCGGCGCGGGCAGCGAAGAAGGGCTGACCCGCACCCGGGCCAGCCCCCGCCCGATTCAGCGCACCGAGGCGAAGAAGGTGCGGATGTCACCGGCGAGCTGTTCCGGCCGTTCCATGGCCGCGAAGTGGCCCCCGTCGTCGAAGCGGCTGAAGTGCACGATGCGAGAGTTGTCGCGCTCGGCGAACACCCGGATCGTCTGGAAGTCGTCGGCGAAGACGGCGACACCGGTCGGTGCGTCGTTCACCTGCGGCTCGGCCTGGGCCCGCGCGTTCTCGAGGTAGGCCCGGCTCATGCCCGAGGCCGCGTTCGTGAACCACGCGATGCTCACCGCGAGCAGGATCTTCTCCAGCGGCACCAGCGAGGTGCCGTTGCCGAACGAGTTGAACAGCTCGCTGTAGGCGAGCAGCCCGACCGGTGAGTCGCTCAGGCCGACGGCGATCGTCTGCGGCCGCGAGGCGTTCATGGTGTTGTAGCCGCCCACCGATTGGAACCACTGCATGTGCTCGAGGCCGGCGTGGTCCTGCGGCGACAGCTTCTCGAACTCGGCCGGGTCGCCCGAGGGGAACGAGAACAGCTGCAGCACGTGCAGACCGAGAAACCCCTCGGGCTGGGCCAGACCCAGCTCGCGGGCGATCATGGCGCCGTTGTCGGAGCCGTGGATGCCGTAGCTGTCGTATCCGAGCGCGCGCATGAGCGCGTCGTAGGCCGTCGCGACGCGGGAAGTGGTCCACCCCGTCTGCGCCAGCGGCTGCGAGAACCCGAAGCCGGGCGCGTCGGGGATCACGACGTCGAAGGCGTCTTGGGCCCTTCCACCGTGCGTGACCGGGTCGACGAGAGCATCGATGACGTCGAGGTAGTCGGCTGCCGACCCCGGGTAGGTGTGCGCGAGCAGCAGGGGCGTGGCGCCGGGGTGCGGCGAGCGCACGTGAATGAAGTGGATCGGCTGGCCGTCGGCCTCGGCGATGAAGTGCGGAAGATCGTTGAGCGCCGCCTCGGCCTGCCGCCAGTCGAACTCCTGCCAGGCAGCGACCGCCTCGCGCAGATACGAATTCGGGGTTCCGGCATCCCAGTCGTCGGTCGGAGCCGGCTGCGGCAGCCGGGTGCGCGCGAGGCGCTCACGCAGGTCGGCGATCTGCTCGTCGGAGATGTGGATGGTGAAGGGGCGGATGTCGGTGATGTTCATGTCTTCGACGCTACGGGGCTAATAGGATGGATTCGTTCCTCTTTTTCCGGGAGTTTTTGATGGGCGATCCTGCGGCGCGTCTTCTGGCATTGCTGGGCCTGTTGCAGCGCCGCGCAGACTGGAGCGGCCGAGAACTTGCCGAGCGCCTCGGGGTGTCCACGCGCACGATCCGGCACGACGTGGACCGGTTGCGCGAGCTGGGCTACCCCGTCGACGCGACGCGCGGCCGCATCGGCGGCTATCGGCTCGGCGCCGGCGGCAGCCTGCCGCCGCTGCTGCTCGACGACGACGAGGCAGTCGCTGTCACCGTCGCCCTGCAGGCGGCGACCGGGTTGGCGGGTGTGCGCGAGTCGGGTGAGCGGGTGCTGGCCAAGCTCGAGCAGGTGCTGCCCTCGCGGTTGCGCCCGATCATCGGCGCCCTGGGATCGACGATCGAACGCGGACCCGACAACCTCGGCAGCGATGCACCCGACCCCGAGGTCGACCCGGCGGCGCTGCGCGCGATAGCGCAGGCGATCCACGACACCGAGTGGCTGCGCTTTGACGTCGGCGGGCAGCCGCGCCTGGTCGAGCCGTACCGGCTGGTCAACTGGCTGCGGCGCTGGCATCTGGTGGCGCGCGATCCACGTTCCGCACAGTGGTCGACCTTCCGCGTCGACACCATGGTGCTGCGCATGCCCACGCACCGGCGTTTCGACCCACAGCCGCTGCCCGACGGCGACTACACCTCGTTCGCCATGCGCACGATCGCCTCGAGCGGGTGGATGGTGCACGCCCGGCTGCGCATCGCCGCCCCCGCCACCGAGGTGCTCGAGCGCATCAACCCCACTGTCGGACTTGTCTCGCCCATCGACGACCATTCGTGTCTGCTGCTGACCGGCGCCGACAGCCTCGATACCGTGGCCGCGTACATCGGAATGCTGATGATGGATTTCACCGTTGAATCGCCGCCCGAGCTCATCGATCGGCTGGCGGTGGTGGCGGCGCGCTATGGGCGCGCGGTGGATGCGGCATCCCGCCCCTCCCCGAAGGCGCCCCGGGTGCCCTAGCCTGGCCTCAAGGAGGTCGTGCTCATGAGCGAGAAGATCGTGGTTGGCGTGTCAACAGCACCGGTGGCCGAGCGGGTCGTCGCGTGGGCGGCGCAGCACGCGAAGGCCCTCGGGCAGAGTGTCGAACTGGTGACGGTCGTGGGCGGCGCCGTCGGGGCGGTCGGCGAGGACGGCGTCGCGCAGACGGCGCAGGGTGCCGCACAGAAGGTGCTTGATGTGCACGCGGCCACGATGAGAGAAGCGGGGGTGGATGCCGCAACCCGCGTCGAGCGCGGCAACCCCGTCGAGATCCTCGTCGAGGCCTCCGAATCGGCCGCGCTGCTGGTGATCGGCAGTGATTCGAAGGGACCCGGATCGGGATCGGTGCGCGGGGCGCACGGCATCCGAATCAGCGCGGCCGCGCATTCTCCCGTGGTCGTGGTTCCCGACTTCGACGTCAGCGGCCGGTCGGGCGTGGTGGTCGGCACCGACGGATCAGAGGTGTCGGCGGGCGCGCTGCGATTCGCGGCGGCCGAAGCCGCCCGCACCGGCGAGGTGCTGACGGCGGTCAGCGTGTGGACGCCGATGCCGATTCCCGGCCCGCTCAGCGGTTACCCCGAGCCGTACCTCGACGACATGCAGGGCGTGACCGCCGAGATCCTGCGCAACGTGCTCGCGGATGTGAGATCGCAGCATCCCGATCTCGAGATCGTCGAGCGCGTCGAGTGCGGCTACCCGTCGACGATCATCACCGAACTCGCGCAGGAGGCCCGGCTGGCCGTGGTCGGCAGCCACGGCCGCGGCGCGTTCGCACGGCTGCTGCTCGGCTCGATCAGCCACGAGGTGCTCGCGCGGCTGGGAACGGTCACCGCCATCGTGCGGTGAGCGAATCGCGACTGCTCAGATGACGCCGATCGACGGCGCATGACGCCGCGTGATGCGATGTGACATCGCGCGGGGCGAGCACGGCGGCGGCGCCTAGCATCGCCGCATGGACGAGACGCTGGAGATCTCGCTGCTGCGCACGTTCGTCGCCATCGACGACTGGGGTGGTTTCGGGCGGGCGGCATCGGCGCTGCGCAAGAGCCAACCCACAGTGAGCCAGCACGTGCGCACACTCGAGCGCCGGCTGGGGCATGCCCTGGTCGAACGAGACGGCCGCAAGGCGAAGTTCACCGGCGCCGGCGAGCGGCTGCTCGTCGAGGCCCGTCGCATCATCGCGGTGCACGACGAAGCACTCGTGCGGCTTGACCCGACAGCGGCACGACCTCTGGTCGTCGCCGCCACCGAGATGATGGCCCCGGCGCTTCTCACCGCGCTCACGGCAGGCCGCGGCATCCGTCCCGCCCCGCCGTTCACGTTCTTGATCGAGCGATCCGGTGCTCTCACCGATGCCGTCGCTGCCGGCACCGTTGACCTCGCCGTGGTCCTCGCCCTCGGCCCCGATGCATCCGGCGTCGAGCTCGGGGCTGTGCCCCTGCGCTGGTTCGCCGCCCCCGGCTGGCAGCCGCCGACCGATCGCCCGCTGCCGTTCGTCTCACACGCAGAGCCACCGGGTCTCGCGCAGCACGCCATGCGCGTGTTGCAAGACCAAGTGCGCCAGGTCGAGACCGTCGCCGAATCGCCCGGGCTTGCCGGGGCATGCGCGGCCGCCCGGGCCGGGCTCGGCGTGGCGGCGCTGCCCGCCGCCGAAACCGATGGGCACGGGCTCGTTTCGCCCGGCGAACTGCCTGATCTCGGCGCGGCGACGGTGCGTCTGGTGGCGCGCCCGGGCGTCGACGAGCAGCTCTTGTCGAGGGTCGCGCGAGCCCTTGCCGACCGTTTCGGGCGGTAACACGGCTTCACACGCCGTCACGGTGCGTCGCGTGTGACCGGCGGCAGCCGATGGGCCGGGCGACGCCGGTTGCCCGTGAGCCGCGGAAAGACGCGGATCACGGCGGAACGATCGGAACCGCTGATGGGATGCCGCACCGACTCTTATTGGACAGTCCAGCCGCGTGCGCCGCAAGCTTTCGGGCAACCCATCCGCGGAAGGAACACGACATGACACTCCCCCGATTCGCCCGGCGGCCACCGGGCCGGCGTGCCCCCGTGGCAGCCGCGACGCTGCTCGCGCTGTTGGCACTGGCCGGCTGTGCCACCACGAGCTCGTCTGC
The DNA here is from genome assembly GCF_004135285.1 of Microbacterium protaetiae. Classification (NCBI taxonomy): domain Bacteria; kingdom Bacillati; phylum Actinomycetota; class Actinomycetes; order Micrococcales; family Microbacteriaceae; genus Microbacterium; species Microbacterium protaetiae. The sequence continues at coordinate 903,448 of NZ_CP035494.1, forward strand.
TGCCGAGTACTCCCCCGATAAGCCACTGCCCACCGGCACCCCCTCTGCCGACACGAGTCTGCGCGTGGCCGGGCGCACGACACAGCTACAGCTGCAGGCCGCCGGCTCGGCGATCGCTCCGCTGGATTTCGCCGTGAGCGACTGGGTGAACGTCGGCGCCGGCCCCGATGTCATCCAGGCGTTCCGCGCCGATGCCGTCGACATCGCCTCGAACGCGATCCTGCCGCCGATCCAAGCGCACGCCATCGGCTTCGACGCGAAGGTCGTCGCCGTGCTCGAGCGGCCGCAGCCGAGTTACGTATTCGCAACCGCCCCGGGCACCGACATCTCGTCGTTCGCCGACTTCCGCGGCACGAAGATCGCGTTCTCCCAGGGGCAGTCGCAGGGCGACACGGTGCTGCGCACACTGCAGGCCGAAGGCATCGACTACGACGATGTCGAGCTGGTCGATCTGCCCAGCACGCAGTTCCTGACGGCGCTGCAGGGCGGACAGGTCGATGTCGCACCGCTCAGTGAGCCGGCCGTCACCAAATACATCGACGACTACGCGCAAGACGGAGCACGAGCCATCCCATCGCAGGTGCCTGATCTGCTCACTGTGCTCTGGGCGCCGGCGGAAGTCCTGGCCGACGACGACAATGTGCGGGCGATCCGCGATTACATCCGCACCTGGGCACAGGGACAGGTCTGGGCGTGGGAGCACGCCGACGCGTGGAAGAAGTTCTACTACGTCGACACCGAAGGGGTCTCCGACACCGACGCCGACCGCATCTGGGCGACGGCCAACAAACCGCTGTTCCCCGACGACTGGGACAAGGCCGTGGACTGGGCCCAGTCGTCGATCGGGCTGCTCGCCGACGGCGGGTTCATCGACAAGGGATTCGACGCCGAAGAGCTCTTCGACCGGCGCTTCGAGCACGATGCCGCCGCCGCCGTGGCGGCGCAGTACACGAGGGAGGGATGATGTCCACCAAGTCGATCCTCGCCGAGCCGGGCCCCGTCGTGGGGTCGCTGCCGACGATCCCGCGGGATGCCGCATCCGCGCCGAAGCTCGAGCTCTCGCGGCAATCGCAGCGCCACCGGCTCGGCCGGGGAAGGTCCCGCCCGGGTTCTCGGCTTCTCGGACCCCTTCTGCTGCTCGCGGTATGGCAGGCCGCGGCATCCCTCGGTCTTCTCGATCCCCGCCTGCTGACCGGACCCGACGCCGTCATCCGCACGACGTGGCGGCTGATCGCCGACGGCACGCTCGGCGAAAACGTCGGCACCTCGCTGTGGCGCGCCGTGCTGGGGCTGACGATCGGAACGATCGCCGGTGTGGTGCTGGCGATCGTCGCCGGCCTCACCCGGCTCGGCGAGGCACTCGTCGACGGAACGCTTCAGGTCAAGCGTGCGATTCCGGTGCTCGCGCTGATTCCGCTGCTGATCCTGTGGCTGGGCATCGGCGAGGAGTTCAAGGTGACCATCGTCGCCCTCGGCGTGCTGATACGCATCTACATCAACACCTACAGCGCCCTGACCGGCATCGACGTCAAATACATCGAACTGGCCGAGTCGCTGCGGCTCAACCGCTGGCAGTACGTGCGCTCGGTGCTCGTCCCCGGTGCACTTCCCGGGTTCTTCGTCGGGTTCCGACTCGCCGTGGTCGGGTCGTGGATGGCGTTGATCGTGGTCGAGACCATCAACGCAACCTCGGGCGTGGGCTACATGATGGCGCAGGCGCAGCTGTACGCACAGTCCGACATCATCCTCGTCGGCCTGCTCGTGTACGGGGTCTTCGGCTTCACCTCCGACGCGCTGGTGCGACTTCTGGAAAGGAGGGTGCTGTCATGGCGACGCACTCTCGCGAGCTGACGCCGACGACGTCGACCGCCGCGCTGCGCACCGTCGACCTGCATCGATCGTTCGGCGACCGCACAGTGCTCGACGGCATCGACCTCGAGATCGCGCGCGGCGAGTTCGTCGCCCTGATCGGTCGCAGCGGATCGGGCAAGAGCACGCTGCTGCGAGCCGTCGCCGGACTCGACGACACCGTCGACGGCAGCGGCGAGGTGTTGGTGCCGCCACGGGTCTCGCTCGTCTTTCAGGACTCACGCCTGCTGCCGTGGCGACGCGTGCTCGAGAACATCGTGCTGGGCCGGCCCGGCGCCGAGGCACGAGAGCGCGGCCGCCGTGCGCTGGCCGAAGTGGGCCTGGCCGGCCGAGAGCGGGCCTGGCCGCACGAGCTGTCGGGCGGCGAGCAGCAGCGCGCAGCCCTCGCGCGCTCGCTGGTCGGCGAGCCGCAGCTACTGCTGGCCGATGAGCCGTTCGGCGCGCTGGACGCACTCACCCGCATCCGCATGCACTCGCTGCTGCGCACACTGCTGCGCGTGCACAGTCCGGCCGTGCTGCTGGTCACCCATGACGTCGACGAGGCGGTGCTGCTGGCCGACCGCGTGCTGGTGATCGAGAACGGACGGTTCTCGCTCGACCTGCACATCGACCTGCCGCCGGACCGCAGCGCCGCCCACCCCGAGGTCGCGTCTTATCGCGAGCTGCTGCTCGCCTCTCTCGGCGTCGACACCGACCCGAACCACCATCACAACCGTGAGGAGAACTCATGACCACCGAACGACAGCTGCACTTCAACCTCTTCCTGCACGACACCGGCCACCACGAGGCCTCGTGGCGTCTGCCCGACGCCGACCCGCGCGCGCATCTCGACCTCGACTACCACCGGCGGCTGGCGCGCATCGCGGAAGACGCGAAGTTCGACTCGCTGTTCCTCGCCGACGGACCGGCGCTCGCCGGCGACGTCGGACGCCGGCCGCAGGGCCGCATCGAGCCCACCGTGCTGCTGACCGCGCTCGCGGCGACGACCTCCCGGATCGGGCTGATCGCGACGGCCTCGACCTCATACAACGAGCCGTTCAACCTCGCGCGTCGCCTCTCATCGGTCGACTGGATCTCGGATGGGCGCGCGGGCTGGAACATCGTCACGACGGCCGGTGAGGCCGCCGCGCGCAACTTCGGTCTGGAAGACCAGCCACTGCACCGGGCGCGATACGAGCGGGCCGCGGAGTTCCTCGAGGTCGCCACGAAGCTCTGGGACTCGTGGGAGGACGACGCGATCGTCGCCGACAAAGCGGCGGGGGTGCACACGCTCGCCGCGAAGGTGCACGCGATCGGTCATCGCGGCGAGCACTTCCGCGTGGCGGGGCCGCTGAATGCGCCGCGCAGTCCCCAGGGATATCCGCTGCTCGTGCAGGCCGGTTCGAGCGAAGACGGCAAGGAGTTCGCCGCGAGGTGGGCCGAAGCCATCTTCACGGCCCAGCCGACGATCGAAGAGGCGCAGGATTTCTACGCCGACATCAAGCGCCGGGTGCTGGCCCAGGGGCGCGATCCCGAGCACGTGAAGGTGCTTCCGGGGCTTGTGCCGGTGATCGGCGAGACCGAGGCCGAGGCACGCGAGCTGGATGCCGAGCTCGACCGTCTGATCACCCCCGAATACGCACGGCGGCAACTCGCCAAGACGTTGAAGGTCGACCCCGAAACGCTGGCGTTCGACGCACCGCTGCCCGACGATCTTCCCGGAGAGGATGCCGTCGAGGGATCGAAGAGCCGGTATTCGCTCATCGTCGATCTCGCTCGGCGTGAGAATCTCACGGTGCGCGAGCTGATCGGCCGCCTCGGCGGTGGACGGGGGCACCGCACCTTCACCGGAACGCCCGTGCAGATCGCCGACACCATTCAGCAGTGGTTCGAGAACGGCGCGGCCGACGGCTTCAACATCATGCCCGCCGTCCTCCCCTCCGGCCTTGAGGTGTTCGTGGAGCGGGTCGTGCCGATTCTGCAGGAGCGCGGGCTGTTCCGCACCGAGTACGAGGGCCGCACGCTGCGCGAGCACTACGGGCTGCCGCGGCCCGTCAACCAATACACCCTGGCGTCGGTGCAGTGAGATTCACCAGGATGCCGCTGCCCGGGTCGCCGCGCCCGCCCGGGCAGCGGCATCCCGGGTCGCTGCGGCCGCGCAACACGGCCCCCAGTTATGACCACCTAGCATGGTCAGGTGAGATTTCGTTCATCCCTCCCTCTTCTCATCGTCGGTGGAATCGTCGCGAGCACCGCACTGGCCGGGTGCTCAGCCGGCGGCGATCCGGATCCGGTCTTTCCCACTGCGGCTACGGGCCTGCCCGATGCAACCTCACTCAGCGAGCCCGGTTCAACGGTCGCGGCTGGCGAATGGGGCGTCCTGCAGACCTACGATTCCGTCGGTGATCCCCGCGTCAGCGTTGTCGCGATGAAGACCGGACCTGTGCGCAAGGGCACCGCGTCAGACCTCGATGACGTCACGATCCCCGGCGGACTCCCCGACGACTCCATCGCCTATTACGCCAACATCTCGTACTCGGTGCTCGAGGGAGACCATCACGCAAGCCCCATGCACCAGCTCACCGCCGTCGATACGACCAGCGACGAGCACGCAACAATGCTCAGCGTTCCCTCCGACCTCATGAACTGCCCCGAGCAAGAAACCGAGCAGGCCACTGACGTGAAGCAACAGGCCGTGGGGTGTCTCGTCTTCGTCATGCCCGAGGGCACGACACCGGATGCGGTCGTGTTCACTGCCACGCACAGCGACGAACTCGACACCGATGTCAGCCCACTGACGTTCACTCTGCCTGCCGCAGAATCAGCGTCATAACACCACGACCGATACGAGAGGACAACGGATGATCATCTGGACGCGGTGGGGATTCTTCGCCGTCATCTTCATCGGTGTGGGAGTGGGGCTGGGTTTCGCCCTCAAGGCAGCCTTCGGACTCGGTGGCCTCGATGAGAGTGCGGTGAACGGAATCTTCGTCGGTGTCGGGTTCGTCCTCTCTGCCGTCGGGCTCTTCTTCTTCGAGCGATTCGTCGTTCGTCGCCACCTCGACGAGCCGCGCCCGATGATGGTCGCGCGCCAGCTCGCAGAGTCCCGCCGACTGGCGAACGGCGCCGTGCAGACGACAGAAATGGTTCCGGCCGTCATCCCCGGGACCACCGTGCCCGCCGTCGTTCAGCCCCGATCCACCTTCTTCGCCATCCCTCTGCGACTGTGGCCGTTTCTCATCGCTGTTCTCGGGGTGGTCGTGCTCATCATCAATCTGGTGCGCGTGATGGTCGGTTGACGTCGTCAGCTGACTCCGTGGGCCACGACGCGCGGCGATGTGATCACAACCGGTTCGGGGTCATCCGCGAGTGCGGCTCTGGCGTCGACGGCGAGTCGGTCGCCGAGGATCTGGCTGCGGCCGGCTTCGATGCCGTCGAGTGCGATGCGCGCGATCTCGGCGGGTGGCGTCATCATCGCGTCCATGACGCCGGGGCCGGCGACAGCATCGGCGTAAGCGCGCAGTGTCGGTGTGGCTGCCATCCCGAAAAGCAGACTGCTCACCTGGATGCCGCGCGGAGCGAGTTCGTGGCGGAGCGATTCCGTCATCCTCCAGCCGGCTGCCTTTGTGGCCCCATAGACGTCGACACCGTCCAAATGTGACCAGGCAGCTGCCGACAGTACGTTCAGGATCGCGCCGCCGCCATTGTGTTCAAGGATCGGCGTGAAAGCTTGCACCATCCGAAGCGTCCCATAGAAGTTCGTCTCGAACAGGCGTCGCACCCTGTCGAGGTCAGCGTCGATGAAGTTGAGGTCACCGGCGAAGGTCGCGGCGTTGTTTATCAGAATGTCGACGTCTGCGGCAGCTCGTGCCGCCCCCTCGATCGAGGCGGCATCGGTGAGGTCGAGGCGGATGATTTCCGCCTCATCGACGTGCACGTTCTCGGGCCGTCGAGCTGCCGCATAAACGCGCGTGGCGCCTCGTTCGATCAGCTGTCGGACAAGGTGGTGTCCCAGGTTGTCGATGCCGACTCCGGTGACCAATGCTGTTGCTCCGTGCAGTTCCATGCGCTTCTCCTTCACGTGGCATTCGATGAACTCATCCGAGGCTAGAACGACGATCTGAAGCAGTCGATGCTTTATCTGCGCAGTTTTCTTATCTATATGCGTCACGAAAGACCACGGACGCGTCATAGGATCGCTGGATGGATGTGGTGACAGAAGTGCTGCGCGTCTCGAACTTTCGCGGTGTGCTCGGAGCGCGGATCGAGGCAGGGAGCTCCTGGCAGGTCTCGGTACAGGAATACCCGGGAATGGCGATGCACGCTGTGCTCGCCGGGAACGCCTGGCTGACAACAGGTGACCGAACACCGTTGCATCTCGCGACCGGCGACGTCGTGATGACGCCCGCCCGCGTTCCGCACCACATCACCGATCGACCCGAGGACGACACGGGGGAGCCGACGGTGTTCCCCCCTGACGGAGCGCGACGTGCTCTCACGGTCGGTGCCGGGCCCACCCTGACGCGAATACTGACGGTCTTCTACGACTGCGACCACGCCACCCGCACCCAGGTGGTCGACGAGATGTCCGGGTTCATCCATATCGTCGGAGGCGAAGGCGGGGCCGCGTATCTCGACGACATCGTCACTCTTCTCGGCCGCGAGCTAGATCAGCCGCAACTGGCCACGACCGCCGTCATCGACGGTCTCATCGACATCGTTCTCATCTGCATGGTCCGGGCCTGGATAGCGCTGCGGCCGTCGGGCCGGCGTGGCACCTGGCTCGGCTGGGCTGACGACCCCGTGGTCGAAAAGGCCGTCACCCTGATTCACCGCGACCCGGCATTCGACTGGACGACATCGTCGCTGGCGGCGGCGACGTCAGTGTCCCGAGCCACTCTCTCGCGCAGGTTCGCCGCCGCCATGGGCCTGTCACCGGCCGACTACATCGCTCAATGGCGCATGGACGTGGCCGCCGTCCGCCTTCGCGACACCTCCGACTCCGTGGAGAAAGTCGCAGCCGCTGTCGGCTATCGATCCGTCCCGTCTTTCACGCGTGCTTTCGCGCGCGACCGCGGCCGGACCCCGGGCGCCTACCGATCCCACGCCGTTGAGTCGCGCGCCACACCACGCTCAATCAGAACCCGATACCACTGACGGCGGAACAGGACGAACCAGTCCCCATCCAGAACACCGAAGAGGCCGCGCGGGTGCAGGCCTCTCCGATCCGCACGAACGTCATGTCACCAGGCCTCACCCTCGGCGGAGCGGCGGGCTTCGCGCCCGCAGGGTACGACACAGCCTGAATCTGGGCGTCCTCGGCGTCCACCCACTGATCCCAGCCGCTGTGATGATCGCCGCTCCAACGCGGATCAGCGACCGCTCGCGAATACCAGTGCGTCGAGATGAGGAACTTCCCGCCCCGCTCATTCAGCACCCGGAACCACTCACCCTCGAACAGGACGAACCAGTCCCACTGCCGAAGATCCGACACGTCGGAACGAGGAACCCGACGGGCGGACGAATCCAACGGTGCCGACCCGTCCAGACTCGACGTTCGATAGCGCCCGGGAAGGTCCGCCGTCTTCGCAGTCACCCAGTCGACCGGCACATCGAAACTGCCGGCCCGCCCTGTTCCAAGGAAGGGAATCTCCACACCGTCGATCCGCCCGAACAAGCCCCGCGGATGCAACCGCTCACCCATCGTCGTCACGGGGCCGTGCCGTCAACATGACGCCAGGCATCAGTCACCCTCATCCAGACAGGCCCGCCGGTCGGCTGTTCCTTCAAGACACCGTCGAGGATCGAGTGGAACTGGGAGTTGTTGTAGTCGAGTCGGAGTCCCGCGTAGACGTCCTGCGAATCTGCAAAATGCGTCACATCCTGCAGGCGCGTGACGAACCCTTGCAGGCTGTCGGGAGCGTACCGGTACGTTCCCGTGAAGGCCCGCGCCTCAGCCTCGCCCGACGGGATGACGGCACAGACGGGGGCGGATGCCGCAGCCAGCGCCGGATCGACGAGCACGATGCGCGCGCCCGAGAGCTCGAGAAGGTACCTCAGCTCGCCGCCGCACAGCGCGTAGTTGATCGGCACATGCACGAGTCCGGCACGGGCGCACGCGAGGAAGCCGATGAGGTACGCGTCGGAGTTCGTGCCGTACGCGGCGACGCGATCACCCTTCCGTGCGCCGCGATCGAGCAGCCACGCGGCGGCGCGCGAGACGGCGTCGTCGAGTTCGCGATAGGTGAGGGCCCGCTCCTCGAAGGTCAGGGCGGTGCGGTCGGGGTGGCGTGCGGCGCTGCCGCGAAGGACGCCGTCGACGCTGTCGGCGCGGGGATTCATGGCTGAAGCCTAGCTGGCCGTCAGCGCACCATCACCCCGGCCTCCGCACCTGGCGCGCCCGCCCTCCCCCGGTTCAGTCGTCGCATATGGCCCCCGGAACGCGCTGGGAGGGGCCATATGCGACGACACAACCGGAAGCCCCGGAATTTCAGTCGTCGCATATTGCCCCTCCGCCGGCGCAGGAGGGGCCATATGCGACGACTGAGCGACGGCTCACTCGAGGCGAGGCGCCGCCAGCCCGGACCGCGCCGCCGGCCAGCCTGGCGTCGCTGCGCAGCAGCGTGAAGTCGAGGTCGCTGACGAACAGCGTCGCGTCTTCACGCCGTCGTTTCGGCTCGCTTCGCGGTTCCTCAGCGAGGAGCGGAGCGACGAGACGAAGGGCGCTGAACGAGCGTGATCCCTACGCGCCCTTCAACCGCTCGGCGAGATACTGCTCGACCTCGGCGACCGGCACGCGCTCCTGCGCCATACTGTCGCGGTCGCGCACGGTCACCGCGTCGTCGTCGAGCGAGTCAAAGTCGACGGTGACGCACAGCGGGGTGCCGATCTCGTCCTGTCGGCGGTAGCGACGGCCGATGGCTCCGGCATCGTCGAAGTCGGTGTTCCATCCGTGGCCGCGCAGCGTGTCGGCGAGTTCGCGCGCAAGCGGCGAGAGCTTCTCGTTGCGCGAGAGCGGCAGCACGGCGACCTTGACCGGCGCCAGCCGCGGGTCAAGGCCCAACACCGTGCGGGTGTCGGTGCCGCCCTTGGCGTTGGGCGCCTCTTCTTCGCGGTACGCGTCGACGAGGAACGCCATCATCGCGCGGGTCAGACCGAACGAGGGCTCGATGACGTACGGGATGTACTTCTGGCCGGATGCCTGGTCGAAGTAGGTGAGCGACTGGCCCGACGCCTCGGTGTGGTTGGTCAGGTCGAAGTCGGTGCGGTTGGCGATGCCCATCAGCTCGCCCCACTCGCGCCCGGCGAAGCCGAACCGGTACTCGATGTCGATGGTGCCGTCGGAGTAGTGCGCGCGGTCGTCTTCGGGCACATCGAGCCGCTGCATGTTGGCGGGGTCGATCCCGAGGTCGACGAACCAGTCCCAGCACTCCTCAACCCAGTGCTCGAACCACTCGCCCGCCTCAGCCGGTGGCACGAAGTACTCGATCTCCATCTGCTCGAACTCGCGAGTGCGAAAGATGAAGTTGCCCGGAGTGATCTCGTTGCGGAACGCCTTGCCCACCTGACCGACGCCGAACGGCGGCTTCTTGCGCGAGGTCTGCACGACATTGGCGAAGTTGATGAAGATGCCCTGCGCCGTCTCGGGGCGCAGGTAGTTCAGCCCCGACTCGTCTTCGACGACGCCGAGGTAGGTCTTCATCAGGCCCGAGAACTCTTTCGGCTCGGTGTACTTGCCCTTCGTGCCACAGTTCGGGCACGGCACGTCGGCCAGCCCGTTCTCGGCCTTGCGGCCCTTGCGCGCCTCGAAGTCTTCGATGAGCGTGTCGGCGCGGAACCGCTTGTGGCACTGCAGGCACTCCACGAGCGGGTCGGTGAAGGTCGCCAGGTGCCCCGAGGCCTCCCACACGCGCTTGGGCAGCACGACCGACGAGTCGAGCCCCACCATGTCGCCGCGGCCGCGCACGAACGTCTGCCACCACTGCCGCCGGATGTTCTCCTTCAGCTCGGTGCCCAGGGAGCCGTAGTCCCACGCCGAGCGCGAACCACCGTAGATCTCACCGGCCTGGAACACGAACCCGCGATGGCGGGCGAGGGCGATGACTTTGTCGAGGCGAGAGGGCTCGGCCACGGTGGCTCCAATGGTCGGTAGGGGGAGAAAGAAGAAAAGAGGATGCCGCATGCAGCGGCATCCTCGATTCTATCGGCGGGGTCTGAGAGAGCCCGCCGCCCTCACTTGATGAACGGGATCGTCAACGGATACGTGTAGAACTCGCCCTTGTTGGCTTTCACCGCGGCGATGATCGAGAACACGACGTTCAAGATCGCCGCGGCGATGATGATGAAGACGCCGATGATGATGAACGTCAAGATGATGCCGACGATGAACGCGATGATCAGCGTGAGCTGGAAGTTCAGCGCCGCCTTGGTGTGCGCGTTGATGAACGGTCCGCGGTCCTTGAGAACGAGATACCCGATCAGTGCCGGCAGGAACTCGAAGAAGATGCCGCCGATGTGGATCAGAGTGGCCCAGAGCTTCTCGTCGGCGGGGTTCAGCGGCTGCGGCGCCTGACCGTAGGGGCCCTGCGGCGGCACGGGCGGCTGCTGCGGGGGCTGCTGCGGAGGAATCGGCGGTGTCGTCATGGCGCCTAATCATAGGGGTGGGCCGATGCCGGGCGCCAGGGTGGTCGACGCTCTTATGTGCGATGACCAGGTCACGCGGGGAGACGAGCAGGGATGCCGAGGCCTTCGGCCACCTGCGCCATCCGGATGTCATAGGTCCACAGCTCGTCAGTCCCAAGGGCGAGAGCAGTCGCGATGTGGATGGCATCAAGCGTGCGCAATACCGGGGGGCCGATGACTCGCGCGCTCTCGAGGATCGGACGCGTCATCTGAACGAGCGAGACCCCGACGAATGCCTCATACGTACCGGCCGTCACATCTCGCTGATCTTCAGCTTCGAGCCGTGCACGCATAGCACGGGCCACTTCGATCCGAGCGAGTATCGACGACGCGAACTGGGCGCCCGCCCCGGCTGCACCATCGATCGCGCTGCGCAGCTCGGCGGCACCCTGCTCGTTCGCCACACGCTTCACCAGCGCGCTGGAGTCGATATAGACAGTCGTCACAGTCGCTCTTCGCGCAACTCGTCGAGAACGTCGACCATCGAACTTCCCGGCGGCGGACTGACCCATGCCCTCACCGGGCGCATGGATTCCGTCGGGGGCTCAACCCAATCGGGCCACTGTCGTGCGCGGAGTTGATGCTGTGTGAGGCCGAGATGCTCGTCTACGGCGCGGCGGAGAATTTCCTGCTGGCTGAGCCCCGTGCGTTCAGACTCGGCACGAAGCGCATCAGCGGCGTCGGGTCGCAACCGGAGGTTCATGGCCATGAACTCATGGTACCACTTCACCGTCGAACTGGTACCACTTGGGTGACAGATGTCCTGGTCATGGATGCCGCAGGCAACGCAGACTGGAGCCATGCCCAAACCCGAGATGATCGACGACGACGCGCTCGACGATCTCGAGCGCGAGCTGATGGGCCGCGCGCGCGGGCGTGTGCTCGAGCTCGGAGCCGGACGCGGCGAGAACTTCGGCGCCTTCGCGCCCGACATCCTCTGGCAGGGACTCGAGCCCGACCCCGAGCGGCGCGCGGAACTCACGCGGCGAGCGCGCGAGTGGAGTCATGAGGCTTTGCCGATGGATGCTGTTGCCGAGCACGTGCCGCTGGAGGCGGCATCCGTCGACACCGTCGTGGCGACCTACGTGCTGTGCACCGTCGACGACGTTCTCATGGCGCTGCACGAGGCGCGGCGGGTGCTGGTGCCGGGCGGAAGGATGCTGCTGGTCGAGCACGTGCTCGCGCCGCACAGCGCGACCATGCGCACTCTGCAGCGCGTGGCGACGCCGTTCACCAAGCGCTGGTGCGGCGGATGCCACCAAGACCGCGACCCCCTGCCCGCGCTGCGCGCGGCCGGCTTCGCCGACGTCGAGGTGCGCCACCGGCGCGTGCACGACCGGCCGCTGCCGCCCGAGTCGATTTTGCTGTATGAGGGGGTTGTGGCGGAGTAGGGGCAGCGCCCGCGGGTGCCGTCGCCGGGGCGCGGCGTCGGGCCCGGCGTTGGGTCCGGCGTTCAAAACACAGCCCATCTGTGCGCGATCGGCTCAATTCGGGGGGTTTACGGCGTCGAAAGCTCGAGACGGGCTGAGTTTTGAACGCGCGCGGCGGAAGATGCGGCTACTTCTTGGCGTCGATCACGAGTTCCGGACGAATCACACCGCTTCGAATGATCCGTCCCAGCTCATCAACATCCGCGTTGAAACTGTTTTGTCTCCGGATCTCCTTGCGCATTGCATCGAGAACAGCGGGACTACGAAGGACATCGGCGAGCGCCTGCGGCGAGGTCGCCGCCTGACGCTTCCAGAGTTCACTGATGGTGTCACGCTTGAGCGCAGACCGATGCAAGTGGAAGAGTCTCTCGACCTTCTTCGCCGTCGTCTCGTCACCCAGCACATCGACCTCCAGAGCGAGCGTGGTTGACACCTGCTGCCCAGTGACGACTGTGACGTGATACGCCTGCCATGTCTGTCCGTTGGTGAGGATGATCCACTCCAGCCCCTCCTTAACGGCGTACGTCTCAACCTGGCGCAGATGACGGGCGTTGAGCTGCTGCGCGGCGCGCTTCACTTCGATGAAAGCCACGAGTTGCTTCTCGATGCGCACCCCATAGTCGGCGAACTCGCCGCGTACCGCGTATTCCGTCGTGAGGTCTTCGTATTTGTCGTACCCGAGCGCAACACACAGGAAGTCGGTGACCAGCAGGCGCGTGTCGCCCTCATTGGCGTCACGCTGCACCAGTTCTTGAAGAGGCTTCTGAAACTTGCGGAGTGCGGTTCGAATGTCGTCCTTCGCGTCGGCTTCCCATTTCGGTCCGGCGGGTTTCGCGGAGGGGGTGGCTGTCTCACTCATTCATGCTCCTCATGCATCGGGGGTTGGGAGGTGTGGTTTCTGCACGTCGCTGTCAGCCAGCGGCGATCTCAACTCGCCCTGCGACTGCGGGTTGTTGGGGCGAAGTGCGCCAGCGTGAGCCCCTCAATAAGCGAACCCGGCTCAACATCGAGCGCGACCGCGATGCGCACGAGGCTGTGGATGCTGGGGGTCGCCCGCCCGCCCTCATAGCTGCGGATGTTCGACGAGTCGATGCCGGTGGCTGCCGCCAGCTGATCCTGGGTCATCTTTCGCCCCTGGCGGGCCCGCACTATCTGCGTGCCGATATGCGCGGCTGCGGCAGAGGGGACTCGAGGCACCTCTCAAGGGTCTTGGCCACCGGTTCATCGCGCCAGGGTGCATGTCCCCGGGTACTAGTACACTCCAAATCAGTTGGGGTGAGGGGAGTGGTGGGTGCCGAAAGAGCAACTCGTGAAGTCGCGCCAGCGCGTGTCCGATCACGGCGAGGTTTTCACGCCACGATGGCTTGTCGACGACATGCTCGACCTGGTCAAGCCCGAGACAGAGCGCATCGACTCAAGGTTCCTTGAGCCGGCGTGCGGATCGGGGAACTTCCTAGTGCCGATCCTCGAGCGCAAGCTCGAGGCGGTACGAAAACGGCATGGCCGAAGTGACTTCGAGAAGCGGCACTATGCGCTCTTCGCGTTGATGTGCGTGTATGGCATCGAGTTGCTGCTCGACAACACGAATGAGTGTCGCGAGAGCCTTATGGGTACTTTCACCCGGTTTCTCTCACCCTCTACAGATGATGAGTGGCTGCGAGCAGCACGCGCGGTTCTCGCTGCAAACGTCGTGCAGGGCGATGCCCTGAAGATGACGGATGCCACGGAGAAGCCGATCGTCTTCCCCGAGTGGGGGTACCTCGGCCGCGGCCGCTACCAGCGACGTGACTTCCGCTACGACAGCCTCACGCAGCGCGCCGCCGCGTCTGAGGGACTGTTCGCGCACTTCGAAGAGCACGAGATCTTCACGCCGGTGCGTACCTACCCACAAATGACCGTGGCCGACCTCGCTGCGACGGCGTCCCCGGTCGTTGAGGGCGCAACGGCTCCCCCAGTCATTGAACAAGCGGAGCGAGACGAAACGACAGAGGTCGGCGCATGAGCGCCCCCGTCATCGACGACAGGGCCCCTTTCGCCCTCCGCGGCCACAACCCCGATGTGCTCACGTGTATCGCGAACCTCTCGAACGACGAGGTCTTCACTCCGCCCGAGCTGGCGAACCAAATGCTCGACACTCTGGCCGATGCCTGGGCCGAAGCACACGACGGCGCGAGCATCTGGGAAGATCCTGATGTCGCCTTCCTCGATCCGTTCACGAAGTCAGGCGTCTTCCTCCGTGAAATCACGCGGCGCCTCACCGAAGGGCTGGCAGAACAGATCCCTGATCTCTGGAAGCGCGTCGATCACATCCTCACGAAGCAGGTCTACGGGATCGGGATCACGCGGCTCACGGCGCTGCTCGCCCGACGAAGCGTCTACTGCTCAAAAGATGCCACGGGCGAGCACTCGGTCGCGATGTCGTTCGACCGCGACTGGGGAAACATCTGGTTCGAGCGCACCGAGCACACGTGGGCCGGCGACAAGTGCGCATATTGCGGGGCAAACAGAGCAGCGTACGACCGTTCGGGCGAGCTGGAGACTCACGCCTACGCCTTCATCCACACCACCGACATCAAGGCGCGCCTTGCGCGCATGTTTGGAGCCGACGTGCAGTTCGACGTCATTATTGGGAACCCGCCATACCAGCTGGCTGATGCAGGGTTCGGCGCGAGTGCTACCCCGATTTATCAGCACTTCGTGCGTCAAGCACTGGCACTCGAGCCACGAATGCTGTCGATGGTCACGCCGTCGCGCTGGTTTACAGGTGGTAAAGGCCTGGATGACTTCCGCGAAGAGATGCTCGGCGATACACATATTCGACAGTTGGTCGACTTTCCGAAGCTCTACGATGTCTTCGAGAGCGCAAAGATCCGCGGCGGTGTCTCGTACTTCCTTTGGGACGCGAATTATGACGGCCCCTGCGTTGTGCATACTTTCATGAACGGCGAGGAAGTCGGCGAACCCGCAACGCGGTACCTCGGAGACTACGACGTCCTGGTGCGCCGAAACGAGGCAGTCTCGATCCTCGAGAAGGTGCTGGCGTTGGGTGAGCCATCCTTCGCGTCGAAGATGCCACCGCGGAAGACGTTTGGGTGGTCGACCACGTTCCACGGCGTCGTCGATCCGGCAATACTCTCCAACCCCGTGCAGGTATTCGGGTCGCGCCGCGTCTCGTGGGTTGAACGCGCGAGCATCACCACGAACGCACATCTGACTGATAAGTGGAAGGTGCTGATGACAGCCGCTCAGGGGACGAGTGCGGCCGTCGAGACCAAGTTTCTCAGTAGACCAATTGTGGCCGGCCCCGGGACAGCGTGCACTGATACCTACATTCTTGCTGGCGTGTTCGACGACGAGGAGAGCGCCCGCTGCCTCGAGAGGTACCTCCGCACGCGGTTCGTCAGATTCCTCGTGTCTCTGAGAAAGATCACGCAGCACGCAAACCGGGATGTCTACTCCTTCGTCCCAGCTGTGCCCCTCGACCGACGGTGGAGTGATGCGGAGCTCAACGAGCGGTACGGCCTTGCACCTGACGAGATCACTTTCCTCCAATCGCAAGTCGCTGCACACGATGACGACGTGTCGACTGAGCCGGCCGATGCCTAAGCCCATCGACGAGCTCCTTCCCGAGAAGCACACCCGTCGTCCGCGCATCTACGCCTACGCGATCCACGACGACGCGCATGCGGGGCTCCTGAAAGTCGGTCAGACGACACAGGATGTAAAGACTCGCGTCGCGCAGCAGTTGAAGACGGCAGCGATCGAGAACTTCGAGATCGTTCTCGACGAGCCCGCCGATCGGCCGGACGGCAGCCTCTTCACCGATTTCCAGGTGCGCGACCGGCTGAAGGAAAAGCACTTCGAGAACACGACGCTGGAGTGGATGCGCTGCACCGTCGAAGACGTACGCACCGCGATCGCAGAGCTCCGCGTGAACAAGGCGTATTCGGGCAATCATCACCTCGACTTCCCGATGCGCGACGAGCAACGCGACGCGGTCGAGAAGACGTACTGGTACTTCACATCCCGCTGGAAGGAAGACTCCGACGCCGTGCCGGAGTTCCTCTGGAACGCGAAGATGCGCTTCGGCAAGACCTTCACCGCGTACCAGCTCGCCAAGAAGCTCGAGGCGAAGCGCGTGCTGGTCGTGACGTTCAAGCCCGCCGTCGAGGACTCGTGGAAGACCGACCTTGAATCGCACGTCGACTTCGACGGGTGGACGTACATGTCGCACAAGGCCGGTGTCGACCCGAGCAAGGTCGACGCGCAGCATCCACTCGTCTTCTTCGGCTCGTTCCAGGATCTTCTCGGCCGCGACGCCGCCGGCAACTTCAAGGCAAAGCACAAATGGCTGACTGAGGTCGTGTGGGACCTCGTCGTGTTCGACGAGTACCACTTCGGCGCATGGCGTGACACCGCCAAAGAGCTGTTCGAGGGCGAAGACGAAGCATCTCGCAAGAAGGAGATCAAGCTCGAGTTCAGCGATGCGCAGGAGACGTTCGCCGACGAGCTCGAGGTGCAGGCCAACGACGAGGACGCCTTCGTCCCGATCCGCGCCGGCGCGTACCTGTATCTGTCGGGCACGCCGTTCAAGGCCCTCGCGACAGGCCGGTTCATCGAAGAGCAGATCTTCAACTGGACCTACACCGACGAGCAGCGCGCGAAAGCGCAATTCAGCGTCGACCACGCAGGTGAGCCGAACCCGTATGCGGCTCTGCCCGAGATGCGGCTGCTGACCTACCAGATGCCCGACGAGCTGATCTCCATCGCGAGTCAGGGCGAGTTCGACGAGTTCGATCTGAATGCGTTCTTCGAGGCGAAAGGCAACGGAGGCACAGCCGAGTTCGTGCACAAGGACGACGTGCAGAAGTGGCTCGACATCATTCGGGGCGCGTATCTGCCCACGCAGGTCGATGCGCTGAAGGCCGGCACCAAGCCGCCGTTCCCCTATTCAGACACGCGACTGCTCCCTTACCTGCAGCATTCGATATGGATGCTGCCGCGCACAGCGTCATGCGCGGCGATGAAGAACCTGCTCGCCGAGCCGCAGAACGCGTATTGGCGCGACTACCGGGTCGTGAACGTTTCGGCGCCGGACGTCGGCGTGGGCCTGGATGCCCTGCCTCCAGTGCGCAAGGCGATCGGCAGCGGGTTCGACACGAAGACCATCACGCTCACGGTCGGCAAGCTCACCACTGGGGTGACGGTGCCGCAGTGGTCATCGATCCTCATGCTGCGCAACCTCAGCGCGCCCGAGTCGTACTTCCAGGCGGCGTTCCGCGTGCAGTCGCCGTGGGTGATCCGCAACCCGAACGGGAACGACCCGCACGCGGAGGACATCCTCAAGCCGGTCTGCTTCGTCTTTGACTTCGCACCAACGCGCGCGCTGCGGCAGATCAGCGAATACGGCACGGGGCTCGCGCCCGACGAACCCAATCCCGAGCATGCGGTCGAGGAGCTGGTGAAATTCCTGCCGGTGCTCGCCTACGACGGCTCGAACATGACGCAGGTGGACGCCGGCGGCATCCTCGACATCGCCATGTCAGGAACCTCGGCGACGCTGCTCGCCCGCAAGTGGGAGTCGGCGATCCTCGTGAACGTCGACAACCTGACGCTGAAGAAGATCATGGGCTCGGCCGAGGCGATGGACGCGGTGATGAACATCGAAGGCTTCCGGGCACTCGGAGCGAACGTGTTCGAGACCGTCGTCAACAAGAGCGAATCGATCAGCAGGACGAAGAAGGAGAAGGGCGACGACCTCACCCCAACCGAGAAGAAGGAACTCTCGGCGGAGGAGAAGGAGTACAAGTCCAAGCGCAAACAGATCCAAGAAAAGCTGATCAAGTTCGCGACGCGGATCCCCGCGTTCATGTACCTCACGGATTACCGCGAGAACACGCTTTACGACGTGATCACCAAGATAGAGCCAGGACTTTTCAAAGCAGTGACCGGGCTCTCGGTCGAAGACTTCAACCTGCTCGTCTCACTCGGCGTCTTCAACGCCGGGCACATGAACCAGGCCGTGTTCGCCTTCCGTCGGTACGAGGACGCTTCGCTCTCATACACAGGCATCGACTCACACGATGGACTGACGCACTACGGCCTGTACGACACGGTTGTGGCTGTGGATCAGCCCGGCTGAGACGCACACCGGTCACGCCAACCGCTGCCGCATCCACTCTCGCAACGAAGGGTCGCAAACGTACACAAAGGTGCCTCGGATGCCCCGAGTGAGCAGCACGCCGTAGATGTTGCGAATATAGGTGAGCAGCTCGTCGTCGGTGTACTTCTTTTTCGAGTATCCGTTGTTCTCTTTGCCCTTGCGGTCCTGGTACGACGCGCGATCGATGTGGATCTCGCCCGTGACCGGGTTGCGGCGCAGATCCGGGCCGATGATGACACCGGCGTAGTTGAGGTCATACCCCTGCACCGTGTGGATCGAGCCGACTTCATCGATTGAGCCGGGGGCGCTGATCCAGTCGGTGGGTACGCTGTTCCACCGCATCTGTTCCCCGTCAAGTTCGATATCGAACGCGTCCTTGTCTTTCTTGGAACGCCATTTCCACGCGTACCCGGCCACCATTCGCGCCAGACCATGCTCGGAATCCATCCGTCGGATCTCCCGACGCATCGCCCCCACATCGTCGAAGAATCTCAGGTCATACTCCCCCAAGTCGGGGAGTGTCACCGATTCACTCCGTAGCAGTCGGCGGACGAAGCCGACGTAGTCCGCGCCGGCTTTCACCCGCATCTGGCTCATCAACCGGAAGCGCCGATGTTCTCGACCGGCCTCACGCAGGATCGCCGTGACGGTCTCATGGGGAAGATCCGCAGGACGCACGCTCTGCTCGGCATCCATCAACAACACCTGATGTCGACTGCGAGCGCTGATCCAGTCGAGCTGCGTGTAACGCACATCGTCGGCACCGAAAAGCCGCTCGTTGACCGCGGCGAACTTCGTATTCATCGGTCCCGATCCTTGGCTGGCACGCTGGTTAAGGCGGTGCGCCTCGTCAACGAGAAGCAGGTCGAAGCGGTCGCCTGCATCGGCGACATCCCATGGCGACAGCACCATTCGTTCGTGCAATTTGGGCGTCTTCTTGAACACTCGCCTCACTGACTCACGGAGCGACTGCTGAGGGATGACGAGTCCCATTCGTATGTCGGTGAACAACTCCCGGTAGCCCGTTGCGAAGAACTCGGAGAATCGCCCGTCGGGATCGGTGTCAGAGTCTGTGCTGTCGCCTATGTCGGCGATGAGCTTCATGAGGTAAATGGCGACGACCGTCTTGCCCGTGCCGGGCTCCCCCTCAACCACCGATCTGCTCACGCGTTCCGGGTCGTCAAGATCGGCCACCAGCGACTCGAGGATCTGCTCGACAGCCACCGCCTGCGTCTCTGTGAGGGCTTTGAACGGCGAAAGTTTGAACAGATCCGAGTTCTCGATCTGAGTTATCGACCGCGTGAAAAGGCCACGCGCGTACAACTCGTCAAAGATGGCCCGGAACGACGAGCGGTAGCGATCCCGACGGTAGTACTGCGCATCGGTGATGCCTTCGTTGCCGTTGAGAACAGAACGGATGCCGTCACCAGCGAACCAACGGATGAGATGAGACTCCAGGTCAAGGCAGACAGACTTGTTGAACTCGTCGTCGACGACCACACGCACGTCCTTCAAGCCCAGCGCACGCTTCGGGCCGTCGAGGTGTTGTTTCATACGCGCCGCAGCGTTGATCGTCTCTCCGATGTATACAGCGCCCGTTCCCGATCCGGGGCCGTCGATGACGTAGACGACCGGACAGTTGCGATGACGTGGGTTCAGCTCAGCCCACTGTTCGACGGATGAGCGGTCGAAGTCGAGAAGTTCGATGCTAAAGGGCGTCATACTTTGTACTCCTTCCTCGCGCTTTCTCGACGGGATATTTCCCACGGGTTCGTTCGAGCTTGTCGAGCACGATCTCGTCGGGATCCACTCCCAGCCGATCGGCGAGCAGAAGGCAGTAAGTGAGCACGTCGGCGAGTTCGTCGCGCACGCGTTCGGCGTCGGCATCCGACCCCCACTGGAAGCACTCCAGCAGTTCGCCGCCCTCGATCGCGATGCTCTTCGCCAGATTCTCGGGTGAGTGGAACTGTGCCCAGTCACGCTCTGCAACGAACTCTCTGAGGGATCTCACCACGTTGTCATCCGTCACGTTGTGACCGTACCAGCACGGCACGACGGCGGAGTCAGCTGGGCTTCATCGCAGGACCGTTTCGACTCGCTTCGCTCGCTCAACGAGCGGGAGGATGGTGCGTCTCGACTCGCTTCGCTCGCTCAACGAGCGGGGGCAGGCCTCCTCAACCAGCCAGATCACACCGCGCGCAGCCCGCCGCGCCCCACATCGGCCACCGCCGTGATCCCCGCCAGCCCCAGCGTGATGTCGAGCTCGGCGAGCACGTTCCGCACGACCGCGGCCACGCCCGCCTCCCCCGCGACAGCGAGCCCAAACGCGTACGGACGCCCGAGCGCGACCATCGTGGCACCCAGCGCCAGCGCGATGAACGCATCCGCTCCCCCACGCACGCCCGAGTCGAACACGATCGGCACACGACCCGCGATGCGATCGGCGATGTCGGGCAGCACCGCGAGGGTCGGCACAGATGCGTCGATCTGGCGGCCGCCGTGATTGGAGATCCAGACGCCGTCGGCTCCGGCATCCACTGCCCGCACGGCGTCGTCAGGATGCACGATTCCCTTCACGATGATCGGCAGCGTGGTCCATTCGCGGGCGCGGGCGAGGTCATCCCACGTGAGCGCCGGGGTAGAGAACACATCGAGGAAGGTCTCGACCGCCGCCCGCGGCAGCGGCGAGCGCAGACTATCGCGCAGGCCGGCGCCGGTGAGCGCCGCGCCCTTGCGCGCGATCGAGACGCCAGCGGCGATCGCCTTCGGCGTGATGCGCACCGACTCCGCGGGGCCGGCAGCCGATGCCCGTTCGCGCACGAGCTGCTGGAACACCGGGTCACTCGTGTACTGCGCGATACCCAACCCGCGCGTGAATGGCAGGTAGGCCAGATCGAGGTCACGCGTGCGCCAGCCCAGCAGATGTGTGTCGACCGTGACGACGATCGCCTCGCACCCGGATGCCTCGGCGCGCCGCAGCAGCGACGCGTTGAGGTCATCGCTGCTCGACCAGTACAGCTGGAACATCCGCGCCGCGCCGGGCGCGGCATCCCGAATCTCTTCCATCGGAAACGACGCTTGATTGCTCAGCACATGCGGAAGACCGAGGGATGCCGCGGCCCGCGCGATAGCGAGGTCGGCGTCGCGGTGCACGAGCTCCATGACCCCGAGCGGTGCCAGCAGCAGCGGATGGGGGCGGTGCACTCCGAGGAAGCTCGTCGACAAGTCACGCGCGGACACGTCGCGTAGGGGACGCGGCCACACCTGCCAGCGGTCGAAAGCCGCGCGGTTGGCGGCCACGGTGCGCTCGGCTCCGGCACCGCCGGCGACGTAGGCGAACGCCTCGGCGCTCAGCGCCTTGCGGGCGGCAGCCTCGAGCCGGCCAGGATCGGCGGGCACGACGGGCCGCGCTCCGGAGATGCCGGCGCGGTAGATGTCGGACTGGGTCTTACGGCCGATGCCGCGGGTCGCGGCGGCCGGGTCTTCGGGAGCGACGGTGCTCATGCCGACAGCCTATGGCGGGTCGGTGCATGGTTCCGCTGCAGGAGTGCGCGATGCCCGTGGGCCTCGTCGAAACCGAGGGTTCGCGTCGAAACCCAGGACGTTGTCACTCTTCTCGACGCGATTCCCTTGTTTCGACGATCGATGAGACCGGCGGAGCTCACGCCTCAGCTGCTGACGATGGTTTCAGCCGCCTCGAGCAGCCGCTGTGCGTGGAGAACAAGCCGCGACGCCTGCGTGTGCGAGGGGAGGCGGTCACCGTACGACTGTGCGGACTTCTCATCGAGCAGCGTGCTCAGGTGCTTCGCCGTCGAGGCGCTCGACGCTTCGCGCAGCGCAGCCACGGCATCGGTGTGAGACTCAGCTGCGATCTTGTACCCGAGCACATGCCCGCATGCCGCGTCACTCGCCGCGATTCCCGCGCTGATCGCGATCTCAGCGGCGTGCTTCCACTCGTGGGGGCTCGAGCCGCCGAGCTGCAATTCTGCGGACTCAAGCCGGGTGCGTGCATCGTTGAGCCGAATGCGCACGGCGGCAGCATCCATAGGCTGGCGGCGAGGGCTGATCCTCGGAGTCACGCCGCACTCCTCGTGAGGCTCTTCAGCGGCGGGCCGAAGACGAGGATGCCGTCTTCCACGACATTGGCGACGAGCGGATCATCCTCGGACAGACGCTGCACCGCCTCTGCGCGTTCGACCGAGTACACCTGGGTCTCATTGCCGGTGGCCCGCTGGACATGGCTGGCGAGCATATAGCTGAATTCTGCTCGCGCGTCGTCATCGATGCCGTCGGGGTACACCACGAACAGGTCGACGTCCGACTCGAGAGTGGACTCGCGACGTGCCACCGACCCGTACACGACGACCGTGAGATCGAGATCCTCGGGCAGGTCGTGCTCACAGAAGTGGCGGATGCCGTCGAAGACGCGTGCCCGTGCGCCCAGGCCCGATTCGATGACCGGCCACAGCGCATGCTCGCGGTTGGCGCGATAGATGATCGCGGGTGGCCGCGACTCAGCCGTCACGATGCCGACGCGAACGAGATGCCCCAGCGCACGGTGCACACTCGACGTCGAGCCGACTCCTGCCAAGGTATGCACCTGCCGTCCGGAGAACCCCGCGTCAGCGCGTGCGAGAACCCGCAGCACGGCAGCCTCGACCATCGAGGTCAGGCCATCGAGCGGCTCACTGAGGTTCATGTGACGATTCTGGCACGATTGTCACGAATATGGAACGACCGGTGTTGCTCAGCGCCGCACCACGACCCGCTCGACGGTGAAGTCGTCCAGTGCAACCGGGTCGACCTCGACGCCCAGCCCCGGGCCGGTGGGCACGGCGATGTGGCCGTCGACCAGTTCCGCGGGCTCGGTGACGATGTCACGCGCGTAGAACCTGTTCGACGCTGACACGTCGCCGGGCAGCGTGAAGCCGGGCAGCGCGGCCAGCGCCGCGTTGGCGGCGCGGCCCAGGCCGGTCTCGAGCATCCCTCCGCACCACACCGGGATTGCGGCATCCCGGCACAGATCGTGAATGCGGACGGCCTCGAGATATCCGCCGACGCGGCCGGCCTTGATGTTGATGATGGATGCCGCGCCCAGCGCGAGCGCGTCGGCGGCGGCTTTCTGCGACGTGATCGACTCGTCGAGGCAGATCGGCGTGCGCAGGCGCCCCGCGAGAGTCGCGTGGTCGACGATGTCGTCTTCGGCGAGGGGCTGTTCGATCAGCAGCAGATCGAACCGGTCGAGCTCGGCGAGGGTGTCGATGTCGGCCAACGTATAGGCGGAGTTCGCGTCGACCTGCAGCGGAATGGTGCCGAACGCGTCGCGCACGGCGGCGGTCTCGGCGATGTCGCGGCCGGGCTTGATCTTGATCTTGATGCGCACGTAGCCTTCGTCGAGGTACGCCGCGACGGTGTCGACGAGCGCCTGCGGGTCGCGCTGGATGCCGACCGAGACGCCGGAGGGAACGCGGTCGACGGTCGCACCGAGGTATTGGCCGAGCGGACGTCCCTGGGCGCACAGCGCCGCGTCGAGCACGGCCAGTTCGAGGCCGGCCTTGGCCATGCGGTGGCCGACGAACGGCTCGAGAATACCGGCGACCTGTTCGGGTGCAACGGTGTGCGCGTCGAGGAGCGCCGGGATCAGGAAGCGCTGGGCGACGTCCCACGCGCCCTGCGTGTACTCGCTCGAATAGAGCGGCGCGGCGCTCGTGACGATCTCGCCCCATCCGTCGCCGTCGGGCGTGAGCGCGCGCACGATGATGACCTCGCGCACCGACTCGGTGCCGAACGAGGTGGTGAACGGCGCGACGAGCGGAATGTGCAGCACACGCAGCTCGACGCCGTCGAGGGTGAGGGATGCTGCGGCCTGTGCGATCGGCATGCCCTCAGGCTACGCGCGACCTGCCCCGCCCCACCGCCGAGTTGTCCCCGCGTTGCGCGACTTGCCCCCACCCCCGCGCCGAGTTGTCCCTGCGTTGCGCGACTTGTCCCCACCGCAACGCCGAGTTGTCCCCGCGTTGCGCGACCTGTCCCCGCGTTGCGCGACCTGTCCCCACCGCAACGCCGAGTTGCCCCCGCGTTGCGCGACCTGTCCCCGCGTTGCGCGACCTGCCCCTCAGTTGCGCGACCTGTCCCCACCGCAACGCCGAGTTGCCCCCGCGTTGCGCGACCTGCCCCTCAGTTGCGCGACCTGTCCCCGCCCCAACGCCGAGTTGTCCACTTGTTCCCCGAGTTGTCCCTGGGTTGCCCGAGTTGTCCTCGGGTTGCGCGACTTGCCCCTCAGTTGCGCGAGTTGTCCCCGGGAGGGAAGATGACACGCCCATCAGGGTCACCATCGCGCCGGGGACGCAACGTTGCGGGCGCCGGCCACTCGAGTTCGAATCGCTCCACCGGTGCATCGATGGCGCCGAAGTCGTCGGTTTGCACGACGACATGGTCGGGTGTGACCTCGACCATGCGTACGCGCAGGGGCGCAGCATCCTTTCTTTCCAGCATCCAGATGTCGGCGAGCCAGCCGATCCCGCGCGCTTCGAGCGCGGCTTCGGCCTCAAGCCAATCGACAGGGGCGGATGCCTCACGCCCGAGCAGGTCGACGGCGACCCACTCCTGCCCGGCCGGGCGGATCCATCCGACGAGTTCGCCATCATCGCGGCGGTGGGCAGTCCAGTCCGAAGGAAGCATCTGACCACCCTACGAGACACGAGGGGATGGACAACTCGTGCAACCCGAGGACAACTCGCGCAAACAACTGGACAACTCGGGGAACAAGTGGACAACTCGGGGAACCCAGGGACGACTCCCTAGCTGGCGAACAAGTGGACAACTCGGGCAACCCGAGGACAACTCGGGCAACCCGAGGGCAACTCGTGCAACCCAGGGGCAACTCGCGCAACCTGGGGACAACTCGGCGAGAAGAAGAAGAAGGAGAAGAGAGAGCGGCGGGTCAGGGGCGGGTGAACAGGTAGCCGCGGACGTCGTCGAAGCCGCGGCACGCCAGGCCCTCGAGCCGGCACTCCTCGAACTCCTCGCGCACGCGCAGCCGCCAGGCCGCGGCTTCGGCCGGCGCATCCCGCCGCAGCGACTCGACATCGCGCGGAACCTGCACCGCCGCGACGACATCGGCGTCGTCGGGCGTCGGCACCGGCGGGGCGGCCAGCACCCAGGTCACCAGAAGCCGGTCGGACTCGTCACCGCGGTTGACCCCATCGTCCATGGCGCCGTAATGATTGACGAGGTACTCGGTGACGCGGGTGCCCAGCACACGAAGATTGAAGTGCGCGTTGCGCGCGACGAGCGGGTCGAACGTCCAGGTGATCTGACCGACCTCGCGCGCCAGCGCCCACTCGCGCTGGTGCTGTTTGAGAGCGCGGCCCAGCTCGTGCCCGCGATACTCGGGCAGGATGCCGGTGATGTGCGAGTGCATCGACCGTGCGGCCGGCGCCGCGAAGAAGGCGACGGATGCCCCGATCATCCGCTCTCGGTCGAACAGGCCGACGGCATAATTGCCCGCATGCGCGAGCGCGCGCAACAGATTCGGCGGCATGCCCGACCGGTCACCACCCCACACGTCGCTGAGCACCTCAGACGCGGCGAAGACGTCCGCGACCGTCTGCAGCGGCTCGATGCGAATACCGTGGGGCGTCTGCGACGAGAGCTCGACCATGCACTCAGTGTCGCACTGCGAGCCATTAACCTGAATCGATGAGCCCAGACGACAGCGTCCGCCGACGTCTCAGCCGGATGCCGCGGCAAGGTGCCATCGTGGCCGCCCCGTGCTGCTGACCGACATCGCCTCGATCGCCATGGGCTTCTCGCTTTTCGCGTCGAACGTGGTGTACCCGCAGATCCTCGAGCTGCCCGCCGACACCGGCGCCGGCTTCGGTCTGTCGCTGCTGGCGGCCAGCCTGGTGGTCATGCCGTCGCGCACGGCGACGCGCAGGTTCCCACGCCCGCGGCATTCCAGCTGTCGTTCGTGCTCGGCGGGGCGGCCGCCACGATCGCCCTCGTCGTGGCGCTTTTCATTCCCACCGCGAGGGATGCCGCAGAGCGGCATCCCTCTCTCCCGCAATAGCCGTCCGACAAAGGGGGCGCGCGGCGGGGCGCACATCGCTACCGTTGACCCATGAGCACGTCGGAAACCGAAGTCTCGCACGGCAGCACCGACACCCGCTTCTTCGGGCAGCCCTGGGCGCTGGCCCACCTGTTCGGTGTGGAGATGTGGGAGCGGTTCAGCTTCTACGGCATGCAGGGCATTCTGCTCATCTATCTCTACTACTCGGTCACACGCGGCGGGCTGGGCATCGACGAAGGAGTGGCCGGGGGCATCGTCGGCGCCTACGGCGGCGCGGTGTATCTGTCGACGATCCTCGGCGCATGGATTGCCGACCGGATGCTGGGGTCAGAGCGCGTGCTGTTCTTCAGTGCCATCGTCATCATGGCCGGGCACATCGCCCTCGCCCTGATCCCCGGCGTCGCCGGGGTCGGCGTCGGCCTGGTGCTGGTCGCGCTCGGCTCGGGCGGGTTGAAGGCCAACGCGACATCGGTGGTGGGCACCCTGTACGGCACCGACGACGACCGCCGCGATGCCGGCTTCTCGCTGTTCTACCTGGGCATCAACCTCGGCGCCTTCTTCGGCCCGATCCTGACCGGGCTGCTGCAGTCGACGATCGGATTCCACTTCGGATTCGGACTGGCCGCCGTGGGCATGGCGCTCGGGCTGCTGCAGTATTCGTTCGGGCGCAAGCAGTTGCCCGAGGCGGCGCGGCACGTGCCCAACCCGCTGCCGCGCAACCGATACGTGTGGGTGGCCGTCATCGCGGTGGCCGCGATCGTGGTCATCGCCGCGCTTGTGCTGGTGGGGGTGATCCGCGCCGACAACCTCTCGACGATCGTGATCGTGGGCACGGTGGTCGCTGCCATCGCCTATTTCGCGGTGATCCTCTCCAGCCGCCGCATCGACGCCACCGAACGGTCGCGGGTGTGGGGGTTCCTGCCGCTGTTCATCACCAGCGTCGCGTTCTGGTCGCTGTACCAGCAGCAGTTCACGGTGCTCACGGTGTATTCCGACAAGCGCCTGGATCGCAACCTGTTCGGCTGGGAGATGCCGGTCTCGTGGGTGCAGTCGATCAACCCGGTGTTCATCATCGTTCTCTCCGGCGTCTTCGCGGCGATCTGGACGAAGCTCGGTCACCGGCAGCCGCCCACCGCGGTGAAGTTCGCGCTGGCGGCGATCATCATGGGCGGCGCGTTCCTGTTGTTCCTGCCATTCGCCGGTGGCGGGCCGAACTCGACGCCGCTGCTGGCCATCGTGGGCATCTTGTTCGTGTTCACCGTGGCCGAGTTGCTACTCTCACCGGTCGGACTGTCGGTGGCGACCAAGCTGGCCCCGGCATCGTTCCAGACGCAGATGGTGGCGCTGTTCTTCCTCTCCGTCGCGCTCGGCACCGCCATCTCGGGCTGGCTCGTGCAGTTCTACGATCCGAACAACGAGGTGCCGTACTTCGCGATCCTCGGCGGCATTGCCGTGCTCGTCGGCATCGGGCTGTGGCTGGGAGCCAAACCCGTTCTGAAGCTGATGAAGGGCGTGCGCTAGGACTCGTTGTCAAGGCCGCCGCCGACGAGCGCCGGGCGACGTATCGTCGGCGCAGCGACGAAAGGAGACGCCATGTCTACCGGAGCATTCCCTCCCCCGCTGCCGTTCGACGACAACGGCGACCCGCACGAAGAAGAACCGGTCCGCGAAGACGCGGACGGTGACGAGGTGCTCGACGAGGACGCCAACGACGACCTCATCGACAGCGCGGAAGCCGACCGGCTCGCCTCTCAGACCGACGACGACCAGTAGTCACCGACGCCGAGCCCTGGTGCGCGTGCGCGCCCTCGGCAGCTGCGGTGCCGCAACGTGCGCCCCCACGGCGCCGACGAGTTCGCCGACGCCCTCGACGACCATGCGCACGATGTCGCCGGTCTGCAGCGGCGGGGGAGTGAGCGAACCGTTGCGCCCCCACAGCTCGCCGAGGCATCCACCGTTGCCAACGGTGCCCGAGCCGAGCACGTCGCCGGGCACGACGCAGGAGTTGCGCGAGGCATAGGCGACCAGCTCGGGGAACGGCCATCCCATGTTCGACACCAGATCTTCGCCGACGAGTTCGTCGTTGACGTACACCTCGGCACGCACCGCGAGAAAGCCGTCGGCGTCGAGATACGGCGCCAGCTCGTCCGCCGTGACAATCCACGGGCCCAGGCTCATGCCGAAGTCCTTACCCTTGGCCGGCCCGAGCCGCACCTTCATCTCGCGCCCCTGCAGGTCGCGCGCGGACCAGTCGTTCATGATCGTGTAGCCGAAGATGACGGATGCCGCGTCACCGGCGGTCAGGTTCGCTTGTCCGACGCCCGGCGCAGCGCCGATCACCGCGGCCAGTTCGAGTTCGAAGTCGAGTCGTTCGGTCACCGGCGGTGACACGGGTTCGTCGGGGCCGAGAATCGTGTGCGGGTTCGTGAAGTAGAAGGTGGGCGCCTCATACCACTCCGGGGCGACGTCGCTCTTGCCTTCCACGCCGGCGCTGACACCCTCGACGTGCTCCTCGAACGCGACGAAGTCGCGGACCGCGGCGGGGACGAGAGGGGCGAGTAGGCGGATGTCCGCCAGCGGCGTGGCCGCGGCATCCCGCACCCGCTCGTACAGCTCACCGGTCGCCGACAGGCCCCGCGCGAGAACATCTGCGACGGTCAGACCGTCGGGGAACTCGACGACGCGGTCGTCGATCACGAAGCCGTCGTGAATCAGGTCCGTCACCGTCCAGCGAGCGATTCTCATGCGTGCACCTCCAGGGAGTGCGATCCGTTGTACTCGTACATGTCTTGCCAGGCGGCGTCCATGTCGGGCTCAGCACCGTCGAGCTCGGCGAAGGCACGATGAAGGTTGCCGGCGATGCGTTCAGGCTCGAGCAGTCCGGCGAACGCGCCGAGGTCGAGCGCTCGCGCGGCTTCGAGTGGCGAGAGACCGCGCCGGTGCGCTTCGGCTGCGGCTTCGATCACGAAGCGCAGATAGTCCGCGACCGGCGCGAACAGCTCGACCCCGCCGATCGGCCCGTGCCCCGGGACGACGACCTCGGGCTCGAGGCGAGCCATCTGCTCGAGTGCGCGCAGCCATCCGGCGGGCGATCCTGACAGGGCGAACGGCGTTCCCCCGCTGAAAACCAGATCGCCAGCGAAGAGTACCCGCTGCTCGGGAAGCCACACGTAGGAGTCGCCGCGGGTGTGCGCGGGGCCGCCCGGGTGTCGTACCTCGACGGGGTTCTCGGCCGGGGTGATCGTCACGGCGTCTTCGAACACGACGGTGGGAATCCGCGGATGCACATCGCCCTGCTCGAACGGTTCGAAGATGTGTGGCGCGGGTGGCTCTGGCGCGCGCAACTCGTCGGCGGCGCCGCGGTGGGCGATCACCTCGACATCGGGCAGCAGCGATGCGCCCATGCAGTGGTCGGGATGCGCGTGGGTGAGCACGAGGCGGCGAGCGGGTTCATCCGTCACGGCTGCGACCGCTTCGAGGAAGGCGCGCGTGCGCGCCTCGGTCGAGGTGACGTCGACGATCGTCGATCCGTCACGACCGGTGATCACGCCCATGTTGTTCACCATCCAGCCTCCGTCAGGCTGGATGTACGCCCACACGCCGTCGGCGATGCGGTGCATCAGCTCAGCCATGGACCGTGCCTTTCTCGTGCGCAAGCCTGGCGGCATTCTCGCCGAGGATGGCCGCCACTGCCTGATCGTCCAGGCCCGATCCGCGCACGAAGCCGGCCGGGTCGTCAGGCCCCATATCGAACGGGAAGTCGCTGCCGAGCACGACCTGCGATGGGCCGACGACCTCCACCAGGTTCCGCAGCACACCAGGATCGTGCACCACGGTGTCGAACCAGATGCGACGCAGGTAGCTCGACGGCTCGTGCGCGCAGACCCGGGCGTCGGGTCGCACCCGCCAGGCATGGTCAGACCGCCCGATCGAGGTGGGCAGGTAGCCGCCGCCGTGCGCGGCGATGATCTTCAGATCGGGATGCCGGTCCAGAACGCCCGCGAAGATCAGGTGCGAGAGCGCGACGGCATTCTCGACCGGCTGGCCCACCGTGTTGGCCAGGTAGAAGCGGTCGAGGCGCTCGTCAAGACTGCAGCCGAACGGGTGCAGGAACAGCATCGCGCCCAGCTCTTCGGCCCGCGTCCAGAACGGTTCTAGGCGCTGGTCGGACAGCTCGACGTCGCCGGCGAAGGACGAAATCTCGACGCCGGCCAGGCCCCGGCCGAGCACGGCGTCGTCGAGGCACTCCAGGACGCGAGAGGGATGCTGCAGCGGTACAAGCCCGAGCCCGGTCATCCGATCAGGCGCCTGGGCCACATGATCGGCGACAAGCCTGTTCGCCTCGCACGCCGTCCACACCGCGAGCTGCTCGCCGGCCCAGGGATAGTAGTGGCTGGGTGAGGGGCTGACCCACTGCCGGTCCACGCCCTGCTCATCCATCGCAGCCAGCCGTGCGCCGACGTCGGTGAGCTTCGGGACGCGCGCTCCCACCATCGGCCCCGACACGGCCTGACTGGCTGCGCCGTTGCGCTTGTGATCGAGGGCCGCGGCGGCGGCGAATCCCTCGGGGGCGCGTCGGCGCACTTCGTCCTGCAGCCCCGGCAGAAGCACATGCGCGTGCACGTCGATGACGGTCATGCCGGCTGCGCCATCTGCTGGGCGATGCCGAAGATCAGCCCGCCCATGTCGGCGTCACGCACCCCGTCGATCTGCCATTGGCCCAATTGCACAGAAGCGTCGACCACCGCCCGGGCACGCGGCAGGCGGCGCGCGTGGAACTCGTCCCAGAGCGTCTGGTCCACAGCATCCCGATCCCGCAGCAGCTCGGTGAGCACGAAGGCGTCCTCGAGTCCCTGCGCGGCTCCCTGCGCAATGGTGGGAGGGCAGGAATGCGCGGCGTCGCCGATGATGACAACCCGGCCGCGGTTCCACGGTGCCTCGACGAGATGCTGCGTGAACCAGGTGTAGTTCACGCGCGCGCCGGCGGCCAAGTCGGCGCGGATGGCGTTCCACGGTCCCTGGTAGGCCTGCGACTCGCCGAGCATGACCTGCGTGGCCTCGGCATCGCTGACGCCGGACCGGTCCTGTGCCTTCTCGACCAGGAAGGCATACATGGTGTCGTCACCGGTGGGGGTGTACCCGGCGATGTAGACAGGGCCTCCGTAATACAACTCCGTCCGCTGCACCTCGGCCGGCCGCGACACGAAGGAGCGCCAGATGCCCATTCCGGTCTGCTGCGGCGTCGCGTCGATGCCGATGAGCGCGCGCACCGTCGAGTGCAGGCCATCGGCCCCGATCACGAGGTCGTAGCGGCCGATCGCCGCGTCGTCGACGGAGACCTCCACGTCGTCGCCGTGGTGTTGGATGCCGCTGGCCCGGGCGCCGAAGCGCACCGTGACACCGGCGCGCTCGGCGTGGGTGAGCATGATCCTCGCCAGGTCGGGGCGGTACATTCCCATGCCTGCCGGGTAGTCCGGACCCCCGGTCTTCACATCGGGCAGCTCGGCGACCACTGGCGCGTCGGGACCGGGCGCGCGCAATGTGAGTCCTTCGAACGGGTAACCGGCGACGCGCACGTCTTCCCACACGCCGAGCGCATCCAGCACGCGCAGGGCGTTGCCCTGCAGGGTGATGCCCGATCCGAGCGCGCTCAGTTCGGGCTGGGCATCGAACACGTCGACGGCGACGCCGGCACGGGCCAGCCGGATAGCCGCGGCCAAGCCGGCGATTCCGGCACCGATGACGGCGGCTTTCGATACGGCGGTCATGACGGAACCTCTCTGTTCTCGGTCGGGCTGGGGCGGGTCTCGGCGACGCAGCGGACGACCTGGGTACCCAGTCCCTGGATGCTGCCGGTCATCACATCGCCGCCTCGCAGGAACCTCTTCCAGTGCTGGCCGTTGCCGGCGGGGCTACCGGTCAGCAGCAGGTCGCCGGGCAGCAGCGGCATGGTCTGCGAGGCGCCCGCGATGAGCGCCGGCAGGTCGAAGAGCAGATCGGCGGTCGAGGCATCCTGCATCACCCGCCCGTTCAGTTCAAGCCGAAGGCTCACATCCGAGCCGTCGACGAACGGCGCGGGCACGAGAAACGGGCCGGTCGGCAGAAACCCAGGAGCGTTCTTGGCCCGGTACCAGTCTGTGCCGATCTCCTTCATGTCTTTGCGGAAGACCAGATCGCGCGTGGTGATGTCATTGCAGATCGTGTACCCGGCGACATGGTCGAGCGCATCCTCGCGCGAGACGCGGAACGCTTCGCGGCCGATCACGACGGCTAGCTCAAGCTCCCAGTCGTGCACGTCGCTGTAAGACGGAAGCCTCAGAGGCACATCGTCGCCGACCACGCACGCGGGCAGGCCGATGAAGAAATACGGCTCGCCGTGTGCGGCGCGATCATCCATCATGCGGGCGGCATCCGCGCGGGCCTCGCCCGGGGTGCGATCGGTGTTCTGCGTGAGGCCGGCGGCGATCAGTTCGATGACGTGCTGCCGGTAGTTGGCGCCGGTCTGCAGCACTTGGCGCGGTACGACCGGAGATGTCAGCACGGCATCGGCCAGCGGCATCCATTCACCATCGGCCTCGGCGAGTGCGGCGAGGCGGTCCCAGTCAGGCTCGGCCAGGAACGCATTCAGGCCGGCGGCGCCGAGCTCTTGCGCGGCCAGATCGCGGAAGCGGTCACCCGTGACGAGGATGGAGCGCACGACTGCCCCGTCGCGCCGGCGGCCCAGCGCGAACGGGGCGTCGAATCGATCGGTGTGCACGTCAGCCGCGCCCCTGCTTCGCATAGGGGTTCAGCAGCGCATCCATGATCTCGTCGGGCACGCCCTCCTCGGTGGCGCTGGGGCCGTCGGCGGGCGGGAACGACTCGGTCATCGACATCGGCATCACCCCGTTGCGGTAGAAGTTGTTCGATCCCATCGACGGCTTCCACGTGTTCGGCTCCCAGTCCGGCACGTAGTTGCGGTATCCGCCGGTATTCAGCTCGATGCGCAGCAAAGACGGCTCACGATAGTAGAGGAAGTTCTGCTCGCCGATGCCATGGATCGACGGACCGTATTCGATCGCGGTGCCGTTCTCCATGAGCGTGTCGGCGGCGATGAGCAGCTCTTCGCGGGTGTCGACCCAGAAGGCGTAGTGGTTGATGCGACCGGCAGCGCTCGAGCCGTCGAGCACGACGCCGAGGTCATGCGACTTCTCGCTCGTCGTGAGCACGGAGAACACCGAGACGGGAGCCTCATCGAGGATCGTGCGCGCCATGATGCGGAAGCCGAGGACCTCGTTGTACCAGTCGGCGAACGCGTCGACATCGCTGCAGGCGACGGTGACGTGGTCGAGCTGGCGGGGGGCGCCGGCGACCTTGCTGCGCGTGGAGGGTCGGTCGGGGTAGATGGATGCCGCGGCTCCGGCGGATTCGTGCCGGGTGACATCCCAGTGCAGCGTCATGCTGTGGCCCCACGGGCCCGTGAACCGATACGCGCGGCCGATCTTGTGCACGTCGACCCACTCGCCGGCCACCCCCGCCGCCTCGATGCGCTTCACCGCCTCGTCGAGGGCCTGTGCGCTCGAGGTGCGCCAGGCCATGGTGGCCATCGACGGCTGGTCACCGGGCAGCACGACCACCGAGTAGGCGTAATAGTCGCCCCAACAGCGCAGGTAGACGGCACCGTCGACACGGTCGACAACCGTCAGGCCGACCTGCTCTTCGTAGAAGCGGACGGATGCCTCGACGTCGGGACTGGTCACCGCGACGTACGAGAGGTGGGAGAGAAGCTTGATCATCTTCGAACGGTCCTTTCCGACAGGGCATGGTCTTCGCCCCGAATTCCAGTTTGAGCCGACTCACGTCATCAGGGAAGCTGACATTAGCGATGCCCATTATCACTGACACTTATACTCAGGTCATGTCGGAGAAGCCTTCACTCGCACGTCTCGACCTCAATCTGCTCGTTCCGCTGGACGCGCTACTGACCGAGCGCAGCGTGACGCGCGCGGCCGAGCGTCTGCGATTAAGCCAGCCCGCGCTCAGCGCCGCGCTGTCCCGGCTGCGCACGCATTTCCGCGACCCCATCCTCGCCCGCCGTGGCAACACCTATGAGCTCACGCCTCTCGCGCAGCGCCTGGCCGAGTACACGCCAACGGCGCTCGAGACGGCTCGGCGGGTGTTCGAAAGCCAGTCCGAGTGGCGGCCCGACACGTCTACGCGCGAGTTCACTCTGTACGGCTCGGACTACGCGTTCTCCACGGTCGGGGTGGTCGTCTCGCGGCTGGCGGCCGAGCGGGCACCCGGCGTGCGGTTCCGCTTCATGCTTCATACGCCGCCGATCGTCGAGGATGCCGCGAACCGACTGCGCGCCGTCGACGGCCTGCTGATCCCCCACGGCTTCCTCCGCGACCTGCTGTTCGACGACCTGTGGAGCGACAGTTGGGTGATCGTCGCCTCTGCCTCGAACGGGCGCGCCCACGCTGGGCTGACGATGGACGACCTCGCCGCCGCGCACTGGGTGTTCACGTACCAGTCACTGACGTCCTTCACCTCGGCGACGCGGCAGCTGCAACAACTCGGCCTGGAGCCCACGGTGGACGCGGTCGTCGAGAGCTTCCTCGCGCTGCCACGGTACCTGGTCGGCACCGACCGGCTGGGGCTCGTGCAGGCGGCGCTGGCACCACTGGCCACGGCATCCGGCGACATCATCGCCGTCGAGCCGCCGTTCGATGTCACTCCCCTGCTGAACGCGCTGTGGTGGCATCCGTCACACCGCAACGACCCCGAGCACGCCTGGATGCGCGAGCTGTTCATCGAGGCCGGACGAACGCTCGCGTCCACATCTCCGCGATAACGGCTGCCTCACGTGTGCGACGGCGGCACGCCGACGGTGTCGGGCATCCACGGCGCGCACCTCATGCGTCTGTGACCACGGCGTCGCGCCGCCCCCGCAGCGCGACGAGAACGACGATCGCCATGATCGCCGCGGCGATGCCGACGACGGCCACACCGGTCGACAGTGCGCCCACGGCGGCGATCGCCCCCATCAGGATCGGCGTCAGGAACTGGCCGAGGTAGAACGAGGCAGTCCACCAGCCGGTCACGCGCCCGCGGTCCTCGAAACGGGTCGTGCTCACCGCCCAGGTCAGCAGTGATGGCAGCAGCAGACCCGATCCGAACGAGGCGATCACCGCGCCCGCGATCACACCAGGCAGCGAGGGTATCAGGCCAATGAGGGTCATCCCGACGGCCTGCAAGCCAAACGCGATCGGCAACAGACGCGTGGGGCGCACCTTGGTCATCCGGGCGAACAGAAGACCGCCGATCGCCGTCGCGAGCGAGGCAGCCGCGGCGATACCACCGATGACGCCGGTGTTCTCCGCTGAGATCCCGGTGCCGACGACGAGATAGCTGACCTCGATGATCAGGACGTAGAAGACGAACCCGCCGAAGAGCGTCACCAGGACCGGGGCGAGGATGTCGCGCCACGGGATGCGGATGCGCTCACCCTCACGCGCGAGGGTGTCGGACGACTCGGCCCCGGGTTCCCACAGCGAGAACAGCATCGGAACGGCGATGACGACGCCGGCCACATACACCCAGAACGGCACATGCCATCCCCCCGCGCCCAACGCCCCACCGAGGACGATGAACACGGTCGCCGCGAGCGTCGTGGTCACAGTCTGCAGTCCGAGGTAGCGCTTGCGGCGCTTCTCTTCATGGAAGTAGTCGACGATCAGTGTCGTGCACACGGTCATGATCGCCGCTTCACACAGACCCACCAAGACTCGGCTGACCAGGATCTCGGTGAGCCCCTCCAGCCACACCGGCGCGGTACCGACCAGCGAATACAGCACCAACGCGCCGATCAGCAGCTTTTTGCGGCCGGCTCGGTCGACGATCTGACCGGCGAACGGCGCGAACAACGCGATCATCAGCGCGGGGATCGCGACGATCATCGGGACGAGGATCTCGGCGGCAGGCTCCTGGGCGAAATGCTGCGACAACTGCGGCAGCACCGGGGTGATCAGCACGGATCCGAGCACCGGCATGCAACTGCCCGCCAGCAGCAGAATCCCCTGCCAGACTCCCGCCTGTCGGGTGCGGGCGCCCACCACATCGGTCATTGTGTCTCCCCATCGAGTCCACGAGCGCGGCGACCTCACTCGCCGCGGCGGCGCGTTCGGCCGCATCCCCATTCGAGCCCAAGCGGCAGCATCAGTGAAGACGATCTCGCTTATGCGCGTTATCCGTCGCACAAATGCCGTCGGTGCTCGAGGGCGCGGGGCCTCACACCAGTCGCAGCTCCGCGTCCACGGCGGTTGCCGTCTCCAGCAGCGCGGGCAGGTACGCGTCACGCACGCGCTCTTCGCTGACGCGGTGGGTGCTCGTCGAGACGTTCAGCGCCGCCACGACCTGTCCGTCGCGGTCGTGCACGGGTGCGGCGATGGAGCGCAGCCCCGACTCGAGCTCGCCGTCGACCAGCGCCCAGCCCTGCGCGCGCACGCGATCGAGCTCGGCGAGCAGGGCCGGGCCGGTGAGGGTCTTCTCGGTGAGGTGAAGAGGGCCGGATGCCGCCAGCAGCGCATCGCGCGCGGCATCCGTCATTCCCGCCAGCAGCACTCGCCCCATGCTCGTTGCGGAGGCCGGGAACCGCGTGCCGATCGTGATGCGCACACTCATGATCCGCCGCGTCGCGACGCGGGCGACGTAGACGATGTCGGTGCCGTCGAGCACAGCGGCCGAGACCGACTCGTCGACCCGGTGCGAGAGCTGCTCGAGATGCGGCTGGACGATCTCGGGCAGCGACAGGCCCGACAGGTAGCTGAACCCGAGCTCGAGTACGTGCGGCGTCAGCGCGAACCGGCGCTCGTCGGTGCGCACGTATCCGAGCGTCTCCAGCGTGCGCAAGAAGCGGCGGGCCGCCGCCCGCGGAATGCCGGTGCGCGTTGCGACCTCGCTCAGTGACAGGTGCGCATGCTCGGCGTCGAAGGCGCGGATGACGGACAGTCCGCGTGCGAGCGACTGGACGAAGTCGGCGGAGGCGGGTTCGGTCACGGCGCGACTACCGTTCGAGCACGACGGCCAGGCCCTGGCCGACGCCGATGCAGATCGCGGCGACCGCGACGCCCGAACCGCGCCGGGCCAGCTCGTGCGCGGCGTGCCCGATGATGCGTCCTCCCGATGCGCCGAGGGGATGCCCGATGGCCAGCGCCCCGCCGTGGATGTTGACCTTCTCGGGGTCGAGCTCAGGCCAGCCCTTGATGTCGGCCAGCGACTGCGCCGCGAAGGCCTCGTTCAGCTCGACGACATCGACGTCGGCCCAGGTGCGGCCGGCACGGGCGAGCGCCTTGTTCGCGGCCTCGATCGGTGCCAGCGGGAACACATCGGGGTCGACGCCGTGCGCGCCGCGCCCGGTGATGCGCGCGAGCGGTTCGGCATCGAGGGCGCCTTCGGCACCCAGCAGCACAGCCGATGCCCCGTCGTTGATCGACGACGAGTTGCCGGCGGTCACGGTGCCGTCGCTCGCGAACAGCGCCCGCAGCCTGCCCAGCTTCTCCAACGACGTGTCGTCGCGAATGCCTTCGTCGCGGGCCAGTTCGGCGCCGGGAACCTGCACGATCTCGCGGTCGTACACACCCTCGGCCCACGCCTTGGCGGCGAGCTGGTGCGAGCGCAGGGCGAAACCGTCCTGCTCTTCGCGCGACAACCCGGTCAGTCGGGCGACCTTCTCGGCCGACTCGCCGTTCGAGATCGTCCATTCGGCCGGCAGCTGCTTGTTGACCATGCGCCAGCCGATCGAGGTGTTCCACAGCGTCTGGTTGCCGGTGGCCGGCCACGGCTTGGCGGACTTCTCGACGATGAACGGAGCCCGACTCATCGACTCGGTGCCGCCCGCCAGGATCAGTCGTGCGTCGCCGACCTCGATGGCGCGCGAGCCCTGCACGACCGCCTCGACCGAAGAGGCACACAGTCGGTTGACGGTGACGCCGGTGACCGAGGTCGGAAAGCCTGCCAGCAACGCGCCCATGCGCGCGACGTTGCGGTTGTCTTCTCCGGCTTGGTTGGCGTCGCCGAAGATCACGTCGTCGATGGATGCGGCATCCTGCCCCGTCCGCTCGACGATCGCGCGCATCACGACGGCCGCGAGATCGTCGGGCCGAATGCCCGACAGCGCGCCGCCGGCACGACCGAACGGGGTGCGGACGGCATCGTAGATATAGGTGACGGTCATGGTCAGTCCTTCGTGGATGCCGCGGCCGCGGCATCCCTCGTCGCATCGGTCAGGGTCAATCCGGTGAGCTCTTCGAGGTCTTCGACGGTGGTGTCACCGAAAGTCTCGCGCACGGCGAAGCCGTCGGGCGTGACATCGAACACGGCATGGTCGGTGTAGACACGGGTGACACATCCGACCCCGGTGAGCGGGTAGGTGCACGCGGCGACGAGCTTGGACTCGCCGGTCTTGGTGAGCAGATCGGTCATGACGTACACGCTCTTGGCTCCGATAGCGAGGTCCATGGCCCCGCCGACGGCGGGGATGGCGCCCGGCGCACCCGTCGACCAGTTCGCGAGGTCGCCGGTCTGCGACACCTGGAAGGCCCCGAGCACGCACACGTCGAGGTGGCCGCCGCGCATCATGCCGAACGAGTCGGCGTGATGGAAGTACGCGGCGCCCGGCAGAGCCGTGACCGCCTGCTTACCGGCGTTGATG
Source organism: Microbacterium protaetiae (assembly GCF_004135285.1). NCBI lineage: Bacteria > Bacillati > Actinomycetota > Actinomycetes > Micrococcales > Microbacteriaceae > Microbacterium > Microbacterium protaetiae. The sequence goes on from NZ_CP035494.1 coordinate 942,333, forward strand.
AGGTCGGGGTCGACCTTTTCTGCTTCGGGCGCCTGCCCCATGCCGAGCAGGCCGTTCTCAGTGTGCAGGATGATCTCTTGGTCGGCGGGCAGATAGTTCGCGACCAGGGTGGGTGCGCCGATGCCGAGGTTCACATACGAACCCTCGGGAATGTCAGCAGCGATCCGCGCCGCGAGCTCAGTTCGGGTGATCGTGGTCATCGTGCTGCCTCCTCGTCGAGCGGGTTGCCTTCCAGATCGACACCGCCGACGAACTGGCCGCCGCGCAACCACGGGCGTTCGCCCACGGCGACGATGCGATCGACGAAGATGCCGGGGGTCACAACCGCCTCGGCATCGAGCGCGCCCAGCGGCACGACCTCGTCGACCTGAACGATGGTGGTGGATGCCGCGGACGCCATCACCGGACCGAAGTTGCGCGCTGTCTCGCGGTAGACGACGTTGCCCCAACGGTCGGCCTTCAGCGCGCTGACCAGCGCGACGTCGGCGGCGATCGGGTACTCGAGAACGTAGTCGCGGCCGGCGATGGTGCGGTGCTCCTTGCCCTCGGCCAGTTGTGTGCCCACTCCCGTGGGCGAGAAGAACGCCCCGATGCCGGCGCCGGCAGCGCGGATGCGCTCTGCGAGGTTTCCCTGCGGCACGAGTTCGAGCTCGATCTGGCCGGCGCGATAGAGGCCGTCGAAGACCCACGAGTCGGACTGCCGCGGGAACGAGCAGATGATCTTGCGCACGCGCTTTTTCGCCAACAGCGCGGCCAGCCCCACATCGCCGTTGCCCGCGTTGTTGCTGACGATGGTCAGGTCGCCGGCGCCCTGCTCGATGAGCGCGTCGATGAGTTCGACGGGCTGACCGGCACGGCCGAACCCCCCGATCATCACGGTCGCCCCATCACAGATGCCGTCCACGGCGGCGGCGACATCCGCCACGGTCTTGTCGATCACGGGTCCTCCTCGGTGAGCTGCACGCACAAAAGGTTCGTTGTGCGAACGATCGTGCGCGATACGTACACCCTACTCCCGGCCGTCTTATCACCGCGAACACTTGCAGATCCGATGATGACGATATAGCGTTCATTCAACACGGTATCTAGCGGTTTATACCATCTACGCACATAGTGTGCGTAGCAATGCCGTCTCGCCGCCCTGGAGGTAGCCGATGTCGTCGCTGACCGACCCCGTCACCACCGACGCCTTCGACGTTGTCGTCGTCGGCTCGGGTGCCGGCGGACTGGCGGCCGCCGTCCGCGCCGCGCATGACGGCGCGTCCGTTCTCGTGCTGGAAGCCGCCGAGGTCTGCGGCGGTGCGACCGCATGGTCGGGCGGATGGCTCTGGGCGCCACGCTCGATGCTGGCCAAGGCCGAAGGAGTCGATGAACCGCTCGAGGATGTCAAGGCCTACCTGCGTGCTGCACTAGGCGATGACTATGACGAAGCCCGGATCGATGCGTTCCTGCGTGCCGCTCCGGAGATGATCGAGTTCTTCCACACCCGCACCCCTCTGACGTTCGTTGCCGGGTCACAGATCAAGGACGTCTACGGAGACCTCCCCCATGCCGGCGGGGGCAACCGCTCTGCCGGCGCGAAGCCGATCAACGCCCGCCGGCTCAGCAAGTCGGTACGCCGGCTACTGCGCCGCCAGCTGTACGAAACATCCTTCCTGGGGATGGGGATCATGGCGGGCGAAGATCTCGGAGGTTTTCTGGCCGCGGCACGCGGCGATCTGAAGGGCTTGTGGCACGCCACGTGGCGGGTCGGCCTGCATCTGATCGATCTTCTGCTGCATCGACGCGGCATGCAGCTCGTGAACGGGTGCGCCCTCATCGGCCGGCTACTGCAGGCCGCCGAGAACGCTGGGGTCCAGATACTCACCACCTCGCCCGCGCAGCGCCTGCTCACCGATGGCGACGGACGAGTCACCGGCGTCGTCGCCCGAACACCGAGCGGCCCGCGCACCTTCACGGCGCGCGCCGGCGTCGTCTTAGCGGCCGGTGGCTTTCCCCACGACATCGTGCGCCGCAGTGAGCGATTTCCGCGTACGCCCACGGGTGCCGAGCACTGGACACTGGCGCCGGTCACCGCCGACGGCAGCGGCATCACGCTCGGTGAGAGCGTCGGCGGCGTGCTGACGCAGGGCGCGTCGGCAGGCGCATGGTGCCCCGTCTCGCTCGTGCCGTACCGCAGCGGACGGGTCGGAGTCTTCCCTCACATCATGGACCGGGCCAAGCCCGGCAGCATCGGCGTTATCCGCACGGGGCGTCGCTTCGTCAATGAGGCGAACGGCTATTTCGACTACGTGAGCGCGATGTTCGAGGCAGTCCCCGAAGGCGAAGCCGTGCAGTCCTGGCAGATCGCCGACGCACAGTTCGCACGCCGCTTTCCGCTCGGCATGGCCAAGCCCCGACCCGTGCCCCTCTTTCCGTACCTGCGCAGCGGCTACCTGGTGCGCGCCCGGACGCTTCGCGAGCTCGCTCACAAGTGCGGGATCGATGCAGACGGCCTCGTTGATGAAGTGGCGCGCTTCAACGCCGAAGCACGACGTGGTATCGACAGCGCGTTCGCGCGCGGGTCCACGCCGTTCAACCGCTATGGCGGCGATGCCCGCAACACCCCGAACCCTTCGCTCGCCCCGATCGAGAAGCCACCGTTCTACGCCGTGCGAGTTCGTCCGGGATCATTCGGCACCTTCGCAGGTCTTGCCACTGACGATCACGCCCGGGTCCTGGATGCCTCCGGCACACCGATCGCGGGGTTGTACGCAGTAGGTGCCGACCAGGCCAATGTGATGGGCGGTCACTATCCCGCCGGTGGCGTGAACATCGGTCCCGCACTCACCTTCGGCTTCATCGCCGGACGCGACCTTGCCCAAACCGCCCGCGGAGGACACTCATGACCCGACAGATCGGCATCGCGCATCTGACGCTGCTTCCCTTGACGCCCCCGGAGATCGTCGAGGTCGCCGCCGCCGTCGGACTCGACTTCGTCGGACTGCGGGTGCATCCGGTGACTGCCCAGGAGCAGATCGCCGACATGCATCCGGGCGCACCGGCGCTGCACGAGACGATCTCGCGCCTGCGTGATTCCGAGATCTCCGTGCGCGACATCGAGTTTCTCGCGCTCACCGCCCAGAGCGGTCCCGCCGACTGGCAGGAGGCGCTCGAAGTCGGAGCGCTGCTGGGTGCCACGATCTTCACCGTGGCCGGTGCCGATCCCGACCGCTCCCGGCTCACCGACACGCTCGCCCGGCTCGCCGCCGACGCCGCCCCCTTCGGCATCCGTGCCGCCCTGGAGGCGATTTCGTACCAATCCGTAAGCCGTGTCGACGAGGCCGCCGCCATCGCACGCACGGCCGGGGCGGCGCTTATGCTCGACCCCTTGCACATTCAACGCGGGGGCAGCAGCATCGACGACGTCGCCGCACTCGAAGCCGAACTCGTCCCGGTCGTTCAGCTGTGTGATGCGCCCCTCACGCTCGATCTGAGTACAGCGGCGCCGGCCGATGCCCGACAGTTTGAAGCGCGGCGGAACAGACTGATCGTGGGCGACGGCGAGCTGCCCCTCGCCGAACTGCTGGCCGCCGTGCCTGGCGACGTTCCTGTGAGCCTGGAGGTGCCGAACGACGCTCTGCGCGCGCGCATGTCAGTGAACGACTTCGCCGCACTGAACCTGCAGGCCGCTCGAGAGCTCGTCACTCGCGTCGAGCTCGATGGCGCGGCTGACCAGGAAGGACGCCGCGATGCCTGACGAGAACTGGGACCGAGAAGTCGACCTGCTCGTGCTCGGCAGCGGGGCAGCGGGGCTGTCAGCCGCCACCACCGCGGCGGCGAGAGGGTTGGACACCCTCGTTCTGGAGAAGACGGAGTATCTCGGGGGCACTACGGCATACTCGGCGGGGACCTGCTGGATTCCAGCCCACCGTCATCAGCGTGCCCTGGGGATGACGCACGAACGCGCGGACGCGCAGCGGTACCTCGATCTGATCGTGGGCGACAAGGCGCCGCGCGAGCTCCGCGAGGCGTACTTGGACCGCGGCCCCGAGATGATCGACTTCTTCGACGCGCTCGGTGTGCGCTTCTGGCATTCGACGACCGTCGTCGACTATCACCCGGAAGTCGAGGGCGCCGGCGTTGGTCGAGCGCTGGAGCCCGAGACCTTCGACGGGCGGCGCCTGGGCATCGAGGACTTCCGCCGCGTGCGCTGGCCTGTGCCCGAGTTCGCTCTTTTCGGCGGCACGTTGATGGTGCGGCGCGCCGAGGTGAATCAGCTGCTCGAGCTCTTCCGCGGATCGCCGCGCGCGGTCGCTGTGGCGCTGAAACTCGGCATCCGTTGGGCGCTGGACAGAGTGCGCTACCCGCGCGGCACGCGCCTGGCAATGGGCAACGCGCTGGTGGCCCGCCTGCTCTACACGCTGAAACAGCACCGCGGACGCGTCGCGTTCAACAGCACCGCCAGAGAGCTGATCGTCTCCGGCGGCCGTGTCGTCGGCGCCGTCGTCGAAAGTCAGGGACGCGAACTGCGGGTCGGCGCGCGCCGCGGCGTCGTGCTGGCCGGAGGCGGATTCGCCGCGAGTCGCTCGTGGCGCGAACAGCAGCTGCCGCGGCCCACGGCGCAGTTCACCCGCGCCGCAGAAGGGGCCACAGGAGACACCCTCACGCTCGGCCTCGACGCCGGCGGCGTGCTTGGACCCGATCATGGAGACAACGCGCTGTGGTTCCCCAGCTCGATCGGCCGGCGCCGGAACGGCTCGCTCATGGTGTTTCCGCACATCTGGGATCGTGCCAAACCGGGGATCGTGGCCGTCGCACGGTCGGGGCGTCGATTCGTCGACGAGTCGGTGTCGTACGACCGGTTCGTGCGCGCCATGTACGCCGCCAACACCGACGATGAGAGCATTCCGGCGTGGTTGATCATCGATGCCTCGGCGTTGCGCGCCTACGGCCTCGGGATGATCCGCCCGCACACGCCGCGCGCATTCCTGGCCAAGTACGTCCGAGGCGGGTACGTCCATCGTGCGCGCACAATCCGCGAGCTCGCTAAACGGATCGGCGTGGACCCTGCGGGCCTCGAGTCGACCGTGCGGGCGGCCAACGAGGCTGCGACCTCAGGCGCGGACGAGGAATTCGGCAAGGGGACGACCAGCTTCGGACGCCAGTACGGCGACGCGCGACACCGGCCGAATGTGAATCTCGGGCCGATCCGCGACGCACCGTTCTATGCCATGGCGGTCGTGCCCACACCGCTGGGCACCGCACGCGGACTGAGCACCGATGCACGCGCCCGCGTACTGAATGCCGCCGGTGTTCCCGTTGCGGGACTCTATGCCGCCGGAAATGACGCCGACTCGCCGATGGGCGCAGAGTACCCTGGGGCTGGCTGCCAGGTCGGTGCGGGGATGACCTTCGGGTATGTTGCAGCGATGGATGCCGCACAGGACGCAGACGGATAGGGAGACAGTGGAAGCACGCTGGCTGGAGGCGTTCGTCGCCGTCGCCGAAGAGTTGCACTTCGGGCGCGCGGCCCAGCGACTGCACATGGCGCAATCGCCGTTGAGTCAGACCATCCGGCGACTCGAGACACACGTAGGGGCGCCGCTGTTTGATCGCAACACGCGCAGCGTCGCGTTGACTCCCGCAGGAACGGCCCTGCTGCCGATGGCATATCGCGTGCTCCGCGATGTCGCTCTGGCCACCGCCGCCGCGCAAGCCGCATCGGGCCGTGTGCACGGGATCGTACGCATCGGATTCTCCGGCGCCTTCAACCATCTCACGCTGCCCAGACTGGCTCGAGCAATCCGCCGCGAGCTCCCCGACATCGATCTCGAACTGATCAGCCGGATCAGCACGGGCGAGGGTCTCACGAAGCTGCGCAACGGCACTATCGACATAGCCTTCGTCGGCCTGCCGATCGGCAGCTCGCCCGCGGTGTCGTCGCGCCTCATTTCCCGAACAGAGATGGGCGCAGTCGTTCCCGAAGACCACCCCCTGGCCGATGAGACCTCGATCAGCGTCGCTCAGCTTGAGGACGACGACTTCTTGTCGATGCCGCTGGACGGGTCCTCGGCCATGGCCGACGTGCTCATGCGCTGCGGCATCGCCGCGGGGTTCCGGCCGCGAGTCGTCCAGGAGATCACAGACCCGTACATGCTCCTCACGTTCGTCGCCACCGGTATGGGTGTCAGCATCGTGGCCGAGGATCTCGCCCCGATCCTGCCGCGCGGTGCGCGATGGATCCCGCTCAACGACCAGACGCAGTACATGTATCACGGCATCGCGTGGATGACCGACGAGCACTCTGCAGCCGTCGAGGCGGTCCTCACCCTGTCGGAGAGAATCCTGCCGACCCCCGCTGTGACACCGCACACGCCTCAGTAGTCGGCACGACCGCCCGAGAGGTCGAAGATCGCGCCGGTGGTGAAACTGCACTGGTCGCTTGCAATCCAGGCAACCGTGGCCGCGACTTCGTCGACGCTCAGGAACCGGCGCATCGGGATCAGTGCGCGGGTGCGCTCGATGAACTCCTCTGTCAACTGATCGAACAAGTCAGTCTGCACCATCACCGGCGCCACCGCGTTGACGGTCACCCCGGATTCGACGAGCTCGCGGGCGAGCACCTTCGTCATTCCCACGACACCGTGTTTCGCCGCGACGTATGCCGAGAGCATGGGCGTCGCTTCCTTGCCTGCGATCGATGCCACAGTGATGATGCGGCCGTAGCCATTCGCGCGCATGCCCGGGATCACAGCCTTGGCCGCCAGGAACGCACCTGTCAAATCGATGTCGACCACCCGTCGCCATTGGGCCGCGTCATACTCCCACGCGTTAGCCACGGGGCCGGTGATACCCGCACATGAGATGAGCACATCCACACCGCCCAGAACGCCGACAGTGGCCGCCAACGCCGCAGCGATCGACTGCTCGTCGGTGATGTCGACGACGAACGATGCGGCCGGAAGACCGTGGGCCGCATCGCTCGCCGCCACCCGGTCCCAGACCGCGACCGACGCACCCGATGCGGCCAAGAGCCCCACGATCGCCTGTCCGATTCCTCCCGCGCCACCGGTGACCACGGCGCGCATGCCGTCGAACGAGAACGCGACCTGTGACATGCCGCAAGGTTAGCAACGATCTAGTACGTAAACAACAAGATCAATGCTGAATTCAGTCGTTCTGTGTACACAGTTTGGATCAATACTGAAGAGGGGGCGGCACACTCGCTGCGGCAGCCGCCGTCTGGCGCCCTCACCCACACCAGGAGGCCCATCCCATGCCGACATTCGTCGTCACCTATCACTACGCCGACGACAGCGATGAGCGTCGTGCTCAGCATCGACCCGCCCATGTCGCATTCCTGCGCCGATTACACGACGCGGGCGTGCTTTATATGAGTGGGCCGCTGGACGCCGAGCCGCCTCGTGCCGTCCTGGTCTTGGAGGACACCGACCGCACCGCCCTCCAAGAACGGATGAGCGAGGATCCGTTCTTCGTCAATGAGCTCATCGCCACCCGTGAGATCGCGGAGTGGAAGGTGTTCTTCGACCCTCGCCGCTCGGACCGATGAACACGATGCTGGTCGCGCGAACGACAGCGAAGCAGACGCTGTCGTTCGAGAAGGTGGCGACTCCATCGCGGTCACCAGGGCACTGCCTTGTGCGGGTCGCCTCGGTCAGCCTGTGCGGCACTGACCTGCACATCTTCGACGATGACTACCCGAGTGACCTGCCGATCGTGCAAGGCCACGAGATCTGCGGCGCGGTCTTTGAGGCAGACCCCGACGGAAACCTCGTCGCAGGTGACCGCGTCGTAGTGGATCCGCTCATCGCGTGCGGACAGTGCGCGGTCTGTCGCGCGGGCCATGCCAACGTGTGCCCGAAGCTGTCAGTGCTGGGCTGCTACACCGACGGTGGTCTCGCCGAGGTGCTCAACGTCCCGACCCCCCGGTTGCATCGCGTGCCGCACGAGATGGACGACGATGCCGCAGCGCTGGCCGAACCCACGTCAATAGCGTTGGAGGCGGTGACGCGGGCCGAGCCCCGCGCCGGCGATGTTGCTCTCGTGCTCGGCTGCGGCCCGATCGGTCTGCTCAGTTCTCTCGCACTCGTCGACCGCGGCGCGACGGTGGTCGCCGCCGACATCGACGAGCAACGCACCGCGCTGGCCCGGCGCCTCGGCGCTACGCACACATTCGTGGTCGGAACGACCTTTCCCGACCCAAAGCAGCACGAGGTACTGGCGGCGCTGACCGAAGGCATGGGTCCGCGAATCATCATCGAGGCGACCGGTGCCCCGACATCATTGATGAACGCCATCCGCACGATCGCACCGGCCGGCCGCATCGTGCAGGTCGGAATCTCGACGGGCTCAGCCACGATCGCTGTGAAGGATCTCACCGACAAAGAGATCGAACTTCACGGCAGCCGGAACAGTCGCGGTCTGATCCCCGAGGCACTCTCGCTTCTCCACCGGCATCCCGCGGCGGCATCCGCACTCATCACTCACCGCTTCGCCTTCACCGAACTGGGCGAAGCCTTGCGCACGATGGCCGATCACACGGTGCCCACCGGCAAGATCGTGATCCACGTATCCGGTTCCTTGGAGGTGTCATGAACGTCGCGATCACCACCGGGACCGATCATCTGCCGGTATCTGTCGATGTTCTCGTCCTCGGCTCGGGCGCGGCCGGGCTCGTCGCCGCCCTGCGTGCCGCCGATGCCGGTGCCGCGGTCTGCGTCGCGGAGAAGGCACAACTGCTCGGCGGCACCACCAGCGCCGGAGGCGGAGTGATGTGGGCTCCGGCGACGTCGTTGGCGGAACAGCACGGGTTCACCGATTCTGCAGATCGCGCGGCGGCATATCTGTCGGCGGCATCCGGCCATGTGATGGATGACCGAGCGATCACCTGGTACGTGAAGACGGCCGCCGAGGCGGTCGACTACCTTCTCACGCGCACCCGCGTGCGGCTGACGCCGCTGGCCAGACCCGATTATCGGGGCGAGTGGCCGGGAGCGGCGCAGGGCGGGCGCAGCCTCGACAACGACGCGTTCGACCCTGCCGATTTACCGGGCCTTGCCGCGCGCTTACGACCGTCGTCATACTTTCCTTTGCTCTCGATGGCCGAACGCGACGATCTCGACGGCCGCGCACCCGACCCCGCACTGCTCGCGGACCGGGCCGCGCGCGGGGTGCGCACGATGGGCGGCGCCCTCGTGGGCGCACTCGTCGGCTCAGCGCTCGACCGGGGCATTCCGATCGTCGCCAATGCCCGTGCCACCTCGTTGCGACGCAGGAATGACGACGGATGGGATGTGCAGTTCGACGACGTCGCCGTCGGCGCCCGCAGCGTCGTCGTGGCCACCGGGGGCTTCGAATGGAACCCGCGCCTGCGCGACGCGTTTCTCGCCTTCGAGATCACACCGATCAGCGCTCCCTCCAATGAGGGCGATGGGCTCGAGATGGCGATGGCCGCCGGGGCCGCAGTGGCGGACATGACGGCCATCTGGGGAGTCCCCGTCATCGCGCCACCGACGCAGTTCTACGACGGAAAGCCCTCGGGCCGGATGGGCAACGTCGAGATGACCCTGCCCGGGTCGATCGTCGTCAACGCCGCCGGCGAGAGGTTCGTCAACGAGGCCCTCGCCTACCAGGACACCTGCCGCATGTTCGGCGACACCGATCCGAAGACCGGGCGGCCTCGCAACATCCCGGCATGGCTGGTATTCGACCGGACGTTCGCACAGAAATATCCGATCGCCGGTTCAGGACCCGGATCGGTACCCGACTGGGCTGTGACAGCCGACTCGATCTCCGAGCTGGCGACCGCCTGCGGCATCGACGCGGCTGGGCTGAGCGCCACGGTCGATCTCTTCAACGTCGACGCAGCCGCCGGGCACGACACGCGCTTCGGGCGTGGCGACAGCGCAGAGGACCGATTCCTCGGCGACTCGACACACAGTCCGAACCCGTGTCTCGCACCGTTGGACACCGCCCCCTTCGCCGCCGTCCGGGTGTACCCGGGTGTTCTCGGTACCTCGGGAGGCCTGCGCACGGACTTCCATGGCCGAGTGCTCGGATGGGACGATGCGCCACTGCCGGGGCTATATGCGGCCGGCAACGCCAGCGCCAGCGTATTCCGCAACACCTACCCGGGCGGCGGAGCAACGATCGGGTCGGCGATCACGCGTGCCTACGTCGTCGGTGCCGCCGCGGCATCCCGTGACGGTGACTCATGATGCGCATCGGGCTCATCGGCGCCGGCGTCATCGGACGCACCCACGCCCAGGCGATAGCCTCGACCGAAGGCTTCGAACTCACCTCGGTCGCCGACCCGTTCTCATCGGGCGCAGAACTTGCCACGGACTTCGGCGCGACTCACCACCGAGATCACCGCGATCTACTGGCCGCCGGCGGCCTCGACGCCGTGATCGTGGCCACCCCCAACGACCTGCACGTGCCGGTCGGACTCGACGTGATAGCGGCCGGTCTTCCACTGCTGGTCGAGAAGCCAATCGCCACCACCTCGATGCAAGCGCGCGTTCTCGTGGATGCCGCAGCAGCAGCCCGCGTTCCGGTGCTTGTGGGGCACCATCGGCGCTACCATCCCGTGGTCCGGCGGGCAAAAGAGATCATCGACTCCGGACGCCTCGGGCGCATCGTGGGCGTGAGCGCGACAGCTTTCATGCGCAAGCCCCCCGACTACTTCGACATCGCGTGGCGTCGCGAGCGCGGCACGGGCGGACCATTCCTCATCAATCTCATCCATGAGATCGATCTGCTTCGACATCTGATTGGAGAGGTGACCTCGGTTTCGGCGTTCGCATCGTCTGCCGCACGGAGCTTCGAGGTGGAAGACACCGGCGCTGTCATCATGTCGTTCGATGGTGGCGCGCTCGGGAGCCTGGCCATATCGGATGCGGTAGCGGCGCCGTGGAGCTGGGACCTCACCGCCGGGGACTCGTCCAGGTTCCCTATGCGTGACGTCGAGTCGCATCGGATCGGCGGCGAGTCGGCTTCGCTGACGCTGCCGACGCTCCAGTTGTGGGAGCACGACGGTGCGCCGAGCTGGACGATGCCGCAGCACGTCATCCGCCAGAACGTGCCGCGTGATGATCCGTACGCGGCGCAGCTGCGCCATCTCGGCGAGGTCGTCACGGGCGACGTGCAGCCGCTGGTAAGTGCCGCTGAGGGTGCGCGCGACCTCGAGGTGGTCGAGGCTGTGATGCGTTCGGCGACGACGGGCGCCGTGATCGCCGTCTGATGTCGTCAGGCAGCGGTCAACGTCGCCAATCGCCGCAGAGCGAACTCGTACCCTTGGATGCCTGCGCCCATGACGACGGCGGACGCAGCGTGCGAGACATAGGAATGCTGGCGAAACTGCTCGCGGCGGTGGATGTTCGTGACGTGCACCTCGACCACTGGTAATTCAGCGGCCAACAGCGTGTCGAGGATCGCTATCGATGTCGAGGTGTAGCCAGCGGGGTTGATCACTATGCCATCTGCCTCAGTGCGCGCCCTCTGGATAAGGTCGACGATCTCGCCCTCGTGATTGCTCTGGTGGAACTCGATCTGCAGTCCGAGTTCCTCGGCGACTGAGTCGCACAGCCGCTTGACGTCTTCGATATTGTCGGTGCCGTACAGGTGCGGTTCGCGCAAGCCGAGCAGATTGATGTTCGGCCCGTTGATGATCATGATCCTGGCCACTGCTGTCTCCTTGTCGTTCAGCTGTTCATCCGACGGGCGTACCACGGCGAGAGTCGATCAGCTCGAGGAAGTGCGCACGCATGCGCTCAGCGTCGGGGCGGACGCCGGTGATGAGCCGGATGCCCTCGACTGCCTGCCCGACGTTCATGCGCCCACCGTCGAGCGTCTCCAGGCCGCGGCGTCGTGCCGCCTGCAGCAGTTCGGTATCGATGGGGAAATACACGACGTCGGCGACCCACGCGCTGTCCTTGAGTGCCGCAACGTCGAAGGCGACCCCGGGATGCTCGGCCATTCCCAACGGCGTCGCGTTCACCGCTCCGTCGGCACGCGCCAGCGCTTCCCCTGCCTCCGCGGTGCTGGCCGAGGCCACGTGCGCTTCGGGGAACGCGGCACGCAGTCGGGCGCAAAGATCCTCCACGCGCAACGGCTCGATGTCGGCAACTGTCAGGCGCTTCGTTCCGAGCGAAAGCAGAGCGTAGGCGGACGCCGACCCCGCCCCGCCGCCACCGAACTGGACGACGTCGTTGAGCGATGCCCCCGGCAGTCCATTGCGGACGCCGTCACGGAACCCCACCCAGTCGGTGTTGTATCCGACAAAACGACCGTCGCGGATCACCACGAGGTTGACCGCGCCCAAGCGCGCCGCGTCGCGGTCGATCTCATCGAGATGGGCCATCACAAGCTGCTTGCACGGATAGGTGATGTTGACAGCCGAGTATCCGGCATCGCGCAGCCGGTCGAGGATGTCACCCACACTCTCCGGCGGCAGGTCGAGCTCAGCGAGGTCATGGAGCACGTAGCGGTAGTCGAGCCCCAGCGCGGTTGCTTCCGCGGTATGCAACGGTGGGGACAGAGACGGCCCGATGCCCCTCCCGATCAGTCCGACCAGGAATCGATCGTCCCGAGCACTAGCCTGTGCCTGCGTCATCCGTGTCTCCCGTCAGATGCCGAGGTAGATCTTGCGCACGCGGGGATCGGCGCGAAGGTCGTCGGCGGATCCCTCGATCTCGATCCTGCCGTTCTCCATCACGTAGCAGTACGTGGTCGCTTCGAACGTCAATTTCGCGTTCTGCTCGACGAGGAGGATGCCCATCTCGGCAGCGTTCAGTCGCTGTACGACCGCGAGCACCTCGTCGACGAGTTTCGGGGAGAGTCCCATCGACGGTTCATCGAGAACCAGCAGGCGCGGCTTCGACATGAGCGCGCGACCGATCGCGAGCATCTGCTGCTGGCCGCCGGAGAGCGCCCCGGCAAGCCGCGTGCGCATCTCCGCAAGCACCGGGAAGATCTCGTAGACCTCCGACAGCTGGGCGCGCGTCTCGGCGTTCCAGCGCTGGATGTAGGCGCCGAGCAGGAGATTCTTCTCGACTGTGAGCCCACCGAACACGTGGCGCCCCTCGGGGACGTACCCGATTCCCTCCCGAACGATCTTGCGCGCGTGAGTGCGGGTGAGATCGACGTTCCCGTAGGCGAGCTTGTCGGCTCGTCGGTTCACGAGGCCGAGAACGGCCTTCAGCGTCGACGTCTTGCCGGCGCCATTCGCTCCGATGATCCCCACGGCCTGGCCGATCTCGACCGTGAAGCTCACGCCTCGCACCGCGGCGACCCCGCCGTAGTTGACGTACAGCCCCTCGGCGACGAGCTTGGCGGGTGCATGCCCCGATGTCGAAGTCAGGCGGTGCGCCGCCGTGTATGCGTCGCTCATCGGCCCGTTCCTTCCGTCTGATCGTTCGTCGCGTCGAGCATTTCCTTCTCCAGCTTCGCGTCGTCGCCCAGGTAGGCCTCGATGACCTCGGGCGACTGCCCGACATCCTCTGGCAGGCCGTCGGCGATGACTTTCCCGGTCGACAGCACCGTTACTCGGTCGCACATCGACATGACCAGTCCCATGTTGTGTTCGATGATGATGACGGTGACCCCCGTCGCGCGGATGTCGTTGACGATCGCCTTGAGCTGATTGACCTCGTCACCGTTCAAGCCTGCGGCGGGCTCGTCGAGCAACAGCAACTTCGGCTTGGTCGCCATTGCCCGGGCGATCTCCACCCGACGCTGGGCTCCGTATGACAGCTCGGAGGGCACGGCGTCGGCGAGGGAGAGCAGACCGTACCGCTCGAGGATCTCATCGGCCTCTCGTCGCATGCGACCGTCGGCGCGCAGCACCGAGATCGGCCGGATGATGTACCGCCAACTCCACCGGCTCTTGGTGCGGTCCACGCCCATCATGACGTTTTCACGCACCGACAGCAGCGAGAACAAGCGCAGATTCTGGAACGTACGAGCGACGCCGCGCAACGACAGCCGGTACGAGGGTGTGGTCGTCGACCGGGTGCCGAGCACTTCGACGGTTCCCGACGTCGGCGGATGGATGCCGCTGAGCACGTTGAACAGGGTCGTCTTACCAGACCCGTTCGGCCCGACAAGCCCCCGGATCTCTGCCCGGCGCACCGTCAACGAGACACCGGCCAGTGCCTTCAATCCCTTGAACGACTTCACAACATCGGTCGCCTGGAGCACCACCGGAGCATCATCGTGCGGCGGGGCCACCGCATCCGGGGCATCCACTGCATATGACACATAGGGGGCCACAGCCATCCCACCGGCGGTGTCGCTCGCCCGGCGACGACTCTTCCACAGCTGGTGGAGACGAGCCGGGATGCCTGCGATACCGGTCGGCAGGAAGACGACGAAGATCACCACGAGCGCGCCGTAGCCCAGTTGCGCATAGATCGAGAAGTCTGCGAGCCACGACCGTACGAAGATCAACCCGACCGCGCCGATGACGACTCCCGGCAAGCTATGCCGTCCGCCGATGATCACCATCGCCAGGAGCAGGAACATGTTGGCGAGACTGAACGACTCGGGGGCGACGAAGCGGATGAGCCCCGCATACAGACCGCCGGCCACGCCACCGTACAGGCCGCCGAAGGCGAATGCGATCATACGCAGCACCGGTACGCGGGTTCCCATCGCGGCGGCAGCGAGATGATCGTCGCGCATCGCTCGCATCCGCCGGCCCAGCCGCGTGTGGACGATGAACGCCGCAAAAGCGATGCCGAGGATGAGAATCGCGAGTCCGAAGTAGTAGAAAAGATAGTCGTCGGCGAGGTCGACCCCGAAGAAGACCGGAGACGGGATGCCGCTGAGTCCCTCTGCCTGTCCCGTGATCGGGAGGTTGATCACCAAGCTGGTGAAAGCCAGTGAGAGTCCGAGGGTCACGATCGCGAGATAGTGGGACTGCACGCGCAGCGCAGGGATGCCGACGAACAGCGAGACGATGATCGAGATGACCACGCCTGCCAGTGCCGCCAACCAGAAATTCCACCCGAGATGCAGCGTGAGGATCGCCGCGGTGTAGGCGCCGACACCGAGGAATGCTACCTGCGCGAGGTCGAACTGACCGGCGATCCCCATCGACAGGAACAAGCCGATGGCCAGCAGACCGAACACCATCGCGACATTGCTCACGTGGATCGTGTACGGATCCACGAGGTAGGGGAAGATCAGCGACAGCACGAACAGAACGAGAAGGGGCAGCCCGATCGCCGCCGTTTTCTTGAGCATCATGCGCGGTTCACCGTGCTTTCTCCGAAGATCCCGGTGGGACGGACGATCACGATCAGGGCGAAGACGACGAAGGCGACAAGATCGGCATACCCCTGCGAGAGTCCGGAGGCGAACGCGTACAGGATTCCGAAGAGCAGGCCGCCGACGATCGCACCCTTGATGTTGCCGAAGCCGCCGAGGATCGCCGCCGAGAACCCCATGATCCCCAGACTCGATCCGAACGTCGGGCTCACGTAGAGGATCGGACCGGCCAGACCGCCCGCCAGTGCCGCCAACCCTGAACCGATCGCGAAGGCGATGGCGTTGCTACGCCCGACGTTGATGCCCAGCGCAGTGGCCTCTTCGTGGTTGATCGCGACTGCTTGCATGGCGATGCCCTGCTTGGTGCGGTCCAGGAACAGCCAGAGCACGAGCGATGCCAAGGCCGCGACGACGACGACGACGAGCTCGTAGCGCTTGATGAAGATCCCGAACAACTCGAAGGGCGCACCGCCGATGGGCGTGGGCACTGCTTCGCCGGTGGTCCCCCAGATGAGGATGGCGATGCCCTCGAGCATGATCCCGAAGCCGATCGTGCCGATCAGCATCAGATCGAAGTCCTTGTTCTCGAGCGGTCGCAGAATGCGCTCGATCACGAGACCGATGACGGCGGTCGCGACGATCGCGATGATCATCGCCACCCAGAACGGCATCTTCGCCGAGATGAAGAAAGTGGCCGCGAGATACGCGCCGACCATGAGGATGTCGCCGTGGGCGAAGTTGACCAGGCCCATCGTGCGATAGACCAGAGAGAAGCCGAGCGCGACCAGGACGTAGATCGCCCCGAGCCCGATCCCTCCGACAAGGGTCTGCAGTACGAACTGCATGATGACCTCCAGGGTTCTTCCTGCGCGACAGTTCGTGCCTGGCACAGGAGAGCGGATGAGTGAGTCAGGTGGGGTGCGCGAGCGGTGCACCCCACCTGGACAGGCGGTCAGCCGTTCGCCGCGACGAGGTTGCCGTCTTGGTCGATCTCGCCGATCTGCGTCTCATGAACGCCGATGCCGTTCTCATCGAAGTCGAAGTGACCGACGAGGCCGTCGTACTTCACGGCGCGGATCGCGTCGCTGAGTGCTTGACCGGTGGCGACCTTCGAATTCTGCAGGGCCTGGATGAGGATCTTCGCCCCGTCGTATGCCTTCGCGCCGTGCAGCTCGCCTGTCTCGTTGTACTTCGCCTTGTAGTCGGCAGCGAACTTCTTGGTCTGGTCGTTCGTGTCGTTGCCGAGGTACGGCGTGCTCACGATGGTGCCCTCGGCGTTGTCTATACCCGCCGTCTTGACGTACACGGGTGTTCCTGCCGGAGCACCGCCGGCGATGACGGCGTCGATGCCGAGCTGACGTGCCTGCTTCACGATCAAACCAGTTTCGACCTCTTCGGCGCCGATGAACAGCACCTTCGGGTTCTTTCCGCGGATCTGCGTCAACGCAGAGCTGAAGTCCTTCTGGTCGGGCGTGACGACCTGGTCAGCCGCCGGTGACACGCTGAGGTCTTTCAGAGATGCCTTGAACGCATCGCGCTCACCGGCTCCGTACGCCCCGTTGTTGCTGATCATCGCGATCGATGTGTAGCCCTTGTCGTTGACGAGGTACTTCGCGAGCGTCTCGTCGTAGGCCGTGCTGGATGGACTGTTCAAGAAGACGAACGAGTTGTGCAATTCGCCGAGTTTGGGCGACTGACCCGACGTGATCATCGGAATCTTGTTCTGAGCCATGATCGGCGCCATCGCCAACGAGTCGGCGCTCTCGGCCGTTCCGATCATCGCGATGTTCCCATCGCTGGCGAGCTTGTTGGCGAGGTTCGTGCTCGTGGTCGGATCACCCTGGTCGTCGTAGACGGTGTAGACGATCTTGCGACCATCGATGCCGCCGGCGGCGTTCTGCTCGTCGAAGGCCATCTTGGCTCCCTTGGCCTCCCAATCGCCCAGCGAGCTGAGCTGGCCGCTCTGCGCATCGACGATTGCGATCTTGATCGGACCGCTCGAGTCGGTGGCGTTCGCGCCCTTGTTCGCTCCAGGCGCCGAGCACCCTGCCAACAGCATTCCCAGCGCTGCCGCGCCGGCGAACAGCGCCGCTGTCCTGATTCGACGTTGAACCATGTCGCACCTCTTCGTGTCGGGGAGGCGGCCTCGTTGCTGACCCGCACCGCCTCGTTCAAGGAGTGCCCGCTCTGCGAACGGGCGTTCTCTTATTGAACATAAAGCGGGCATGATTATCCGTCAAGAGCTATTGATCACGCGTTCGTATACACAGTGTGCTTGCGCTCGACTGACGGGTCTGCGTTGCGAACACACCAGTCAGTCGCGGGCGAGCGCGTGCAGCGCCACAGACAACTCATCGGCTGTCGCAGTACGACCGCTGACGGGCTGGCCGATGCCGTCCAGCAGGATCAACCGCACGCCGTGGTCATACTTCTTATCGCGCATGAAGGCGCCCTGCAGGCGATCGAGGTCGACCGTGGCTCGGGTGGTAAGACCCAGGGCGTCCAAAAGCCGTCGATGGACCTCGACGTCTTCGCGGGTGAGTCTGCCTTGAACGTGGGCGAGGTGTGCGGCTGCCATCATGCCGACCGCGACGGGTGTGCCGTCTTCGCTCGCATCCAGGCCCGTGAGCCATTCGATCGCATGCCCGAACGTGTGCCCGTAGTTCAAGAAGGCGCGTTCCCCGTTCTCGCGCTCATCACGGCAGACGATCGCAGCCTTGAACTCCTGACTGGCGCACACCGCCTCATACACGGCATCGGGTTCTCGACCTCGCAGTCCCGCGGCCAGCGCCAGGACGCGTGCGACCGCCGACCGGCCGCCGAGCAACGCGTGCTTGGCGATTTCGGCGAGGCCAGCACTATATCCGCGCTGCCCCGCCTGCGCGGCGACGGCGGTGTCGGCGATCACAGCGATCGGCTGATGGATGGTGCCGATGAGGTTGCGCCCCTGCGGCAGGCTTATCGCGTTCTTTCCACCGAGCGCGGAGTCTGCCTGGGCGACGAGGGTAGTGGGGATGAGGGCGAGGGGCATTCCCCGGTTGAACAACGACGCGACCAGGCCCGCGACGTCGCAGATGACTTCGCCCCCGACCCCGACCACGATGTCGCTGCGATGGACCGCACGCGTCGCCATCTGCTCGGCGATGCGTGCGATCACCCCGAACGTCTTACTGGATTCGTGATCATCCATCATGACCCGCACGACGCGCTCGTCGGAGAACTGTGCGGCCACGGCATCCGTCACCACGCTGTCGGAGGCGGTGGAGATGATCACGACGTGCTCAGCCGTGTCTGCCGCGGGAATCAAGTCGCTCGCCACGTGCGTCAGTCGCGGCCCCGCGTGCGCGAAGTACGTCCCGCCGACGGTCGTGATCAGTCGACTCGACGCGCCAGGCAACGCGGGCGGAGGCACCAGAGCACGTAGGATCTCCACGGCGACATCGTCAGCCCGGCGGCCATCAGTGTCGATGCGCATCGTTGCGAGGGCGTCATACACCGGAAGCCGCCGTTCGTAGACCTTGCGCACGCCGGATGTCTGCAGGAGCGGGCGGAAAGCGTCGCCGTTGATCCGCTCCATCGCCTGCTCATACGGCACCTGGAGATACACGACGGTGTGCGAAGAGAGCATCCTGCCGATCTCAGGATCGAGTGCAGCTCCGCCACCGAGCGCGACGACGGCGGTGCGATCCTCCAACAGCTCGGCGACCACCGCGCGTTCGATCTGCCGAAAATACGGCTCGCCATGCAGATCGAACATCTCCCGTATCGAGCGCCCCTCGCGCCGCTCGATCAAGACGTCGCTGTCGACGAAAGGGGCTCCCAACAGGTCGGCGACGATGCGGCCGACCGTGGACTTGCCGGCACCCATGAAACCGATCAGAACTACCATAAGGGCGTATCTTCGTCTCTGAGGCGAAATCCTTCCGAGGCGGCCCCAGGCCTCCCGTGACCGACTCCATGATAGGGGACTGCGATGGTGAGCACCGGCACGCCGCGGCCGTGGTCGCCGACCCTCTCGCATCTGCGCCCGGCGCGTCTGCACGTCGAACCGGGTGATGCAGACGAGCCCCCAGTTCTTCTGCATCATGGGTTTCTGATCGAAACCGCTCACGTCTGGCGGCAGTTCGCCGCGGCCCTGCACACCGGAGGGCGTTCGTCGGCCTCGGTCGAGGAACATTACCTGCGCACCATCGACTCCGCACATGCTCTCGGACATGATCCCGATCTCGCGCTCGCCCAGTCGCTGGCCGCAGCCCTGGACGCGTGGCCCGCCACTGGCATCGACGTGGCAGCCGAAGGGACCGGAGCCGGACCAGCCCTTCTGCTTGCCCTCAACGACGCACGCGTGCGCCGTGTCGTGCTCTGGCGACCGGCGGGCGTCGTCCTCGACGATCAGGGCCGCCTGGCGCCCGCAGAGGCGACTCCGCTCGAGATGACCGACGCCGAAGTCAGCATCGGCGTGACGTGCACCCATGCAGAGATCGAGACCCTGCGCCCCACAGATGCCGTACAGGGGGACATCTCTCGGATCAGCATCCCGGTCTTGATCATCGATCACCCGGACTCCTCCGCCAGCGGTGCGCTCGGCCGGTGGATGCCGTCGGCTGAGTTCGTGCCGTCGATGGACCCCCGGCGCATGCTCGCCGATGACCTGCTCATCCAGCGGGCGATGCGCTTTCTCGCGTTGCCGGTCGGGCACGCGCAAAGATAGCCGCGACCCAGACCGCCCACAGCGGCATCCCATCGTCACGCGATGTCATCCTCGACCGCTCGCCTCGCCGCGCCGGATAGGCTCGCGAGCGACGGCCCGATCGACGACGAAAGGCGCACCATGGCACACATCGCCACGACCACAGCGGGAAGCCTTCCCCGCACCCAGGCTCTCATCGACGCGAACGGCGCGCGCGAGCTCGCCGACGACGGATTCACACTGAACACGACGCCCGAGTTCGACGAACTCGTCACCGCCGCGGTGGCCGATGTCGTGCGCCGACAGCGCGAGGCGGGGATCACGCTCGTCGGCGACGGCGAGTTCGGCAAGGCGATGTCGAGCGCGGTCGACTACGGCGCCTGGTGGTCGTACTCGTTCCAGCGCGTGAACGGCCTCTCGCTGACCGACGTGAACCCGATCACCGCGGCCCCCGAGGCCGGCTCCGACCTGGCCGGAGCACGCGCGGTGCGCTCCGAGCCCGGCAAGATCCGGCTCACCTCGTTCATCGACCGCCGCGACCGGCAACTCTTCCCCGCTGTCTACCGCGACGCCGAGACGGTGCCGGCCGGACGCATAGCGACGGCGTTCCCGACCACGACGGGCGCGATCTCGTATCGCGGACAGGATGCCGTGGCCAGCGACATCCGTCATCTGAAGGCCGCCCTGCAGCCTGGCGAGCAGGGCTTCCTCACGGCGATCTCGCCGGGCAGCGCCGCCCGGGTCGTGAACACCTTCTACGCAAGCGAGCAGGAGCACATCGACGCGTGGGCCGACGCGCTGCGCGAGGAGTACAGGGCGATCACCGACGCCGGGCTGGTGTTGCAGATCGACGACCCGTCACTGGCCGAGAACTGGGATCAGATCAACCCCGAGCCCTCGGTGGAGGACTACCAGGCGTTCACGAAGATCCGCATCGACGCCCTCAACCGGGCGATCGATGGGCTGCCGAAAGAGCAGGTGCGCCTGCACCTGTGCTGGGGCTCGTGGCACGGACCGCACACCACCGACATCGAGCTGCGCCACATTCTGCCTGTCGTGCTGCAGGCCAACGTCGGCTCGATATCGTTCGAGGCCGGAAACGTGCGCCACGAGCATGAGTGGGCGGTGTGGCGGGATGCCGCGGTGCCGGCTGATCTCGTGCTGGTTCCCGGTGTCGTCAGCCACGCGACGAACGTCGTCGAGCACCCCGACCTGGTGGCCGAGCGCATCGGCCGATTCGTCTCGATCGTGGGGCCGGAGCGCGTCATCGCCTCGACCGACTGCGGCCTGGGCGGACGCGTGCACCCCGACATTGCGTGGGCGAAGCTGGCCGCGCTCGGCGAGGGCGCGCGCCGAGCGGGCTGATCGGGCTCAGGCCTCGGTGAAGACCTGCTGCGCGATGCGGAAGGCCGTGTTGGCGGCGGGCACGCCGGAGTAGATCGCCGACTGCAGAATCACTTCTTTGATCTCGTCGACGGTCAGCCCGTTGCGCAGCCCCGCGCGCAGGTGCATGGCCAACTCCTCGTGATGGCCGTGCGCGATCAGCGAGGTGATCACGGCGATCGAGCGCGAACGGCGGTCAAGGCCCGGCCGCGACCACACGTCGCCCCACGCCGTGCGCGTGATGAAGTCCTGGAAGTCGGCGGTCAGCTCGGTGATCTTCTCATTCGCGGCATCCACGTGCGCATCGGAGAGCACCTCGCGGCGCACGATCATGCCCGCCTCGAAGCGCTCCTGGTCACTCGAACGGCCGCTCATCGGATGCTCCCCGCGAAGAAGTCGCGCAACAGTCGGGTGGTCAGCTCAGGGTCTTCGGCGGGCGCCAAGTGCGCGGCATCCGGAACCTCCTGAGCGTCACCGTTCTGCACGCCGCGGGCGATCTCGACGGCAGACGCCTCGGGACACACCAGGTCGTGGCGGCCCCAGATCGCCAACACCGGCGCGGTGATCTCGCCGAGGCGATCGCGCACGTCATAGTCGGCCAACGCCTCGCAGCACAGCGCGTAGCTCTCGTCGTCAGCGTCTTGCAGGGCGTGCAGCAGGCGCCCGGTGATGACCGGGTGCTTGGCCAACGACTCGGGCGCGAACCAGCGCTGCGCCGACGGCACGACGAGCGACGACGTGCTCTGCGCGCGCACGTGCGCGGCGCGGTCGTGCCAGTCGATCGGGCTGAGGATCTTGGCGCCCGAGCAGATGATCGCGGCGGCGCCCACGAGGTCGGGATGCCGCAGCACGAGCTCGAGCCCGACTGCGCCGCCCAGCGACACTCCGGCGTATGCGAGGCGTGTCGCCCCCAGCCGGCCCGCGATGTCGGCGACACCGTCGGCCAGGTCGGCGACCGAGAACGCGGCGGTCGCCTTCGGCGAGACGCCGTGACCCGGAAGGTCCCACGCGGCCACCCGCCACGACTCGGCCAGGTGCGGCACGACCTCTTCCCAGAGGATCGTCGAGGTGCCCAATGACGGGCCCAGCAGCAGAAGCGGCGCACCGTCGGGGCCGACGGGTTCGGTGACGGCGAGCGAGGGGACTGTCATTCTTCCTCCTGAGTGGTGGGCTCGATGGCGTCGTCGACCAGCGGCGCGGCCAGCCCGGTGTATGCGGCGGGGTCGAGCAGGCGGTCGACGTCGAGGGCGGATGCCGCCGGCATAGCCTGCCGCACGAGGATGGCGAGGTCGTCACCGGTAGCGGCCGCCGAAACGATCTCGGCGACACGGTCTTTGCCGATGATCGGGCTGAGCACGAGCGAGAGTCGCTCGGCCACGATCAGTCCCCGGGTGAGTGCGAGGTTGCGGGCGACGGCGACGGCGTCGACACGCAGTCCGCTCACCAGCGCGGCGGCATGCGCCGACGCGCCGAGCGCGAGCCGCAGCAGTTCGCGCAGGGTGGGCCACTCGGCGTGCCAGGCCCCGTCGGGGCGCTCGTCGGCCGCAAGCGCCGAGGCCAGATGCAGGGTCGCGCCCAACTGAGGCGCGCGCAGTGCAGCCGAGCGGATGAGCACCGATTCCACCGGGTTCTGCTTCTGCGGCATCGCCGACGATCCCCCGCCCGAGCCCTCGGCCAGCTCGCCGATCTCGGTGCGGCTCAACGTCGCCACATCGGTCGCCAGTTTGCCCAGCGCATCCACCACCTGCACGAGAGCGTCGGCGAGTTCGGTCACCGGCCACCGGGTCACGTGCCACGGGGCATCCGGCGCGTCCAGGCCGAGTTCGATCGCCAGCGCCGCCGGAAGTGCGGCTGCGGCATCCCCTCCCCCGATCTCAACGAACGACGCGAGCGTGCCACCAGCCCCGCCCAGCTGAGCGGGGAACTGCAGTTCGCTCACCCGTGTTCGTGCCCGCCGCACGCCGCGCAGCCACCCGGCCGCCCGCGCGCCGACGGTGGTGGGCACGGCGTGCTGGGTGAGGGTGCGGGCCGCGGCGACCTCGTCGCGGTGCGCGCCGGCGAGTGTGCCGAGTGCGGCGACAGTGGCGTCGAGGAAGCCCCGGATCTCGGCGACGGCGTTCTGCGCGATGAGCATCAGGGCGGTGTCGAGGATGTCTTGGCTGGTGGCGCCGCGGTGGATCCACACGCGTGCGTCGGCCGGCACGCGGTTCTTCAGCTGCGCGACCAGCGGGATCACGGGGTTGCCGCCGGTGCGGGATGCCGCAGCCAGCGTCTGAACGGTGAGGCCGTGCACGTGCGGTCCGGTCTGCGGCCAGCCAAGCGCGGCCGATATCTCCTCGGCGGCGGACTGCGGGGCGACGCCGCGCGAGGCCCAGGCGCGGGCCAGCGCGACCTCGGTCGTCACGAGAGCGTCGAGCAGCGCGGCATCCGCCACCGCCGCGTCGTGACCGACCGTCACCGGGGAACACAGGCCTTCATCGATCGCCGTCACCGCAACACCTCCAGTGTGAGCGTAGCCGCGACCCGCTGCGCGGGGTGGGCAGCGGTGGGTGTCACACAAGATGCGGGATACCCCGCGTGAGGTCGCCGGTTCTGTGACACGGCAGCGGTGGGTGTCACACAAGATGCGGGATGCCTCCGGTAAAGCCACTCGCACTGTGACACTGCAGCGGTGCGTGTCACAGAAGATGCGGGATACCCCGCGTGAGGTCGCCGGTTCTGTGACACGGGCTCCGGGGCAACCGCACACCGCACGATGGTCACAACCCCCGACCCAACCGCACGCCACGGGGATGTCACAGAAGATGCGGGATGCCCCGCGTTAGGCCACCCCTTGTGGGACATGGGCTTCGGGCGTGTCACAGAAGATGCGGGATACCCCGCGTGAGGTCGCCGGTTCTGTGACACGGGCTGCGAGGCAACCGCACACCGCACCGCGGTCACAGCCCCCAACACAACTGCACACCACGGGGATGTCACAGAAGATGCGGGATGCCCCGGGTTAGGCAACCCCTTGTGGGACATGGGCTTCGGGCGTGTCACAGAAGATGCGGGATGCCTCCGGTAAAGCCACCCATTCTGTGACACGGCACCGGCGGCGGTCACAGAAGATGTGGATTCAGTCCGGGGGAACCCGCGGTTTCTGTGACACGGCCGCGCCGCCGACACCTCGGCCGCGGCCATGCTCACCACCGGCATCCCGGCCTGCGGCATCCCGGCCGCTGGCATCCTGGCCACCGGCATCCCGGCCACCGGCATCCCGGCCACCGATTTCCCGGCCGCTGGCATCCCGGCCACCGATTTCCCGGCCGCTGGCATCCCGGCCACCGATTTCCCGGCCACCGGCGTCGTGATCGCCGGCTCAGAACGTGAGGAAGACGGTCTCACCCTCGCCCTGCAAATGGATGTCGTGCTGCAGCGATCCGTCGGGCAGCCGCGTGGCGATCAGCGTCGCGCGCTCGGCGGGATCGAGCGAACTCAGCAGCGGGTCGGCGGCGAGCGCCGCCTCGTCGTCGGGCAGGTAGATGCGGGTGTGCAGCTTGTTCGGCAGCCCTCGGGCGAAGACGATCGCAGCGAAGAACGGCGCCTTGCCGGCCTCGGCTCCCGGGTTGCGAGTCCAGAATTCGTAGTGCCCCTCATCGGTCGTGAACGAGCGCCCGAACCCGGTGAAGGTGTGATCGTCGCGGCGGAACGCGCCGCGCGCACGGGACACGGTGCCGTCGCTGTCGGCGCCGAAGATCTCCACCATCGAGTCGGGGATCGGGGCACCGTTGCCGTCGTACACCGTGCCGCCGAGCACGATCGCTCCCGGACTGTACGGATGGACGACCTCGTGCATCTTCGGGTAGATGGTGCCGTACGCGAAGAACGGGCCGACGGTCTGGCCCGGCGTGGGATCCAGGGTCTTCTCGGGCATCAGTGCTCACCCTCCTCGGGCTCGTGCCACGTGGCATCCGGTCCGTCGA
This sequence comes from Microbacterium protaetiae, assembly GCF_004135285.1. NCBI lineage: Bacteria > Bacillati > Actinomycetota > Actinomycetes > Micrococcales > Microbacteriaceae > Microbacterium > Microbacterium protaetiae. The sequence continues at coordinate 967,644 of NZ_CP035494.1, forward strand.
CGACGATGTCCCAGCGGTAGCCCATCGAGAACTCCGGGACAGTGAGGTCGTGGTCGTAGGTGCTGATCAGTCGGTCGCGGTCCTTCTGCCGGTGGATCGAGTTGTAGATCGGATCGAGCGCGAACAGCGGGTCACCGGGGAAGTACATCTGCGTGACGATGCGCTGCGTGAACCCGTTGCCGAACACCGAGAAGTGGATGTGCGCGGGACGCCAGGCGTTGATGTGGTTCTTCCACGGGTAGGCGCCCGGCTTGATCGTCGTGAACAGGTACTCGCCGTTGTCGTTCGTGATCGCGCGGCCCGCCCCGGTGAAGTTGGGGTCGAGCGGGGCAGGGTGCTGATCGCGCTGATGGATGTAGCGGCCCGACGAGTTCGCCTGCCAGATCTCGATCAGCTGGTTCGGAATGGGACGTCCCCACGAGTCGAGCAGGCGACCGCGCACGGTGATGCGCTCGCCCAGCGGCTCACCCGCGTGCTGCAGCGTGAGATCGGACTCTATGGCTGCGACATCCCGCTGGCCGTAGGCCGGCGAGTACAGCTCGATGGTCTCGGGGTCGACCAGGCGCGGGTTCTTGGTCGGGTGACGGAGCAGGCTCGACCGGTACGGCGGAAAATCATAGATCGTGGCCGGGAGCTTCTCGCCCGCGGCCTCGCGGCGCGCATACTCGGTGTGGATGTCCTGGATCTCGCGGGTGATCTGCGACTGCGGCGGGAAGTCGGCTGACGCGAGCAGGCTCTCGGGCGCTGCGGCCGTCGGCTGAGGGTCTGTCATGGGTGTCTCCTTCGACCGTCCATGTGGTGACGGACCTCTCCAGGTTCGCAGGACTGGCGCCCGGCGGCGGAATGACCTCTCACTCAGTGGGAGGTACGGAGATCGTGGTGCAGGTCGCGCGCGGCTTGCACGACCAGCGGAGCGAGCCGCCGCTCGTCGGCGCGGTCGAGGTGCACGACCACGCCGATGGCCACCGGCGGCAGCCCTTGCACGTGGGCGACGGGGGCGGCGACCGACACGTTTCCCAGCGTCATCTCTTCGCGGGTGGTCGCGTAGCCGCGTGCTTGGGCGCGACGCAGCTCGCCGCGCAGGCGCTCCTCGTCGAGGATCGAGTGCGTGGTCTCGCGCTGCAGCGGCATCGTGAAGTAACGCCCAAGCCACGCCTGATCACGGGTCGACAGCAGCGCCTTGCCGACGCCGGTCGTGTGCAGGGGTTGCCTGCCGCCCATGCGGCTGAGCGTGGGGATCGAACCGGAGCCGGTCACCCGCCCGACGAACAAGGCGACGGATGCCTCAGGGCTGGGCCCATCGAGCACGGCGAGGTGCACGTTCTCGCCGGTCGCCTCGTACAGTCGCGCCATATGGGGCAGCGCCGTTTCGCGCAGCCGCAGCGACAGGGGCGAGAGCTCGCCGAGTTCCCAGAGCCGCGCGCCGATCGTATAGCTGCGGCCCGGCGCACGCGAGAGCAGCCCCTCGGCGACGAGGTCGGCGAGCAGTCGGTGCACTGTCGAGACCGGGATGCCGGTGCGCGCAGCGATCTGGCCTGCGCCGACTGCCGGCTCGTCGTCGGAGAAGCACGACAGCACACGCATGATGCGCGCGAGCATCCCGTCGTCCGGCATCCGTCCTCCCTGCGCTCGAGGGTACCCGTCGCCCGCGTTGCGCGAGTTGCCCTCGCGTTGCGCGAGCTGTCCCCGCGTTGCCCGAGTTGTCCCCTCCCCAGCCAAGGGTAAAGTCACGCAACCCGAGGTAAGCTCGCGCAACCCGAGGCAAGCTCGTGCAACCCGGGGTAAGGTCGCGCAACCCGAGGCAAGCTCGCGCAACCCGAGGTAAAGTCGCGCAACGCGGGGACAACTCGGCGACAAGGGGGCAGCGCACCGCGCCGGGGCGGGGCGGGTCAGGCGCCGGAGGCGAGCAGCGCGCGCAGCCCCGACTCGAGCGCGGCGAGCTCGCCGGGCGGCATCCCGGCCGCGAGCTCGCGCTGCACCTGCTCGACGAGCGGACCGAGGCGCCGGCGCTCGGCGAGGCCCTCGCCGGTGAGCGTCACGACGTTGCGGCGAGCATCGCCCGACGAACGGCGGCGGGTGAGCAGTCCGCGCCGTTCCATCCGCGCGAGCAGATCGGCCACCGTCGACCGGTCGAGATCGACCTCGTCGCACAATTCGCGCTGACTCGCCTCACCGAGACGATCGAGCACCGCGAGAATCGCGTACTGCACGCTCGTGGTCTCGGTCGAGGCCACGCGCGCCCAGGTGGCGACATGCCGCTGCTGCGCACGGCGGATGAGGTAGCCCAGGTGACGCTGTGGCTCGGCGGCGAAAGCCTCGTCGATGCCCGCTTCGCCGGCCGCGGCATCCATCATTCAGCCTCCACCGGCAGCAGGAACCCGCCGAAGAAGTCCGTCAGCTCGTCCCGTGCGTCCAGCGGCAGCACATGCGCCACATACTGATCCGGCCGCACGATCACGACGGCGCCACGATCAGAGATGCCGCGCGCGGCGAAGATGTCGGCGTCGGCGCCGACGGCCCACACCTTCTCCCAGTCCTGCAGGCCCAGCGACCCCGAGCGCGGCAGCAGGATCTCGGGCAGTTCCCCGAGATCGACGTCGTGGTGATCGGCATGAAAGACCGCGCGCACGTCGATCACGCTGTCGATGTCGGCGGATGCCGCAGTGAAGCGCGCGATCGGCGACTGTGCGGCATCCGTCAGCCACTGCGCGAGCTCGCGCAAAGCAGAGCCGTCGGCGTCGCCGAAGGCGTAGAGGCGCCAGCGTCCGTCAGCGCGGTGCACATGCCCGAGCTCGCCGCGGTACGCGTCGGCCACCCGTACGGCCGGCGACGAGTGGAAGCGGGTGCCGATCTGGAACCCGCGCGCCAGATCTTGGTGCTCGTCGGTGCCGGTCAGCGACGACGGGGTGTAGGTCGTGGCAAGCCCCGCGGTGTACCGCCCCTGCCGCGCGAACTCGGCTTGCATCTGCTGCGACGTGACGCCGCCGAGTTCGGGATGCTGCGGGTCGACGGTGGGCTGCGCGATGAACGCCGACCAGAACTTGTCGAACTCGATGAGGTCGGCGGCGACCGTCTGCCGCTCGCCCGAGTAGGTGCGCAGCAGCTGCGGGGCGCTGCGTCCCTGGAGCACGGCTGCGAGCTTCCAGCCCAGGTTGAAGGCATCTTGCATCGATACGTTCATGCCCTGACCTGCCTTGGCCGAGTGAGTATGGCAGGCGTCGCCGGCGATGAACACGTGCGGAATGCGGTCGTCGTCATCGGTCACGTCGTCGAACCGGTCGGCGAGACGCTGCCCCACCTCGTAGACGCTCGACCAGGCGCACTGCTTCACATCGATCGCGTACGGGTGCAAGATCGCGTTGGCCGTGACCGCCAGCTGCTCGGCGGTCGTGGAACGGATGGTGCTGTCGCCGGCGGGAATCTCGCCCAGGTCGACATAGCAGCGCACCATGTTGCCGCCCTCGCGCGGGATCATCAGCAGGCTGCCCTTGCCCGCCGACTGGATCACGTTCTTGGTGCGCCAGTCGGGAAAATCGGTCGTGGCCAGCACGTCCATGACACCCCACGCGTGGTTCGCGGCATCCCCGGCCAGTTCCCGGCCGATCGCCGAACGCACCTTGCTGCGCGCCCCGTCGCAGCCGACGACGTAGTTCGCGTTGACGGTGATCTCTTTGTCGCCGCGGCGCAGCGTCACCTCGACCGGATGGTCGTCGCGCTCGTGCACCGTGAGGGTGACGAACTCGACGCCGTAGTCGGCCTCGAGCCGACTCGCCGAGCGTGCCGCATGCTGCAGCAGGAAGTGCTGCATGCGCGCCTGGTTCACTATCACGTGCGGAAACTCGCTCAGACCCGGTGGGGTGTCCTGCACCCATCCGGTGCGCACGATCTTGGCGCGGTCGTCGTCGCACGGTCCCCAGAAGTGCACCTCGTTGACCCAATAGGCCTCGCGCAGGAGCGCGTCGGCCAGGCCGAACGCCTCGAACATCTCAACCGTGCGGCACGCGACGCCGTCGGCGTGGCCGCGGGTCAGGGGTTCGCCGCGGCGCTCGACGATGCGCGTCGTGATGTCGGGGAACTCCGACAGCTGCGCGGCCAGGACTGTGCCGGCCGGCCCGGTGCCGACGATGAGCACGTCGACCTCTGCGGGAATGTCGCCGGTGCGGGATACCGCCTCCGGCGCCGCCGGCTGCAGGTCGGGATCGCCTGAGCGGTATCCGTCTCGGTAGTACTGCATGCGATCTCCTTCGATCCGTCGGGACGTGCGCACCCACTATATCGTCAGTACCCCAACGATTCTACGGCGCATGCGTCATGAGAAGGTGGGCGCATGGCGAACTCCCCGACGGGCGACTCGGTCACCGAGCGTCTGCTGCGGGTGCTCGAGACCTTCACGCCGACACGCACGGTGCAGACCGCGTCGCAGATCGGCCGCCGTGCGGGCCTGCCGTCGTCGACGGCGCACCGCTTCATCGGTGAGCTGATCGAGACCGGGCTGCTCGAGCGCGACGAAGACCACCGCATCCGCGTGGGCATGCGCCTCTGGGAGCTGGCCACCCGCTCGTCGGCGGCGCTGCGCCTGCGTCAAGCCGCGATGCCGGCGATGGAGCGCGTGCAGGCGCGGGTCGGCGAGCACACCCAGCTGGCCATCCTCGAACAGGGTGAGGCACTTTTCCTCGAGCGGCTGTCGAGCCCGGATGCCACCTCCAACATCACTCGGATCGCCGGCCGCCTGCCTCTGCACGCCTCCAGCTCGGGGTTGGTGCTGCTCGCTCACGCGCCGGCCGAACTGCAGGAGCGCATCCTGACCGGTCCGCTGGCGGCACTGGCCCGCGCCACGATCACCGAGCCGGCGGCGCTGCGGCGCAAGCTCGCCGAGATCCGTCGGCTCGGGCATGCGATAGCCCCGGGATACATCGAAGACGTCGCCACCGGTCTGGCCGTGCCGGTGCGCGATGCCTCGGGCGCCGTCGTGGCCGCTCTGTCGGTGGTGATCGCCCGCGACGCTGCGGTCGAGGCACCTTTGGAGGCGCTGCATCGCGCAAGCCGCGACATCCAGGGCGCCTTACAGGCGTGAGCCCGCTCAAAACTCATCCCATCTGTGCGCAAGAGGCCCGGATAGGGCCGTTTCACCCCTCGAGGCACCGGATGAGTTGCGTTGTGAACACGCAGCGCCGCCAACCGGGCCCGCACGCGGGGCAGAGAGGCGCCAAATTCCCGCCGGATTCTTGTTGAACGAGAAACCAAGCCCCGTCGCCTCCCGCGTCACCCAGAATGAGAGTCGCCCCGCACGTCGAAGGAGACGCCATGACCACCACCGTCCACACCCGGGTCGCCATCGTCGGCGCCGGCCCCGCCGGGCTGCTGCTCGCCCAGCTGCTGCGCGGCGCCGGCATCGACTCGATCGTCGTCGACAGCCGTTCGCGTGACGAGATCGAGCAGACGATCCGCGCCGGCATCCTCGAAGAGGGCACCGTCGAGGCGCTGGTGGCCGCCGGCGTCGACACGCACGCGCACCAGGTCGGAATGCGCCACGACGGCATCGAGCTGCGCTTCGACGGCGCCGGGCACCGCATCGACTTCGCGGACCTGGTCGGCCGCGGGGTGTGGCTGTATCCGCAGCATCTCGTGCTGCAGGATCTGCTGGCAACGCTCGTGCCGGCGGGCGCCGACATCCGATTCGAGACCACCGCGGTGCGCGTCGACGATGTCGACGGCGAGCGCCCGCGCGTGGTCGTGACCGGCCCCGACGGCGCAGAATCCGAGATCGCCGCCGAGATCGTGATCGGCGCCGACGGCTCACACTCCGTGGTCCGCCGGGCGATGTCGGGCTCGCGCGCGGGTCTGTATCGGGAGTATCCCTTCGCGTGGTTCGGGATCCTCTGCGAAGCCCCGCCCAGTGCGCCCGAACTCATCTACAGCAACTCACCGAACGGCTTCGCGCTGATCAGCCAGCGATCCGACACCGTGCAGCGGATGTATTTCCAATGCGACCCCGACGTCGACCCCGCCTCGTACACCCAGGAGCAGCTGTGGGAGATCCTGCAGTCGCGTGTGCCGGGCACGACGCTGCACGAGGGCCCGATCTTCCAACGCGACATGCTGCAGTTCCGCAGCTTCGTGGCGCGCGAGCTGCGCCGCGGACGCGTCGTGTTGGTGGGGGATGCCGCGCACACCGTGCCCCCGACCGGCGCGAAGGGCATGAACCTGGCCATCGCCGACGTGCTACTGCTTCACGGCGCGCTGCGCGCTTTTCTTCTGGAAAACGATCCCCGGCTGCTTGACGGCTATGAGCAGACGGCGCTGCACCGCATCTGGAAGGCCCAGAACTTCTCGTGGTGGATGACCAGCATGTTGCACCAGATGCCCGAGGCGTCGGACTTCGACCGGATGCGGCAGCTGGGCGAACTGCGATCGGTCACCGATTCGCGCGCCGGGCGCACGTATCTCGCCGAGGCCTACACGGGGTGGCCGCTGGAGTTGGGAGGCTGATATGTAGTGATCATCGCGCGGCTACGCACGAGATGTGCGACAGGTCCATCAGCGGCTGAGGTAACCGCCGTCTATCGGCAAATACGCACCGTTCACAAACGACCATCCGTCCTCGGCGACTGCGGCGACGACCTCGCCTACCTCACCAGGTGTTCCCATCCGACCGATCGGGTGCGCCTCGTCCAAGGCTTTCCGCGTCGCATCGTCGAACACCGCTTCCAATCCCGTCTTGATGAAGGCGGGCCCGATTGCAATGGAACGGATGCCCTGTTTTGCATAGTCGACCGCGATCTGCTTGGTGAGGCCGATCACGGCGTGTTTCGCTGCAACGTACGGTGCGAGGCCCGGAAAACCGACCGTGCCGAGAATCGACGCGATGTTCACAATGACACCTCCGCCGTGTTCCACCATTGCAGGGATCTGCGCCTGGATGCCGTTGAACACTCCGTCGAGGTCCACGGAGAGTGTACGGCGCCAGACATCGGCAGGGACCTCAGCAATCGGATGCGGCGGCGGAGCCACTCCTGCGTTGTTCACGGCGACGTCGAGTCTGCCGTACATCAGCACCGCATGCGCGACCAGCGCGACGGAGTCGGCGGACGACGTCACATCGACGTGGAATGCTCGCGCCTCGCCAGCTTCCTCAGCGATCAACCGCGCGGTCTCGGCGGCAGCCTCGTCAGCGATGTCGGCGACGACAACGCGGGCACCACGCGCTGCCAGCCGGATGGCGATGGAACGGCCGAGACCCGCTCCGGCGCCGGTCACGACAGCGACTTTTCCCTGCAAGGACGACATGATCTGAGTCTCCTTTACTCGATCACCGTGGTACTGCTGGTCACTCAGGTCCACGCCATGTGCAGCCACTCACTGCTTGGCGTAGGTGAGCGCGTTCTTGTATTCACCGAGCGGGATGCTGCCAGGTGCGAGGACCTCGGGAGAGACTCGCACGCGCAACTCCTGCCTAACGGCCTCGGCGATCTCAGCGGCCAGGCGCGCCGCCTCGCTGTCGTCAGCAGCGAGCTCGATCTCGAGCGGGATGGGGTCATCGAACCGAACCTGATCGTTGCTGTCCTTCCGGACTCGCAGCGAGCCAACGGCGCTACCGCCAACCTGCATCGCGATGTCGCGAATCGCCGACGGATACACGTTCATCGCCTTGTAGATGAGCATGTCGTCAGTGCGGCCGATGCAGCGCACCGTGGGGGTTGTGCGCCCGCATCGACACGCGACGCCGGTGACGGACAGCTGGTCGCGCGAGCGGAACCGAACCACCGGGCATGCCTCGCGATCGATGGTCGTGTAGACGGCTTCGCCCGTGACACCGGGCTCCCACGGCAAGTGGGCCCCGGTCTCGGGATCAATGAGTTCAACGAGCACGTGCGGCGCGGCCGTGAAGTGCATCCCGTGCCCTTCGGCACACTCAGCCCACAAGACCGGCAGCACGTCGCCGAGCCCCATGATCTCGCTGACCCTCGTGGCCCCCCAGACGTCCGCGATGCGCTCGCGGATCTCGGGCGCGCCCAGACCGGGCTCTCCCCCGGCGATCACGGTCCGCACGGCCAGTTCGCGGGCAGGTCGCCCCAGTTCCGCCTCACACTTCTCGGCGAAGAAAGTTGCAAAGGACGCGGTCCCCAACAGTGTGTTTACGCCGAGCCTGTTAATCATGGCGACCATCCGCGTCATGGTCTGACCCCCCACCCACGCCAGTGTTCCGCCAGCCTCGCGGATGCCATCGGCATACGCGATGCCACCAGCGACCATGGGCATTCCTGTGGTGTGAGCGGTCAGGCTGCCACGGCCGATGCCCGCGGTCGCAAACGCAGAGCCCACCGCCCGCTTCCACGCCGTCCAGTCCGCTACGGTGACGCCGAAGAACATCGGATCTCCTGTCGTGCCCGACGATGAAATGACCTGCACGAGGTCGCGCGTGGCCGCCACCTGGAGCCCACCCAGCGGCTGCTCCCGGGTGGCATCGGCCTGCATCGCACGCAGTTCTCCCTTCGTCATGAACGGCAGGTCGGCGAGAGAATCGACCGTACCGAACTGCCCCGGTTCGACACCGGCGAGCCGCTCCCGCCACGCTATTGAGGCGCCTCGGAGCCGCCTCAACAGATCCGGCACCTGCGCGGCGAGGTCAGATTGCCGGGTTGCCCAGTCGCGAGGATCCCGCATCCCCTCCATCTCAGCCATGTGTGTGCCCCTCCGGCAGCGACGACCGCTTGCCCGTCGGTATCGCACCGGTGGCCACGCCGAATACGTTTGATGTGATTCGATCCATCAGCGGGATCGAAGCCGTTCGGGATTCGGCCTGTTTCGCCACCCATACTGTCTCGGGTCGGCACTGCAGCAGCATGATGTTGTCGGGCCCCGGGACCTCGCGGTCGACGGCGAACTCGATGTCCTGTGGCGCCTTGTGTAGCTTCTCGAGCACCTTGCCCAGGCGTGCGATCGCGATCGCCTCGTCGTCAGTGAGGCAGAACCGCGCGACCCGCTCGTCGTCCACCGCGCGACTGGTATGCCCGTCGACATACTCAATGCGTTTGTCACCCAACTTCTTTTCGATGACACCGAAGTTGATCTTGTCGATCGCGAACCGATCGGGGCTGACTTCGCCGCCGACGACGGCGAGTCCCACACCCCAGCTCGCCTCTATCACGATGCGTGAGCGGTCACCGGTGCTCGGACTGACCGTGAACATCACACCCGACGACCGAGCCTTAACGGTCTTCTGCACGACCACGGCCATCGAGACCTCCAGCGGCGACAGTTCGCGGTCGAGCGCATATGTGAGGGCATGCGGGGTAAACGCACTTCCCCAGCACCGCTTGACGTGCTCGACGACGTCGTCAACGCCGACGATGCCGAGGAATGTCTCGTACTCTCCGGCGAAGCTCGACTCGGCGGTGTCCTCGGCCGTCGCACTCGAGCGCACAGCCACCGAGACATCTCCAATTCCGAGCCGGTCACCAAGTTCGCGATACCGGAGGCCGATCGCATCCGCGATATCGTCAGCGACCGTCGCTGCGGAAAATTCCCGCTCGATCAGTCGTGCCACCACGATGAGTTGCTCTTGGTCGGAGAGATCGTGCGAGAGCAGAATCTCACCGATCCGCTCGTTGATCCCGGAGCCCTCGAGGAACGCCCGGTGTGCGTCGGTGGTCACTGCGAACCCAGGTGCCACCGAAAGTCCTTCCTGCGTCATACGAGCAAGTCCCAGCGTCTTGCCCCCGACCAACTGCACGTCCAGCGCCTCTGGCGAGCTGAAATCGACCGTGATCATGCCAGCACCACCTGCCCTGCGCCGCCGTCGACTCTGATCCGCTGGCCGGTCGTGATGCGTGAGGTCGCAAAGCCGGTGCCTACCACGGCCGGCAGGCCGTACTCGCGACAGACGATGGCCGCATGGCACATCATCCCGCCGATGTCGGTGACCACCGCCGCCGCGATGGAGAACCCCGAGCCCCAAGATGGTGCGGTGATCGGTGCGACGAGGATCTCACCCGGCTGTAGCGAGGGCAGGTCCTTCTCCGTCAGGATGATGCGCGCCGGACCCTCGACGACGCCGGGAGCTGCAGCGGCTCCGGTAAGTCGATCGCCGTCACTACCGCCCGCGCCCAGCCAGTCACGGATCCGGTCGGTGGTAACTCCATAGTTCATGATCGCGAACGGGTCAGTGATCTCGTCGGGCGGCGTTCCCAATGCAGGCAGTGCGGGAGCAGCCCGCAGCGCCGACATGATGACGCGTCGCCGCTCCACTTCGGCCTGCCACTTCTGTGCGCCCCGCGGTGCGACACCGATCGCATGGGCCGCGACGAGGTCGTTGAGCGCCTCATCGAGTTCGAACCGGTTGAGGTAGAAGATGTCCTCCGGATCGAGCAGGAACCCGGCGTCGGTAACGACTTTCGCCAACTCGCGGATCTTGTCGAAGAACGCCGAGTGCGTCCAGTGCTCAACGTAGATGTTGTGCTCTTCGATAAACGGGAACACGTTGCGCGCCAGACCCAGCATCTCGTCAAACTGTGCCTGCTCGTCAGGCGAAAGCAACGAACGGTATTCATCGACGATCTCATCGCGCTCATCGCGTAGCGAATCAACGTCTCGGGTGATGTCTTCGCCCTCCCGGAGCATCCCGATGTAACGGATGATGCCGTCGAACGGGATCTTCGGGTCGGTGAGCCAGGTGTCCTGGTCGTGCAGAAACCCATACTCGGCAAAGTAGTTGAACCAGGGATCTTTCGCCTTCTCTAGTTTGGCGAGCCAGTCGCGGCCAGCCGGGGTCGCATCCAGCGCCGCGGCCACCGCGTCTGGGTCACGCATCTCGACGATGACGTCGGCCACGCCCGAATCGACGGCCGTGCGTGCTAGGCCCCGTAGCTCATTGTCGGGGCGGAAGGCGAGCACGTCGACGCCCGCGACCATGCGTGCCACGGACTGATCGGTGATCTCGGGAAAGAACTGCTTGCACGTCTGAAAGAACGTGATGTAACCGCCGTAGCCGAGGTTCAGGAACTCGAAATGGTGCTGCCAGGCGAGGAAGAACTCCTCGATGAGTTCGTGATAGCCGCTGATCAGATCCCATGCGGTCGACCGGCCGCGGGCTTCGGTCACCACCTCGAGCGGCTCATACTCTGCCAGCGCCGGGAAGGTAATGGCACGCATGCGCTTGACCAACTCAAGCATCTTGTCCTTCCACTGCGAGTACAGGATGTCCCAGTTGGCGTAGTAGTAGCCGGCCCGCTCTTGGAAGTGCGCTAGGCGCTCGTTGATCCGGTCGGGATCGGTGACGCCAGTCGGCGAGATATACACGTACCCATTGACGATCCGCATGTCCAGACCGAGCGAGGTGGGCAGTGCAAAGATGCGCGCGCTACTCTGCCCCGCCCCCAGGTACACTGCCTCGGCGCCGATGCTGTCCAGCGGATGCACCGCCCGCGACCAGTGCATCGTGTCGGCGAACCACAGGCGCGCGTCCTCGACATCCTTTCCTTCGGGCTGAGCAGTGGTGAAATACGGGTACATGGACGCCCAGTCTTCAGCGCCGGCCGGCGGGGGCCACTCGCGGAAGAAGGGGAAACGGGTATCGGCCATTGAAGTGCTCCTTTACACGTGGGGTCGAGTGCTGTCTGCGGGGGCGATGTGGTCGGTGAGGTCCGCGATGGAGTCGACGATGACGTCGGGGGTGCGCGTCCGATCGGAGGCGTCGGCGACAGCCTTACGGGTCAGTGCGCCCGTAAGGACACCGATCGACAGAGCATCCATCTCGCGGGCCAGAGCGACTTCGGCCGGAGCATCTCCGACAACGGCGATGGCGACCGCGTCCCCACCAAGCTGACGGCGCAGAGTTGCGGCCAGCGCGTCGGAGGGTTTGCCTAGTACGACAGGCTCGACGCCGGTGACCCACGCAATGGCGTGCGCGGTCGCGGCCGATGTGCATACCGACCGACCGCGGCCGCCATGGAACCAGGGCGTGTTGACAGTGACATAGAGAGCTGCGCCATTGTCGGCGACCGCGTGGCAGGCGGCCCCGAGCCGTGACATGTCCAAGATGTCCACCGCACCGACGACAACGACGGACACGCCCTCTGCGTCATCCACTGTCACGTCGACATCAAGGGCGGCGAGCGGTTCGACGATGCCCTCTTCGGCGATCGCGAGAACGCGTGCGCCCGCATGCGTCGCGGCGATGTACGCGGCAGCGGCGCTCCCTGCCGTGATGAACTCGTCGTCGCTCAGGTCGAATCCCATTTCGCGGAGCTGCTGGGCGTATCGGTGTGGCGTGCACGCCGACGCGTTCGTGACCACGCGCATCGCATGACCACTGTCGCGTACTGCACGGATGAACTCCACTGCACCTGGGATGGGCGTACCGCCCTGCCCTCCCGCGCGCGACGTGCTGACGAGGCACCCGTCGACGTCGATCACCCATGCGTCGACCATGTTCAACGCTCCAGAGACAGGAGTCATGACGCACCATTCCGCGTCACCGAGACCCTCGTGTCGCCGGTCGTGAAACTGAACGCAGTCAGCTTCGGCCCCGCCTCGAACGCTGCCAGCACGTCGCGCAGACTCTGGGCGGGACCTGCCTCACGCTTCGCGACCATCGCGTCGACCTGGGTGGAGGGCATCACCGCGCGGAGCAGGAGATCCTCATCGCTGGTATCGCGCCCGAAACGCTCGCGCAGTTCCGTCAGGCTTGGCGCTTCGGGAGTCGGCTCACCACGCCGACGAGCGCGCGACGAAGCATTTGCGCGGTCGAGCAGGCCAGGGTCGATGTCGCCGGGAAGTGGTCCAAAATCGCCCAGCAACAGATCGATGACTTCATCAGAGATCTGCGCATAGCGCTCACCGGTCAAAATGTTTAAGGTTGCCTGCGTCACGATGTACTGCGCAAACGGGGTGACCACGATCGGCCATCCGAGGTCGCGACGCACCTGCACACTCTCTTCGATGACGGCTTGGAGCAGGTCCTTCTTACCGATCTCAGCAAGCTGGCGCTCTAGTGTGCTCATCACACCGCCGGGGATGTTGTGCCGGTAGTAGGCCTCCTCGTACTCGGCCGGGACGCCGACCGGCAGCCGGTGCAGCTTCGCGTGCCGAGTCAAGATCGCGGATGCCTCGCGCATGGCGTCGTCGTCAACGTCGACGGTATGCCCCCGCGCGCGTAGGTTCTCGGCCACACGGATGCCACTGGAATGCGAATTGCCGTACGCCAGGGGTGGGAGGGCGGTGTGCAGGATGTCCATGCCCTGGTCGGCGGCCTCGAGCAGGGTGACCGGAGCCAGCCCGGTACTGGCATGCGTGTGCATCTCACGGAAAGGCGTGCGGGTCAGCTGTCCCCGCAGACGAGGTACGAGGTCACGCACGCGATCAGGGGTAAGCAACCCCGCAGGATCCTTGAAGTACACGCTGTCGATCGCATCGGAAGCATCCAGCTCGGCGATCTTGGCGAGGTAGTATTCGTCAGTGTGCACAGGGCTGATGCTGTAGCACAGACCACCAACGACCTCTTCGAACCCCACACGCTTGGCCATCTCAGCCGTACGGATCGTATCTTGCATGTTGTGCATCGGATCGATCACCCACAACCTGGTGACGCCATTGCGTCGCAGCAGATCGAAGGCGAGCTCGAATAAGTTGTCCGGCGTACGACCGAACGTGATGAATCGCTTTCCGGTGGTGAGGAAACCGAGGGTGACGTCGGGAGCGGCGGCCCGCACGGCGCGGATGCGCTTCCACGGGTCCTCGGCTCCGAAGCGAACCGCAGTTGCCATCGTCGTGCTGGAGAACATCTCGATGGCGCGATAACCAACTCTATTCATCGCGGGAGCCACCGAGGCGGCCAGCCGATTCGTGACACCCGTGGCGCCCCAAAGGCTCTGGTTACCGTCACGAAGCGAGACATCGACGAGAGAGATGTTAGCCATGGACCAATTCCTCCACAATCGTGGCCAGCCAGTGGGTGGTAACCGCGTTTTCTGCGAAGTCGGGGTGCCTTATGATCTCGCGCAGCAGCGGCAGGTTGCTGCGAACGCCACCGATCTGGAAGCGGCCGAGGGCACGGCTCATGCCCGCGACGGCGCTGCCGCGATCGGCACCGAATGAGATGAGCTTGCCCATCAGCGCATCGTAGAACGGCGGGAATACGTAGCCCTCATAGATGTGCGAGTCCAAGCGCACGTCGCCCGAGACCGGCGGACGCCACCGAGTGATGCGGCCAGGCGAGGGCATGAGTCCTGTCGCCGGGTCCTGTGCGGTGATACGCGCCTCAATGGCGTGGCCTTGCACTGTGACATCGTCCTGCGTGAGGCTGAGCGGCTCACCGAGCGCGACGAGGATCTGCTCACGCACGAGGTCGACGCCCGTCACCGCCTCGGTGACCGGATGCTCCACCTGCAACCGCGGGTTCACTTCGAGAAAGCTGAGCTGCCGTCGCTCCGTGTCATACAGAAACTCAACGGTACCCAGCCCGACATAGTTCAGCTCCGTCGCGATACGCAGCGCACTGGCATGCAAGAGAGTCCGGATGTCGCTGGGCAGCGCCACGCAGGGTGCTTCTTCGACGACCTTCTGATATCGGTACTGCACCGAGCACTCACGTTCGCCGAGATGCAAGCGGTTGCCGTGTCGATCACCGAGCACCTGCACTTCGACGTGCTTGGCATCACGGATATAGCTCTCCACGAACACTGTGCCGTCGCCAAACGCGGCCATTGCCTCTGAGCTGGCGACCTGCCAGGCGGAGGCCAGCTCGGCAGCATCTTCGACAAGCTTCATGCCGCGCCCGCCGCCGCCATAGGCAGCCTTGATGAGCACGGGGAACCCGATGTCGGCAGCAAGAGTGTGCGCCTCTTCGAGCGTGTCTGCGCGGCCGCCTTGTACCAGCGGCACGTCGAGCGATTCAGCCAGGGCGCGGGCGCGCAGCTTGTCGCCGAGCGCCGTCAGTTGCTCGATGGAGGGTCCCACGAAGACCAGGTCGTTCTCGGCGCAGGCCGCGGCGAACGCGGGTTGCTCGGAGAGGAAGCCGTAACCGGGGTGCACAACCGTGCACCCCGTGCTCGCGGCCGCGTGCACAACCGTGGGGATCGACAGGTAGCTGTCCGCGGATTTAGGCCCGCCCAGCACGACGACGCGGTCGGCACGGTGGGCGGCGAGCGTGTCACGATCGGCGGCCGACACACCCAAAACAGTCTCGATTCCGAGCCTGCCGCAAGCGTCCACGATGCGAACTGCGATCTCACCGCGGTTGGCGACAAACATGCGGGTCATGTCATTGCCCGTCAGGTCGGATGGTGAACACGACCTGCCCGAATTCCACGAGTTCGCCGTCGGAGACATGCCGATCCACGATCGTGCCGTCTACGGGAGCCTCGACCGAGTTCATCAGTTTCATGACCTCGATGATGCACACGGGCGCTCCCGCACTCACGCGCGCGCCGATCTCGACGAACGGGGGTTCGCCAGGCTTCGGAGACAGGTAGACGGTGCCCAGCAGGGGCGAGGTGATCTCGATGTCGCCCGCGACCGCATGCGCCGCTGTCGACGCAGGTGCTTGTGCGCTCAATATCGCGGAGGCCGGCGCCGCGGCGGGTGACTTCGTCGGCACGGCCACCGATGGTGCAACGACCGTCGGCGTGGATGCCGAGGCGAGCGGCTCGGACGCGGATCCGCGGCGCACTTCGATACGCGCGTCGCCCTTCTCAAAAATAAAGTGCGTGAAGTCCGATGCCTCGAGTGCCTCGAGGAACATCGCCAACTCTTCGAAATCGACGTCCATGTAGCTCCTGCATCACTTTGTTCGCGCAGCCGCACCGAAGCGGCGAGATTGGCGGACGACGCTCGCGCGCAGCGCACCTGAGATGAAAGTACGAAATTCGTTCGTCATGCGCAATAGTTTGTGAGATAGTTGCGCTGTGCGAAATGAGGACGCGGGGATCGTCACATCCGTCGATCGCGCTCTTCAGTTGCTCTTGCACCTGCGGGAGAGTGACTCTCTCACGGTGAAAGCGGCATCCAGACGTCTCGGGGTCGTCCCCTCGACTGCTTACCGCCTCCTGGCCACCCTCACCTCGCGCGGATTCGCTGTCCAGGAAAGCGACCGGAGCTACCGCGCAGGACCCGAGTTGGTTCGACGTGTCGTAGACCAAGTCTCACTGGACGAGCTCCGTCGCGCGAGCCGCCCGACGCTGCAGCGGCTCCACGACGAGGTGGACGACACCGTTCAACTCATGGTCCTGGCGGGTTCAGACATCCAGTTCATCGACGGGATCGAATCCAGCGCAGCGTTGCGCGTGGCGGCACGGATAGGTGGCTACATGCCTGCATACTGCTCGGCGGGTGGCAAGGCGATCCTGGCTGCGCTTCCGTGGGCAGAAGTGGAACGGAGGCATCCTACCGGGCTCGCCCCCTGGGGGTCCGCCAAAGTGCAGTCACTATCCGAGCTCCAGAATGAACTCGTGCACACACGTAGCGCGCGCTATGGCTTCAACAGCGATGAGACCGAGGTTGGCGTCACCGGCGTCGGCGTCAGCATCCAAGGATCAGCAGGGAGCGCGGTGGCCGCATTTACCGTCGCCGTTCCGACTGCTCGATTCCGCCAGCCGGATCTTAGCCACTACGTCAGAGCGCTGACCACCGCTGCGCAGTCTGCATCGCGCACGCTGCGCCGCGCACTGCCACACGCCGACCGCCCCTGAGCGCCTCGTCTCACTCGGCGAGCCAGGCCGCGTATGCGTCGAAGGTGTACGGCCGACCCAGAAAGTCGGCGACCAGGTCAGCGGCATCCCCCGTCCCGCCCCGGGCCAGCACCCGGTCGCGGTAGCGGGCGGCGACCTGCGGCGCGAACATGTCGGCACGGTCGAAGGCGCTGAACATGTCTTTGGCGATCACGAGCGACCACATGTAGGTGTAGTAGCCCGAGCCGTAGCCGTCGAGGTGCCCGAAGGCGCAGTGGAAATGCGTGTCGTCGATGTAGGGGAACACCGAGTACGCCGCCTGCGCCGCGCGCACCGCCTCGGTCAGGTCGGCGGGGACCGACTCGTGAATACCGAGCGACAGCGCCGCATAGAACATCTGCGTGCGCGCATGAAAGCCCTTGCCGAAGTCGTCGGCGGCGCGCATCCGCTCGACGAGATCCGCGGGGATGGTGCGGCCGGAGTCATCGGTGGCGAACGTGGCCAGCACCGCGGCATCCCACGCCCACTCCTCCAGCATCTGGCTCGGGGCCTCGACGAAATCCCACTCGGTGGCCACGCCCGAGAAGCGCACCCATTCCTGGTCGCCGCCGAGCACGTGGTGGATGAGATGCCCGAACTCGTGGAAGAGCGTGACGACCTGGCTGTGCTCCATGAGCCCGGTGCCGAAGTTGCACACGAGCACCCCCTCGGGCAGCTGCCGGCCGCGCACGCCCGACGCGAGGTCGAACTGCGCCGCGTGCTTGTACTTGCCCTCGCGCGGGTGCAGGTCGAGGTGGATGCGGCCGATGCGCTCCCCGTCGCGCAGCACATCGTATGAGGCGACGTCCTCGTGCCAGCGGGGCGCGTCCACGCGCTGCCAGCTCAGGCCGAAAAGGCGCCCGGTGACATCGAGAAGCCCCTGCCGCACCTTCTCGAACGCAAAGAACGTACGGGTCAGCTGGGCGTCGACGGCGTAGTCCTCTTTGCGCACGAGCTCGGAGTAGTAGTTGACGTCGGCGGTGTCGATGTCGCTCGCGTCGGGCACGTCGTGCTGCAGCCGGCGCAGCAGCACAGCTTTGTCGCGCTGTGCGCTCTCGGCTGCGGCATCCGCGATCTTGTCGATGAAGACCCCGATCGCCGCGCCGTCGCCGATCATCTTGACCTCGGCGTCGTAGTCGGCCCAGTTCGCGTAGCCCAGCAGCCGCGCGTGCTCGGTGCGCAGCGTCAGCAACCGCTGCAGCACGGCATTGTTGGCCGGCCAGGCGATGTTCAGACGCTGCGCCGTCATGGCGCGGCGAGTGGATGCCACGGAGCAGAAGGTGGCCAGGGGCACCGAATCGGGGTAGTCGGTGGTGACGGCCACAAGACCGTCGTCGCCGGGTTCGTGGGCGCGCATCCAGTCGTCGGGCATGCCGGCGAGCTCGTCGGGACGCACCCGGATCGTGCGGACCCCGGCCCGGATGTTCTTGCTGAACTCCTGCCCGGCCAGCAGCTCTTGCTGGGCGAGCTCGCGCAGGCGCTCGCGGGTGGCCTGGTCACGGTCGACGCCCGCGCGGCGGAAGTCGCGCAGGATGCGCGCGAGCAGGCGGGATGCGTCGGCGTCGAGGCCCGACCCGTCGACGGTGCTGACGATGTCGTACAGCTCGCGGTCCAGGCCGAGGTCGGTGTGGAAGGCATCGACGCGCTGCATGGCCTGGTCGGCGGCGTCGCGCACGGCCTGATCGGGATTTGTCTGGGAGTAGACGGATGCCGCGGCCGCGGCATTGGCGACGGCGATCTCGATGTCGTTCCAGGCGTTCAGCACGTCCAGCGCGTCGGTCGGCGGCGTCGCGCGCAGGCCGGCGGCGAGTTCGCGGGCACGAGCGAGTTCGCCATCGCAGCGGGTGCCGATCCAGGTGAGGGTGTCGGCGGCGTCGGGCAGGCGAAGAGGTTCGGGAGTCACCGCAGAAGACTACGCCGCCCGCGCGGGGGTGCGCAGATGCCGGGCCACGATCACCCCGGGCACGAGGAACAGCAGCACGGCCACCAACTCGACGAGAAGGGGCAGGGTCCAGGCATCCGTCACCTCATGCAGCGCGCCCAGCACCAGGGGGCCGGCTGCAGCCACGGCGTAGCCGAGGCCCTGCACGATGCCCGAACGGCCTGCGGTGGTGTGCTCGTCGTCGCCGAAGGCGTTGATCATGATGAAGACGACCGTGATGCCGCCGCCCTGCGCGAGCCCGCCGATGATGCACCACGCCAGCCATAGCGACGGTGCGAACAGAAACCCGAGCGGCACGGCCAGCCAGCCGATCCCCACGCACAGGGCGCCCACGAGAATCGACGAGCGCAGCGTGATCACCGGCAGCAGCAGGCTGCCGATCATGCCGCCCACCTGAAAGATCGCGGCGATAGCTCCGGCCGCATTGCTGCTGAAACCCTGGTCGGTCAGCAGGGTCGGCAGCCACGCGGTGATGGCGTAGAACGCGAACGCCTGCCCGCAGAAGGCGGCCGCGAGCAGCCAGGTCGGGCCATGCCGCAGCACCGAGATGCGCGGGGCGTCGGCGTCGGGGCGCGGTCCGGGCTTGGGCGCGAAGGCCGCGCGCACGCCGCGCAGCGCTATCCAGGCCGCGAGCGAGACCAGCCCGAGCACCGACCACGACATCACCGCCCAGCGCCACCCCACCACGTCGGCCAGCGGCGCCGTGCCGACGGTGACCATCATGGTGCCGACGTTGAGCGCGGCCGTGTAGACGCCGGTCATGGTGTGGGCGCGGCGTGCGCTGAACTCCCGGGCGATGATGATCGGCAGCACGACGTTGCCGATCGTCACGAACGCGCCGAGCACCGCCGTGCCGATCAAGGCCATCACGATGCCGTCCAGCGAGCGCAGAACGCTGCCGACGACGACACCGCCCAGGGTCAGTGAGAGTGCGACATCCGCCCCCGCACGCCGGATGATCGCTATCGCCAGCGGCGCGCACACCGCGAAGCACAGCACCGGGATGGTGGTCAGCAGACCGACCACACCGGCCCCGACCTGCAGATCGGCGCCGATCGTGCGCGCGACGGGCGCGACCGAGAGGATCGGCCCGCGCAGCATCGTCGCCGACAGGATGATGACGATCACCAGCACCGGCAGGGAACGGGATGCTGGCGCGCGGTCGGACATGTTCAGCAACGCTACTCGCGCCCGATCCGTTTCACTATCTGCGTAGTGATAAATCAGCCGTCAACCCCGGCGAGGCGGCGCAGCAGCGCCGTGAACGTCTCGAACTCGTCGTCATCGAGTACCGCGAAGTGCGTGCGCTGGTCGGCGTCGACGGCGTCCCGCGCCGTGGCGCACGCGGCGCGGCCGGCGTCGGTGGCCACGACCACATTGACCCGGCGGTCGTTCGGGTCGGGCTCGCGGCGCACCCATCCGCGCCGCTCGAGATCGTCGATCACGCTCACGATCTGGCTCGGGTCCAGGCGCAGGAACTCGCTGAGCTCGCGCTGCGTGGGGCGCGCATCGGCGCAGGCCAGGGCGAGCACCGAGTATGACCGCACCTTCAGTCCATGCGGGGCGAGAGATGCCGTCGCATCGGCCAGCGACAACGCGTTGGCGCGCGCGAGCAGAAAAGCCGGATCACTTCCCACCGATGTCGCCCACAACGGTGAAGCAGTGGTCTGTGCCGTCTCACCCATCGCGCCTCCTCGTCAGCCATCCTGCCAGAACACAACCTTTGACATTTTCAATGATCTGCGATTTCATCTGAATAACGCAAGAGCGAAGGAGCAGCGATGTCACTCGAAGGCAAGGTCGCCATCGTCACCGGGTCGGGCCGCGGTCTGGGCCTGGCATACGCGCAGGAACTGGCCCGGCAGGGCGCCGCGGTCATCGTGAACGACGTCGACGAGGCCACCGCGGCCGAGGCCGTGGCATCCATCACCTCCGCGGGCGGAAAGGCTACGGCCGTCGTCGCGCCGGTCGGCTCGACCGAGACGGCCCAGCGGCTCGTGCAGGCCGCCGTCGAGTCGTACTCACGCCTTGACATCGTGGTGACCAACGCCGGCGTGCTGCGCGACAAGGTGCTGTGGAAGATGAGCGACGACGACTTCGACACGGTCGTGAACGTGCACCTGCGCGGCACCTTCACGTGCGTGCGCGAAGCGGTCGGGTACATGCGCGAACACGAGATCGCCGGGCGCGTCATCGCCATCGGCTCCCCCGCCGGCCAGCGCGGCAACTTCGGCCAGACCAACTACTCCGGTGTGAAGGCGGCGATCGTCGGCATGGTGCGCACCTGGTCGATGGAGCTGCGCAAGGCCGGCATCACCGCGAACGCGGTGATCCCCGTCGCGGCCACGGCGATGACCGCGACGATCCCCTACTTCGCCGCGGCCGTCGAGGCCGAGCAGGCCGGCCAGACGCTGCCGGCCTTCTTCCGCCACGATCTCGGCTTCGGCACCGCCGACGACGTCGCGGGGCTCGTCGCGTTTCTGGCGTCGGATGCCGCTGCCGGCATCACCGGACAGGCGATCGGTGTCGGCGGTGACCGGCTGCAGATCTGGGCGCACCCCGAGCCGGTCTTCAACGCGTATCACGAGGGAGGGTGGAGCGTCGAGGCGCTCGAA
Source organism: Microbacterium protaetiae (assembly GCF_004135285.1). Lineage (NCBI taxonomy): Bacteria > Bacillati > Actinomycetota > Actinomycetes > Micrococcales > Microbacteriaceae > Microbacterium > Microbacterium protaetiae. Next base: position 988,904 of record NZ_CP035494.1, read on the forward strand.
GACGCCCTGCCCGACATCATCGCCGCACACCGGCAGTCGGTCGGCGAGAGCTTTCCGCCACTGCCCGACGAATTGCAGCGGTAGTAGCGACGTCGTTTCGACTCGCTTCGCTCGCTCAACGACCGAGAAGAGGCATCCATGGCCCGCTACGAACCCGCGATCGACGTCGACGCGCTGACGGCGATCGACACGCACGTGCACATCGAGGTCGACGCGCACGGACACTCGTCGATGCCGGCCGAACTCAGCGAGGCGGCATCGGCCTACTTCAGCACGAGCGGGCCACGGCCCGACCTCGATTCGGTGGCCGCGTACTACCGCGAGCGCAAGACGGCCGCCGTCGTGTTCACGGTCGACGCCGAGACGCAGCTGCACCACCCGCCGGTCGACAGCGCCGACATCGCCGCCGGGGCGGCGCGCCACAACGACATCCTCATCCCCTACGGATCGGTCGATCCGCGGCGGCCCGATGCACTCGATCGCATCCGGCGGCTGCTGGATGAGAGCGGGGTGCGCGGGTTCAAGTTCCACCCCACCGTGCAGGGGTTCGACCCGAGCGACGAGCAGTACTATCCGCTGTATGCCGCGATCCAGGATGCCGCCGTCCCGGCGCTGTTCCACACCGGTCAGACCGGGATCGGTGCCGGCATGCCCGGCGGCTACGGTTTTGGGCTGGCCCTGTCGAACCCGATGCTGCTCGACAGCGTGGCGGCCGACTTTCCCGACCTGCAGATCATCATGGCCCACCCCTCGGTGCCGTGGCAGGACGAGGCCCTCTCGGTGGCGACTCACAAGCACAACACCTGGATCGACCTGTCGGGGTGGAGCCCGAAGTACTTCCCCGCCGAACTCGTGCGGGCCGCGAACTCGTACCTGCGCGAGCGCATCCTGTTCGGCTCGGATTTTCCGCTGATCACCCCCGACCGGTGGATCGGCGACGCCGAGAAGACCGCACTGTTCAAGCCCGAGGCACTGCCCGGGATCATGAAGAACAACGCCGCGCGCCTACTGGGGCTGGGAGGCTGACATGCCCGCGATCGACGCAGATGCCGTCATCGGCATCGACCCGTACGGGTTCGCCCAGACGCACCTGAGTCCCGCCGCGCAAGCCGCGTTGCGCGAGCTGCGCACGGTGCTCGAGCGCGACATCCACCCCCTGCTGACCGACGCGTGGGAGACCGCGACAATGCCGCAGGGTGTGCTGGGCGCGCTCGTTCCGCTGCACCTGATGGACCCCGACGGGGTCGACGAGGCCGAAGCCCGCTCGAGCATGTTCGCCGGGTTTCGCACGTATCTGCTCGCACGCACCGACGTGTCGGTGGCGACGATGTACAACGCGCAATCCGGGTTGTTCCGCGCGATCGTGGGGCAGGGCGGCTCGGCCGAGCAGGTCGCCGTGCTCGAGCCGCGCATCCGCTCGTTCGCGCTGAAGGGCGTGTTCGCCCTCACCGAGCCCGACCACGGGTCGGACATCGCCGGAGGCCTGGCCACCGCAGCCCGTCGCGAGGGCGATGACTGGTTCATCGACGGCGCCAAGCGCTGGATCGGCGGTGCCGTCACCGCCGACGTCATCGCCGTGTTCGCCCGCGACGTCGCCGACGGGCAGGTCAAGGTGTTCCTTGTGCCACGCGATGCCGACGGCGTGACTGTGGACACGATCGGCGGAAAGGCATCGCTGCGCCCCATGCAGAATGCGCACATCACTCTGACCGAGGTGCGTGTGCCCGAGACCGCGCGGCTGCAGAACATCAACGGATGGCGCGATGTGTCGGCGGTGCTGCGCACGATGCGATCGGATGTCGCCTGGATCGCCGCGGGACTGCAGGCCGGCGCCGTCGAGGCAGCCACCCGCTATGTGCGCGAGCGCGAGCAGTTCGGCCGGCCGATCGCCGGTTTCCAGCTCGTGCAGGAGAAGCTCGCACGGATGCTGGGCAACGCTGTGGCATCGCTGGCGCTGGCCGTGCAGCTGTCTGCCCGCCAGGATGCCGGCGACTACCGCGACGAGAACTCCGCCCTGGCCAAGATGCAGACAGCGCTCCTGGCCCGGCAGACGGTCGCGTGGGCCCGTGAAGTGTGCGGCGGCAACGGCATTCTGCTCGAGAACGACGTCGCGCGCTTCTTCGCCGACGCCGAGGCCGTGTATTCGTACGAGGGCACGCACGAGATCAACGCCCTCATCGTCGGGCGGGCACTGACCGGCTCCTCGGCCTTCATCTGAACGACATCGACAGGAGAGAACATGACCACCACCGTCGTCTACACCGACCTTCCCACCCTCGTCGGGCACGACCTGGGCTTCTCGAGCTGGATCGAGATCACCCAGGACCGCGTGAACACCTTCGCCGACGCCACCGACGACCACCAGTGGATTCACGTCGATCCCGAACGCGCGAAGGACGGCCCGTTCGGCGGACCGATCGCCCATGGCTTTCTGACCTTGTCGCTGACGATTCCGATGTGGACCGAGCTGCTCGAGGTCGAGGGAGTGAGCACGAAGGTCAACTACGGGCTCGACAAGGTGCGCTTCGTCTCGCCGGTGGCCGTGGGCGCCCGCGTGCGGATGAAGGCCGTGATCGCCGAGGTCACCGAAGTCGCCGGCGGCTATCAGATCGCCGTGGATCAGACCATCGAGGTCGAGGGCGGCACCAAGCCCGCCGTCGTCGCCCGGGGGCTCAGCCGCTTCTACGCCTGAGCCCGGCGGGGCGCGGCATCCATTCTTCAACGACGAAGGAGAGACATGCTCAACCAAGGCATCGGCACCTGGGTGAACCGGCGCGCGCAGCGCATGCGCGAAGACGCCGCGGTGACGTTTCGCGACCAGCGCATCGGCTACGACGAGCTCGATGAGCGCATCGTGCGGCTCGCCGACGCCCTGCACACCCGCGGGGTGCGCGCCGGCGACCGGGTGGCGTACCTGGGCAACAACCACCCGTCGTTCCTCGAGGCGCTGTTTGCCACCACGATGATCGGGGCGATCTTCGTTCCGCTGAACACGCGTCTGGCCCCGCCCGAGATCGAGTTCGCCGTCGACAATTCGGGGGCCACCACGCTCATCTTCCAGAGCGCGCTGCTCGAGCTCGCCCGTGCCGGCACCTGGTCGAGCTCTGCCCGCCGGCGCATCTGCGTGGGCGGCAGCGACATCCCGGGCGTCGAGGACTACGACGAGGTCGTCGCGTCGGGTGCGCCCGACTACCGGGACCACCTGGTCGCTCTCGATGACCCCGCGCTGATCCTGTACACCTCGGGCACCACTGGATACCCGAAGGGGGCCGTGCTCACGCACGGCAATCTCACCTGGAACACCTTCAACGCGCTCGTGGATTACGGCATCGGCGCGGGCGAACGCGTGCTGCTGATCTCGCCGATGTTCCACGTCGCCTCGCTCGGCATGGGCGCCCTGCCGATTCTGCTGCAGGGCGGCACGGTCGTGCTGCACGAGAAGTTCGAGCCGGGCGACGTTCTGCGCGCGATCGAGCGGGAGCAGGTCACGATGCTCTCGGGCGTGCCCACGACGTACCAGCTGATCGAGGAGCACCCCGACTGGGCCACCACCGATCTGTCGAGCCTGCGCCATCTGACCTGCGGAGGCTCCACGATGCCGAAGCGGATGCTGGAGGCCTACGAAGCGCGCGGGCTGCACTTCTCGTGCGGATACGGCATGACCGAGACGTCGCCGGGGGCGACGGCGATGCCGCCGCATATGAGCGTCGAGAAGATGGGATCGTCGGGCCTGAAGCACTTCTTCACCGACGTGAAGGTCGTCAATGAAGAAGGGCGGATGTGCCCGCCCGGCGAGGTCGGCGAGATTCTGGTGAGCGGACCGAACGTGATCACCGAGTACTGGCGGCGCCCCGAGGCCACGGCCGAGACGATCGTCGACGGATGGCTGCACACCGGCGACCTCGGCTACCTCGACGAAGACGGCTACCTGTTCGTCGTCGACCGGTTGAAGGACATGATCATCTCTGGGGGCGAGAACATCTACTCCGCCGAGGTCGAAGGGGCGATCATGCAGATTCCCGAGATCTCGGGCGTCGCCCTCATCGGGATGCCCGACCCGAAGTGGGGCGAGGTGCCGGTGGCTGTGGCGACCCTCGACGAGGGCGCGTCGCTGACCGCGGCCGAGGTCATCGAGCGGCTGCAGGGTCGGCTGGCGAAGTACAAGATCCCGCGCGACGTGAGGTTCGTCGACGAACTGCCCCGCACCGCCAGCGGAAAGATCCGCAAGGGCGATCTGCGCACGCAGTTCGGCGAGTAGACACCGGCGGCATTCGGCGTCGCGTGTGCGGGCGCGCGCGCCGTGCAGCCGCCGGCATCCCCGGCATCCTCCCGGCATCCTCCCGGCATCCTCCCGGGGATCCCCCTTCCGGCATCCCCCTGTATCCCGCTTCCGGCATCCCCCTGTATCCCACTTCCGGCATCCCCGGTATCCCACTTCCGGCATCCCCCGCGGGGAGTGAGTATGCACTCAGTCGTCACAAACGGCCCCCTCAACGCACCACAAGGGGCCATATGCGACGACTCAACCCGCAGCACCAAAATTCAGTCGTCACAAACGGCCCCCTCAACGCAGCCCGAGGGGCCATATGCGACGACCGAAGAACGAGCATGGATGCTGCGGGGATCCCACGACATGGCGACGGCGCCCAGCACGACGGCGACAACCCGCACCGCTCATCGCGCCGCACGGCGCACGCTGCGGCATCCCCCGCATCCGCCGGCATACCCCCGGGGGAGTAAGTATGCACTCAGTCGTCACATATGGCCCCTTCAGCGCACCACAAGGGGCCATATGCGACGACCCAACCGACAGCCCGAAAATTCAGTCGTCACAAATGGCCCCTTCAGCGCACCACAAGGGGCCATATGCGACGACTCAACCCGCAGCCCCAGAATTCAGTCGTCACAAACGGCCCCCTCAACGCACCCGGAGGGGCAATATGCGACGACCGAAGAACGAGCATGGATGCTGCGGGGATCCTACGACGTCGCGACGGCGCCCAGCACGACGGCGACAACCCGCACCGCGCACCGCGCAACCGATCCGCGCGCCACGCGCGGCGCACCGCGCACCGCTCAGCGCGCCGCGGCGCCGGCCAGGGCGATCCGGCAGGACTGCAGCATCCCACTCAGTGCTTCGACATCGCCGAGCGTGAGCGCCGCCGTCATATCGCGCTCGATCTCGGCGGCGGGTTCGCGCATGCGGTCGAGCAGCTCGTGTGCGGCGTCGGTGAGGAAGATGCGCAGCTGCCGCCGCGACGAGGGATCGCGCACCCGCTGGACGAGCCCGCGTGACTCGAGAGCATCCAGCAGTTGCGTCATGCTCTGTGCGCGTACGAACGACGTGCGCGCCAGCTGCGCGGCGATCAGCCCGGGATGCCGCTCGAGCACCGTCAGCGCGGTGTACTGGATGGTTGTGATGCCGTGCGCCGCCGCCAGCTCGTCCAGGCGCGAGCGCACCGCAAGCTCGACCTGCTTGATGAGATACAGCAGTGTCACCGGGGGCGCTTCGGTCGCCGTGGTGACCGATGATGGTGCGCTATCGGGCATCTGCGGCGACCTCCTCAGGCGTGGGTACCGGCGGCGCCGGCGGGCGGCGCCGCGCGGTCCATCGGTTCACGGCATCCGCCACCGACGGTACTATCCCGCGCGGCAGCAGCAGCAAGAAGACCACGAGCACAACACCGTATCCGGCGTACTGCAGAATCGGGCCGGCCGTCGGGGGCAGTCCGGGCAGCGCGGCCAGGGCGCTGAGCAACTGCAGCCACAGGCTCAGCGCGACAGCGCCCACGACACCGCCCCACAGCGTGCCGAGCCCCCCGACCATCGCCATGATGACGTAGCCGAACGACGCGAGCGGCGGGTAGGACTCCTGGCTGACGAACGGCGTGAAGAAGGCGCCGATGCCGCCGGCCAGGCCCGCGAAGGCGCCGGCGATGGCGAAGACGACCACCTTGCTGCGCAGCACCGCCACGCCACTGGATGCCGCCGCGCTCTCACTGCCGGCAAGGGCCCGGATGCCGCGGCCGAACCGAGAGTTCACCAGATTGTGTGCGACCGCCATGGCACCGGCCAGAGCCGCCAGCGCGAGGTACGCGTAGGGCAGCTGGCCACTGAACACGACGGGGCCGATCGAGAGGGGCGGGATGCCGAAGATGCCGATGCCGCCGCCGAGGAACGGCACGGTGGCCATCACGGTCTGGATGATCAGCAGCACTGCGAGCGTGCCGAAGGCGAGGTAGTGTCCGCGCAGGCGCAGCAGTGGCCAGCCGATCAGCGCCGCCACCGCCGCACCCAGTATGGGCGCCAGCACGAGGGTGAGCAGCGGCGGCACCCCGAGGTTGACGGTGAGGGCGGCCACGCTCAGGCCGCCGACGGCGACGAACGCGCTCTGCCCGAGCGAGACCTGACCGGCGTACCCCATGAACAGCGAGAGTCCGGTGACCACGACGGCGGCCAGCACCGTCTGCACGAAGAACGTCAGATCGTTCAGCACCAGCGGGATGATCGCGAGGATCACGAACACGACGATGGCCGCGATCCAGCGCACCGGGCGCAGAATCGGCCGGATGCGCACGGCACTGGTGCTCATTTGGCCTCCTCGGTGGTCATGCTGCGCGCTCGCACGATCATGATGACGAGCATCATCAGCAGCGCTATCGGGGTCTGATACGAGCCGTTGCCGTAGGCGGCCACGAGCTGGCCGACCACGCCGAGGATCACCGCCCCCAGAAACGTCAGCCACGGACTGCGCAGGCCGCCGAAGATCGCGGCGGCGAATCCGCTGAGAACGAGGGGAAGGTCGGACGACACCGAGATCGCCGTCGTCGGCGCTATCAGCACGCCGGCAAGGCCGCCCAGGATGCCCGCGATGCCGAACGCGACCAGACCCATGGCTCGGGTGTTGATGCCCACCAGCCTCGCCGCGCGGGGGTTGGATGCCGCAGCGGTGAGGGCCTTGCCGATGTCGGTGCGGGCGAAGAACAGGCTCAGGAGCGCGAAGGTGACAAGTGCCACCACGAAGACGAGCAGTCGCTGGGTTTCCAGGCTCACGCCGAAGATGTCGACGCTCCCGGTCACGCCGGGCGGCGAGACCGGCGTCTGTCCCCACACCGCGATGACCACCGCTGCGGCGATCATGCCCAGGCCGAGGGTGATCAGCAGCGCGATCATGGGCGGCGTGCCGGGCTTGCCGATGGCGACGATGCCGATGGCCACGCCGATCACCGCGCAGCACAGCACCGCCACCAGTTCGGCAAGGCCGTGCGGCAGCATCCCGCCCAAGAGGCTGTAGGAGATCATCGCGCCGAACACCGCGAGCATGCCCTGCGCGAAGTTGAGCACGTGCGTGACGCGGTAGACCACCACGATGCCGCTGCCGATCAGGGCGAACGAGCCGGCTAGTGCCAGACCCGAGATGACATAGGTGAGGAACGCCTGCATGTCAGTCCTCCGCTCCGGCGACATCGAGACCGCCGAAGTAGGCGTCCTGCAATTCGGGGGCATGGCGCAACTGCTCGGTCGGGCCCTCGGCGACGATGCGTCCCGACTCGAGCACATAGGCGCGCGAGCACAGCTCGAAGGCCAGGCCGATCTCTTGCTCGATCAGCAGCACGGCGGTGCCGCGCGTGCGGTTGAGCTCGGCAAGGTGCTCGACCAGCTGGGCTGCGACCATTGGCGCGAGGCCCAGCGACAGCTCGTCGACGACCAGCAGATCGGGCTGTGCCATCAGCGCCCGCCCCACCGCGACCATCTGCTGCTGCCCGCCCGAGAGCGTGTCGGCGCGCTGGGTGCGCAACCGCCGAAGATCGGGCAGTAGCTCGTAGACCGGAGCGGTGGTCTTGGGGCGATGCCGCCAGGCGCCCAGGCGCAGATTGTCTTCGACGCTGAGTTCGCCGAACATCTGCCGTCCCTCGGGTACCTGCGCGACGCGTCCGCCGACCTCGATCCGTCCCGATACGGGCTTCACTATCCCCGAGATCGCATTGACCAGAGACGTCTTGCCCGCCCCGTTGGGGCCGACCAGCGCCACGAGCTCAGCGTCGCCCACGGTCAGCGACACGCCGTCGAGCGCCGTGGCGGCACCGTAGCGCACGACGAGGTCGTCGATGGAGAGCATCATGCAGCGGCATCCTTACCCAAATATGCGGCGATCACCCGCGGGTCACGGCGGATCTCATCGGGCGTGCCGTCGGCGATGACCTCACCGAGGTCGAGGACCGTGATGCGGTCGGCGAGGCTGGTGACCATCGACACGTCGTGCTCGATGAGCATGATGGTCATACCGTCGCGGTGCAGTTCGCGGATCAGGTGCGACAGCTCGCGTCGTTCGTTCGCACGCAGTCCGGAGGCGGGTTCGTCCAGGAGCAGGAGCTTCGGGCTCGCGGTCAGCGCCCGTGCCAGCTGCAGACGTCGCTGCTGGCCCAGCGGCAGCTGCTCGGCGTCGCGGTCGGCCCACTCCGACAGGCCGACGCGCGCCAGCGCCTCGTGGGCGTCGGCGAAGATCTCGCGCTCCTCCCGCCGGTGTCGCGGCAGGCGCAGGGCCGCGCTGACGGCTCCGGCGCGGGTGCGCGAGGTCGCACCGACCGCGACGTTGGCCAGCACCGACATCCCGGGGAAAAGTCGCGCGCCCTGGAAGACGATGGCAACGCCCAGCTGCGCCCGCCGGTGCGGCGGAAGGCGGTCGATGTGCTGACCGTCGAGCGTGATCCGGCCCGATTGGGCGTGCAGGTGTCCGCTGATCATCGTGAACAACGTCGACTTGCCCGCCCCGTTCGGGCCGATCACGCCTCGCAGCTCGCCGTCGGCGACCGTGAGGGAGACATCCCGGTTGGCGTAGACGCCCCCGAAAGTCCGGGACAGCCGCTCCACGTCGAGCATGACTACTTCGGCGCGTCCGTCTTGAACTTGTCGACCTGCCAGTCGGTGGCCTTCCACACGCCGTCCTTGACGACCATGATGCCGATGGCGCTTGCGTCCAGTCCCATGTGGTCGCTCTTGCTGTAGTGGTAGTGCCCGTTGGGCGTGAGCAGGTCGGTTGCCTCGAGGGCGTCGCGGATCTTGCCGCGGTCGGTCGAGCCGGCCTTCTCGATCGCGTTCTTCAACAGCTCGATGGCCGTCGCGCCGCCATATGCGAACTCGGGCGGGTTCACGCCCTTGTTCTGGTCGCGCCACGGCTGGGCGACGGCCATCACGAGGTCCTTATAGGCGCCGTCGGGCAGGCTGTCGGGGTCGAGTGCTGCTGTGGTGGCGCCGATCACTCCCTCGGCGGCATCCCCCGACGGCTCGAGCCACAGGTTCGACGCCTGCGATCCGGTCACGTAGAAGGGAACGCCCTTGCCGGCGATCTGCTTCGTGATGATCACGGGAGCCGGTCCCGATCCCCACTGCACGAAGGCGTCGGGCTTGGCGGCGACGACCTTGGTGATGAGCGGGGTGAAGTCGGTCGCCGCAGGGTCGTAGGCTTCGTCGAGCACGATGTTCATGCCCGCGGCCTCGGCCAGGCTCTTGGTCGACTTCTCGCCGTTCTGCCCATAGAGATCGGTACCGGTATAGGCGACGGCCACCGTCTTGACGCCGTTCGCCTTCCAGTAGTCCACGAGCGCCGCGGCGTAGATCGCCGTGTTTCCAGGCGAGGTGAACGCATAGGGGTTACTGCCGTCGACGTATTGGTCGACCGGGCTGAGCGCTATCGTCGGGATCTTGTACTGCGTGATGCTCGAGCTCACCGCGGCGGCTGCGGAGGTCATCGAACTGGCCAGCATCGCGGAGTAGCTGTTGTCTGCGGCCATTTGGTTGAACTGCTTCACCGACTCGGTCGGATCGGTCTTATCGTCGGCGACGGTCAGCTCGACCTGACGGCCGTTGATGCCGCCGGCCTTGTTGATGTCGGCGACCGCCTGTTCGGCGGCCTCCTTGTCGCCGGCGCCGAGGGCCGCGAGCGGACCGGTCAGCGGCATCACCGCGCCGATCTTGATGGTGCCGCCGGCATCGCCGGTCGGCGACTGGCCCCCGTTGCCCGAACAACCGGACAGCGCAAGCGCAGTGACAGATGCCGTCGCAAACGCAGCGACGGCAAGCAGGGTCTTGGACTTCATCGTCACTCGATTCGTCATTGAATTCAGGAGCCGGGCCAGATATCAGGTTGCCTGACTATCAGGAAGTATGAACTCAGCGACGGTCGCCGTCAAGACCCGTTGCGGGAACGATGCTGGGTCGTGACATCCGCTCTGTACGCACCGTGCACTGCGCACAGATGCCCCTTGTGCAATTCTCAGGGATCCTGATAATTGGGATCGTCACCCACAGTCGGACGAAGGAGTTCGCATGACCAGACGATTCACCCGCGCCTTCACCACGATCGCCACCTCGGCGGCGCTCGTGCTCACCGGCGGCGTTGCCGCGCAGGCTGCAGCCACCACCGCGACCCCCACCACCGCGACCCCCACCGCCGCCGCGCCGACCCACTTCACCGGCACCCTCAGCGATGGGGCGACCTGGGTCGCCGACAAACCTGCTGTGTGGAACGGCGTTCTCGTGCTGTACAGCCACGGGTTCGGCACCTTGTCCCCCTCTGATGCGCCGAATCCCGACACTCAGGCGGCACTGCTCGGGGCTGGCTATGCGCTGGTCGGGTCGTCTTACAGCGGGCCGAGCCTGTGGGCTCTGGCATCGGCGACCGACGATCAGTTTGCTGCGCTGGCCGCAGCGAAACGCGTGATCGGCCATCCGCGCCAGGTGCTTGCTCTGGGCACGTCGATGGGCGGACTCATCAGCGCTCAGGAGGCTGAGCGCGCAAAGGGACGCATCGACGGAGCCCTCACCACTTGCGGTCTGCTCGGTGGCGGAGTGAACCTCAACAACTACCAACTCGACGGCGAACACGCCATCGCGCAGTTGCTGGCCGACGATCCCGACATCCAACTCGTGGACTACGCCGATGGCGCTCAGGCACAGGCAGCGATCTCGGCTCTGTCCGGCGCCGTGACCGCGGGACAGCAGACTGCGACCGGGCGAGCCCGGATCGCCTTGGCGGCCGCGCTCATGCAAGTACCCGACTGGATCAGCGGCGACACCCCGCCGACATCCGCTGCCGAGCAAGAGTCGCAAGAGGCCGCATGGTTGCCGCCGATGCTGAGCTTCACCATCTCAGGCCGCCCTTCGATCGAGCAGTCCGCCGGCGGTAACGCCTCGTGGAACGTCGGCGTCGACTACGCGAAACTCATCAAGAAGTCGGACAAATACCGGCAGATCCGCACGCTGTACAAGGCAGCCGGATTGAACCTCGATGCCGACCTGCGCACGCTGACCCGCACCGCTGACATCGCGCCCGACCCCACGGCCCTGCGCAACCTCACGGCGACATCCACCGTGACCGGGCGGATCACGGTGCCCGAACTCACCCTGCACACCATCAGCGACCAGCTCGCGCCGGTGACCTACGAGAACCTGTACCGCGACCAGGTGAACCGTGCCGGGCGCGGCCACCTGCTGCGCCAGGCATTCACGCAGTCGATCGGGCACTGCAACTTCACTCCGTCCGAGATCGTGGGCGCCCTGAACGTCGTGCACACCCGCGTGTCAAGCGGGCACTGGCCGAGCACGACAGCACGCTCGCTCACGCGGGCCGCAAATGCCACCGGCGTCGGGACGAGCAGTTTCATCGAGTACCACCCTGCGACGTTCGTCAACGCACGCAGCTACACCTGGCACCATCACCCGTCGCGCCGCTGAGCGGTATCCCACTCTCGACGAGGAGAAGAAGAAATGACCATTCCCCAGACCACGACCGGGTTCGCTCCCGGGCGGCTGTACATCGGCGGCGACTGGCGTGACGCCTCCGACGGCGCGCGCCAAGACGTGATAAATCCCGCCACCGGACACAAGATCACGGATGTCGCGCGCGCGACGACCGCTGACGTCGATGCCGCCGTCGCCGCAGCCCGCGCGGCGTTCGACTCCGGCGTATGGTCGGGGCGTTCCAGCCGCGAGCGTGCGCGCGTGCTGCAGCGTGCGTACGAGCTCATGCGCGAGCGCACCGACGAGCTTGCACGTGCCGAATCAGTGAACGTCGGCAAGCCGATCACCCTCGCGCAGTTCGTCGACGTCAACAACGCGGCCGAGCTCTTCGAGTACTACGCGAGCCTGGGCCACCACCTCGACGGCGCGGTGCGCGAGACCACCGGCGACACCCACGCCTATGTGAAGAAGGAGCCCTTCGGCGTGGTCGCCGCGATCACGCCGTTCAACTTTCCGCTGATCCTGTCGAGCTCGAAGATCGCGCCCGCGCTGATCGCCGGCAACGCCATCGTGCACAAGCCGGCATCGACCACGCCTCTCTCGGCGCTGCTGATGGCCGAGATCCTCGCCGAGGCCGGCGTGCCCGACGGTGTCTACAACGTGGTGACCGGCTCGGGCTCGGCGATCGGCGATCACCTCGTCTCGCACCCCGACGTCGACAAGGTCGCCTTCACCGGATCGACCGCGGTCGGCGCACATGCGGCATCCCTCGCCGCTTCAGCGCTGACCCCGTTCACGGCCGAATTGGGCGGCAACGCCGCGAACATCCTGTTCGCCGATGCCGACCTCGATCAGGCGATTCAGACGGTCATCTCGGCGTTCGTGTTCAACACGGGGCAGTTCTGCATGGCCGGTCCGCGGCTGCTGGTCGAGCGACCGATCTACGAGACGGTGCTGGGCATTCTGCGCGAAGCGGTGCCGCAGGTGCCGTTCGGTGATCCGTCCGACCCGGCGACCGTCATCGGCCCGCTCGCCAGCGCCGATCAGCTCGAGAAGGTCACGGGCATGGTGCAACGGGCCAAGGATGCCGGTGCCACGGTCATCGTCGGAGGCGAGACGGCCGATCTCGGCGGCGGGTTCTACTTCCGCCCGACGGTGCTGGCCGATCTGCCGGCCGACGCGGAGGCAGTGGCCGAGGAGGTCTTCGGCCCGGTGCTGACCGTCGAGCCGTTCGAGAGCGAAGACGAGGCCGTGGTGCTGGCCAACGGCACGGCGTACGGCCTGGCCTCAGGCATCCAGACCCGCGATCTCGCCAAGGCGCACCGCGTCGCAGCCCGGCTGCAGGCGGGCATCACCTGGATCAACGGCTGGGCGCTGATGGACCCGTCGGTGCCGTTCGGCGGCGTGAAGTCGTCGGGCTGGGGACGCGAGGGCGGCCCGGAAGCCATGGAGTCGTACCAGCGGTCGCACTCCATCGTGTTCAATCTGGCCCAGGGCGCCGCCGGCTGAGCGGAGGGCGCCGCCGGCTGAGCGGAGGGCGCCGCCAGCTGAGCGGCATCCGCCGTTCAGCTCGCAGGACGATCTGTCACCGGCCCCGCAACACGCCGGGGTCTTCGGCCGCCCGGGCACGTTCGTCCTGCGGGGTGAACACGCCGCACACCGGGAGAATGCGGGATGCCGCGACCGCACATGCCCCGCAGGCAAACTCCCTCTTGTCATTACCTATGGCCATAGGTAATGTAACGAGTGAGCGCAGCGACGCGCTCCCTGTGACCCGGAAGGACCCGACGTGGCAGCTCACTCCCCCGCCCCCGACACCACCGCCGCCCTGCAGCTGCTCGACGGCTTCTCGCTCGAGATGACCGGCAAAGACGTCCCCGGGCTCGAAGAGGCGGCACAGGCGATTCCGGCCGGCACCAAGATCAACGTGACCTTCCTGGGCAACGAAGACCTCGAGATGCGGGTCGCGGCCGCCAAGCGGGTCAAAGAACTGGGCTTCACGCCGGTTCCGCACATCTCGGCCCGCCGCATCGCGTCGCAGGCCCAGCTCGAAGAGTTCCTGTCGGCGCTGCACGGGGTCGGCGCGACCGATCACATCTTCTGCGTGGGTGGCGACCCGGCCACCCCCGAGGGGCCGTACGCCGACTCGCTGAGCGTGATCCGCAGCGGCATCCTGCCTGACTACGGCGTGAAAGAGGTGTCGATCGCCGGCTATCCCGAGGGACATCCCGACATCCCCACCGATGTGCTTTGGCAGCACCTGGGTGACAAGTCGGCCGCGCTGACAGCGCAGGGGCTGGATGCTGTCATTCTGACCCAGTTCGCGTTCGACACCGACCCCGTCACCGCCTGGATCGACCAGGTGCGCTCCCGCGGGATCGACACGCAGATCCGCATCGGCACCCCGGGGCCGGCGGGGATCAAGCGACTCCTCGGCTTCGCCCGACGCTTCGGCATCGGCGCGAATGCCATGATCGTGAAGAAGTATGGATTCAGCCTGACCAACCTGATGGGCACTGCCGGTCCTGACCGGTTCGTGACCGATCTGTCGGCCCTGCTTGCGCAGGACCCGGCATCGGGTAGCGTCAAGCTCCACTTCTACACCTTCGGCGGACTGCTGGCCACCGCGAACTGGGCCCGCGGGTTCGTCGCGGAACGAGCCTGAGGAGGCCCCGAGTGACTGTCCACAATGAGACCCTGCGCGACCACGCATGCCTGATCGTACACGGCCCCGACCAGCCGGGGCTGGTGGCGGCCGTCACCGGTCTTGTCACCCGCAACGAGGGCAACATCGTCTCGCTGGACCAGTACTCCGACAACCCGGCCGGTGGGGCGTTCTTCCAGCGGGTCGTGTTCCACCGTGCCGACCTGGCCGCTGCCATTCCCGCCATCGAGGCCGACATCCAGGCGACGCTGGACCCGTACGGGGTCGAGTGGACGCTGAGTGATCAGTCGATCCCCAAGCGCATGGCGATCCTCGCCTCCACCAGCGACCACTGCCTGCTCGAACTGCTCTGGCGGCATCGGCGCGGCGAGCTGCCGGTGACCATCCCGATGGTCATCAGCAACCACACCAACACCGCCGAAGACGTGCGCACCTTCGGCGTACCGTTCTTCCACGTGCCCTCGCAGGGCCCCGACAAGTCCGAGGCCGAGGCCAAGATCCTCGAGCTCGTGCAGGGCAACGTCGACTTCGTGGTGCTGGCCCGGTACATGCAGATCATCTCCGAGGACTTCCTCGAGAAGGTCGGGGTGCCGGTGATAAACATCCACCACTCCTTCCTGCCCGCCTTCATCGGCGCCGCGCCCTACCGCAAGGCGAAGGAACGCGGCGTCAAGCTCATCGGGGCGACCTCGCACTATGTGACCCGCGACCTCGACGAGGGCCCCATCATCGAGCAGGACGTCGCCCGCGTCGACCACTCCATGACCGCGAGCGATCTGCAGGCCCGCGGCGCCTATGTCGAACGCGAAGTGCTCGCCCGCGCCGTGCAATGGCACGCCGAAGACCGCGTGATCCGACACGGAAACCAGACCATCGTGTTCGACTGACGCAGCGGCCGACACACGACGGGATGCCTCGACCCGAGGCATCCACCCACCCCATGAACAGAGAGGTTCCCATGGCCGACAACCTTCAGCAGCTCATCGACGAGACCAATCCCGTCGACCTGCTGCGCAACTCGCAGATCGGGTCGTACATCTACCCGGTCGTGCCGGCGGATTTCACGAACTGGATCAAGGAGCAGAAGGCCTGGCGCGACACGGCCGTGCTCTACGACCAGACGCACCACATGGACAACGTGTTCCTCAAGGGCTCCGACGCCATCAAGCTGATCAGCGACACCGCCATCAACTCGGTGGCGACTTTTCCCGTCGATCGCGCCAAGCAGTATGTGCCGACAACCTCGCAGGGGCACGTGATCGGCGACGGCATCCTGTTCCACGAGGCCGAGGACGAGTACGTGTACGTCGGCCGCGCGCCGGCGTCGAACTGGCTGATGTATCACGGCGAGACCGGCGGCTACGCCAACCTCGACGTCACCGTCGACCGCCGCTCGCCCTCACGCCCGTACGGGCACGCGGTGTCGCGGCAGTACTACCGCTTTCAGATCCAGGGGCCGAATGCCTGGCAGGTCATTGAGAAGCTCAACGGCGGCCCGCTCGAGCAGCTGCGGTTCTTCACCATGTCGACCATGCAGATCGCCGGCCGGCAGGTGCGCACGCTGCGTCACGGCATGGCCGGTGCACC
Organism: Microbacterium protaetiae; assembly: GCF_004135285.1. Classification (NCBI taxonomy): domain Bacteria; kingdom Bacillati; phylum Actinomycetota; class Actinomycetes; order Micrococcales; family Microbacteriaceae; genus Microbacterium; species Microbacterium protaetiae. Next base: position 1,004,895 of record NZ_CP035494.1, read on the forward strand.
GGGACTGGAGGTCTGGGGGCCGTATGAAGACCACGACGCGATTCGCGACGCCATCGTCGAGGCGGGCGCCGAGTTCGGGCTGCTGCCCACCGGATCGCGCGCGTATCCCTCGAACACGCTCGAGTCGGGGTGGATCCCTTCGCCGCTGCCGGCTATCTACACCGGTGAGGCCGAGCGCGGCTACCGCGAGTGGCTCGGCATCGACAGCTATGAGGCGACCGGAACGCTGGCCGGCTCGTTCGTGTCCGAGAACATCGAGGACTACTACCTGACCCCGTGGGAGCTCGGGTACGGCTCGTTCGTCAAGTTCGACCACGACTTCATCGGCCGCGACGCCCTGGAGAAGATCGACCCGGCCACGCAGCGGCGCAAGGTGACGCTCGCGTGGAACGCCGAGGACATGACGAAGATCTACGGCTCGCTGTTCGATGTCGAAGGCCCCAGCTACAAGTTCTTCGACTTGCCGTTGGCCAACTACGGATCGGCGAACTACGACGCGGTCACCGACGCCGACGGCACCGTGGTCGGATATTCGATGTTCACCGGCTACAGCGCGAACGAGCGCCGTGCCCTGTCGTTGGCAACGGTCAACCCCGACGTGCCCGAGGGCGCCGAGGTCACGGTGCTGTGGGGCGAAGACCCGAACACCACCAAGGCCACCGTCGAGCCGCATGTGCAACTGCCCGTGCGTGCAGTGGTCAGCCCGGTGCCGTACTCCACAGTGGTCCGACAGAGCTACCACGGGGGCTGGCGCACCGGCTACACCGAGAGCTGACCGGGTCTCGAACGCGGCGGGGCTGCGGCATCCCTACCCCGCCGCGTTCAGCTCGCAGGACGCTTTCGCGATCCCGGGCGTGTCGCCCGGCGTGTTGTACCGGCTGCAACGAAATCTCCTGCGAACCGAACGGCCCGATAACCTCGATGCGGAGGCGGAAGGAGCGGCATGAGCCTGCGCTACGCACTGTTGGCCATCTTGCGGGTCGGCCCACTCTCTGGCTATGACCTGCAGAAGCAGTTCTCACAGTCGGTCGGACACGTCTGGCATGCGCCCGACTCGCAGATCTATCCCGAGCTGCGCAAGATGCAGGCCGACGGCCTCATCGAGGGGGAAGAGCAGCTGCGCGGACAGCGCGGGATGCGACGGGTCTACCACGTGACCGAGGCGGGCGACCGCGCCTACCAGGAGTGGATGGCCTCACCCCTGGACTACCAGCGGGTGCGCGACCCTGCGCACCTGCGTGCCGCCTACCTTGAGAACACGACCCCCGAGGCGGCCCGCGACTTTCTGCACCGGCACATCGCGTACTGGGAGAGCGAGCTCGAGGCGTTCCAGGGCGAACTCGATCACATCGAGCGCATGGACAGCATGATGCTCAATCGGCGTCTGGCCGTCATCCCACCCGACGAGCACGAGGCCGCCATCGAGTACAAGCGCTTCTCATACGAGGGACTGGCCGAGCGGGCACGCGGCGAGATCGCGTGGGCGCGCCGGGGGTTGGCGCTCGTCGACCGGCTCGAGAGGGTGGATGCCGCGGCCCGACCGTGAGCGCAGAAGTCCGCCTCACGGCGACACCTCCTCGAGCACCCGGTTTCTCGTGTGCACGGTGAACTGGGCGAGCACCGACGCCACGATGAGGAACGACGAGATCAGCAGTAGCGCCCAGGTCACCGACAGGTGCGGGATCAGCGGTGCGAGCACCATGATCCCGATGCCGCCGCCGAGATGGCCGACGCCGTCGACGATCGCGAATCCGGTCGAGCGGGCGCGCGTCGGGAAGTTCTCGGCTGTCAGCGCATAGGTCGGTGAGACCCACAGGTTGAATCCGGCGAAGATGAGGATCGCGCCGATGAAATCCATCGCGAGCGACTGCCCGCCCACGGCGATGATGACGGCGCCGATGAACGTCACCACCGTGGCAACCGGCAGCCAGTACCGGCGCTCGAGCTTCTCGACGATGAACGACATCACAATCGCCTCGCCGACGAACCCGAGCGTGCCCACGGCGGCGACAACTCCTGCCTCGGGAGGACTGAAACTCAGCGAGGTGAGCACCGAGGTGAATCCGGCGGCATACGCATACACGGTGATGTACCCGAAGAACCAGAGGAAGAACAGCAGGATCATCCGCCGCAGATACACCGGGTTGCCGAAGATGTCGGCGTAGGGCACGCTTCGCGCGGGCGGCCAGTGCGTCGGCACGCCCTCCAGGGTTGGTTCGGCCAGAGCGTTGCGCCGGGCAGCGCGCTCCTCCATGGCCGCCGCGATCTTCTCAGCCTCTGCAATGCGGCCGCGCTGCAGCAGCCAGCGCGGCGATTCGGGCAGCTGAAACCGCAGCACTATCGCTATCACGGCCAGGATCGCCCCGATCGCGTACATCCAGCGCCATCCGGTCTCCAGCCCGAGCGCGAACGGCAGACCGGCCGGCCAGGGTTCCGGCGCCGTGGTCAGGAACAGCCCGAGCCAGATGCCGAAGAAGGCGCCCAACGCCGACATGATGAAGATCACAGTGGTGAACTTCGCACGGGACTGCTTGGGCGAGACCTCGCCGATGTACGTGTTCACGATCGCCAGATCGGCGCCGATGCCGATGCCGGTGACGATCCGCGAAATGGTGAAGTTCACGTAATCGCCGGCCAGCGCCGTGTACAGCGAGCCGAGTCCGGTGATCAGCATCGTGATCAGCAGCATGTTGCGCCGGCCGATCCGGTCGGACAGTGGCGAGAGCACGAGTGTGCCCACGACGTACCCGACCAGGTTCAGCAGCGTCGGCAGCGGCAGCGATGCGAGCGCGCTCTCGGGGGTGCAGCCGGGCACCAGCTGCACGCAGGTCTGCACGAACGACACGTTGATGTCGAAGATGTCGTAGAACGTGAACAGGAATCCCAGCCCGACGATGACCAGGAAAGCCGGTGAGAGCGACCAGGTGCGAATGCGATCGAGCCGTGCCATCACGTAGCGGGATGCCTCGGGGATGGGCTCGCCGAGTCTGCGCCGGCTGGCAGGGCCGACGGCGCCCACCGTGCCGCTCATGATGTCGTCCCGCGCGTGGAAACCGTGCCGTACATGTCCGTTCCCCTTTCACTGCGTCGTGATCAGGTCCGGTCAGGACCGGTGTCACACGCGGCTTCGGGCGGGATGTCGCGGGCAACGCCGAGGCTGCCAGGCGGTCGGAAACTTACCACCGCACAAGCCCGGTTGGCCGGGTTCGTGCGAATTCCTCAGGAAGGTTCGGCGGTGTGGCTGCTGTGCCCCACCGGCAGCACCACGTCATGCCCGGGGAGCACGAGCCGGGCAGCGATGCCGTGGGGAATGTCCACGGTGACGGATGCCGCGTCCGCACCGCGCTGCCACTCCACCCCGATGCGCCCATACGGAGTACCCACCTGGGTGCGCACGTGCTGCAGCCCCGAGTCGAGGTCGGGCTCGATCACCGCCGTCCGGTAGCCGGGCGAGGTGGAGCGGATGCCGGCGACGCGCCGATACAGCCAGTCGTCGACGCTTCCCGGTGCGTAGTGGTTGAGCGAGGCCGGGCGGATGACCCCCTCGGGCGAGACAGCGTCCCAGTTCTCCCAGATCGTCGTCGCCCCGTGGTCGACCTCGTACAGCCACGACGGCATCTCACGCTGCCACAGCAGCGTGCGCGCGAGAGCCGGGTACCCGTGATCCCACAGCACGTCGAGCAGATACGGCGTGGAGAGAAACCCGGTGTCCAGACGGTCGCCGCGGGCGTGCACGAGCTCGACGAGCCGCGCGGCGGTCGCCGACCGGCGCGCGGGCGGCACCATGTCGAAGGTGAGAGCAAGGACGTAGAGTCCCTGCAACCGCACCGGCAGATCGCCTGCGGCATCCACATACTCGGCCGCGAAGGCGGCGCGCACTTCGGCCGCGCGATCGGTGAGTTCCGCTGCCTCATTCGATCGGCCGAGCACTCCGGCCATGGCCGCGGCAAGGCTCAGTGTCTGCGCCTGGAACATCGGCGCGATGTATTCGCCGGTCAGCGCCGGCGCTATGCCGATGGCCTCGTGCAGGGGTCGCCCGCGCAGGGTCGACGGGGTCAGCCAGTCGCCGAACTGCTCCCCCGTGTTGTAGAGCAGCGCCTGGTGGCGGCGCTGGGCAGCTGTCAGCTCGACGCCGTGCAGTCGCGTCGGCAGTTCGGATGCCGCCGTCTCACGCTGGTACGCGATCCACCGGCACACCGCGGCGTAGTTGTCCTCCAGCAGGCGGCGGTCCCCGGTGCGCTCATACAGCGTCCAGGGCACTATCGCGATGGCGTCACTCCAGCCGGCGGCGGCGACGATCGAGCCGACCCCGTTCGCATCAGCTGCGGCCTGAGCATCGAACGGCGAGCGCGGCGAGAAGATCGGCACCCGTCCGTCGGGCAGCTGGTCGGCGCGCAGGTTGTCGAGCCAGCGCGAGAGGAACGGCACCACCTGGGCGTTGTTGGTCGCAGCGGCGGCGAAAACCTGCAGATCGCCGGCCCAGCCGGCGCGTTCGCGCTGTGGACAGTCGGTCGGGATCGACAGGAAGTTGCCGCGCTGACTCCAGACGACATTGTCGTGCAGCCGTTGCAGTCGCGGGTCGGATGCCGCAAACCCGCCCGTCTGCTCGAGGTCACTGGCCAGCACCACGGCGACGATGTCGCTCGAATCGAGCCGGTCGATTCCGCGGACGCGCACATATCGGAAGCCGTGGAAAGTGAACTCGGGCTCCCACTGATCGTCCCCGCCGGCGCCGATGAAGACGTCCGCCTGGTCTTTGTTGATGCCCACGATGTTGTCGAACCACGAGCCGTCGGCGGCGAGTGTCTCGGTGTGCTCGATGACCACCTGCTGGCCGGGCGTGGTCTTGTACAGCCGCACCCGCACCCGGCCGGCGATCACCTGGCCGAAGTCCACGACGAACCCCGCCGCGGTCTCGACGACCGACACAGCCCTCAGCTCGTGCACGCGACGCACCGGTTCCCCCGCGAAAGGGCGCAACGTGGTGTGATCGTGCCCGGTCTCGCGCACCGGCCGCCACTCGTCGTCGGCGAATCCGACCCGATTCCAGCCATCGGGGTCGGCGCGCCGGTCGAACCGCTCGCCGATGAAAAGGTCGGCGTACGCCCACGGACCGGGAGCGCTGCGCGCGTCGGCACCGGATGCTACGACCTGACTCGTACCGTCGGCGTGGTCGATGTGCACCTGCCAGATGGCGGCGGTGCGCGTACCGAACTGGGCGCTGGACCCGGTCAATCCGATCCGCCCCGCCCACCACCCGTCGGCCAGCGCGAGCGCGAGCACGTTCTCGCCTTCGTGCAACCGCGCGGTCACGTCGTAGCACTGCACCGACAAGCGGCGCAGGTAGGCATCCGATCCCGGCGCGAGCACCTGGTCGTCGGCGCGCGCACCGTTGACGAACGCGGAATACACGCCGTGTGCGGTGGCATACAGACGTGCACGCACCGGTGCGGCATCCAGGGTGAACCGCTGCCGGATCAGCTGCGGCGGGCGCAGCCGCTGTTCGGGTGCGCCCTCCGGCTCGAGGCCGCGGATCCAGTCGAGAATGCTCCACCGCTCGACGAGGGCGTCCTGCTGCTCGGGCTCGACCCATGCCGCCTGCCAGTCGGTGACGTGCAGCAGTGCCGTCTCGAACGTCGACTCGGCCCAGGCGGTCCACGCGCCCGCGGTCGTACGGCTGCGCACCCGCCAGGTGTACACCGTGTTCGAGCGCAGGGGCGTGCCGCGGTATTCGATCAGCGCTGTCTCATGCGAATCGGCGGGTCCCGGTGCCCACACCGGGCCTGCGGCATCCGACACCTGCACCTCGAAGGCTGCTTGGTCGTGATCGACCAGCCACGTGAAACGAGGCACGGCCGTGCCGAGACCGATCGGCGCCGTCAGGTACTCGACGCGCAGGTCACGGCAGACGGTCATGGGGTTCTTTCGCGGTCAGGCGAATCGGGTGGTCAGCGTGCCGATGCCCTCGATCTCGCTGACCAGCACGTCGTCGGTGCCGATGAACCTCGGCGGAGTGCGCCGGTTGCCGATCCCCGAAGGGGTACCCGAGAAGATGATGTCGCCCGGCAACAGCGCACACACTGCTGACAGTCGCACGAGCAGTTCGGGCACGTCGTAGAGCATCATCGATGTGCGCGAGGACTGCATCCGCTCCCCCGACAGACGGCATCCGATCGCCAGGTCGTCACGGTCGGCCAACTCATCGGGTGTGACCAGCCACGGGCCGGTGGGCCCGAATCCGGGAAACGACTTGCCCAGGCTGAACTGCGGCGCCGCACCCTGCAGCTGTGTGACCCGCTCAGACAGGTCCTGCCCGATCGTGAGCCCGGCGACGTGGTCCCAAGCCTGCTCGCGGCCGAGCTGAAAGCCCTCGCGGCCGATGACGACGACCAGTTCGACCTCCCAGTCCACATGCCCCTCGGGCAGCGATACGACGGTACGCTGCCCGACGATGCAACTGGGGAACTTCGTGAATGTCACAGGCATCGCGTCGGGCGGATACCCCGCCTCGGCGGCGTGCTCGGCATAGTTCAGTCCGATCGCGAACACCTGCCGCGGGCGCGGAACCGGGGCATCCAGTATCGCGGGATCGAACGGTACGACGGGAGTGGATGCCGCTTCTGCCCCGCCCTGCGCCCACCGAGTGAACGCAGCCCAGTCATTGAAAAGGGTCTGGGGGTCGGGGCCGAATCGGCCCTGCGATGCTGCAGCGATGTCGACCGCGCCGTCTTTCATGACCAGAACGGCACGACCGGCGAGGTTGGCCAGCTTCACGCGATCACCAGTCCACGCGCTGCGGGGCCGGCTCGCCGTAGCGGTCCTGCCACGAGATGACGCGGTTGCGCAGCACGCCGATGCCCTCGATCTCGGCCTCGACCACGTCACCGGGCTTGAGGTAGAAGTCGAACGGGTCCGGCTGCACGGCGGCGACACCCGAGATGGTGCCGGTGGTGATCAGGTCGCCGGCGCTGAAGTTCTGCGGCGAGTGGTACGCCACCAGGTGCGGCCACTTGATGCGGGTGCGGTTCGTGTTGCCCTGCTGACGCACCTCGCCGTTCACCCGCAGCTCCATGGCCATGTTGTGCATGTCGGGCACTTCGTCCTTCGTGACGATCCACGGTCCGATCGGGCAGAACGTGTCGATCCCCTTCGAGAACGAGAACACCCCCGATTCCATCTCCTTGCGCTGGATGTCGCGCGCGGTGATGTCGTTGAAGACCGTGAACCCTGCGATGTAGTCTTCAGCCTCGTCGGCGTCGAAGAACTTGCCGCTCTTGCCTATGACGATGGCCATCTCGAGTTCGTAGTCCAATTCCTTTGTCAGTCCCTCGGGATAGACGATGTCGTCGTCGGGCCCGATGATGGCATCGAGGTTCTGGAAGAACACGATGCCCTTGTGCACGGGATGCGACCAGTCCACCGCGGTGAGCTCGTTGTGGTGGTCGATGAAGTTACCCGCGGTGTGGAAGAACTTCTTCGGGCGAATCGGCGCCTCGAGCTTCACGTCAGCATAGGCAAGCCGTTCGCCGGTCTCGCGTACGTCGCCGCCGCGCTCGAAGTACTCGCGGGTGGAGGGGACGTCGAGTTCGATGACGAGGCCCTCCTCGAGTTCCAGGCGGCCGACCCGGCCGCCGTCGAAGGTGATGAGCTTCATGGGGTTGTCTCCTGTTTGTTCGTTTCGACTCGCTGCGCCCGCGGGATGAACGCCAGGGCGCCCGAATGCGGGGGAGGTGCTACGCGCCGACCATCGTGTTGCCGCCGTTGGCGACGATGTAACCGCCGGTGAGGTGGGCGGATTCGTCGGTGGCCAGCCACAGACAGGTACCCGCGACATCGGCCGGAGTGGCGATCACACCCATCGGCGTCTGGGCGAGCACCTGCTCCCGACGCCCGTTCTTCCAGTCCTCTCGGCTCTTGAGGCGCTCGGTCTCCATGAATCCGGGGGCGAAGGTGTTCACCCGCACCTGGGGTGCCAGTGCCCGTGCGTACGACTTGGTCACGCCGAGGATGCCGTACTTGGCCGCCGCGTACTGCGGCGCCCGGGGCGACCCGTTCACGACGACGGTGGAGCCGACGTTGACGATGGCACCATGCCCATCGGCGTGCATGCGCCCGCCGAATTCATGTGTCATGAGCAGGGTGCCCTTCAGATCGACGTCGATGACGTCATCGAGGGCTTGCTGCGTGAGCTCACGCCATCCCTGCTGCTCGCTGGACATGTCGCCGACGTTGTTGATCAGCACGTCCAGGCCGCCGAACTGCCGCCACACCTCGTCGGCCATGGCCGTGATCTGATCCCACTTGGCGATGTTCGCCTGCACGATGATGCCGTCAGAGCCGGCTTCACGAACGCGCTCGAGCGTGCGCTCGGCACCGGCCTTCGAGCTGTTGTAGTGCACGGCCACCGTCGCGCCCTCCTCAGCGGCGCGGGTGGCGATCTCGGCGCCGAATCCGGTGCCGGCGCCGGTGACCAGCACCGTCTTGCCGGCGAACCTGGGATAGATCTCGGACATCTTCGACCTTCTCTCTCTTGCGTGTGACGGTCAGACCAGGGTGCGGCCGCCGTCGATGTACATGACATGACCGGTGATGAAACCCGCGTGCCGCGACGAGAGGAACAGCGCGGGGCCGGTGACCTCTTCAGGCGTGCCCAGGCGCCCCGCGGGTACCAGGCCTTCGAGACTCTCGCGCTTTCCCGGCTTGGCGAGCTCGCCCGCCGTCAGCGGCGTCTCGATGTACCCGGGTGCCAGCGCATTGACGGTGACCCCGGCGTCGGCCCACTCGCGAGCCATCACCCGCAGCAGCTGGTTGATGCCGCCCTTGGATGCCGCATAAGGCCCGTGCGAGTGATGCGCGAGCAGTCCGGAGACGCTGGACAGAGCCAAGATGCGCCCCGAACGTTGCTCGACCATGTGGCGGCCGGCTGCCTGGGCGAGACCGAACAGCGTCGACAGGTTCACCCGCAGGATGTGGTCCCACTCGTCCTCGGTGAACGCGAGGATAGGCCGGCGATCGTTGATGCCGACCGCGTGCAGCAGCACGTCGAGGCCGCCCAGGCGCTCGACCGCGTCAGCCACGACCCGGGCGCCGGCGCCGTGCTCGGTCAGGTCGGCGCGGAGAAGTTCGCAGGCAACCCCTGCCTCATCGAACGCGACGGCGACCGCGTCGAGCACGCTCTGTTCGCGATCGACGACGGCGACGGATGCTCCGGCGGCCGCGTACGCGAGAGCACACGCTCCGCCGATCCCGCCGCCCCCTGCCACGAGTACCCGAGCACCCGTCAGACCGAGCCAGGCTGCATCGCGTGTCCCTACCGCGGCCGCGTGCGTGCCGTCGATCTCGGCGTTGATCACCATCGAACCCACCACTTCATTTAATAAAAGTCACTTTCTGTAAATGAGAGTATCTCGTCGGTACCTGTTCGTCAAACCTCGTCAGCCAAGAAGGCCGCGATCCGGTCATAGCTGCGCACGGCCGAGGGGTCTCCGGGCGCATTGAGGAACCCGTGCATGTTCGGCTCATCCACGAGCTGCGCGACCACGCCAGCAACCTCGAGCTCGGCGGCATAGGCCTCGCCGGACGGTCGCAGCTCATCTTGGTGGGCGGTGATGACCAGAGTGGGGGTGAGACCGGTCAGGTCGTGACCCCCAGGGAAGGCATACGGGTCAGCCGCCGAGTGGCCGCCGAGATAGTTCTCGTTGAGCGCCTTCGTGATCTCGGGAGGGAAGCCCATTCCGGCCGGCAGCTGCGCGATGATCGCGGCGAGCTCGGCGTCGGGCGCCGGCACCGTGGCATGCAGAACGGGGTAGACGAGCACCGTGCGTGCAGGCGATGTGCCGCGATCACGCAGGCGCAACGCGGCCCCGCCGGCAAGATTGCCGCCCGCGCTCGCACCGCCGATGCCCACCCGCAGCGGGTCGGCACCGAATCGGGCAGCGTTCTGCTGGGCCCAGTCGAAGGCGGCGACCAGTTGCAGCGAGGCGACGGGGAACGGCGCGCGCGGACGGTCACCGCCCACGGCGATGAGCTGTTCGGGTGTGGGCATGCCCTCGATGTCGGGCGCTGGCAGCAGTGAGATGACTTCACCGGGCGCGAGGGTGTAGTCAACCGAGACCACCGTGGTTCCCCGTGCGGCAAGCTCGCGCGCGGTGAGGTCCGCTTCGGGCATCGCCAACTCCCCGAAGACGAAGGCTCCGCCGTGGGCCCACACCAACATCGTGCCGTTCGGCGTGGGCGCCGGGTAGGTGCGCACGGTGAAATCGTGGTCGGCCGCGCGCAGCGCGGTGTCGCTGGTCTCGATGGTCGCAGCATTGTCGGTCATGAGGCATCCAATCATCACTCAATGAAAGTTACTTTTATACAATGGAGTATGTCGCAGCTCGCGACATGACGAAAGACGAGGTGGCCATGTCGTCGAGACTTCCCCGACTCACGCCCGATGCACTCGATGCCGCCCAGCGCACGCTGTACGACGCGATAGCGGCCGGGCCCCGGGCGCAGGGAGCTCAGCACTTCGACCTGACCGCGGCCGACGGTTCGTTGCGCGGGCCGTTCAACGCAATGCTGTTCTCGCCCGCGCTGGGCACCGCGCTGCAAGAGGTCGGAGCCGCCGTGCGGTACCGCACCTCGCTCAGCGATCGCGCCCGCGAACTCGCGATCCTGCTGGTGGCCACGCGCTGGAACAGCGCCTTCGAGCGAGAATCGCACGAGGCCATCGGTCGTGCGGTCGGCCTCACCGATTCCGAGATCGCAGCAACGAGGAACTCCGACGCCGCCCCGTTCAGCGGCATCGAGCACACCGTGGCTCGCACGGTGCTGGCGCTGCTGGACGGCGACCTCGACGATGCCGCGTGGGCCGCGGCATCCCGTGATCTCGGCACGGCCGCCGTCGTCGAACTCACCACCCTCGTCGGGTACTACTCGACTCTGGCGCTGCAGTTGCGCGTCTTCCGCGTGTGATTTGCCGCGAACCCCTGATCGGAGATACGGTTTCGCTCTATGAAAGCTTCTGCTCAGACTCAGGCCTCGACCGGCGCCAAGACGGGCAACCGATATCGCATCGAAGCTCTCGCCAAAGGGCTCGACGTGCTGCGACTGTTCGACGAGACGACCACCTCGCTCAAGCTGCGCGAGATCTGCGACCGCACCGGCATCCCGATGCCGACGGCATTCCGCGTGGTGGCGACGCTGGAAGAAGAGGGCTTTCTCGAGCGACTGCCCGACGGCGGCATCCAGCCCGGCGTCGCCGTGCTCACCCTCGGTTCGGCAGCATTGCGCGGTTCGGGCCTCGTGCAGCTGAGTGAGCAGCCGCTTCGCCATCTCGCTGAGCAGATCGGCGAGACCGTGAATCTGGGAGTGCTGCTGGGTGACCAAGTGCTCTACCTTGCGCGAATGCGCAATTCCGATCTGGTCACGGCGAACATCCAGGTGGGCTCGACGTTGCCGGCCGCCTACACGTCGATGGGCAAGCTGCTGCTGGCCTACCTCTCGCCCGACGAGGTGCGGCAGACGCTTGCCGACTATGATTTCAGCGCCGCAGCCGGGCCGAACGCCGCCACGTCGTCGGAAGAGCTCGTCGCGCGCTTGGCCGAGATCCGCGCGCAGGGATACGCGCTGCAAGATGAAGAGGTCGCCGCGGGGCTGCGCTCGGTTTCCGTGCCGGTGTTCGGGCGCGATTCGCGGCCCGCTGCAGCGATAAACATCGCGGTTGCGGCCAATCGACACAGCCTGGCCTCGCTGCGCGGTCCCCTGCTGCACGCGCTGCAGAGCACGGCTGATGATGTCTCGCTGCGCCTGCGCTCGGCCTGACGGGCTCATCTGCACACGCGTGTGCAGAACGCGGCCGCCGCATCCACCAGCGACAACCGATCGACATCGGCGCCGTGCCACATGTGGCCGGCGCCGGGCACGAGCGTGAGCTCGACCGGCGCACCCACCGCACGCAGTGCCGCGGCGAGCGCCTGACTCTGCGCGGGCGGAACAGCTTCGTCGGCGAGACCGTGGCAGATGAGGAACGGCGGGGCACCGGCGCGCACGTGCGAGACGGGACTGGCCGCTCGAGCACGTGCCGGGTCGGCAGACAGTGGATGCCCGAGCCATCCGGCTTCCCGAGTGGTCGGGTCGTCTGCCTGCCCCAGCGCCTCGGCCATCGCGGGCAGGTCGGCCGGCCCGTACCAGTCCACGACGCCTCGCACCCCTGGGTCTTCGAGCCCCGCCAGCGCAGCCAGGGTCGCTCCGGCCGATTCGCCCCACAGCACCATGCGCGAGGCGTCCACCCCGTAGCCGTCAGCGTGCGCACGCAGCCAGGCCAGTGCCGCGGCAACATCGTCGATCTGGGCGGGAAACCGCGCCTCTCCACTGAGTCGATAGTCGAGGGATGCCACGGCCAGGCCTGCGGCGACGATCCGCGGGAACGCCTGCCCGGCCTCGATCGCCGGGCACAGCACGCGTCGGCTGCCCGCGCGCCACCCCCCGCCATGGAGGAACACGACCAGCGCAGCGCCGGGGACGGCGGGCAGATGCAGGTCGAGGCTCAGCGGCCGGAAGCCGACGTTCTCGGCGAAGACCAGGTCGCGGAGTACGCGCGGGCCGTCAGTCATCGAGGAACGAGTAGTCCGGCCGGAAGATCGTGCCGTGCGCCTGGCCCGCCGACATCATCTGCTCGATCGACGGGGCGAAGAACTCGTCGGGGGCGGGGATGCCGGGCTTGTCGGTCGCCTTGCCCATTTCATGGAAGAACCGCCCGAATCCGGCGGTGCTCACCCCGAGAATGCGCGAGTCGGCCGACTCAATGCGAAACGCATGGATCACCCCCTGCGGCACGTACCCGAACCCGCCAGGGGTGAGCACCTCGTCGCGCTTGAAGCCGTTCTCGTCGTCCATCCAGACGTGCACGGCGCCGTTGGTGATGAAGAAGATCTCGTTCGTGTCGAGGTGCACGTGCGCGGGGATGATCTGGCCCGCGTTGCCATCACAGGTGAACACGTCGTATTGCCCGTTCGTCTCGTCGCCGGTCAGCAGCACGGTGAACAGCGTGTCGAACACGACGCTCTTCTCACCGCCACCGGGCGCGAGAAAGAACGGGGCGGGTTTTCCGGGCAGGATTCCGGCGTGCGGGTGCGTCGTTGACGTGGCTTCGTCGAGGGACATCTTTCAACCTCCTTGTTGATACGGCTGTCTTCATAGTGCGAGATCGGGCGGTCCGAAGCCAGTTCGATCTGCCTACAGCCCGTTAGGCAGGGCCTATCGATCACGGCAGACTATTCATTGTACGAAAGTGACTTTCATCTGATCCGTCGACTGTGGTAGACCTGACGGATGAGCGAGACCGCAGGCATCGACTTTCTGTGGGGGGTGGCCACTGCCGGCCACCAGAACGAGGGCGAGAACATCCACAGCGACACCTGGTTTCTGGAGCACGTGTCTCCCACCGTTTTCCAGACCCCTTCAGGCAAAGCCTGCAACAGCTGGGAGCTGTGGGAGACCGACCTCGACCTGGCCCAGCAGATGGGCCTGAACGCCTACCGCTTCTCCATCGAATGGGCACGCGTCGAGCCCACTGAGGGTGAGTTCTCCCCGGACGCCCTCGCCCACTACGAGGCGTTCGTCGATGGATGCCGCGCCCGCGGCCTCGCGCCGCTGGTGACCTTCAGCCACTTCACCGCGCCGCACTGGTTCGCACGTCGCTCGGCCTGGCTCGACCCCGAGGCACCGATGCTGTTCGCACGGTTCGTCGACACCGTGATGCGGCGCTTGGGCGACCGCATCGCCGTGGCGATCACCTTCAACGAACCCGATCTGCCCGAAATGCTGACGTGGGCCGATCTGCCGCCGATCGTCGCCGAACTCGAGCGTGCGACGCTTCAGGCTGCCAGCACCGCCGCCGGAGTGCAACGCTATCGGGCGGGCAACGTGATGCTGCCCGAAGACTTCGCCGGAATGCGCGCCGGCATGACTGCCGCGCATCGCGCGGCACGGACGGTGATCAAGCGCCATCGCCCCGATCTGCCGGTGGGTCTGAGCCTGGCGATGGTCGACGACGTCGCGATCGCTGGCGGCGAGGCCCTCCGCGACCGCAAGCGCGCCGAGGTGTACGACTACTGGCTGCAGCTGGCCGCCGAAGACGATTTCGTGGGGGTGCAGAACTACGAGCGTCTCGTCTATGGACCCGAGGGCGTGATACCTCCGACATCCGGCGTTCCCGTCAACGAGATGGGGACGGCCATTGAGCCGGGGTCATTGCGCGGCGCGGTCGAATACGCCCATCAGATCAGCGGGGTCCCCGTGCTCGTCACCGAACACGGGGTCAGCACCGACGATGACGCACTCCGCGCCGGAATGCTCGAGCCGGCCATCGCCGAGCTGTTCACGGCGATCGAGCACGGAGTGCCGGTGCTCGGGTACTGCCACTGGACGCTGCTGGACAACTTCGAGTGGATCTTCGGCTACTCCCGGCACCTGGGCTTGCATACCGTCGACCGCGAGACGTTTGCGCGCACCCCGAAGCCGAGCGCGCGCGTCTATGCCGACATCGTGCGGCGTCACCTGTCCTGACCGCTCACGCGCCGGCGACCGGCTTCTGCGATTCGGTGAGCACTATCTCGACGAACGCGGCGACCGTCGGCGACACGCGTCGCCGCGTGCACAGCAGGACAGTGGCCGGTTCGATGTCGACGATCGGAATGAATGCGATGTTCGGGCGCCGATAGTGCGTGGCCGCTGATGAGGCGGCGATGTTCACCCCGACGCCCGCGGCGACGAGCTCGAGAATTCCGTCCATGTCCTGCGCCAAGGCGCCGACGGCCGGATGCGTGCCGTCTGGTCGAGGATCCACGAGCCACCACGCGAGGGCGTCGGGATCGCCCCCGGACACGGCGATGAACGTCTCGTCGCCGAGTTCGCCGATAGTGACGGCATCCCGCCCCGCCAGCGGATGCGCCGCAGAGACGATCAGCACGCGCGGTTCGCTCCACAGCGGTGTGGCCTGCACACTGCGTTCGTCAAGGGGCAGCGGCGCCGGCGCGAAAACCGCGTCGACCCGGTCGGCGGTCAGCTCCGCCTCGGCGTCGAAGAATCCCACCTTGCGCATCTCGAGCCGCAGGTCGGGGATCTGCTGCACGGCACTCATGATCGCCGCAGTGGTGAGCGGTCCGGCCCCGGCAGCGACCAGACCGATGCGCAGTGCCGGTGATGTCCGGCCGTGCCGCGCGGCGATCCAGGCGGTCAGTTCGTCATGGGCATCGACTACGCGACGCGCCTGCGGCAGCAGGGCCCGGCCGGCATCGGTGAGGGCGACCTCACGAGACGTGCGATCGAACAGCCGCTCGCCGACCAGCCGCTCAAGTCGCGAGATCTGCTGGCTGAGAGAGGGCGACGAGATGTTCAGGCTCTCGGCGGCCGCACCGAAGTGAAGGTGGTCGGCGAGAGCGCAGAAGTAGCGCAGGGTCGGGATGCTGACGTCCATGTCGCTCCGGTCACGATTGTTAGGCACAGCCTACTCGTGACCGGAGCGACGCCGACGCTACCGGGTGCCGCGAATCGGCAGGATGAGGATGGCTCCGATCAGTCCCGCGATGGCGCCGGTGAGAAACAGCGCCGGGAAGTTCTGCGGGTTCGTCGCAGAGGCGCCGATGGCCAGCAGCACCGGAGCGACCGCCGGCACGAGCGACGACGGCAGCGACGACGCGAGACCCATGATGCCCATGTCCTTGGCGATGTCCTTCTGGTTCGGCAGGATCTCGCTGACCAGCGCGAGGTCGACCGCCATGTACACGCCCTGTCCGAGTCCGATGATGCCCATCGCGACCAGGAACATCGGGAAATCGTGGGCGAAGGTGACCACCACCAACCCCACCGCGAAGATGAGCGCCGCGGCCACGACGAACGGCTTGCGACGTCCGATGCGGTCGGAGATCTTGCCGGCAAGAGGCGCGAAGACGAGCGCGAACACGGTGAGGACCAGGGTCGAGAGGAACACGGCACCGGAGACTGTCTCGGGCGAGTAGCCCAGCGCGAGGATCAGGTAGAAGGCCTGGTAGGCCTGCACGGCGGCCACGCCGAAGAAGATCAGCAGTCGGCTCCACCATGCCCAGCCGAACGAGGGGTGCTTGACCGGGTTGACCCAGAACGTACCGAAGAAGTCGCGCGCGGTGAGGGTGGGGACCTCGGCCTTCGTGATGACGCGGTCGTTCAGCCGGATCGCCAGCAAGATGGCGCCGACCACCGCGATGCCCGCCGGGATGAGGAACTGGGCCAGCAGAGAGCCCGAGACGAGATTGGCCAGGAACAGGCCGATGACAGCGCCCACAGGCAGACTCAGTCCGACGAGGGCTGACGCCGGGCCACGGCGCTTGGGCTCGTACTGATCGGCGAGGATGGCCGTGCAGGCGACCATCACAGCCGCGGCGCCGAGCATCGTGAAGATGCCGCCGACCACGAGCATGCCGACGCCGGGCGCGGCATAGCTCACGGGCGCACCGATCGCGAACAGGATCGCGCCGAGGAACAGCAGCGGGCGACGCCGCCCGGTGCGCCAGGTGATGCGGTCGCTGACCCGGCCGAAGATCGGCGCGGCGATGAGCGCGCAGATGGCGCTGACGGCGACCGCGACCGACAGGATCGTCGTGGCGTTGTCCGGATCGATGAGGTTGGCCTTCAGCGTCAGAGTCAGCACGGCGGGGACGAGTTGCCCCATTCCCATGCCGATGGCAGCGAGGCCGAGGAAGAACAGGAACCCGCCGCGCGGATTCGGCCAGCTCTGTTCGGAGGTGTCGGTGTCCGCCGCAGCGGATGCAGGTGTGGTCATGCGAGTGGGCTTCCTTGCCGTCGGGTACGGCCATCGCGGCCGCTTCGCTCACATGTGTACCACGGTTCGGCGCATTTTGAAAGTCACTTTTGCTGAGTGAGATGACAGCACAGCCGCGCTGAGCGTCGATCCTTCGGGGCTTCGGCCCACGACAATCGCGCTCGGCGCGCAGCTGCAGCCGCATGGCCGGTCAGAACACGAACTCCATGAGCTCGACACCCAGCACCCGGAAGGCGTCGTGCGCGCGCAGCCGGTGTGAGATCGACAGATCGTCGAAGCACACCGTCAGCGCATACGACAGACCGGCCCGGGGGCCGGCGATCACGCCCGCCTCGGCGCGCACGCCCGGCGCCTGACCGGTCTTGTTGATGAACAGCAACCCGTGCTCGTCGTTGAAGTGGGCGAAAGGGTCCAGCCCCGTCGCCGAGGCCACCAGCGACAGATCGTGGTTCAGGCTCAGCCACTCGGCCACCTGGGCGCTCACGCCCGCACTGACGACCTCGGAGTTCACGAGGGCGGCGAACAGCTGTGCGAACTCACGCGTCGTGCCCAGCGCGACGTGCGGTGCGTCATCCGGCCCCCGCTTGTCACGGAAGCGGTCGAGCAGCGCCGTACGCGCCAGCCCCAGCTGCTCGATACGTGCTCGCACCGCCGGTAAGCCGACGCGCGTGATCAGGGCGTTGGCCGCGGTTCCGTCGCCGGCGGCGGCGGCGAGCACGGCGAGGTCGGCGACCGGCAGCGCCGGCGCCTTCAGGTGCTGCCACACTCCACCGCCCTCGACTCGGTCGACAGCGTTGCGGTCGACGATCTCGAGGGCGTCGAGGGTGCCCGCCTCGATCTGGGCCGCGACCTCGACCAGCAGCGGAACGACACCCAGACCTGCCACCGGCAGTGTGACGAAATCGTCGCCGCTGAGCACGGGCGTGCCGCGGTCGAGGTCGTCGATGCGCACCGAGACCTGCGCGCCCGAGCGGGCGAGTTCGTCCAGCGCCTTCAGCGTCGAGCTGAAGGTGCGTCTGCCGACTGCCGCCCTCCTCGGCAGTCGACTGTTTCCACGCCGCGTCCCCCGAAGCGGCGCCGTGTCCCGTTGGGGCTCTGGGGGCGTGCCCACTGGTGTCCTTCCACGATGTTCGAGGGGGATTCACGCGCGCTGCTGCGCGCGCGACTCTTCAATTGTCAGGCACGGGATGCCGCCGACCTGCCGTGACGGCGATTCGTCACCAGATCGTCACACGCTGATCGGCCGGCAGCCACAGCGTGTCGCTCTCGGTGACCTCGAACGCGTCGTAGAAAGCATCGACGTTGCGCACTATCTGGTTGCAGCGGAACTCGTTGGGCGAGTGCGGGTCGATCGTCAGCAGCCGGATGGTCTCGGCATCCCGCCCCTTCTGTCGCCACACCTGCGCCCAACTCAGGAACAGTCGTTGGATGCCGCTGAACCCGTCGATCTCGGGGGCTTGCGCGCCATCCAGCGACAGCGCATACGCCTTGATGGCGATGCCGAGCCCACCCAGGTCGCCGATGTTCTCGCCGATCGTGAGCGCACCGTTGACGTGGTGCTCCTCGCTCAGCCCGACCGGCACGAGCGCGTCGTATTGGGCGATGAGGTTCTTGGTGCGTTCCTCGAAGGCGGCGCGGTCGGCGTCGGTCCACCAGTCGGCGAGTTTGCCGTCGCCGTCGAACCGGCTGCCCTGGTCGTCGAACCCGTGCCCGATCTCGTGTCCGATGACCGAGCCGATGCCGCCGTAGTTGGCTGCGGCATCCCGCTGCGCATCGAAGAACGGGTACTGCAAGATCGCCGCCGGGAACACTATCTCGTTCATCAGCGGGTTGTAATAGGCATTGACCGTCTGCGGCGTCATGAACCACTCGTCGCGGTCGATCGGCTGCCCGACCTTGGCGAGCTGACGGTCATGCTCGAATGCGTGCGCACGACGGACGTTGCCGACCAGGTCGCCGGCGTCGATCTGCAGCGTCGAGTAGTCGCGCCAGCTCACCGGGTAGCCGATCTTCGGGGTGAACGAGTCGAGTTTGGCCAGGGCACGTTCGCGGGTGGAGGGGCTCATCCACTCCAGCGCCGAGATCGACGCGCGGTACGCCTCGATGAGGTGGGCGACCAGCTCGTCCATGGCCTCTTTCGCCGCCGGCGGGAAGTGCCGCTCGACGTAGACGCGGCCCACCGCCTCACCCAACGCCGCCTCGACGATGCCCACGCCGCGCTTCCAGCGCTCGCGGTTGACCGGCACCCCGGTCAGCTGCGTGCCGTAGAACGCGAAGTTCTCATCGACGAACGCGTCGGTGAGGAACGACGCGGCACCGTGCACGATCTTGAAGCGCAGCCACGCCTTCCAGTCGTCGAGACGCTCGGCGACCAGCAGCGAACCGAGCCCCTCGATGAAACTCGGCTGGCTCACGACGATCTCGGCGAATGCGTCATCGTGCCCGGCCGCGACCGCATCGCGCCACGGCGTCAGGTCGACGCCGGCCAGCTCCTGCACCTCGTCCCACGTCTTGAGGTTGTAGGTCTCGACGGCGTCACGGCTGCGCACGTTGTCCCAGTGGTGGGATGCGACCTCGGTCTCGAGGGCGAAGATCCGGTCTGCGGCATCGGCCGCCTCGGCGACGCCGGCCAGCTCGAGCAGACGCGCGATGTGCGCGCGGTAGGCGTCGCGGGTGTCGGCGAAGTTGTCGAGGCGAAAGTAGCTCTCGTCGGGCAGGGTGATGCCGCTCTGGATGAAGAAGGGCACGTAGCGCTCGGGGTTTCCCGGGTCGGGTTCGACGTACAGGTCGATGAGCCCGCCCACGCCGTCGCGCTCGAGACGGCCGACGGCCGCGAGAAAGGCAGGGATCGAATCGATGGCATCGACGGCGGCCAGCTGCGCGGCGATCGGCTCGGTGCCCAGCGCGGCGATGCGCTCGGTGTCCATGAAGCTCGCGTACAGATCGCCGATCTTGCGCGTCTCGGTGCCGGGCTCGGCGTTCTGCGACTCTTCGATGATGGCGCGCACGTCGATCTCGGCCTGCTCGGCGAGGAAATGGAACGAGCCCCAGCGCGCCTTGTCATCGGGGATCTCGGTGGACTCGATCCAGCTGCCGTTGACGTGGCGGAAAAGGTCGTCCTGCGGGCGGATGTCGGCGCTGAAAGCGCTCGTCTCCAGACCCGATCGGGAGGTTTCGGTCATGCGTTCCAGGATATGCCGCTCAGCCGCGGCGCTCGCATCCCGCAGCCACCGGAACCCCGTCGAACCGGTCGCGGGTCCACTGCATCAGCTCGGGCACGAGCGGAGAATCCGCGGCGACGAGCGCGAGGTGGTCCAGACCGGGATAGCTGCGGTAGTCGACCGCGCGGCCGGCCGCGCACAGGTCATCGACGTAGGCGCTTTGCGCGGCGGGAAGGATGATGGAATCGGCGCTCCCCTGCGCGATCAGCAGCGGCGCATCTCCCACGGCGGGGGGAATGTTCTGTGCCAGGCGGCGGGCGAACGGACCCGTTTCGGGGCTCTGGGCGAACAGCTCGGGATCGCGCGCGAGTCCCAGCAGCGTGAGCACCGAGACGGCGGTGCCTGGCTCGGCCAGGCACCGCGAGGCCAGCGCACGGACGGTGACCTCTGCTCCCGGGCGGATGTACTCGCGAAATGTCACATCCGGGTACGCGGCCGTATAGGCCGACGCCACGAAAGACCCGAAGATGCTGCCGCCCACCATGGTCTGGATGGTCTCGACGAAGGCGGGCAGATTGGCGGCGGGGG
This sequence comes from Microbacterium protaetiae, assembly GCF_004135285.1. Taxonomy (NCBI): domain Bacteria; kingdom Bacillati; phylum Actinomycetota; class Actinomycetes; order Micrococcales; family Microbacteriaceae; genus Microbacterium; species Microbacterium protaetiae. Next base: position 1,025,448 of record NZ_CP035494.1, read on the forward strand.
CCAGCGCGGCCACGCCCGACAACGGCACATCCGGCGCATACGAGCTCGCCAGAGCTCCCGTCCACAGCGCGCCTCCCCCACCCTGCGAATGCCCCCACACCACGGTCTGGTCGCCCAGGTGTGCGTCGGTCAGCTGCCGGGCTGCGCGCACGACATCGAGCGACGCGTGCGCGGTGGGCACCCCGATCAGGTAGGGATGCGGCCCGGCGGTACCCAGGCCGATGTCGTCGGTGGCCGTCAGCGCCCACCCGTTCTCGATGATCTGCGGCAGCAGGAACAATGCGCCCGATTCGAACGGGTGCTCCTGCAGCGACGGTGCGCACTGGCGCGCGAATCCGGTGGTGCCGTGGTTCCAGTCGATCACCGGCCAACGACCGTCGCCGTCGGGGACCACGACCAGACCACTCGCGACGGCTGCACGGTCGTCTTCGCCCGTCGTCGTGTACAGGATGCGCCACCCCCGTGCCCCGGCAGGCACGTCGCGCGTGAACGGCTCGGCGCGAATCAGCTGCCCGGGCTCGGAGGGCACTGTGCGCGGGGCCGCGTAGAAGTCATCGACGGCGATCGACCCACCGTGCAGAGCACTGCTGATTCCGGCCGCGGCCACCGCCACCACGACGGCCAGCACGGCGCCCAGCGTGCGCAGCCACCGCCGCGGCAGGCTGCGATTCGGGACGCCGCGGTTCGGGATGCCGCGGTTCGGTGCGCTGCCTGCTGTCCAGAGCCGCCACAGCCCGACCAGGCCGAGGATCACCAGGCGTGCACCGAAGACGACCGCCACCACGAGCAAGGTGACGTCGGGCCATGAGAGCGCCAGCACGCCGAACACGACGCCGGCCACTCCCAGCAGCGCGCGCGAGATCCGCTCGTCGGCACCGATCCGTCGCGAAAAGGCACCGACGACGGATGCCGCACCGTCGACGATCAGCGCGATCCCCACGAAAAGCGCCGTGGCGCGCACGGTGAGCCCCGGCAGTGCGAGCAGCACGGCGCCGACGACGATCCACGCCAGCCCGAGCGCGACGTGCCCACGACGGTTCTCGTCGACGAGCACGAGCACTCCGGTGAGTGCGAAGCCCGCACCGATGAGCAGGGCGAGCACCGCCAGAGACGTCGTCGGCCGCGTGATGATGGCCGCCCCGACGAGCAGCGCGAGCACCGATGCTGCGACGCGTGCCCAGCGCGGCATCCCTCTGCGCAATTCTCGGCCGAGCGCGGTTCTGCCTCCGACGTTCCGTCGCATCTACGCCTCCCCGTGAACAGTATCGGGCGAGGCCGACCAATGTCGGCGGGCGAATGCAGCGGCGTCAGCCCTTCACCGCCCCCGAGGTGAGCCCCGAGACCACCGAGCGGCGGAACACCAGGACGAGGATCGCGATGGGCACCACCGCGACCGCGCTGGCGGCGAAGATGGCGCCGTACGGAGTGACGTGTGCGTTGCCGAACAGGGCGATGCCGACCGGGATGGTGCGGAACTCGTCGGCGCTGTTGAACGACAGCGCCATGAGAAACTCGGTCCAGCAGGCGGTGAACGCGAAGATACCGGCGGTGAACAGCCCCGGCAGCGCCATCGGCAGCACGACCGACCACAACGTGCGCATCGCCGATGCTCCGTCGAGCCGCGCGTTCTCCTCCACTTCCTTGGGCACCCCGAGAAAGTAATTGCGCAGAATCCAGATGCCGAACGGCAGGTTCAGTGCCGTATACGGGATGATCAGCGCCTCATAGCTGTTCAGCCAGCCCACCGTGCGCATCAGCAGGTACAACGGTGCGATGAGTGCTATCAGCGGGAACACCGACAGCACCAGCAGCAGCACCATGATCGTGAAAGTGGCGCGCATCCCCAGCCGGGCCAGGGCGTAACCGGCCAGAGTGCCCAGCACGAGAACCAGCGCGGTCGCGGCGACCGAGACGATCACCGAGTTGAGGATGTAGCGGCCGAAGCCGTGGTCGACGAACGCGATGAGATAGTTCTCCACGCTCGCCGGCGAGGGGAACAGCTGGGGCGGCGCGGCCGAAACAGCCGCGGGCGTCTTGAAGCTCGTCGCGACCATCCAGTAGATCGGCGCCAGCACAAAGATCGCTATCACCGCCGTGCTGATCGCCAGTCCCCAGCGTCCGGCCGTCGTGCGCCTGCGCATGTCAGTCCTCGGTCTCCGACACCTGGGCGCGGACCACCCGCAGGAACAGCAGGCAGCCGATCACCACCAGGGCCGCGGTCGTGGTGGCCACGGCCGCGCCGGCCCCGAATTTCAGATCGCTGAACATGACCTGATACCCCAGGATCGCCAGCGACGTCGTCGCGTTCTGCGGCCCACCCTGGGTGAGCACGAACGGCAGGTCGAACACGCCGAATGCCTGCAGCACCCGGAACAACACAGCCAGCGCGATGGTCGGTCGCAGCAGCGGCACGGTGATCCGCCAGAACGTCTGCCAGCCCGTGCAGCCATCCATCTCTGCGGCTTCGTACACGTCGCGCGGCAGCATCACCAGCCCTGCCAGCACGATGATCGCGACGAACGGCGTCGTCTTCCAGACATCCGCGATCATCATCGCGACGATCGAGGATGCCGGAGTGCCCAGGATCACCGGCGAGCCCAGGCCCAACGACTGGAAGATGGCGTCGGCGATGCCGTTGGTCGGATCGTAGATGTAGCCCCACAGCGTGGCCGAGATCACCGTGATCAGCGACCACGGGATCAGCAGAATGGCCATCATCCACCCGCGGAAGACCTCGAGTCTCTCCAGCACCAACGCTATGAGCGTGCCCAAGACGAGTTCGACGGCCACGGTGATCACCGTGTAGCCGACGGTGAACACCAGCGCGTACTGCCAGACCGGCGCGGTGAAGATCGTGCCGTAGTTGTCGAGGGTGAACCCGTCGATCCGAAACCCGCTGCCCAGCACATTGACGTGGCTGAGGCTGAGCACCACCGAGAACACGACAGGGAAGACGGTGACCGCCCCGATCACGAAGAGCGCCGGCGCCGAGAACAGCCAGCCCAGGCGCGCCTGCGCACGGTGCAGCGCATCGGGACGATGGCGCGGCGGACGCGGCACCCGCGCGCGCGTGGCGCGGGTGCCTTCGGCCGTCTGCAGACCGGTCACGGTCAGCCTCGTCGGCGCGGGCCCGCTAAAGGCCGCCGGACAGTGCCGAATCGATCTGCTTGCTGGCCGTGGCTATCGCGCTCTTGGGCTGCGCCGAACCTGCCAGCACACCGTTGACGGCCGTGTAGATGGCCTTGCTCACCTGCGGGTAATCCGGCGTCTGCGCCGGCCGCGGAACCAGCTTTGTCTGCGACACGATCGCCAGCACCGGGTTCTTGCCCTGCACCGCCGATGAGGAACGCACGCTGGCGTTGGTCGGGATCTCGCTGAACTGTGTACCCAGCGTGGTCTGCGCGTCGGTGCCGGTCATCCACTGGATGAAGGTCAGGTCAGCGGCGATGTTCTTGCTGTGCGGGTTGACGTACAGGTTCCAGCCGCCGATGTTCGAGTACCCCGGGGTCGGCTGCCCCGCAAAGGTGGGCATCGGGGCCACGCCGACCTTGCCGACGACCTTCGAACCGCTGCCCTGTGACTGCCCGTACGCGTAGTCCCAGTTGCGCAGGAACAGCGCGTCACCGGCGACGAAAGCGTTCATCGCCTGCGTTTCCTGGTAGGTCGACGAGGCCTTGGGCGCTATACCGTCGGTCACCAACGACTGCTCGAACGTGAGTGCCTTCACCGCGGCATCCGAGTCGAGCGTCGAGGCGGTCTGGTCGTCGTTGAGCACGGTCCCGCCGGCGTCGGCCAGGAACTCCATGTAGTTGCAGGTCGCGCCCTCGTAGTCGGCACCCTGGAAGACGTAGCCGTACTTCACGTCGCCGGCTGCCTGCACCTTCTTCGCGTCAGAGACCAGCTGTTCCCAGGTGGTGGGCACCGACAGGCCCTCTTTCTTCAGCAGATCGCTGCGGTAATACAAGAAGCCCTGATCCTCGAAGAACGGGGCGCCGTACACCTGCTTCTGATAGGTGGCGCCGTCGACCAGACCCGACGCGAAGGTGTTCCAGTAACTCTGCGGCAGGTACTGCGACAGCGGCACGGCCAGCTGATGCGCGCCGAACTGGGCCGGCCAGATGACGTCGCCCATGTACACGTCGGGGCCGCCTCCGCCGGAGATCTGCGTCGTCAGCGTCGCGCGGTTCGTGTCGGTGTCGTTCGGGGCCGACTGCAGCGTGACGGTGATGCCCGGGTGCGCCTTCTCGAACGCGCTGATCAGGACCGTACGTGGATCGGTGCCGCTGGTGGTGATGGGGCTGGCCCACCAGGTGATGGTGCCCTTCTCGGCGTTGCCCGGTGCGGCGCTGGGGGTGCTGCCGGCGGCGTTGCCGGTCGAGCCACCCGAACCTCCACCGCCCGAGCCGCCGCTGCAGGCGCTCAGCCCCACCACCGCTGCTCCCGCGATCGCCACCACGGCGATCGTGCGAAGGGGCCGGGGACGACCGCGGGTTCCTTGACCGATCCATTGCGCATGCATGATGCACTCTCCTCGCGTGTGCGTTGCCTGTGTCGCGTCGAGTCGGGTATGAAAGACGGCCGGCGTGGCGAGGACGGACTGGAATCAGTTCGCACCCGCGACGCTAGTCGCGAGTGGACGCGACGGCTCGGGCTGTCAGGCTCCTCTGAACAGACGCCAAGCGAATGCGCATACTGGGCAGGCCGCAACCCTCCCCGTAGGCTCGGTATGTGAGCCCGGCCGACACGATGAACCGCGACATCCTGCGGCTCGCCGTTCCGGCGCTGGGCGCTCTCATCGCCGAGCCTCTGTTCCTGATCATCGATTCCGCGCTCGTCGGGCACCTGGGCGTCGTGCCGCTCGCGGCGTTGGGCGTGGCATCCGCGATTCTGCAGACGATCGTCGGGCTCATGGTGTTCCTGGCGTACTCGACCACCCCGGCGGTGGCCCGACGTTTCGGCGCCGGTGACCCGACGCGCGCCGTGTCGGTGGGCATCGACGGCATGTGGCTCGCCCTCGGGCTCGGGGCACTGCTGGCCCTGGCCGGCTACCTCGGCACGCCCGCGCTGGTCGGCATGTTCGGTGCGGGCGCCGACGTCGCCGCCGATGCCGAGGCCTATCTCGGTATCTCGATGTGGGGTCTTCCGGCGATGCTGATCGTCTTCGCCGCCACCGGGCTGCTGCGCGGAATGCAAGACACGGTGACGCCGCTGTGGATCGCCGGCACCGGTTTCGCAGCGAATGCACTGCTGAACTGGGCGTTCATCTACGGTCTCGGCTGGGGCATCTCCGGCTCGGCCGCCGGCACGGTCGTGGCGCAGTGGGCGATGGTCGGTGCGTATGTGGTGGTCGTGGGGCGGCTGGCGCACCGACATCGTGCCTCGGTACGTCCGCAACGCGAGGGCGTGCGCGGTTCGGCCCGCTCTGGCGTGTGGATGTTCCTGCGCACGGTCTCACTGCGACTGGCGCTGCTGTCGACGGTGGCGGTGGCAACGGCCTTCGGCACGCATGAGCTGGCCGGCTGGCAGGTCGCCTTCACGATGTTCTCGACCGCGGCGTTCGCCCTGGACGCTCTGGCCATCGCCGCGCAGGCGCTGATCGGCAAGGGGCTGGGTTCGGGCTCGACCAGCGAGGTGCGCCGCGTGCTCCGCCGCACGCTGGCGTGGGGAGCCTGGTTCGGGGTGATCGTGGGCGTCGTGATCGGCGGCTTGTCGGCGTGGATCGGGCTGGTGTTCACCGGCGACGCCGCGGTCGCGGCGATGGTACAGCCCGCGCTGATAGTACTCGCAGTGGCCCAGCCGATCTGCGGGATAGTGTTCGTGCTCGACGGCGTGCTCATCGGGGCCAACGACGCCCGCTACCTCGCAATCGCCGGCGGGCTCAACCTCGTCGTGTACGTGCCGGTGCTCATCGGGCTGTGGCTGTGGCATCCCGGTGGCGCGGCAGGACTGGCCTGGCTGGCGGTCGCGTTCTTCGGTGTCTACATGCTGGCGCGCCTGGTCACGCTGGGCTGGCGCATTCGCCGGCCCGCGTGGATGACGCAGCCGGCGTAGCTCGCACCCCCGTGGGCACCACGTGCGTGCGCGTGGACTTTTCCTCCCCAGCCTGCGCCCGTCACTCGCTCTCCACAGATCCGCCGCGTTCCGTACGGTCGTCACATGGTCGCCACACCATCGCTGGCAGAATCGGAACATCCGAGCGAGAATGAAGGGGTGCTGACTGTGAACGAACCTCAGGTATGGACGCTCATCGGCGTCTTTGCCGCTGGGCTGTTCGGCATGCTCACGCTCATGTCGACGATGTTCGTGCGGGTCGTGCGCAGCGAGATCAGCGGCGTGCGCAGCGAGGTCGGCAGTGTGCGCAGCGAAATCGCGAGCGTGCGCGATACGGTGACCGCCGAGATCGGCAGCGTCCGCGCCGAGATCCATCGCCTGGACCAACGTTTCGACACGCTCGACCGCGATGTGCAGGCGATCGCCAAGCGCGTGTTCGGCGCAGACCAGGCCTGATCAGGCCCAGCGCCGACACCATTCATACATGATCACCGCGGCCGCGGCGCTCGCATTCATCGACCGGGTGGAGCCGTACTGCGTGATCTCGACCACGGCCGACGCGGCATCCACTGCTTCTGGCGACAGCCCCGGCCCCTCTTGACCGAACAACAGCACGCACCGCTCGGGCAGCTCGGCGTCGTGCACCGGCACTGATCCGGGCACATTGTCGATGGCGATGATCGGCAAGGATGCGGCATCCGCCCACCGCGCGAAGGCGGCGACGTCTTCGTGGTGCTCGACGTGCTGGTAGCGGTCGGTGACCATGGCGCCGCGGCGGTTCCAACGGCGGCGCCCCACGATGTGCACGGTGTCGGCGAGAAACGCATTCGCGCTGCGCACAATCGACCCGATGTTCATGTCGTGCTGCCAGTTCTCGATGGCGACATGGAAGGGATGCCGCCGCGTGTCGAGCTCGGCAACGATGGCGTCCATGCTCCAGTACCGGTACCGGTCGATCACGTTGCGACGGTCGCCGTGCGCGAGCAGGTCTGGGTCGTAGCGCGGGTCGCTCGGCCACTGCGTCTCACCGCCCGGCCACGGCCCGACCCCGTGCGTGGGCGCTGGCCGGTCGCCCGCGGGCGCGGCGTCGCCGACCTGCTCGACGGGCTCGCTGCGGTCGGTCGTCGGCTCGTCGGTCACCGCTCCAGGCTAACCGCACATCGGCACCCGCGGCCCGCCCCGCCCCGCCCGCGCCGACTGGACGTGCGCGGCGACCCGGGGAGGAAACCCACCTTTCGGCGTACCGAAAACAGAGCTACGATTTCGGTATGCCGAAAGCGGTCCCGAGCGTCCCGAAGAGTGGGGAGGCGACACGCCGCATACGAGGGGCGGTGGCATCCCACGCGCCCGGCGCACCCGGCGCCACCCCGACCCGCGCCGGCGGGCGGGCGCCCTCGCCGAGCCGTCGGCGGGTATGGATGCTGGGCCCCGCCCTCGTCGCCGGCGTCGCCTACCTCGACCCCGGCAATGTCGCGAGCAACATGACCGCCGGCGCGAAGTACGGCTATCTGCTGGTCTGGGTCGTCGTGCTGGCCAACCTCATCGCGTGGCTCGTGCAGTACCTGTCCGCCAAGCTCGGCCTGGTCACCGGCCGCAGCCTGCCCGAAGTGCTCGGCCAGAGCATTCGCCGACCGTGGGCGCGGCGCACCTACTGGCTGCAGGCCGAGCTGGTCGCGATGGCGACCGATGTGGCCGAAGTGATCGGCGGCGCCATCGCCCTGCAGCTACTGTTCGGCCTGCCGCTGGTGTGGGGCGGAGCAGTCACCGCGCTCGTCTCGCTCGGGCTGCTGGTGGTGCAGACCCGCCACGGTGCGCGCACCTTCGAGTTCGTCATCATCGGGCTGGTCGCGGTGATCGCCGTCGGGTTCGTGGCCGGAGTGTTCGTGGCTCCGCCGTCGGCGGCGGGCGTTGCCGGGGGTCTGGTGCCACGGTTCGAGGGCTCGGGATCGCTGCTGCTGGCGGCATCCATTCTCGGGGCGACCGTCATGCCGCACGCGATCTATGCGCATTCCGCACTGACCCGCGACAGGTTCGGGGCAGACCCGACGCCGATCCCCCGTCTGCTGCGCGCCACCCGCTGGGACGTGTCGATCTCGATGCTCATCGCCGGAGCCGTGAACGTGGCCATCCTGCTGCTGGCCGCCGCCAATCTCGCCGGCGTCGCGGGCACCGACACACTGGCCGGCGCATACGCCGCCCTGCACGACGATCTGGGACCGGTCGTGGCGACCTTGTTCGCGGTGGGTCTGCTGGCCAGTGGCCTGGCCAGCACCTCGGTCGGCGCCTATGCCGGTGCCGAGATCATGCACGGACTGCTGTGCACCCGCATTCCACTGCTGGTGCGCCGGCTCGTCTCGATCATCCCCGCGCTGCTGCTGCTGGGCCTGGACGCCGACCCGACACAGGCCCTGGTCCTCAGCCAGGTCGTGCTCTCGTTCGGCATTCCGTTCGCGCTGATCCCCCTCGTCGTTCTCACCTCGCGAGGCACCTTGCTCGGCCGGTTCCGCAACCGTGTCACCACGACGGTGCTCGGTGCCGCGGCATCCCTCGCTCTCGTGGTTCTCAACGGGATGCTGGTGCTTCTGCTGGCCGCCGAGTGACGCTCTACCCTGGGAAGATGGCTTCTCCCGCCGCGGACGACTACCTGAAGACGATCTACCACCACACCGAGTGGCAGGACGAGCAGATCACTCCGTCGCAACTGGCCGCCAACCTGTCGCTGGCTCCCTCGAGTGTCACCGAGATGGTGCAGAAGCTCGCCGCCCAGGGGCTGGTCTCGCACCGCCTCTACGGGCCGATCGCACTGACGGCGGCCGGCGAGCGCCGCGCGGCGGCGATCATCCGGCGGCATCGACTCATCGAGACCTGGCTCGTGCGCGAGTTCGACTACGCGTGGGACGAAGTGCACGACGAGGCCGAAGTGCTCGAGCATGCTCTCAGCGACCGCCTGCTCGCCGGGATCGACGAGCTGCTGGGGCATCCCGTGGTCGATCCGCACGGCGACGCCATTCCCGACGCCGACGGGCACGTGCATCGCCCCGCGTTCGTGCTGCTCGGCGACGCCGAGCCCGGACACCGGGGACGAGTGCTGCGCGTGAGCGACCGTGACCCGCAGGTGCTGCGAGCGATGCAGGATGCCGGACTGCACATCGGCGTCGAAGTCGAGGTGGGCGCCCCCGGCGTGGTGCACGTGGACGGGGCCACCCGGCCGGTTCCCACCGGCGCGGCCGATGCCGTCTGGCTCACGGCCTGATCCGCGGGCAACCGGCGCGCGCCCGCGGCGCGGCCGGGCTCAGAAGACCAACGCCCCGACGAGCCAGCTGACGATCATGGTGCCTACGCCCACGCTCAGCGAGCGCACGAGAGTGCGGGTGAGCGAGACCCGACCGGTGCGCGCGGCGATCACCGCGATGAGGCCGAGCGACAGCGCGACCACGATGAGAATCGCCCACGTCTCCAGGGCGCCGGGCACGAAGATCGTGATCAGCAGCGGAATGATCGCCCCCACCAAGAACGCCACTCCCGCTCCGACACCGGCCCCGACCGTCTCGCCGATGCTCATCACGTCGTCGATGCCGTATTCGCTCTCCAGTTGTGCGCGCAACGCGTCGCGTTCGGACAGCTGCTCGGCGACCTGGCGCGCAAGTGCGGCATCCAGCCCCTTGCGCTCGTAGTATGCGGTCAACTCGGCTATCTCGTCGTCGGGATGCGCGGCCAGCGCCGCGCTCTCTTCGGCGGCGATGATCAACTGCGCCTCGCGCTCGGCCGATGCCTCGGCCCACGTCGTGCCGCCCAGTGACAGAGCGCCGGCGACAGTCGCGGCCGCGGCGGCGACCACGAGCACGTTGTCAGAGGCGCCTGCGCCGGCGAACCCCTCGAGGATGCCAGCAGTGGCGATGATGCCGTCGTTCGCATCGACCGCCCAGGAACGCAGGGTCGCGGCATCCCACCACCGTTCCCGGGGCGAGGTGGTACTGACCATCAGCGCAGCCGCCGCCGGGCGCGGGCGGCCTTCTCGAACGGCCAGCGCACCCGCGTCGCGTTCTCGCAGTAGTCCCACAGGCGCGTGCCCAGGGCCGGATCGCGCAGCAGCTTGGCGGGGGTGGTGCGGTGCGGGGTTCCATGCACGAGATACCGCGGACCCCAGAACTGCCCGCCCTCGATGTCGGCATCGGCCAGTGCCCGCACCAGCGCGTGCGCCCCGTGCTCCTTCGATTGCGAGATCGGCGCCTGCAGGTTGTCGATGAACCGCGTCATGCGGGATGGCTCGTTCACGCCGCGCACCCCGGCGGTGCGTCCGCTGATCGCATATCCCGGATGCGCCACCAGACTCGCCACCGGCACGCCGGCCTCGCGCAAACGCCGATCAGCCTCCAGGCCCAGCACGGTGGTCGCGACCTTCGACTGCACGTAGGCCCGCCACGGCGTGTAGTCGTTCACCAGCTCGGGGTCGACCGGCTCGTGGTCGCCCAGCAGCGTCGACATGCTGCCGATCCACACCATTCGGCCGCCCACCACGGCGAGGTTCTGCAGCAGCTCACCGGCCAGCGAGAAGTGGCCGAGCACGTTGGTGGCGAACACCAATTCGTGTCCGCCCACGGTCTGGCGGGTACGGGGCGGATGCACGATGCCCGCGTTCAGCAGCAGGCCGTGCAGGGGGCCGCGGGTGCGCGCGGTGGCTGCCGCCGCTCGAATGGAGCCGAAATTGCTGGTGTCCAGCAGCAGCGTCTCGAGGCTGCCGGAAGTGGGATGCCGCGCCTCGCCGCCGCCCGCCGCTTCAGCGCCCGAGCCGCGCGCCGCGGCATCCAGAACCCGTCTCTCGATGGCGGCGTGCGCAGCCGCGAGCCGGTTCGGGTTGCGTCCGGTGAGGATCACGTGGGCGCCCGCACGCACGAGCTGCTCGGTTGCGAAGTATCCGAGACCGCGCGTGGAGCCGGTCACCAGGTAACGCCTGCCTGTCAGGTCGGGCAGGCGTCGAGGATCCCAGGCCGTCCGCGCCACGCTTCGAGCCTATTGCGTGTGGGCGACCAGCGGCGGGACCCGCCTCGCGACGCGCCCAGTGACGTGGGCGAGATCGCGCGCGGTGAGCGGGGGTCGAGCGCGGTGAGGGGCGGCGGCGCGCGGTTTGCGCCGGGTCGGGCGCGGTGCACGGTGCGCCGTGGCCGCGCGCGGTGAGGGGCGGCGCCGCGCGGTGAGCCCACCGCCCCGGCTAGGCTGGCCGCATGCGGACCCGTGCCGATATCGCCTGCTGGCTGACCGACATGGACGGCGTGCTCGTCCACGAGAACCGTCCCATCCCGGGTGCGGCCGAGTTGCTCGCGCAGTGGCGTGACGCCGGCACACCTTTTCTCGTGCTGACGAACAACCCGATCTACACGCGCCGCGACCTCGCAGCGCGCCTCGGCCGTTCGGGGCTGGACGTTCCGGAGGAACGGATCTGGACCTCGGCGCTTGCCACCGCCCAGTTTCTCAAGTCGCAGATGCCGGGCGGTTCGGCATTCGTGATCGGCGAAGCAGGCCTGACGACAGCGTTGCACGAGGCTGGATTCATCATGACCGAGACCCAACCCGACTACGTCGTGGTGGGCGAGACGCGGCAATATTCGTTCGAGGCCATCACGATGGCGATCCGGTTCATCAACGCGGGCGCGCGCTTCATCATCACGAACCCCGACTCGACCGGCCCCACCCCATCGGGTGTCGTTCCGGCGACTGGATCGTTCGCCGCCCTGATCACGAAGGCGACCGGACGCGAGCCCTATGTCGTCGGCAAGCCGAACCCGATGATGTTCCGCTCGGCGATGAATCAGATCGGCGCGCACTCCGAGAACACAGGCATGATCGGCGACCGCATGGACACCGACGTGATCGCGGGCATCGAGGCCGGCCTGCACACCGTGCTCGTGCTCAGCGGGATCAGCGACCGGGCCGATGTGGAGCGATATCCGTTCCGGCCCGATGAGATCGTCGATTCGGTCGCCGATCTCGTCGAGACATGAGCGCGCCCGAGCAGAACCTGCTCTTCGCCGTGACGACGCTCGTTCTGGCCGGAACGCTCGTCGCATTCATCGTGCAGTACATTCGGCGCCACCACCGCGACTGAACAGCACCCGCACGTTCTGCGACATCCACGGATGCCGTGTCACACAACCGGCGGCTTCCCCACCGGCATCCCGCACCTACCGTGACACGCCCCTACGCCGTGTCACACAACCGGCGGCTTCCCGGAGCCAAACCCGCACCTACTGTGACACGCATAGCGGCCATCACCATGGATGCCGCAGCTGCCACCGCACGGAGCCACCACCCCACCCTGAGCACCGCGTCACACAACCGGCGACCTCTTCGCCCACAACCCGCACCTACCGTGACACGCCCCTACGCCGTGTCACACAACAGGCAGCTTCCCGGAGCCAAACCCACACCTACTGTGACACGCATAGCGGCCATCACCATAGATGCCGCAGCTGCCACCCCACCCTGAGCACCGCGTCACACAATCGGCGACTTCGCAGAGCCAAGCCCGCACCTTCTGTGACACGCATCCGCGCCGCGTCACACAACCGGCGGCTTCCCGGAGCCAAACCCGCACCTACTGTGACACGCGGAGATGCCGCCGGATGGATGCCGCAGCTGCCACCGCACGGAGCCACCACCCCACCCTGAGCACCGTGTCACACAACCGGCGACCTCTTCGGGCTGAGCCCGCACCTACCGTGACACGCCCCTGCACCGTGTCACACAACCAGCGGCTTCCCGGAGCCAAACCCACACCTACTGTGACACGCACAGATGCCCTCGGATGGATCCCGCAGGTCCCACCGCACGCAGCTGCCACCCCACCCTGAGCACCGCGTCACACAACCGGCGGCTTCCCCACCGGCATCCCCCGCGCCTTCCGTGACACGCCCCTACGCCGTGTCACACAACCGGCGGCTTCTCCACCGGCATCCCGCACCTACCGTGACACGCCCCTACGCCGTGTCACACAACCGGCGGCTTCCCGGAGCCAACACCCGCACCTACTGTGACACGCTCCCCGACCGCAGCTCAGGACCCCGACCGCAGCACCAGCGCGGCGGCGCCGATCAGCGGACCGTCGCCGCCCAGCCCGCTGCGCACCACGCGCGCGGCGCGCGCGTAGGCCAGGGATGCGGCATCCCGCAGCGCAGCGCCGATCAGTTCGACGTAGTCCTCGGCCACGTGCGAGAATCCGCCACCGACCGCGAAGACCTCGACGTCGACGAGCGCCGCGATGTCGGCCAGCGCCCGCCCGATCGCGCCGGCCGAGCGTTCGACGGCCGCGCGTGCGATGGTGTGGCCGGATGCCGCGGCTTGCGCGAGCTCTTCGCCCGTGTCGCCCGCCCAGCCCTGGGCCCGCGCCCAGGCGACGCTCGCCGGTCCCGACGCGACCTGCTCGAGCGAGAGTCCGCCGTCGGAGTGCATCTGGCCGAGGTGCCCGGCGTTGCCGGTGGTTCCGGCGAACAGTCTGCCGTCGATGAGGAATCCGCCGCCGATCCCGGTCGAGACGACGAAGGCCAGTGACACGCGGGCCTCGCGGGTGACTCCGACCCACGACTCGGCCAGGGCGAGGCATCCGCCATCGTGCCCGAGGCACACCGGAACGTCACCGAGCCCCGCGCGTGCCGCCGCGTCGGCGACCACGTCGCGCAGCGGCATCCCGTGCAGGCTCGTCATGTTCACCGGCGCAATCGTTCCGGCGGCGTGATCGATGGGTCCGGCGCTGCCGATTCCGATGCCGCGCACCGGCCCGTCGGCGTTGCGCGCGGCGCCGCGCACCACCTGGATGAGCGCCGCCTGCAGTCGATCGGGGGTGACGTCGGGACCCGTCGGCCGCCGGTGCCGGGTGCCCGGCACCACCGCTCCGGCGTCGTCGACGAGGGCGGCCTCGACCTTCGTGCCGCCCAGGTCGACGGCCAGAGCGAGATCGGTCACGACTTGACCGACCCGCTCATCAGTCCGCCGATGAAGTACTTGCCCAGGATGATGTATACGACAAGCGTCGGCAGCGAGGCGATGAGCGCACCGGCCATCGACGCGCCGTAGTTCGACAGCTGCGCGCCCTGCGACAGGTTCACCAGCGACAGCGACACCGGGCCCTGGTTCGCGTCGGACAGGAACAGGGCGAACAGATAGTCGTTCCACGCCGAGGTGAACTGCCAGATGATCGTCACGACGAAACCCGGCAGCGACAGCGGCAGGATGATGCGCCAGTACGAGCTGAGCATGCCGGCGCCGTCGACCCGCGAGGCCTCCATGAGCTCGTTGGGCACACCCTCGTAGTAGTTGCGGAAGATCAGCGTGCAGATGGGCAGACCGTAGATGATGTGCACGATCAGCAGAGTCGCGATGCTGCTGGGCATGCCCAGCGACGTCTTCATCTGCACGAGAGGCACCATGATCGCCTGGTAGGGGATGAACATGCCGAACAGGATCAGCGTGAACACGATGTTCGCGTAGGGGAACTTCCAGCGCGAGAGCACGAAGCCGTTCATCGAGCCGAGCATCGCCGAGATGATCGCGGCCGGGATCGCCAGCAGGAACGTGCGGCCGATCGGGGCGGCGAGGGTCTGCCACGCTATCGTCCAGTTGTCGAAGCCGGTCGCTCCGTCGGGGCCGGCCTGCCAGGGCCAGCGCGACGGCAGACGCCAGGAGGTCACCGCCGACACGTCGGACGGCCCCTTCAGGCTCGTCACCAGCAGCACGTACACCGGCATGAGCACGATGACCACGAACAGCAGCAGCAGCACGTACTTGACGGTGCGGCCCGCGCGGGCGCGACCCTTGTGTGCGGTCGGGATGTTGCCGGCCAGGTTCGTGCGGCGTTCGATTCCGGTTGCGACAGTCATCGCCGGGCCTTCCTTTCCGCACGAGCCGTATAGATGAGGTACGGCACGATGAAGATGCACACGAGCAGCAGCAGGATCGTGGCGATCGCCGACGCCTTGCCGTATTCGGCACCGGTGAGGGCCACCCACATGTAGGTGGCCGGCACCTCGGTGATGTACACCGATCCGGTGACGGCCATGATCAGGTCGAAGACCTTCAGCGACATGTGCGCGACGATGACCAGGGCCGACAGGGCGACCGGGCTCAGCTGGGGGAAGATGACATGGCGGTACAGCTTCCACTCGCTCGCGCCGTCCATTCGGGCAGCTTCACGCAGTTCTTCGGGGATGCCGCGGAAGCCGGAGAGGAACAGCGCCATGACGTAGCCGGCGAGCTGCCAGATGGCGGGCATCGCCATCGCTGCCATGCCCCAGTACGGGGCGTTGTACCAATCGTTCTGCAGGCTGCCCAAGCCGATCGATTGCAGCAGGCGGTTCAGGCCCGACGCGCGGTCGCCCTGGGCAGAGCTGAGCAGCCAGCGCCACACGACACCGGATGCCACAAACGAGACCGCCATCGGGAACAGATAGATCGAGCGGAATGCGCCTTCGGCGGTCACGCCCTTGTCGAGCATCCATGCCCAGATGAAGCCGAAGAGCATCGTGCCGACCATGAAGAAGACGGTGAAGATGCCGAGATTGGCCAGCGAGTGCAGAAAACGCGGCTCGGTGAGCAGGTCGGTGAAGTTCTGCAGTCCGACGAACTCAGATGCTGTCAGCGCCGAGTCCTTCGTCATGGCGGTGGAGATGTTCACGCCAATGAGAACGTAGACGAAGATGCCGACCAGCACGATGGTCGGTGAGATCAGCAGCAGCGGCGGGCCCCAGTTGCGGATGCCTTTGCGCATCGGTCCTCCAGAGGTGAGGATGCGCGCGGGGCGACGCTTTCACGCCGCCCCGCGCACGGAATGGTTGTTACTGGCCCAGACCCTTGGTCTGTGCGTCGACGAGAGCGCTCTGGAACGTGCCGGCGTCCTTCGTCGAGACGAACTGACCGATCGCCGAGGTGATGTCGTTCAGCCACGAGACCTTGACGGCCGCGCCGTGGGCGAGTGAGCTGACGACGGTGTCCTTCGCGAACGAGGCCATCGCACCCTGCTGGTACTCGGGGTAGTCGGCCGGGTCGGCGTCGGTGCGCGCGGGGATCGAGCCCTTGGCGAGGTTGAACGCCTTCTGCCCGTCGGCCGAGCTGATCGTCTTCAGCCAGTTCTTGGCGCCGGCGGCGTGCGGGGCACCCACCGGAAGCGTGAACGAGTCGGCGAGGAAGTCGAACGTCCCGTCGGTGCCCGGCGTCGGCCAGGTGGTGAACTCCTTGCCGTACGTCATGTTCTTGGCGTCGAACTCGGCCAGCGCCCAGTCGCCCATCACGTTGTAGGCGGCCGTGCCGTCGATGACCATGTCGGTGGCGACCGGCCAGTCCTGCCCGGTGCCGTCGGTGTTCGCGAAGCTCAGCAGCTGCGAGTAGTAGTCGATGGCGGTGGTGACCTCGGTCGAGTCGAACTTCGTCGTGCCGTCCCACAGGCCCTGGTAGCCGTCGGCGCCGAGCACCGAGAGAAGCACGTTCTCGAACAGCTGCACCTGGGTCCAGTCGGTGGCCACCGACAGCGGGGTCTCGACCCCGTTGTCCTTCAGCTTCTGCATGTCGGCCAGCCACGCGTCCAGGTCGGCGGGGGCGACCTTCGGGTCAATGCCGGCCTTGGTCAGCAGGTCGGTGTTGACCCAGGTGACGTTCGCGCGGTGGATGTTGCTGGGCACCGAGTAGATCTTGCCGTCGACGGTCAGGCGGTCCAGCAAGGTCGACGGGAAGACGTCGGTCAGCCCGTTCTCCTTGTAGAAGTCGCTGAGGTCCTCGATTTTCTCTGCCTCGATGTAATCGGTGAGCTCGGCCCCGGCGTGCGCCTGGAACGAGTCGGGCGGGTTGTTGGCCTTCAGTCGTGAGGCGAGCGCGTTCTTCGCGTTCGATCCGGCACCACCGGCCACGGCCGCGTTGACGAACTTGGTGTCGGGGAACTGCTGGTCGAAGACCTTGACAAGAGCGTCAAGGCCCGCCTTCTCAGAACCGGATGCCCACCAGGTGAACACCTCGACCTGGCTGGCGTCGTTCGCGTCGCCCTTGTCGCCGTTGTCGTTCGACCCGGCGCAACCGGCCAACGCGAGCCCGGCGACGGCCAGGCCCGCGACCGCTGCGAGTGCTTTCCGCATGTGATCCTCCATTGGATGATTTCCGCCTGCAATTCCGCCGGCTCAACTTATGAAAACTGAAAACGTTGCCAGATGCAAGGCGCGGGATGCCGGTGACCAGACATGTGACCTAATCGTGATGCGGTGGCATCTCGCCCGAGCCGCGCTCGACCAGCCGCGTGCCCAGGATGATGCGCTGGGTCGGACCGCCCCGCCCGTCGATGCGACTGAGCAGCAGATCGGCGGCGGCGGTGCCGATGGCCACGGGATCCTGCGCGATGGTCGTGGTGGGCGGAACCATCAGCTCGGCCAGGTCGAAGTCGTCGAACCCGACCAGCGCCAGCTGCGAGCCGAGCAGTCGCTGCGCGCCCAGCAGCGCCCGCGTGGTGCGGCCGTTCGTGGAGAACACTGCGGTGGGTGGCTCGGAAAGTCGCGCCAGTTCGAGCAGCGCCTCGGCGCACGCATTCACGTCGTCGTCGACCGAAACGACCAGTGCACGGTCGTGCGGCAGTCCGAGTTCGCGCAGGCCCAGGTAGTACCCGGCCTCGCGGCGGGCGGAGGTGTAGCGGCCCGACGCGTGGGCGAAGCACGCGATGCGCCGATGCCCGGCTTCGTACAGGTGGCGCACGGCGGTGGCGGCCCCGCCCTCGTTGTCGACGACGACGAGATCGGCCGCCAGCGGCCCGTCGGGTGGCTGGTCGACGAACACGATCGGCGTGCCGTCGCGCTTCTCGTTCGTGAGGAAGGCGAGGTCGGCGCCCTCGGGCGCCACCAGAATGAGCCCGTCCAGGCTGCGGCGCAGGAGCCGCCGGATGACGCGCTCTGCCTCGGCCGGCTCGTCGGTGACCGAGGCCACCAGCACGACGAGATCGCGCGCGCGGGCCTGCTCTTCGACGCCCTTGATCAGCGCCGAGAAGAAGGGATCGGAGATGTTGGTGACGACCATGCCGATCGTGGCCGATGATCCGGTGCGCAGTGTGTGCGCCGAGTCGTTGCGGCTGAAGTTCAGCTCACGCACCGCGCGCTCGACCGCGCGCACCTTGGCGGGCGCCACACCGCCCTTGCCCGCGACCACGCGCGAGACCGTCGACAGGCCCACGCCGGCGCGCGCGGCGACATCTTTCATCGTCGCGCGCCGGCGCGCGGCGTCGAGCGTCGGTACGTCTTCCATGGCGGTCCGATCTGGCACGTTTTCGGCAACGTTACCAAACCTGGCCGTGCTCTGCTCGCCGCACCTGGCCGTGCGCTGCTCGACGGCGCCGCCGCGCTCGGTCGCACGGTGTCGAGCTCTCCTTCTGGCCGGCGCCAGCGGCATCCCCGGCGCAACGCTCACCATCTGAATCGCCTGGCGGTTCAGATGGTGAGCGTTCGGCGGCCACGTCGGGGCGGTGGCAAACGACGCGACCGGGCCGCTCAGCCGGCGGCATGCACTCCCAGCGCGTCGAGCAGGTCGGCACGCGTCGGGCCATCGCCGGCGCGGATGCCGCGGTGGTCGCGGATGAAGTGTCCGTCGCGCAGCACGATGATGCGATCGGCCAGCCGCAGCGCTTCGTCGACGTCGTGCGTGACCAGGAGCACGGCCGGTCCGTGTCGCACGCACAGATCGGCGACGAGATCCTGCATCTTCAGCCGGGTCAGCGCGTCGAGGGCGGCGAACGGCTCGTCGAGCAGCAGCAGCTCGGGGCTGCGCACCAGCGCCCGCGCCAGCGCCACGCGCTGCGCCTCGCCGCCTGACAGCGTCACCGGCCACGCGCGCTCGTGCGCTGCGAGGCCGACTTCGGTCAGGGCCTTGCGGGCGGTGTCGACCACATCGCGCCCGCGCATGCCGATCGTGACATTGGCCAGAACCCGCTGCGCGGGCAGCAGGCGCGGCTCTTGGAAGACCACCGTGCGCGCACGCGGAACCAACAGCTGACCGGCATCGGCGCTGTCGAGACCGGCGAGCATGCGCAGCAGCGTTGTTTTACCCGACCCGCTCGCGCCCAGCAGCGCGACGAACTCGCCACGCGATATCTGCAGCCCGACGCGATCGAGGATCACGCGGTCGCCGAATCGCTTGTCGACGTCGCGCAGCCACACTGCGGGCTTCGCGCGGTCGGTCTTCGCGGTGTCGGGCCTCGCGCGGTCGGTGTTCCCACGGTCGGTGTCCGCGGTGGCAGTGTTCGCGCTGTCGGTCACGACGGCGGTCATCGCCGAGCCCCCTTTCGCCGCAGCCACGGGGTCGCCAGACGTTCCAGCCCGCGGATCAGGGTGTCGGCGATGAGCCCGAAGGCGCCGTAGATGAGGATGCAGACGGTCAGGATGTCGGTGCGCGAGTAGTTCAGCGCTTCGGACATCAGATATCCCAGCCCCGCGAGGGCGTTGATTTCCTCGGCCGCGATCAGCGCGATGATGCTCAGCGTCGCACTCAGCCGCAGACCCGAGAACAATCCGGGCAGGGCACCGGGGAGGATGATCTGTCGGGCGGTCGCCCAACGCGACAGCCCGAAGACGGATGCCGCTTCGAGCAGCTTCGCATCGGTGGCGCGCACCGCGCCCGAGGCCGACACGTACATGGGGAACGTGGTCGCGACCGCGACGAGGGCGATGCGTGCCGTCTCGCCGATGCCGAACCACACCATGAACAGTGGCACGAGGGCCAGGAACGGCAGGGCGCGCAGGGTCTGCATCGCCGAGTCGAAGATGGCGTCACCCGATCGTGTCGACCCGGCGATCAGCCCGAGAAGCAGACCGATCGACACGCCGATCGCGAGTCCGCCGCCGGCGCGCGCCAACGAGACAGCGAGCGCCTGCGGCAGCTGCCCGTTCGTCCACAGTTCGACAGCGGCCGCTCCCACCTGGGCGGGCGAGGCCAGCACATCGGGTGTGAGCAGCCCGGTCGCGGTGGCCACCCACCAGATCGCCACGATCAGCGCCGGCCCGCCCAGGCGCGCCGCGACCGCGCCCGCGGCCGAGCGTTCGCGGTGCCGGTGCACCGCACGTGGAGTGATCAGTTGGGTGGCCGGCGCCGCAGCAGCGGCACTCGCCGCCGGCGCCCGGCCCGCGGCATCCGATGCCCGATCCGTGACCGCGACGATCGGGGCCTTCCCGTCGAGCACGTCGGTCATGTTCTCACCCCTTCAGCGTCGTGACGTCGAGCACGTGTGCGGCCACGTCGACGGTGCCGTCGGTGATCCCGCGGTCGGCGTAGAACTTCGCAACCTCGGCGAAATCGGCCAGCTGCTGCGCGCCGATGGCTTGCAGCGGGTGCGCTGCACGGGTGTCGTCGGCGGCGATCTGCACGCCCGCGGCGTCGAGCGCGTCGGCTCCCGAAGTGCGGAACACATTCAGGTACGGCTCGGGGTCGGCGATGCGGTCGAGATCCTTCGCGTGGATGTAGTCGTACAGCGCCGCGACCACGGCCGGATGCTGATCGGCGAAGTCGTTGCGCACGGCAAGCACGGAGTAGTTCTGCGAGCCGATCTGCTTGCCGGTCACGAGGAAGTGCTCGTCCTGACTGGCACGCTCGGTGATCGAGAAGCTCGACCAGGTCGCCCAGGCGTCGACCTTGCCCGAGTGGAAGACCGCCGCGCTCTGCGCGGGTTGCAGATACACGCGCTCCACGCTGTCATCGGCGAGCCCGGCCTGCTCCAGGGCCTTCAGCAGCAAGTACTCGCTGGTCGAGCCGTGCCACACGGCGACCTTCTTTCCGACCAGGTCGGTGATCGATTCGATTCCCGAGCCGTCCTTGACGAGGATGCCCTCGCCGTTGTCGTCGGGGGCTGCCGCGGCGAACAGCTCGAAACTCGGCGTCTGGCCCAGCGCCATGACCGCCGAGGTGATCGATCCGGTGGCCACGTCGAGTTCCCCGGCGTTCAGCGACAGCGCCGCCGGCGCGAAGGCGCCCGCGGTGCCCGTCCAGGCCACTTTCGCGCCGACGGCGGCGAGCGCCTTGTCGAGGCTGCCGTCCTTCTTTCCCAGCGCGAGGCTTCCCGAGTTGCCGGGATCGGGAATGCGCACGGTGATGCTCGCGGCGTCGCCGCTGTCGGCGGATGCCGCGGCGCAGCCGACGAGGCCGGTGGCGGCGAGCGCGACCAGGGCGAGAGCGCTGAGCGCGCGTGAGGCGGTCATGGGTGGTCCTTCCGGGTGGTGTCGATGACGACGGCGCGGCCGTCGGCGTGTGCGGTGAGACGGAGGGTCGGGGTCTTCTCGCCGGCGGTCACCGGAACCGTGATGCGATTGCCGGCCGGCGGCAGCGGGCAGGTGCCGAAATCGCTGTACGCGCAGGGCAGGTTCGTGGCGCGGGTGAAGTCGACGGTGACGTCGTCGCGGTCGATCTCGACCGTCACGGTACGACCGGCGCCGTAGCTGTCGGTGCCACTTGTCGCGTCGCGGAACGGCAGGCGCACGGTGCCCGGGGTGAAGCCCGCGAACGCCGTCAACGCATACGAGGTGCCAGCGATCTCGACGTGGAGCGTGCCCACGGCGGCCAGCTCGTGCTCGAACCGCCCGGTCACGGCATCCACGGTCACCGCACGGGCTGTCTCCCACGCCTCGAAGCGGGCGGGCACGCGCCAGGCGGCATCCGCAGGCCACGCATCCGTGCCGGCGAAGGCCGCCAGAAACGGGCTGTCCTCGAGCCGCGGCCGCGCGATCACGTGGTCGCCGCGTCGGGCGATCTCGATCTCGCCGCCGTCGAAGGTGAGCAGGTGCGGTCCCGCACCGCCGAGCACAAGCGGGCCGTCGATCTCCTGATCGGCCAGAAACAGGCCGTCGGCCGCGACCGCCTCGACGACCGCGTCACCGGTGGCCACCCGATAGACACCGGGAACGCCGGGGATGCGCTGCGCCTCGGGCGTGAGCCAGACGAGTCCGGTGAACGCCAGCACACCGTGCGGGTCGCGACGCCCCTCGTCGAGTGCGTCGTGCCATTCACGCCAGGATGCCGCGAACTCCGCCGCGTCTGCGACCGGTTCAGCCGACGAGGGGAAGGACGTTTTCACCGACACGGTAAGCCTCCTCAAGGTGCGGGGTGGATGCAAGGATGAACGAGTCGACGCCGAGATCGACCAGCTCGCTCAGACGTTCGGCGACCTGCTCGTACGAGCCGACAAGACCGAGCGCGGGGCCGGCGCGCAGCGTGTTGAAGCCCGCCCAGACGTTCGGCTCGATCTGAAGATCACGCCAGTCGCCGCTGGTGGGGACGATGCCCGCCTGTCGCGAGGCACCCACCGAGTCGCCCTTCGCGTCTGCTCGGCCGCCCAGCGGGTGCTGCCACGCCCGCTCCACCGCCGCCCACGCGAGTTCGGGTGTGGGCCGGGCGAGCACCTCGATGCGCAGGGCGAACTTCGGGGTGCGCCCCCGCAGCGCCGAGCGTTCGCGCACCTTCTCGAACTTCTCCGCGAGCGCGGCGCGTGGCTCCAGCCACGACAGGTAGAAATCGGCGTGGGCTCCGGCCGCGTCGATGGCGGCATCCGACGATCCGGAGAAGTACAGCTCGGGGAATGCGGCGCCCTGCAGCTGCGCCGGCAGTGCGGCATCCCGCGTCGTGAAGAACCGGCCGTCGTAGCTGAACGGGTCGCCGGACCACACGCCCTTGATGATGTCGAGGAACTCCTTCGTGCGCGCATACCGGTCATCGTGTGCGACCCGGTCGCCCCACCAGAGCTGGGCGGGGCCGCCGCCGCCGGTGATCACGTTGAACACGAGCCGGCCGCCGGAGAGCTGCTGGTAGGTCGCCGAGGCGCGCGCGACCTCGAGCGGGTGCAGAAATCCGGGCTGGTAAGCCACCATGAACCGGTACGTGTCGGTGCCGGCCAACAGTGCGCTGGCGTACGCCCAGGGGTCTTCGGTCGACGGGAACGAGGGCAGCAGGCCGCCGGTGAATCCGGCCGACTCGGTCGCCTTGGCCACCAACAGCGCATGGTCGATGTAGCTGAAGGTCTCATCGACCGCGCCGTCGCGGCGGAACGGCGCGATGTTTCCGGTCGCGATGCCGCGAGCGTTGCCGCGGCCGTATTTGTTCGCGGTGGCCAGACTCGCGTGGTCGCCCTCCATCGCTATCCGCCAGAAGAACTCGGTCATGCTGCGGCCTCCTCATCGGCGTCGCGTTCGGCCCGGCGCCCGGCATCCAGGGCCGGCAGCACATTCTCGGCGACCCGGTACAGCTCGCCGATCGGGTCGTCGGCGCGGAAGATGATCTGGTCGGCGCCGTTGTCGATGGCTTCGCCGAGCGCCTCGATGGCCTGGGCGTAGCTGCCGACGATGCCGTCGGCCGGATCGCCGGTGTTCTCGGCGAGCGCCTCGTCTGCGGTCTCGCGCACGAGGATGCGCACGGCCAGCGCCTGTCCGTCGGTCGGCGTGCGCGCGATCAGCGTGTCGTACAGCTCGGCCGGGCCGGTCTCGTCGGCGGGACGGTAGAAGCGTGGCCGTGCAACGCCGGAGAGGATGCCACGCAGTCCCCCTCCTGCCACCTGGAAGAAACGGCCGTCCGCCTCGAACGGCGCGCTGTCGTCGTCGAGCGCGACCTCGTGCTCGTTCCAGACCCCGCGGAAAGTGGCAGCGAACTCGACAAGTCGGGCGGTGGCGTCCGTCTGGCCCAGGCCACCGCCGATCGACGCTTCGAACGCCGCGCCGGCACGGGCGCGCAGGGCGAGATCCAGACGGCCGGATGCCGCGCGCTGCGCGCTCGCGAAGAGCTTGGCCAGATACACCGGACTGCCCGCACCGGCGTGCGTCTCGACGACGACCCGCGCCAGCCGCGTGGCTCGAGCCACGACGCCGGCGACGACGAGCGTGCTGTCACCGTCGTCGTCCCAGGGCAGGTAGACAGTGTCGAAGCCGGCCTGGTCGGCGCCGCGGGCGATCTGCTCATAGCGCGACACGGCGCGATGGTGATCGCCGGTGGCGCGTCGCGTCGGAATGGTCCAGCCGAACGAGGCCATGTCCGCTCCTTTCGAGTACGGGTGGGTGATTTGGGACGTTACGAGCGATGCCGTCCCGGCGCACGCGGTGACGACACACGACGACCACTCGCGTCATACTTCGTCGGATGTCGTCACATCCGGTCTTCTGCCGTCTTCTTCTCTTCGGCCGGCGTGCGGCTGAGGCATCCTGTCCCCGACCCCGATCGGGAGGAATCATGCCGACTCTCACCGCGCCGACGTCACTGCGCGCACCGACGCTCGCCGATGTCGTCTACACCGACCACGACGGCATCGCGCAGCATCTCGATGTCTATCCGGCGGATTCGCCCTGGGCGCCGCTGTACGACGGTGCCGTGTTCGTGCATCTGCACGGCGGCGGGTGGCGCGCCGGCGACAAGCAGCGGCTGTCCGTCGCCTCGCGGCTCGCGTCGCAGGGTCTGACCACCATCAGCGCCAACTACACCCTCACCCCCGAGAAGCCGTATCCGCGCAACCTCGACGACGTGTTCGACCTGGTCGCGTACGTGCACGCCCAGCAGGACGCGCTGGGCATCCGTGCCGAGCACATCGTCCTCGGCGGTGCCTCAGCCGGCGGACACCTCTCGGCGCTGGCCGCGACCAAGGGCACCGCACAGGCGCGCCTGGCGGTGCCGCTGGGCGGCGTGGTCTCGTGGTTCGCGCCGCTGAGCCCCGAGTCGCGCTACCTCACCCATCGCTACCCGACCGAACAGTACCCCGGCGGGTTCTGGGACCGCGGCCTGGCCCCCGGCGAGTACGGCAACGACCCGTTCCGCCCCTTCATCGGCACCGACGACTTCGCCTCGATCACGCTGCGCGAGGCCTGGGACGCCGACCCGCGCTTCCATCTCGACCAGCTCGATGCCCGCGATCTGCCCCCGTTCCTGCTGCTGTCGGGCACGCGCGACTCGGTCGAGATCCAGTCGTCGCAGCGGCAGCTGTTCGACGCCCTCAGCTGGGTCGGGGCAGATGTCCAGCTGCTCACGCTCGAGCGCGCCGATCATGAGAGCCCCCGCTACCTCAGCAGCGCCGCGCAGGGAGCCGTGCTCGGCTTCGTGCGCGGCATCCTCGAGACCGCACACCCGCAGAAGGAGAACCTGTGAGCACCGTCGCCCTGGAGAACACCGTCGATCTGCCCGACTTTCCCGACCCTGCCGCCGCACGCGTGTACGACGACGCGTTCGGGCTCGTCGGCAACACCCCGCTCGTGCGCATCAACCGGGTAGCGAAGGATGCCGCAGCCCCCGTGTACGTGAAGCTCGATGCGTACAACCTGGGTGGATCAAGCAAAGACCGTATCGGCATCAACATCGTGCGCGAGGCCATCGGCTCGGGAGAACTGAAGCCCGGGCAGCGCATCGTCGACTTCGGCGCGGGGAACACAGCGATCGGCTACGCCCTGGCCGGGCAGGCCACCGGGCATCCGGTGACGATCGTCGCGAACCCGACGCTCTCGCCAGAGAAGGCGAATCTGCTGCGCCTGCTGGGCGTGGACATCGTGCCCGGCCGCAGCGACGTGCCGGCGGGGCATCCCGACCATTGGGCGGCCATCGCCGAACGGTACGAGCGCGAAGACCCGTCGAACTGGTGGGCACGCCAGGAGTCGGCGACCTCGAATCCGCACTCGCACGCCCTGTCGACCGGGCCGGAGATCTGGGCGCAGACCGGCGGACGGGTGACACACTTTCTCGCGGCGGTGGCCACCGGCGGCACCGTGAGCGGCACCGGCGCTCATTTGAAGGCGCAGAACCCCGACGTGCAGGTGATAGCGACCGATTTCGCCGAGAAGGCCGACAAGACCAACGCACGCGCCTACATCGAGCGGCACCGGGGCTTCGAGCAGCTCGAGCGGGATTTTCCGGCGAACTACGACCTCGACGTGCTCGATCGGCTCGAGACCCGCACGAAGGCCGAGGTCATAGCGTTCGGATGGGAAGTGGCACGCACCGAGGGCCTGCTGCTGGGCACGTCGTCGATCCTGAGCCTGCTGGTCGCCCTCGAGATCGCGCGCACGGCCTCGCCCGACGACGTCATCGTGTCGTTCGCCGCCGACAGCGGTCGCGACTACCTGACGCGGGAGTACAACGCCCCATGGCTGCGTGAGAACGGATTCGGCGAGATCGCCGATCGCTTCGCCTGAGCCGGTGCTGCGGACTACTGCGGGGCCAGGCCCAGGTCGTCGAGGTCGATAGCCGCCAGCCACTGCAGCCCGGCTGACTCGACGGCACCCTGGGCTCCGGTCTTGCGGTCGACGATCACCGCGACCGCCACCGGCTCGGCGCCCTCGCGGCGCAGCGCCTCGACCGCCTTCAGTGCCGACTGACCGGTGGTCGATGTGTCTTCGACGACGACGACGCGCTTACCCGCGACATCCGCCCCCTCCACCTGACGACCGCGCCCGTGGTCCTTGGGCTCCTTGCGCACCACGAACGCGTCGAGCGGCCGATCGGTGCGTGCCGACTCGTGGATGACAGCGTTCGCTATCGGATCGGCGCCCAGCGTGAGCCCGCCGACCGCCACGACGCCGTCGACGTCGCGGATGAGATCGAGGATGATGCGCCCGATCGCCGGCGCGGCCCGGTGGTCGAGGGTGAGCTTGCGCATGTCGACGTAGTACGTCGCCTTCTTGCCCGACGAGAGCGTGAAATCACCGTGGAACACCGCCTCGTCCTGGATCAGCCCGATGAGGGCCTGGCGGTCGGCTTCGAGCGCGGGCGTGGAGGCGACGGTCATGGTGTCGAGTTTACGGGGCGGCGTGCCGCGGCTCGGCGGGGCTCGCGCGGCGCGGGCTCGCAGACGCCGGGGCGGGGTCGCGGCACGAGGGCGTTCAAAACGCAGCTCATTTCGACATCGAACGGCCCGAACGGGCCGTTCCGCCGCCCCTCGGGCACGGATGGGCTGAGTTTTGAACGGCGGGGCGGGCGGGCGGGCAGGCCGGGGCGGGCGGGCGGCAGCGGGCAGGCCGCGGCGCGGCGTGCGGCACGCGGGCCCCGGGGTGTTCAAAACGCAGCTCATTTCAACTTCGCGCGGCCCGAACAGGCCGTTCCACCGCCCCTCGGGCACGGATGGGCTGAGTTTTGAACGGCGCGACGGCGGCGGGCAGCGGCGCGCAGACCGGGGCGGGCGGGCGGGCCGCGGCGGGGCGGGCGGGCGGCGGGCAGGCCGCGGCGCGGCGTGGGGCACGCGGGCCCCGTGCGTTCAAAACGCAGCTCATTTCGACATCGAACGGCCCGAACGGGCCGTTCCGCCGCCCCTCGGGCACGGATGGGCTGAGTTTTGAACGGCGCGGCGCCGGCAGCGGGGCTTCCGCGCCCGCCGCCGCTCCTAGCGCGCGTCGCCCGCCGCCGGACCACGCCGGCCGACGCCGCGCTCTTCGGCACGATCGCCGGGCAGATGGCCCGCGCCCGCCGAGCCCGCCCCTATAGTCGGTCGCAGGCGCCGGTTTCGCCGACGCCCGATCCGATCCGAGCCGGACCCGATCCCACCCGACCTGGCCCGACCCGACTTGACCCGACTACGGAGCACGTCCCATGCGCCTCGGCATCGTTGCTGAACACCCCGGCGAGACCCGCGTCGCCGCCACCCCTGCCACCGTCACGAAGATCATCGCCCTCGGGTACGAGGTGGCCGTCGAGGCCGGTGCGGGAGCGGCATCCTCATTTCCCGACAGCGCCTACACCGCCGCCGGCGCAACCGTCGTCGACCGCGAGACGGCCTGGGGCGCCGAGGTCGTGCTGAAGGTGAGCGCGCCCACCGACGACGAGATCGCACGCCTGCGCCCCGAGGCGACCATCGCCGCCCTGCTGAGCCCCGCGCTGCGCCCCGAGCTGCTCGAAAGCCTCGCCGCCCGCGGCGTGACGGCGCTCGCGCTCGACGCCGTGCCTCGCATCTCGCGCGCGCAGTCGATGGACGTGCTCAGCTCGATGGCCAACATCGCGGGGTACCGGGCCGTCGTCGAGGCCGCCAACGAGTTCGGGCGCTTCTTCACCGGCCAGGTCACCGCCGCCGGCAAGGTGCCGCCGGCGAAGGTGCTGGTGGCCGGGGCCGGCGTCGCGGGCCTGGCCGCGATCGGCGCCGCCTCGAGCATGGGCGCGATAGTGCGCGCCACCGATCCCCGGCCCGAGGTCGCCGACCAGGTGGCCTCGATCGGCGGCACGTATCTGCCGGTGGATGTCGCGGTCGAGCGCTCCACCGACGGCTATGCCAAAGCCACGACCGAGGCCTATGACAAGCGCGCCGCGGAGATCTACTCCGAGCAAGCGCGAGAGGTCGACATCATCATCACGACGGCGCAGATACCGGGCCGGCAGGCGCCGCGGCTGATCACGGCCGCCGATGTCGCGGCCATGCGCCCGGGCAGCGTGATCGTCGACATGGCCGCCGCCCAGGGTGGAAACGTCGAAGGGTCCGTCGCCGGCGAGCGCGTGGTCACCGACAACGGCGTCGTCATCCTCGGATACTCCGATCTGGCGGGGCGGCTGCCCACCCAGGCTTCCCAGCTGTACGGCACGAATCTCGTCAACCTGCTGACGCTGCTCACCCCCGGCAAAGACGGCAGTCTCGTCATCGACGACGACGACATCGTGCAGCGCGCCGTGACCGTCACGCGCGACGGCGCCGTGACGTGGCCGCCGCCGCCCGTTCCGGTCTCGGCGGCGCCCGCACCTGCGGCCGCGGCCGCGCCGGCGGCATCCCCCGTTGCGAAACCGGGGATGTCGCGCGCGGCGAAATCGGGCCTGATCGCCCTGGGCATGGCAGCCCTCTTCGCGATCTGCGCGTTCGCGCCGCCGCCGCTGCCCGAGCACTTCCTCGTGCTGACGCTGTCGGTGGTCGTCGGGTTCTACGTGATCGGCAACGTCTCGCACGCCCTGCACACGCCGCTGATGAGCGTGACCAACGCGATCAGCGGCATCATCATCGTGGGCGCCATGGTGCAGCTGACCGCGCCGGGGCTGGCCGTGCAGATCCTGGCGGCTGCGGCCGTGCTGCTGGCCAGCATCAACGTGTTCGGCGGCTTCGCGGTCACCCGCCGCATGCTGTCGATGTTCGTCAAGGGACCGCAGCAGTGACTGCGGCGAGTGTGGCCGGCGCCGTCGCCGGCGCGGCATACATCGTCGCAGCGCTGCTGTTCATTCTGAGCCTGGCTGGGCTCAGCCGCCAGGAACGCGCCCGCGGCGGCGTGGTCTACGGCATGATCGGCATGGCCATCGCGCTGCTGGCGACACTGTGGTTGATGATCGCGGATGCCTGGGGGCAGCCTTCGGCGATACTCGGGCTGACGCTGCTGATCGTGGCTGTCGCGATCGGTGCCGTGATCGGACTGTGGCGGGCCCGCACCGTGCAGATGACCGGGATGCCCGAGCTCATCGCGCTGTTCCACAGCTTTGTGGGTGCTGCCGCGGTGCTGGTCGGGTGGAACGGCGCCCTGCACGCCGAGGGGATACCGCAGAACCTGCTGGGCATTCACCACGCCGAGGTGTTCATCGGCGTGTTCATCGGCGCCGTGACGCTGACCGGGTCGATCGTGGCCTTCCTCAAGCTGTCGGCGAGGATGTCGTCGCGCCCGCTCATGCTGCCCGGCAAGAACGTGCTCAACGTCGGCGCCCTGGTCGTGTTCGTCGGTCTCACGGTCTGGTACGTGATCACGCCGCAGCTCTGGCTGCTCGTGGTGGTCACGGCGCTCGCGCTGGCACTCGGCTGGCATCTTGTCGCCTCGATCGGCGGCGGCGACATGCCGGTCGTGATCTCGATGCTCAACAGTTATTCGGGGTGGGCGGCCGCGGCGGCCGGGTTCCTGCTGAACAACGACCTACTGATCGTCACCGGAGCGCTCGTCGGGTCGTCGGGTGCCTACCTGTCGTACATCATGTGCAAGGCGATGAACCGCTCGTTCCTCTCGGTGATCGCCGGCGGGTTCGGCATCGAGGCGCCCCGCAGCGGCGAGGAGTCGCAGGGCGAGGTGCAGGAGACGGATGCCGCGGCGGTGGCGCGCGTGCTGGAAGCGGCATCCACCGTCGTCATCACACCGGGCTACGGCATGGCCGTCGCCCAGGCGCAGTCTGCTGTGGCCGATCTGGCCCGGCGGTTGATCGAGCGCGGCGTTCAGGTGCGGTTCGGCATCCATCCCGTGGCCGGGCGCCTGCCCGGGCACATGAACGTGCTGCTGGCCGAGGCGAAGGTGCCCTACGACATCGTGCTCGAAATGGACGAGATAAACGACGACCTGGCCGCGACCGACGTCGTGCTGGTCATCGGCGCGAACGACACGGTGAATCCGGCGGCGGCCGAGGATCCCGGCTCGCCGATCGCCGGAATGCCGGTGCTGCGGGTGTGGGAGGCCCGGCAGGTCGTCGTGTTCAAGCGGTCGATGGCGTCGGGATATGCGGGTGTGGGCAATCCGCTGTTCTTCCGCGACAACACGCAGATGCTCTTCGGCGACGCGAAGGAGCGCGTGCAGGACATCCTCGCGGCGCTGTGACGGCTCCGCCGGTCGTTGAGCGAGGCGCCGCCGGTCATTGAGCAAGACGCCGCCGGTCATTGAGCCTGCCTCCGTCGGTCGTTGAGCGAGGCGCCGCCGGCGCCGAGTCGAAACGCGTCGGAGCCAGCGGGTAGCGTGGGCGGCAGGACTGCGACGAAGGAGGACGGGATGTTCGAGTACGACCCGTATGCAGAGTTGGCGCGGCTGAAGCAGTTCGCGTCGATGACGGTCACGAGTACCGATTTCGCCAACGGCGAGCCGTTGCCGAAGCAGTGCTGGGGCTCGGGCGCGGGCGGTGCCGACCGGTCGCCACAGCTGAGCTGGTCGGGGGCGCCCGAGGGCACCCGCAGTTTCGCCGTGTCGTGCTTCGATCCCGATGCGCCGACCGGGTCGGGCTACTGGCACTGGGCCGTATACGACCTCGACCCCTCGGTCGCCGAGCTGGCCGCCGATGCCGGCAACGGTGAGAGCGGTTCGCTGCCGCCGGGGGCTATCACCCTGCCGAACGAGGCCCGTGCCGAGCGCTACTTCGGTGCGGCTCCTCCGCAGACCACCGGAACGCATCGCTACTTCTTCGTCGTCGACGCGCTGGATGTCTCGCACCTCGACATCGCGCCGGGCTCCACGCCGGCGGTGCTGGGCTTCAACCGGCACTTCCACACCTTGGCTCGCGGCATCCTGGTGGGCACCGCCAGCAGCGACTGAGCGCACACCGGCAGCGTCGGTGGGCGGCCGTAGGCTGGAGGCATGCGCCTGGCCACCTGGAACGTGAACTCGATCCGCGCCCGTGTCGCCCGCACCGTGGAGTTCGCCGTCCGTGAAGACGTCGACGTGCTGGCCATGCAAGAGATCAAGTGCCGACCCGACCAGTTTCCGTACGGGCCGTTCGAAGACGCCGGTTACGAGGTGCATGCGCACGGTCTGAACCAGTGGAACGGCGTCGCCATCGCCAGTCGGCTGCCGGTCGACGACGTGCAGACCGCCTTTCCCGGCATGCCTGGCTTCGCGAAGGGTCACGACGGGCCGGGTGCGCCGCAAGAGGCCCGGGCGCTGGGCGCCCTCATCGACGGGGTGCGGGTCTGGAGCCTGTACGTGCCCAACGGTCGCAGCCTCGACGACCCGCACTACGCGTACAAGCTCGAGTGGCTGGGCGCGCTGACCGCGCACGTCACCGGCGAGCTCGCGCGTGATGCACAACTGCCGATGGCGCTGGTCGGCGACTACAACATAGCCCCGACCGATGCCGACAACGGTGACCCCGCCGTGGTCGTGGGCACGTCCACGCACGTCTCCCCGCCCGAGCGCGAGGCCTTCCACGCCCTCGAGAAGGCCGGTCTGACCGATGTGGTGCGTCCGCTCGTGCCGACGGGGTACACCTACTGGGACTACAAGCAGCTGCGCTTTCCCCGCAATCAGGGCATGCGCATCGACTTCATCCTCGGTTCCCGGGCGTTCGCCGACGCTGTGACCGGGGCATCCATTCATCGCGACGAACGCAAGGGCGAAATCCCCAGCGATCACGTGCCGGTCGTCGTCGACACCGATTTCGGCGCGGGTGATGACGACGACGTTCCGATGATCTTCGGCTGATCAGCCACCCCCAGTGGCGGTCGCCGGCGTGCCGTCGATGCGGAACGTCGTGGCGAATCGTTCGAGAAACGCGGGGTCACCCGCCACGACGGTGACGTCTCCCGCATCAAGAGCGGCTGCGGCATCCTTCTGTCCGGTGAGCAGATGTCGGATGCCGCTGCCGGCCGCGATCGTGATGTCGGGGTCGCCCGCCGGCAGGGTGCCACCGACCGGCGGGGCGGGCGGCGCCAGCTGGGTGATGTGCAGAGCACCGTTGACCTGCACGCGCAGGGCGATGTCACCGACGCGCAGCTCGTAGTCGGCCGGGAGTGCAGCATCCTTCCGGAACGCCGCGCGCAACGCGACGGTGAGCGAATCGGGGCTGAAGACGTCGTCGTCACCGGGCTCGCCGAGGGCACGCAGTCCCCAGCGCGCGAGCCCCAGAATGATCGGCTCGAGCTCGCAGCCATAGTCGGTGAGCTCGTACACCAACCCGCACCGCCGAATCGGCACGCGGCGCACGACGCCGCCGTCTTGCAACTCCTTCAGACGCGCCGAGAGGATGTTGGTCGGAATGCGCGGAAGCCCCCGCTTGAGATCGGTGTACCTCCGCGGACCGACGAGCAGATCGCGCACGATCAGCAGCGCCCACCGCTCACCGATGAGCTCGACGGCGGTGGCGACGCCGCCGTACTGGCCGTAGGTGCGGGCGCCCACTTAGGCGGTGCCCTGCACCTGGTCGGCGAGATCGTCTTCCGGCACGGATTCGTCGGGCACCGAATACAGAAAGCCCAGCGAATTGCCGTCGGGGTCGTCGAGGTCGCGCATGTACATGAAGCCGAAGTCCTGCGCCGGCTGCGGCTCGCTGCCGCCAGCGGCCAGGCCCGCCTCGACGATGCGGTCGACATCTTCGCGCGACGGGCGACTGAAGGAATGCGACACCTGCACGGTCTGAGCCGGGTCGGCGAGCGGCTTCGCGGTCATCGTCGCCATGAACTCACGTTTGAGAAGCATGAAGAAGATGTTCTCGTCCCACATGAAGCAGGTGGCGTTCTCGTCGGTGAACGTCGGATTGATCGTGGTGCCGAGGGCGGTGTAGAACGCCGTGCTGCGCTCGAGATCGCTGGTCGGCAGACTCACGAAGAGGTGGGTGGCCATGATGCCTCCTTGTTATTTACAAGTATGGTTGCAAATAACAAGCCCTTCGTCAAGGTTCTTTTGCGGCATCCGCCGACAACCACACGTTCGTCTCGCAGGACAATCTGCGCACACCCCCGCGACACGCCGCACACAACGCCCCGCCCGCAGATCTTCCTGCGAACCGAACACGCCGAAGGGCCGGGATGGGGCACCCCGAACACGCCGAAGGGCCGGGATGCGGCACCCCGAACACGGCCGAAGGGCCGGGATGCGGCATCCCGGCCCTTCGTGCGGGTGTCTCAGGCGGCGACCGAGGCGTCCTTCACGTCGACGTAGCGGCCGACGAGCGCGACGAAGGCGTCGAGGTACGCGCGCAGGAACGCCGCGGTGCCCTCGTTCGTGACCTCGCCGTTGTCGCCGAACAGGCCCGGAAGGGCCTGGATGTAACCCTCGGGCTGGCCGAGCGTGGGGGCGTTGTAGTGGCTGAGGATCGCCTTGAGGTGCTGCTGGGCCGCGGCGGTCGAGATCGGGCCGCCCGACGTGCCGATCACCGCGGTGGGCTTGCCGTCCAGCGACGCCTGGCCGTACGGACGAGCAGCCCAGTCCAGCGCGTTCTTGAGCACGCCCGGGATCGACCGGCTGTACTCGGGCGTGACGATGATGACTCCGTCGACATCGGCGATGGCCTGCTTGAACTCACGGGCGACCTGCGGGTAGTCCGCGTCGTGGTCGGGCGAGTAGAACGGCAGATCCTTGATCGGGATCTCGTGCAGCTCCACATTCTCGGGTGCGAGGGCGGCCAGCGCCTTGGCGAGCTTGCGGTTCAACGAGGTGGAGGAGATGCTGCCGACGATGTAGCCGATCGTGTACTGGGTCACGGGGAGAGCGTCCTTCGATGTCTGGGAGTCGGCGCCCCGGGTCGGCGGCGCCCCCAACAGTCAAGTCCACGTTCCTGTGATGCGTTCCCATGAATGGTCATGTAGGGCAACATTCCCTTCTCCGTCCGGCGGGGGAGGTGCGCGCGCGGCATCCCTCCTACGGTGGAGGCATGCACGTCGACCTTCGTCTGCAACGACAGGACTATGCCCTGGCGGCAACCATCGGCGTGGGCACCGTCATCAGCGCGGGCCTCGGCGCCGTCGCCGGCATCTACGGCGACGACCAGGCGCCGATGTGGGCGGCGGTCGTCTACGCGGTGGTGCTCGCCGGCGCCATCGCCGTGCGGCGCCGCTGGCCCAGTGTGACGGCTGTCGTCACGGCGACCGCGTATTTCGCCGCGATGTCGGCGCACGTGCCCGAGCTGTATGCGGGCAGCATCGCGATGTTCATCGGGTTCTACACCGTCGGGGCCGTCTCGCCGGATCGGCGCAGGGCTGCGTGGGTGCGCATCGGCATCACCGTGGGGATGTTCATCTGGCTGCTCACCACGACGTTCGTCGAGGCGACGCATCCCGCCGACGACGACTTCTCTCGTGCCGGCGCGTTCTCGCCGTTCGTGGCCTATGCCCTGCTGAACATCCTCATCAACGTGCTCTACTTCGCGGGGGCCTACTTCTTCGGTGAGCGGGCGTGGGCGAGCCGGCTGCAGCGGCGTGCACTTGAAGAGCGCACTGCCGAACTCGAGCGCGAACGCGAACGCACCGCCGCGCAGGCGGTCGCGCTCGAGCGGGTGCGCATCGCGCGCGAACTGCACGATGTCGTCGCCCACCACGTCTCACTGATGGGCGTGCAGGCCGGCGCCGCCCGCGCCATCATGATCAAGGATCCGGATGCCGCAGCTCGCACGCTTGCACAGGTCGAGACATCCGCCCGCAGCGCTCTCGACGAGTTGCGCCACCTGCTCGAGACCCTGCGTTCCGACACCGACGGCGAGGCCCCCAGCACGGTCGGGCTGGCAGGGATCGCCGACCTTGTCGCCGAATCGACGGATGCCGGTCTGCCGACACTGTTCACTCTCGTCGGTGATCCGCGGCCCGTGCCCGACACCGTGCAGGTCTCGCTCTACCGCATCGCGCAGGAGGCGCTGACGAATGCCCGTCGGCATGCGGGAGAGGATGCCGCCGCCGACGTCCGCCTGCGCTACGAGCAGTGGGGGATCGAACTTGAGGTCACCAACACCGGACGGCGAGTCGCCCGGGTCGGGCGGGGACTCGGCCTGGTGGGCATGCGCGAACGCGCAGCGGCCGTCGGCGGAGCCGTCGAGGCGCGTCCGCTCGGCGACGGCGGCTTTCTCGTGCGTGCCTCCGTTCCCGCCCCCGCGGCCGTGGCCACGACGACCGGGCGGGGGGATGCCGGTGCCTGAACCGCTGCGCGTGCTGCTCGTCGACGATCACGCCATGATGCGGGCGGGGTTCCGACTGATTCTCGAAGCGAACGACGACATCGCGGTGGTGGGCGAGGCGGCCACGGGCGCCGAAGGAGTGGCGGCCACGCGGGAGTTGCGCCCGGACGTCGTGTGCATGGATGTGCAGATGCCCGACATGGACGGCCTGGAGGCCACCCGGCGCATCGTCGCCGACCCCGACATCGCCGCCGCCGTGCTCATCGTGACGACGTTCGATCGCGACGACTACCTGTTCGACGCCCTGGCGGCGGGAGCGGCAGGGTTCCTGCTGAAGAACGCGGGGCCCGAAGAGCTCGTGCGCGCGGTGCGCGTGGCCGCCGCCGGTGATGCGCTGCTCTCGCCCGAGGTGACGCGGCGGGTGATAGCGCGCTTTGCCGGCGGCGGGGGGCGGGATGTCGCCTCCCCGGCCCGTCCGCGCGCCGCGGCATCCCCTCCCGAGCCGGCACGCTGGTCGCCCGGCGACCCGCTCACCGAGCGCGAGACCGAGGTGCTGCAGCTGATGGCCGATGCCTTCAGCAATGCCGAGATCGCGCAGCGCCTGTACATCGGTGAAGCCACCGTCAAGACGCATGTGTCCAATGTGCTGGCCAAGCTGGGCGCCCGCGACCGGGTGCAGGCCGTCGTGCTGGCGTACCGGCATGGGCTGGCCGGGTGAGAAATCCTCCCTGCGGGGGAGGTGGCCGCGCCGGCCCCGCCCCTAGCGTGGAAGCACACCGAACAAGGAGGACGGATGCTCCAGCTGCGCGGCATCACCAAGAGCTATGGCGGACGCCGGGTGCTCGACGATGTGGGCTTCGACGTGGCCCCGAACCGCCTGACCGGGTTCGTCGGGGGCAATGGCGCCGGCAAGACGACGACCATGCGCATCGCGCTGGGGGTGCTCGACGGCGATGGCGGCGAGGTGCTTCTCGACGGGGCGCCGATCACCGACGGCGACCGGCGGCGGTTCGGGTACATGCCGGAGGAACGCGGCCTGTACCCGAAGATGAAGGTCGCCGAGCAGATCGCCTACCTCGCGCGTCTGCACGGGTATGCGAAGTCCGAGGCTGATGCCAACGCGACCGCGCTGCTCGAGCAGCTGGGACTCGGCGAGCGCCTCGACGACAAGGTCGAGACGCTGTCGCTGGGCAACCAGCAGCGCGCACAGATCGCGGCGGCGCTGGTGCACGATCCCGAAGTGCTGATCCTCGACGAGCCGTTCTCGGGTCTGGACCCGCTCGCGGTCGACGTGGTCGCCGGCGTCTTGCAGGAGCGCGCCGCCCAGGGGGTCTCGGTGCTGTTCAGTTCACACCAGCTCGATGTCGTCGAGCGCCTGTGCGACGACCTCGTCATCATCGCCGCCGGCACGATCCGGGCGGCCGGGTCGAGCGACCAGCTGCGCGCCCGGTACGCCGGCAACCGCTATGAGCTGCGCACCACCGGCGATGCCGGATGGTTGCGCGTCGAACCGGGCGTGCAGGTCGTCGACTTCGCCGCCGGCTCGGCCGTGTTCGATGTCGACAGCGAGCAGACCGCGCAGCGGGTGCTGAGCCGGGCTGTCGAGACCTCCGACGTGCAGAGCTTCACCCCGCGGCATCCCTCCCTCGCCCAGATCTTCAAGGAGGTCATCCAGTGAGCACTCCGACCACACCGTCCCTCGCCCAGAGCGTCTGGCTCGTCGCCGAGCGCGAGATCGCCTCGAAGCTGCGCAGCAAGGTGTTCATCATCTCGACGCTGTTCATGCTCGCCATCGCCCTGGCCGGCGTCATCTGGGGCGGGTTCGCGGCGGCGAATCCGTCGAAGACCCCGGTGGCGGTGACGAGTCAGACCGCCGCGGTCGTGTCAGAGATGACGAACCTGGATGTCACGACCGCCGATTCGGCCGACGACGCTGTCGCCCTCGTGAAGAGTAAGAAGGCGGATGCCGCGATAGTGCCCGATGCCGACTCGCCGGTGCACGTGAAGATCGTGGCACGCGATGCCATCCCACAAGAGCTGGTCGCTCAGCTGAGCGTGTCGCCGACGGTGCAGCTGCTGAACGCGAGCCCCGAAGACGCACTGTTGCGCTACTTCGTCGCGATCGGGTTCGGGGTCGTGTTCCTCATGTCGGCGTCGATGTTCGGTTCGACGATCGCGCAGTCGGTCGTGGAAGAGAAGCAGACCCGTGTGGTCGAGATCCTCATCTCGGCGATCCCGGTGCGCGCCCTGATGGCCGGCAAGGTGATCGGCAACACGATCCTGGCGATGGCGCAGATCGTCGTGCTGGTGGCGATAGCCATCGTCGGGCTGAGCGTGACCGGTCAGAACGCGGTGCTGGCGGGCCTGGGCGGCCCGATGGTGTGGTTCGCGGTGTTCTTCCTGTTCGGGTTCGTACTGCTGGCGGCTCTGTTCGCGGGCGCGGCGGCCATGGTCTCGCGGCAAGAAGACATCGGCTCGACGACGATGCCGCTGACCATGCTGATTCTCGCGCCATACATCCTGGTCATCATCTTCAACGGCAACCCGGTCGTGGTGGGCGTCATGTCGTACATCCCGTTCTCGGCGCCGGTGGCGATGCCGCTGTGCCTCTACCTGGGCACGGCGCAGTGGTGGGAGCCGCTGCTCTCGCTGGTGATCCTGGTCGCGACGTGCGTGGCCGCGGTGCTGGTCGGATCGAAGATCTACCGCAACTCGCTGCTGCGCATGGGCGCGCGGGTCAAGCTCGGCGAGGCGCTGAAGGCGTAGCCGCTCACCTACCGCGGCTTGTGGCGTGCGCGGGCCAAGGCGTCGGCTGCGCGCACGAGCGCCAGGTGCGAGAACGCCTGGGGCGTGTTGCCGGCCTGCCGCTTTCCGGCGATGTCGTACTCCTCCGAGAGCATGCCGACATCGTTGACGAGGTTGCAGAGCCGGTCCATCAGCGCGCGCGCATCGTGCAGTCGCGCGGTGGCGGCGTATTGCTCGACGAGCCAGAACGAACACGCGAGGAACGGCGACTCCTCCCCCGCCAGTCCGTCGACACCGCTCGCGTTGCGATAGCGACGCAGCAGGCCGTCCTGCAACAGGTCATTCTCGATCTGCGCGACGGTGGCGAGCATGCGCTCATCATCGGGCGCGCAGAAACCGACCTGCGGGAGCAGCAGCAGTGAGGCATCCACCTCGGTCGTTCCGTAGTACTGCGTGAAGTGACCATCGGCCACGCCGTGCTCGTCGATCTCGGCTTTGACGCGGTCACGCAGTTCCCGCCATTTCTCGACCGGCCCCTCGAGATCGTGGTCCTCGACCGCACGCACGGCCCGGTCGAACGTCGCCCACACCATCACGCGCGAATGCGTGAACATGTGCGGCTCCCCGCGGATCTCCCACAGCCCGTTGTCGGGCCGGTCAAGCTGTTCGGCTGCCTGCGCGACCAGTCCCTTCTCGAGCGGCCACGAGAACTCCGACTCGTCCAGGCCCGCTTCCCGCGCCGCCGAGAGCGTCACCAGCACCTCGCCGATCACATCGGCTTGATACTGCAGGGCAGCACCGTTGCCGATGCGCACGGGTTTCGATCCGGCGTAGCCCGGAAGACTTGCCAACTCACGCTCGACGAGGTCGCGCTCGCCGGCCAGGCCGTACATGATCTGCAGGTCGGCGGGGTCGCCGGCCACCGCGCGCAGCAGCCACTCCCGCCACTGTGCGGCGACCTTCACGAAGCCGTGGTCGAGCAGCGCCTCCAGCGTCAGTGCAGCATCGCGCAGCCACACGTACCGGTAGTCCCAGTTGCGCACGCCTCCGAAGTCCTCGGGCAGTGAGGTGGTCACGGCCGCCGCGATGCCGCCGGTCACATGATTTGTCAGAGCGCGCAGAATCAGCAGCGAGCGCACGACGGTGTCGCGGTGCGGCCCGTCGTGCACGATCTTGTCGGCCCAGTCCTGCCACCAGCGTCGAGTGCGATCGACGACCTCGTCGACATCGATCCGCTCCGGCGGCTCATGGTGCGAGGGAAACCAGGTCAGCGTGAGATCGACGCTCTGACCGGCGGCGACGGCGATCTTGCCGCGGTGCGCGTGGCCGGCGGCGGTCGCGCGCGCGCCACGCAGCACCACCGCATCGGGACCGGCCATGGCCACGAGCTCGGGGCTCTCGGCCGTGCCGGTCTGGCGCACCCAGGGCATCGCGCGGGCGTAATCGAACCGCATCCGCAGTTCGTGGTCGAACTCCACCAGGCCCTTGACCCCCACGACGCGCCGCACGATGTCGACGCGGTCTTCGGCGATGCTGCCGTGCTTGCCGATCGGCATGACGTCGCGCACCTCAGCCACCCCCGACGAGGTCTCCCATCGGGTGACGAGAATGAAGGTGTCGTCGTCATAGGCCCGGGTGGCGGTGGCTTTCGCGTCGACGGGGCGCAGGCTCCAGCATCCCTGTTCTTCATCCCCCAGCAAGGCGCCGAAGATCGACCCGGAATCCAGACGTGGAACGCACAGCCAATCGATGCTCCCGTCGCGCGAGACCAGGGCGGCGGTGCGGCAGTTGCTCAGAAGTGCATAGTCTTCGATGGGAACGGACATCGTGTCGAGTCTGGCACCGCGGTGCCCCATTGCGGTGTGGCCCAGGCGGATTATCGTGAAACCCATGCCGAAGACCACGACCTTCCTCATCTTCGGAGCATCCGGCGATCTGACCTCGCGCCTGCTCCTGCCCGCTCTCGGCCAGTTGCTCAAGCGAGAACCCGATCGCCAGGTGGCGCTGCGCGGAGCGGGGACGGATGCCTGGACCGCCCGCCGCTGGAAGGACGCCGTGCACGACGCCTTCGCGTCGGCGGATGCCGCCGACATGGTCGACCGCGTCGGTGACACCACGTACACCCAGGCCGACATCACGAAGGTCTCCGACCTG
Source organism: Microbacterium protaetiae (assembly GCF_004135285.1). NCBI lineage: Bacteria > Bacillati > Actinomycetota > Actinomycetes > Micrococcales > Microbacteriaceae > Microbacterium > Microbacterium protaetiae. The sequence continues at coordinate 1,065,879 of NZ_CP035494.1, forward strand.
AAGAAGCTCCTCGACGGCGTCGAGGGATCGCTGGTCATGTACTTCGCGGTGCCCCCCGCGGTCACGGTGGCCGCCTGCGACGCACTGCAGAAGGTGACGCTGCCCGACGACACGCTGTTCGCACTGGAGAAGCCGTTCGGCGGCGACGAAGCCGGCGCCCGCGAGCTGAACGAGACGCTGACCTCGCTCGTACCCGAAGACCGGATCTTTCGTGTCGACCACTTCCTCGGCCGACCGACGCTGCTGAACATCCTCGGCGTGCGGTTCGCGAACCGGCTCATCGAGCCGGTCTGGTCGGCCGACCATGTGCAGTCGGTGCTCGTGCGCTACGACGAATCGCTGGCCCTGGAGGGGCGCGCCCGGTACTACGACAAGGCCGGGGCGATGGTCGACATGATCCAGAGCCATCTGCTGCAGGTGCTGGCCGTGCTCGCGATGGAAGAGCCGGTCGACCTCGACGAGATCGACCTGCGCGATGCGAAGAGCGCCGCGCTGCGCGCCACGCACATCTGGGACGACAATCCCGTGCGCAACTCGCGCCGAGCGCGCTACACCGCCGGGACGATCGGCGAGCGCACGCTTCCGTCGTATGTCGAAGAAGAGGGCGTTGATCCCTCGCGCGAGACCGAGACTCTCGCCGAGATCGTGTGCGAGGTGCGCACTTCGCGGTGGGCGGGCGTGCCGTTCACGCTGCGCAGCGGCAAGGCGATGGGCGAGAAGAACGCCGAGATCGTCGTGACGTTCAAGCCGGTGCGGCACATTCCCGACGGGCTGACCGGTGCTCCCTCGGACGGCGGCCTGCTGCGCATCGGGCTCAGCCCCGACCGCATCGAGATCGAGCTGAACGTCAACGGTGGCGACGACCCGTTCGCACTGCGCCGCGAATCGCTCTCGACCGGAATCGGCAAGAGCACCCTGTTGGCCTACACCGAGGTGCTCTCGCAGCTGCTCGACGGCGATGTCGCACTGTCGGTGCGGGCCGATGCCGCCGAGGAGTGCTGGCGCATCATCCAGCCGGTGCTCGATGCCTGGGGTCGCGGCCAGGTTCCCCTCGAGGACTACCCGGCCGGCTCGACCGGCCCCACGGAGTGGGCGACCTCGCAGGTCTGACCCGCGGCCGGTGCCGTGTGGCCGCGGAATAAGACGTAAGCGCGTCATCCGGTACACAACTGTGGGCCGTCAGCGAGCCTTGCCGACGGGCGGAAGCGAGGGCTGGGTTGCCGGCGTGTTGAGAGCCTGCAGGCCGGGGTGATCACGCAACGCCTCTGCGCCGTACGTCTGCATCACGGCGAACACGGCCGCGATGGGCGCCTCATCACCCGAGAGCAGCAGCGGCACCGCTGTTGGGAACTGGCAGATGAGTGTCCACGAGCCGGCCTCGGGGTACATCGCGACGATCGTCGAGTAGTCGAACGACAGCCATTGCCCACCGACATCGACGACGATCCGGCGGTTGGAGACGTACACCGCCGTCGGCTGCCAGTCCCGCCACTGCGGCGAGGCCTGCGCAGTGGCGCGTGAGCGCGCGCTGGCATTCGCGATGGCGCCGACGGCGAGTGCGCCGACGACGAACGCGGGCCGCCCGAACGCGAACGTCGAGGTCTGCCGGTATGCGACATCCGTCCCGTAATATCTCGCGTAGGTGAGCATCAACCGCGCGAAGAACACCTCGTCGGGATAAGGCACGACATCCCACTGCCGGATCGTGCCGGGCACTCTGTGTGCGAGCAGCTCAGCGCGAACGAGGCGCGCATGTTCCCAGGCATTCGCCGCGTGCGCTCCGCGCTCGAGCATCCGCTGCTCCGTCTTCGTGTAACGGCCCTTGGCGCGCTGTGCCCGTCGGTAGGTGCGAACCATGTGCACGATCGATCGGATGAGGAGGATCACAGGCACGAAAACCGCAGCGAGAATTGCGGCGAACTCGCCCAGTCCCCAGCCGATATCGTGCGTCTGCATCGAGCGGTGCAGCATTACCGACGCGAACCACATGAACACGACGTACGCGACCGGAGCGGCGAGAAGCAGGAGAACCCAGTGCAGGTGACGGCGCATGCTTCGATCGTGGCAGAAGGCGGCGACATCACGACGGATCCATGGAGCTGTCGGGAATCCCGTCTATCCATGTCGGTACCCGCGTCTACAATCGAGGCATGGCGAAGAACGCGCACGGCGAGTTCGGCACCGATCCAGATCAGGTCGGCGCGCTTCGTGCTGCCGTGCAGATGGGCATCGACGACATCGAAGCCGGCCGATGCGAGGACCTCGAAGATGTCCGTGCGTGGATGCAAGAGGCAGCACGGGGCGTCACGGCGAAGTCAGTCGCATAAGTGACGCTGTACCGGCTTCGCGTATCTGCGACCGCCCGGGCAGATGTGCGGGAGGCACTTCAGTACAGCGCATTTCGCTTCGGCGGTACGGCGATGCAGAGGTACGCCGATCTGATAGAGCAGGCGCTCACAGACATTCGGGCCGATCCTTTCGACACCGGCTCCTCTGCGCGTAGCGACCTTGGTGCGGACGTGCGCGTCCGCCATCTCAAAGCAAGCGCTGCCACGAGCGGCGTAGCCGACCCCCGTCACATTGTGTTCTACCGCGTGAATGGGACCGTTGTCGACGTCCTCAGAATTCTTCATGAAATGCGAGACGCACCACGCCACCTTCCTTGAGCAGCGCGCGTCAGTCGACGAGCTCTGCCTCGATCACATCGTCGTCGGGGCCTGTGGCCGGGCCGTCGCTGGTGAGCACCAGCGACGAGTCGTCGGCGGCGACATCCACCCGCACCACGTCGCCGTCGTGCACCGTCCCACCCAGGATCGCCATCGCGAGGCGGTCTTGGATCTCGCTCTGGATGAGTCGGCGCAACGGCCGTGCCCCGAACACCGGGTCGTAGCCACGGCGGGCCAGCCACGCGCGGGCGTCGGGCGTCACCGCGAGGGTGAGTCGGCGCTCGTGCAGCCGCTGCTGCAGCTGGTCGACCGACAGTTCGACGATCTGGGCGAGGTCGTCTTCGGTGAGCGCCTGGAACATCACGATGTCGTCGAGCCGGTTGAGGAACTCGGGCCGGAACGACGAGCGCACGAGCCCCATGACCTGCTCACGCTTCTGCGCGGTCGTCAGCATCGGGTCGATCAGGATCGGCGAGCCGATGTTGCTGGTGAGGATCAGAATGACGTTCTTGAAGTCGACCGTGCGCCCCTGGCCGTCGGTCAGCCGCCCGTCGTCGAGCACCTGCAGCAGCACGTCGAACACCTCGGGGTGGGCCTTTTCGACCTCGTCGAGCAGCACGACCGAGTAGGGACGCCGCCGCACGGCCTCGGTCAGCTGGCCGCCCTGTTCGTATCCGATGTATCCGGGAGGGGCACCGACCAGGCGCGAGACGGAGTGCTTCTCGCCATACTCCGACATGTCGATGCGCACCATGGCGTGCTCGTCGTCGAACAGGAACTCGGCCAGAGCCTTGGCCAGCTCGGTCTTGCCGACACCGGTCGGGCCCAAGAACAGGAACGAACCGGTCGGCCGGTTCGGGTCGCTGATGCCCGCCCGCGAACGGCGGACGGCGTCGGAGACGGCCTTGACAGCCTCCTTCTGCCCGATCAGGCGCTTGCCGAGTTCGGACTCGAGGTGCAGCAGCTTCTCGGTCTCGCCCTGCAGCAGCCGCCCCACCGGGATGCCGGTCCATGATGCGATGACGGCGGCGATGTCGTCGTCGGTCACCTGTTCGTTGACCATGCGCGGCTCGGCGGGCTGCGCTTCGGCCTGCTCTGCCTCGGCCAGCTGCTGCTGCAGCTTCTTGATGGTCTCGTACTCGAGCCGCGACGCCTTGGCGTAGTCGGCCTCGCGCAGCGCGCGGTCACGGTCGGTCGTCGCCTGGTCGAGCTGCTTCTTCAACTCGCCGACGCGGTTCAGGCCCGCACGCTCGCGCTCCCAGCGGGCCTCGAGCCCGCTGAGCTCTTTTTCAGACTCGGCCATCTGCTCACGCAACTTGGCCAGGCGCTCCTTCGAGGCGTCGTCCTTCTCCTTCTTCAGCGCGAGCTCTTCCAGCCGCATCCGGTCGACAGCTCTCTTGAGCTGGTCGATCTCGACCGGGCTCGAGTCGATCTCCATCTTCAGCCGGCTCATCGCCTCGTCGATCAGGTCGATGGCCTTGTCGGGCAGCTGGCGGCTGGGGATGTACCGGTTCGACATGGCTGCGGCGGCCACCAGCGCGCTGTCGCTGATGGTGACCCCGTGGTGCGCCTCGTAACGGCCCTTCAGCCCGCGCAGGATCGCTATCGTGTCCTCCACGCTGGGCTCGCCGACGTAAACCTGCTGAAAGCGGCGCTCCAGCGCGGCATCCTTCTCGACGAACTCGCGGTACTCGTCGAGCGTCGTCGCGCCGATCAGGCGCAGTTCGCCGCGGGCCAGCATGGGCTTGAGCATGTTGGATGCCGCGACCGACCCTTCGCCGCCGCCGGCGCCCATCAGCACGTGGAGTTCGTCGATGAAGGTGATCACGCGCCCCTCGGATTCGGTGATCTCCTTGAGCACGCTCTTCAGGCGCTCCTCGAACTGTCCGCGGTACATGGCGCCGGCCACGAGCGCCGAGATGTCGAGGGCGATGAGCTCTTTGTCTTTGAGCGACTCGGCGACGTCGCCCGCGACGATGCGCTGGGCCAGGCCCTCGACCACGGCGGTCTTTCCGACGCCAGGCTCGCCGATGAGCACGGGGTTGTTCTTGGTACGCCGGGTCAGCACTTGGCTGACGCGGCGGATCTCGCTGTCACGCCCGATGACCGGGTCGAGCTTGCCCTGCCGAGCACGATCGGTGAGGTTGATGCCGAACTGCTCGAGGGGGCTTTGCTGCTCCTCCTGTCCGGGCTGCGGTTGTGCGTTCATCTGTCTCCTTGAAAGCTGCGGGACTCAAGCGCTCTTGCAAACTTGAGTCGTTGTGGCTCAAGTTTAGCAAGGACGGGATGCCGCGGCAAGACCGCCGACTCTCGGCAATGCTGATGAGACGCGTTTTCGATGGTCATGTCACTTCTGGTGTCGATGGCGCATATCATGGCGCTCCCTCTATCCGCGTCACTGCACGGCAGAGAATGCTTGTAATTCGTATTTCTTTTCGATACTATAGAGGTAGCTTGATCAAGGCGACGAGGAGGTGGCGTAGATGTCGGAGTCGACGGCTGCGGATGCCTCTGCCGTGGTATCAGAGCTGGATGAGCTCGTGTAGAACCTCTCTGAGGCGCAGAGTTCGGCGGGACGGGCATTCGCGGCCGAGATGGTGTTCTTCGCACGCGTGGCAGACCTGGTGGCACGGCGCGAAGAAGAGCGCGCAGACCGCGACGGGCGCGGTGCGCTGACGCATTCGACCCAGCTGGGGATGCGGGAGATCTACGCCGAGATCGCCGCACAACTGCGACCCCGCTCCGTTCTGACGGCCGCGAGCTACTGAGAAGCGGCGCCGCCCAGCTCGACGACGACATCGAGAAGCGCCGCGCCCGAGCGCGGCCAGCTGAACTGCGCGATGTGCGCACTCCCTGCTGCCACCAGCGCCTCACGCGTCGCATCGTCATCGAGACCGGCCACCGCGGCGGCGAAATCAGCGGGGTCGTCGGCATCCACATACACGGCGCCGGGCCCGGCGACCTCATGGAAGATCTCCAGGTCGCTGACAACGGCGGGAACTCCCATGGCCAGCGCCTCAGCGATGGGCAGGCCGTATCCCTCGTCACGGCTGGTGGTCACCAGCACCGCGCCATCGGCCAGCAGCCGGGCGTACTCGGCGTCGGTGACCCCGCCGTGGAACACCACCGATGCCCCGTCGGGGACGAAGGCCTCAAGCTCGCGGCGCCGGGCCGGTGCGATGCGGCTGAGCAGGTGCAGGGTGCGTCCGGGCAACCGGGCCATGCCGCGGATGAGCGCCTCGACGTTCTTGTACGGCATGAACGAGCCCATGTAGACGAGGTTCTGCGCGCCACCGACGACCTCGACACCCGCCGGCAGCAGTTCGGCCAGTTGCTGTGGAGCATCGGGGATCACCACGACCGGTCGTTTGGTCAATCGCACCTGCGCGAACTGGCGCTTGCTGGTTGCGCTGACGGTGGCCACGACATCGGCGGCGTTCAGCGTGAGCCGCTGTGGCACATACGACAGGTGGAAAAGCCGCCACCCGAGTCGCACGAAGCCGGGCAGGTCACGCGGCGGGGTGCGGTGCCGGTAGTAGATGGTGTCGTGCAGCGTGAGAATGAGCCGGAATCGACGTCCCACGGTACCCATCGTCTGCATCGGCGAGAAGACGACGTCGGGCCGATACCGGTTCAGAATCAGCGCGGTCAGCGGCTCGCGCAGCGCGGTGGGCGCGTGGATCTTGAGAACCCGCGCACCGTCGGGCAGCAGCATCCGCTGTGCGTCGTCCCAAATGAGGAACACGACCTCGACCCCACGCGCGGGCGCCTGAGCGAACACCGCCGCCGCGAGATCGGCGGAGTATCGACTGATGCCGTCGTGAAAATCGGTGCGGATGTAGCGCGCGTCGAAGAACAGACGCATCAGAGCGGTTCGCCCCGGTACAGCTTCTCGAACGTCTCGAGTGTTCGGCGGATGTCGTGGATCTCGACGCCGTCGAGCGATGCCTGCTGCATGCGCAGGTACTCCTCGTCAGAAGCCGTCAGCACCGTGCGCAACCGGTCGGCGAGCGCGTCGACATCGCCCGGAGGAAACAGGTATCCGTTCTCGCCGTCGTGGATGAGGTGGGGCAGTGCCACGGCGTCTGCGCCGATGATCGGCAAGCCCGACGCCATCGCCTCCATCGTCACGATGGACTGCAGTTCGGCGATCGACGAGATCACGAACACGTCGGCACGCGTATAGGCCGCACGCAGTTCGTCTTCGGGCACCTTGCCGTGGAACCTCACGCGATCGCCGATTCCGAGCTTCTGGGTGAGCTGCTCGAGATGGCGACGCTGGTCGCCCCCGCCGACGACGTCGAAGACGACGTCGAGCTCACCGGCGAGTTTCGCGATCGCCTCGAGCGTGACATCCACGTGCTTCTCTGTGGTCAGCCGCCCCACGAACAGTACTCGGCGATGCGTGCGCGGGGTGAGATCGGGCGTGTAGTTCGCCTTGTCGATGCCACAGCTGATGGGAATGACGCCGGTGAGATCGATCGTCGCCTCGAGAAAGTCGGCAGCCTTGCGCGTGGGAGTGGTCACCGCGCGGGCCATTTTCAGCGTGCGTTCGGCGTCGTCCCACGCGAGCTTGAGCAGCACCTTGTCGAGGAAGGGCGGCAGCGTCGTGAAGTCGATGATGTTCTCGGCCATCACGTGGTTGGTGGCGATGATCGGGATGCCGCGCTTGCGCGCTTCGCGCGCGAGCCCGCGCCCGACGACGATGTGCGACTGAATGTGCACGACGTCGGGTTTCACCTCGTCGAGCACGCGACGCGCATAGTGCTTGCTCAGCCACGGCAGCACGAATGTGAGCCAGTCGTGCGGGGGCCAGCGCCACGACGGCAGCCGGTGGACGGTGACGGGCTGGCCTTCGATCTGTTCGACGAAGGTGCCGTGGTTACGGTGGCCGGCGCTGGGCGCCGAGACGTGCACGTTGTGGCCCCGTTCGACCAGCCCGGCGGCGAGCCGCTCGGCAAAGCGTGCTGCCCCGTTGACGTGCGGGGTGAAGGTGTCGGCGCCGATCAGGACCGTCAGCGGACGCGCGGGTGCGGCGGGAGTCACGGTGGAGTGGGTGCCTCTCTCTGCTCGATGTGCGACGGTGGTCGCGCACCGGCATCCACTCTAACGCCGCACGCCGACCTTCTCTGGGAGGTTCGGGGCGATACCCAGGTCGCGCGCCTACGCTGATCGCATGGCGCGACTTCAGGCCGACGCATCCTCTGCTCTCTGGGTTCCGGTGACCGGTTCGCTCGGGCTGCGCGGGCGGCGGCACCGCAAGGCGGCGATCCGGATGCTGCTGCAGCAGGCGAACGGCGCGATGGGCGCACAGGCGCGCCCCGGCGGCGGGGCGTTCGCGTGGATGCTCAGTCAGGCGACGCCGTTCTTGATGCGCAAGGCCGAGGGGCGCGTGCTGGTGTGGGTGTGGAAAGACGACCCCGAGCTGCTGGTCGCGATGGCGCAGCTGCAAGAGGCCACCCCTCAGGTACGCGCCACCCGGGCCATGATGCCGATGGAGTATGACGACACCGAGACGTTTCGCAACCCGCACCTGGGCAACGGCGAGCGACTGCTCATGCCGTTGCCGCCGACGCCGTCTACACCACCGTTCGCCACGTACACGTGGGATGCCGGAACCCACTTCGTCACACTGACCGCGGTGGGAAGCGACCGCGAGCGGTTCGGCACGCTCACCGGCGCGCTCGACGACCTCGCCCGCACCCTGCGGCTGGTCGACGACCTCACCGTCGGCGAAGCCGCGGTGCTGCGCCTGGATCCGAGCTGACCGGCACGATCTCGCCCTTGTCGTCGGCCGCGGACGCGGCATCCCCACTCAACCACCTCATCCACCGCGCGTCGGGGTCACCGTCCAGCACCAGCGCACGCACGAGCAAGGTGAGCGGGATCGACAGAATGGCCCCGAGCGGGCCGATGATGAACGTCCAGAAGATCACCGAGAAGAAGCTCAGCGTCAGGCTCAGACTCACCGCATCAGAGACGAACTTCGGCTGCACGAGCACCTGCAGCACGACGTTGACGACGATGTAGATGGCGATCACGCCGAGCATCAGCGGCCAGCCGCCCACGACCAGCGCCAGCAGCGCCGGCGGGATCAGACCGATGATGAAGCCGATGTTGGGGATGAAATTCGTCACGAACGCGAGGATCGCCCACACTATCGGCGCGGGGATCCCCAGCCACCACAGCGCCAGTCCATCAAGGATCGCCACGATCGCGCCGAACGACGCGTTGACCACGTAGTAGCGGCGCACGCCGGTGTTGAAGCGGCGGAACCGATCCACGGTCGGGCGGATGCCGCGGCCGAAGGCTTCTTCGGCACGCGCGTACCGCGCCCCGTCGACGGCCATGAAGATCACGTACGCGAGCACGAAGAACAGGGCCGTGAGCACCCCGATCACGGTGCCACCCAGGCTCGTGATCGACGAGACGATGGTGCCGGCGTCGAAGATCGACGCCATGGCGCCCGAGACCTGGGTGTCCAGGCCCAGCTCTGACAGCCACGCGACGATGGCGCGCGCGGTCGCCTCGAGATCGCCCGCGTAGTCGGCCACCAGGTGCACGAACTGCACCCCGGCGAAAACCAACAGCAGGGCCAAGAAGATCAGCACGATGTAGGCGAGCAGGATCACTGCCGCCGTCGCCGCCCAGCGCGGCCAGCCATGGCGTTCGAGCGGGTGGCGCAGCGGATGGCAGATGATCACGATGACGACGGCCAGAGCGAGCGGCCCGACGACCTCACGGGCGAACCAGAGCCCCGCCAGCGCGATGACGGCAGCGGCGATCGTGAGCAGAATGCGCAGCGACGGCGACAACAAGCTCGGCGCCGCAGGTGCCGGGGGCGGGGGTGCCGGATCGACGCGTCGTCTCATCCGGCCAGCGTAACGGCGCGATGCCGCCGGTGCCATGATGAGCGCATGAGCGATCCGTCGGCGCCGACGTGGCAGCCCCTCCCCACTCTGGCTGAGCGCGTCGCGGCAGGGCGCGCCGTGCGACAGCGGGTACCGCGCCGCGAGCTCGCACGCCTGGGCGACCGGCGGCGCGACCCGCTCGGGATCATCGCGCGGCAGAACGAGGACCGCGTGCCCGAGCTTGTGCCGCTGCGCACCGAACGGATGAGCGCGAGCCCGTTCACGTTCTACCGCGGCACGGCCGCACTCATGGCCGCCGACCTCGCGAACGGCCCGTCCAGCGGCATCCGCGTGGCATCATGCGGCGATGCGCACGTGTCGAATTTCGGGTTCTACGCCTCGCCTGCCCGCGAGTTGCTGTTCGATCTGAACGACTTCGACGAGGCGGCGTGGGCGCCGTGGGAATGGGATCTGAAGCGCCTGGTGACCAGCATCGTCATCGCCGGGCAGGTGTCCTCACGCGACGATGCGGTGGTTCAGGATGCCGCGCGCGGCGCAGTGCGCACCTATGCGCGAGCGCTGCGTGCGAGCCTGCGGCGGTCGCCGACGCAGCGGTATTACACGCACTTTGCGGCCACGGCCGCCGACGACACGCTCGATGGCGCGTCGCGCCGGGCATTGCGTGCGGCCATTCGAGACGCGCGCAAGCGCACCGGGGAACGCGCCGCCCGTCGCACGACCGAGATCGACGCGGCCGGGCGCCGGGTGTTCGTTGAGAACCCGCCGGCGATGACGCACGCACCGGCCGAGGTGGTGCGCGGCATCCGTGCCGAGATGGAACGGTATGTGCACTCGGCAGGCGTCGACATTCGGATGCTGCTGCAGAACTTCACCGTCGCCGATGTCGCCCGCCGGGTGGTGGGCGTGGGAAGTGTGGGCACCCGCTGCTACCTGATCGTCTTCGAAGACGGAGACGGCAACACTCTGCTGCTGCAGGCCAAGCAGGCCGGGCGCAGTGTGCTCGTCGAGCACGGTGGCCTCGTGCAACCGCCGGAGCTCGACGAATACATCGAGCAGCACGGCCAGGGCGGACGCGTCGTCGCCCTGCAACGGATTCTGCAGGCGGCATCCGACCCCTTCCTGGGGCACCTGCGGTCAGAAGCCGGCATCGAACTGTACGTGCGCCAATTCCACGACATGAAGGGCGGCATCGACATCGAGACGCTCGATGATGTGCCGTTCGCACGGTACGCACAGGCGTGCGCGGCGGTTCTGGCACGGGCGCATTCGCAGTCGCCGGCCGTCGCGGTCGTGTCGGGGTACGTCGGCGGCGGACGCGCGATCGCCGAGCCGCTGCTGGAGTGGGCGTACGGGTATGCGGCGGTGTCGCGCGAAGACTACGACGCCTTTTTCGAGGCGGCCGTGGCTCCCGGCATCCCCTCGGCCGGGTGACCTGCCGGTCGGCGGGTTGTGCAGCCTCTTGCGCCTCCCCGTTGCCGGGGCGTGTCACAGAACGTGCGGGTTCGCGGGCGCCCGACCCGGCCTTAGTGTGACATCCCCAGTGGGCCGTGTCACAGAACGTGCGGGTTCATCGCCCTGCGGCCCACCCCTTGTGTGACATCCCCCTCACGCGTGTCACAGAACGTGCGGGTTCGCGGGCGCCCGACCCACCCCTTGCATGGCATCCCCAGTGGCCGTGTCACAGAACGTGCGGGTCCGCGGGCGCCCGACCCGCCCCTTGTGCGACATCCCCCTCACTCAGCCGAGGCCATGCGCCCGCAACCACTCATCGCGCGTGCTCGCGGTGGTGTACAGCAGCCACGCGTCGGTGATCGTCTCGCGCAGTAGGTCGAGGTCGATGCCATCCAGCTCGGTGAGCACCGTCGGCCATCCGTCGAAATGCGGGGTGTCGAAGAAGGTGCCGGGAAAGGTCTGGAGCAGCGCGGCTTTCCCGTCGAGGCCGTCGGTGCGAATGCCGACCACCACACCCTCCGGCCAGGTGCGCCCGAGGGCCGCGAGCGCGGCGAGGTCTGCCTTGCGCGGTCCGCGCTCCCAAACCACCTGACCGGCCTTCGTACGCCAGGCCGCCGCGCCGTGCGGAGTCGTGGTCTCGGTCACGTCGGGAAACTCGGCGCAGATCGCGCGCACATCGTCGAGCGTCGCCATACGGCGATTGTCCTCTGGCGCGGCGGCGGCGTCTACGCTCGCGCACGCCCCGTATGGGGGATGCCGCGGGCCGGGGCAGTCGGGTTCAGCTGGCCGCTTCGTCGTGCTCGTCGTCGGCGCGCACGGTGGCCACCAGGCGACCGGCCGCGGGCTCGACGCCGAACAGTGCAGTGACGGCGTCGGCGAATTCGCCGGCGCGACCATCGGCGGCCAACTCGCGTGCCCGCACCGAGGGGCCGTGCAGCAGGACCCCCGCCAAGTGCCGCAGCGCGGCCTCGGTCTCGGGCGTGGTGTCGCCGCGCTTGCGCGCCCACGCGATCTCGCCGTCGAGCACATCGAACACATGCGAGCGCAGGGCGACCAGCGCGGGGGTGACGGCGTCTTCGGCACTCGCGCGCCGATACTCGGCGACCGCCCCCTCGACGAGGGCGCGCGCTTCGTCGGTCGCCCCCAGCTCGGGAAGCGGCGCATGCGCGCGCAGCGTCTCAAGGTCGAGCAATTCGGTGTCGGGCAGCGTGGCCACCGCCGGATCGACGTTGCGCGGCAGGCCGAGGTCGATGACAAGACGCCGCTCCAGGGCTCCGGGCAGATTTCGCGCGGCCTCGACCATTGCGGCATCCACGATCACGGTCGGCGCGACACTGCACGCGACGAGGATGTCGCTGTCGGCGATGGCCTGCTCGAGCCCATCGAGCGGGACCGCCGCGATGTCGTGGTTCGCCACGAAGCCGGCGGCGCGGCCCGTGCGCGAATACACCCTGACATCGGTGACGCCGCGATCGCGCAGGGCGGCCAGGCTCGCCCCCGCATAGCGGCCCGTACCCACCAGCAGCACCCGGGTCTGCGCCCAATCGGTGATGCGCGTCTCGGCCATGTCAAGCGCGAGGCGCACGACCGAGCGGCCAGCGCGCGAGAGCTCGGTGTTGTTCTTCACGCCGCGTGAGGTGCGCGAGGCGAGTTGGAAGACGCGCTCGAGTTCGCGCGTGACGGTGCCGCGCTCCCGTGCCCCTTCCAGAGAGCGGCGCACCTGACCGGCGATCTCGCCTTCGCCGACGACGATGGATTCCAGTCCGCTGGCCACCGAGAACACGTGCTCGGCGACGGCTTCGCCGTGCAGCAGAATGCCGGATTCGCGCAGGTCGTGCGAGGCGAGCCCGGTCGCGGTGGCGACGGCGTCGACGAGGTGATCGGATGCCGCATCCTGCGCGCCCTCGCCGGCTGCGGCGTCCTGCAGGTCGAGATAGACCTCGAACCGGTTGCACGTGGAGAGCACAACGCTCCCACTGACGCCGTCGGCCGGCTCGGCAAGTCGCGCTATCACCTCGTCGGCACGGCGCTCCAGCCGCTCGACGGTGTCGAGGGCTGCGGTGCGATGGCTGGACGAGAAGCAGAGGAGCACGGGATTGAAGGATACCCCGCTCGGATGAGCGCCCCACCCAGGCATGCCTCGCGGCGTCACCGGGCCGGACCCGCTGCGCCCCGCCCAGCCTCGCGGCGTCACCAGCCCGGCCCCGCTGTGCCCAGCCGGGGCTCGCGGCGTCACCAGCCCGGCCCCGCTGTGCCCAGCCGGGCCTCGCTGCACCAGCCCGCGCGGTACCAGCCCGGTGGCCTCGGACGGGCATCGATGCACGTGTCAAGACCGGCACCCGAGCACTAACTCAGTCTGCGATGTCACGCAGAGCGTCGAGAACCGCGCGATTGCGCGCATGGCCGTGCCCGGCCCCGATTCACAGACTGAGTTGTTGCACACCCCACACCGCACACACCACGCCGCACACCTCACGCCGGGCACCGCACACCCCCGCGTGGCGACCCGATGCCCACGGCAATTCCGCCGTTTCGCACGGCCTGCACCGAGCGCCGCTCACATCCAGGTCTGCGAGAATCGGCCGCGTGAGTGCCGACCCCCGCCCCGCCGTGCTGCCCGCCGACCATCCGCTGACGTCGGGCGCGACATCCAGCTCCCTTCTCGTGCAGGCGTACCGCGGCGTGCGCGGCGCGACCCTGCCGGTGTGGTTCATGCGCCAGGCCGGCCGCTCGCTGCCCGAGTATCGCGAACTGCGCACGGGGCTCGGCATGCTCGACACCTGCCTCGACCCCGCCCTGGCCAGCGAGATCACGCTGCAGCCGGTGCGACGCCACGGGGTGGATGCCGCGATCTTCTTCAGCGACATCGTCATCCCGCTGCGGCTGGCCGGCGTCGGCGTCGAGATCCAGGCAGGCACCGGCCCGGTCTTCGACCGCGCCGTGCGCACAGCCGCCGATGTCGACGCTCTCATCGAGGCCGGCACGCTCGACGCCTCCGACGCCGCACTGGACCCGATCCGCGAGGGTGTGCGCCGCACCGTGGCTGAGCTGGGCGCGACGCCGCTCATCGGCTTCGCCGGGGCGCCGTTCACGCTGGCCGCCTACCTCGCCGAGGGGCGGCCCAGCCGCGACCACCTCGCTGCCCGGCGCCTCATGCACACCGACCCCGACGCCTGGGCGCGGCTGCTGAGCTGGTGCGCCGACATCACCGGCGCGTTCCTGCGTGCGCAGCTGCTGGCCGGTGCCGGCGCGGGCCAGCTGTTCGACTCGTGGGCCGGATCGCTGAGCCGTGCCGACTACGCGCGCCATGTCGCCCCTGCCTCGGCCCGCGCGCTGGCCCATGCGCACGAGCTCGGTGCGCCGCTCGTGCACTTCGGGCTGGGCACGGGTGAGTTCCTAACCGAGATGAAGGATGTCGGAGCCGACGTCGTCGGCATCGACTACCGCCTGCCGCTCGATGAGGCGTCCCGGCGCCTCGGCGACTCGGTGCCGCTGCAAGGCAACATCGATCCCGCCCTGCTGGCCGCGCCCTGGGACGTGCTCGCCGAGCACACGCGTGATGTCATTCGGCGCGGGCGCCGCGCCCCCGCGCACGTCGTGAACCTCGGCCACGGCGTTCCGCCCGACACCGACCCAGCCGTGCTCACGCGGCTTGTGGAACTCGTCCACGAGGTCGGTGCGGAGTGACCCACGTCGTCGTCATCGGCGGCGGGGCGGCCGGGCTCGTCGCCGCACGCGAGGCTGCGGCATCCGGCGCCGACGTCACCGTGCTCGAAGCGAAGCCGACCTTCGGCGGCAGCGTCGCTGCGCACGCCGTCGCCGGCCTCACCCTCGACGCGGGTGCCGAGAGCTTCGCGACCCGCGGCGGCGCCGTCGCGGCTCTGATCGGCGAGCTGGGGCTTTCCGATCGCATCGTCTGGCCACACATCGCCGGATCGTGGCTGCACCTGCCCGACCGCACCGTGCCGGCACCGAAGGGCGGGATGCTGGGAATCCCGACCGATCCACACTCGCCCGAGGTGGTCGCGGCGATCGGACAGGATGCCGCGAACCGCGCCGCACGCGATCTCGACGAGCCGCTGCGCGGGGTGCCCGACACCCTGGGCGAGCTCGTGCGCGCACGGATGGGGCAGGCTGTGCTCGACCGGCTCGTGTCGCCGGTCACCAACGGCGTCTACTCGACGCCGGCCGACGAGCTCGCGGTCGACGCCATCGCGCCGGGGCTGCGCGCCGCGCTCGATCGAACCGGGTCGCTCGCCCGGGCCGTGCGCGAACTGCGCGGCGGTGCGGTCGCCAAGCCGGGGGCTGCGGCCGGCGGCTTGCGCGGCGGCATGTGGACTCTGATGTCGGCCCTGGCCGACGACGTCGCCGCGCGCGGCGGGCGCGTGCTCGTCGATGCCCCGGTCCGCGGCATCCGTCGCGAGGGCGGCACCTGGCTCGTCGACGTCGCGGTCGCCGCGCGCGCCGGCACCGCGGCATCCCCCGCCTCCCCCTCGCTGAAACAGGGGAATCCCGTCCAAACCCAGGGCGACGCACTCGGTCTCGGGAAGAATCCCTTGTCTCGGCATCCGGGCGGCGGGCCGGGCGCTGTGCAGAGCGCGGCGGGCGGCGGGCCGGGCCCTGTGCACAGCGCGGCGGGCGGCGGGCCGGGCCCTGTGCAGAGCGCGGCGGGCGTGTGGGCTGAGACGCTGCGCGCTGACGCCGTCATCGTCGCCACGGCGCAGTCGGCCGCGGTGCGGCTGCTGAGCGGGGCGATCCCCGCCGCGGATTGGCCGGTACCCACCCGGGTCGACCTGGCAACGCTCGTGCTCGACGCGCCGGAGCTGGATGCCGCACCCCGCGGCACCGGGCTGCTCGTCGCCGACGACGCGCACGAGCTCGTTGAGGCGAAGGCGCTGACCCACGCGAGCATCAAGTGGGACTGGGTCGCCGAACAGGCAGGTCGTGGGCGCCACGTCGTGCGGCTTTCGTACGGGCAGGCCGGTCACCGCAGCCGGGCGGCCGACGTCGACGACGCCGCGCTGCACGCGCTGGCGGTGCAGGATGCCGCAACCCTGCTGGGCACGCCGCTCGAGACCCCGCAGGTCGTCGGGTTCGCCCGATCGACCTGGACCAACGCCGTCTCGCTCGCCACCCGCGGCCAGGCCGGGCGCGTGGCCGCGGTGCGCGACGCCGTCGCCGCCGTGCCCGGGCTCGAGGTGACCGGCGCCTGGGTGGCCGGCACGGGCCTGGCCTCGGTCGTGCCCGATGCGCGGGCCGCGGCATCCCGCCTCGCCTCCCGCTGAGCCGGCCCGCACCGTTCGTCTCGCAGGATGAACGGCCCATAACCCGGCGACACGCCGGGCGACACGCCCGGGATCCCAAAAACGTCCTGCGAGCCGCACAGTGCCGCCCCCGCCACTCCGCCCCGGCCGTTTCGACCCGCCTTCGGCTCGCGCGGCGACCGCAGCCGGCCCGCATCGTTCGTCTCGCAGGATGAACGCGCCACAACCCGCCGACACGCCGGGCGACACGCCCGGGATCCCAAAAACGTCCTGCGAGCCGCACCGCACCGCGCCGCCCGGCCGTTTCAACCCGCCTCCGGCTCGCACACCGCCCCCAGATCTTGCAGATGACCTGAAGGTTTTTTGGGGTTTCCCATCCGACGGACGGATGATGGATGCCGTGCCCGATCGTGCTGTGTCCCCCGAATCCGAATCCTCCGAAGCCCCCGCCGTCTACACCCTCTGGGCAGCGTTCGCGCGCCCGACCGGCGCCGCCGTCCCCGCCGACGCGCTGAGTTCGGCAGGCCGCGACCTCGAGGCCGCGATCGCCCAGGTCGAAGCATCCGGGGTCACGGTGCGTGGCACGTACGACGTCTCGGGCTTCCGCGCCGACGCCGACCTGCTGTTCTGGCTGCACGGCGACAGCCCGCGCGCACTGCAGGCGGCGCTGCGCACGCTGCGCCGCGTGCCGGCGATCGCCGCACTCACCCCGCGCCAGACGTTCGTCGCCGTGCACCGTGCCGCCGAGTTCAACCGGTCGCACGTGCCCGCCTTCGTGCGCGGTCTCGAGCCCAAGCCGTGGCTGGCGGTCTACCCGTTCGTGCGCAGCAAGGACTGGTATCTGCTGCGCGAGAACGAACGCAGCCGCATGCTCGCCGAGCACGGCCGCGCCGGCGCCGGCTACACCGGCGTGCTCACCAACACCGTCGCGGCCTTCGCCCTCGGCGACTATGAGTGGGTCGTGCCGATCGAAAGCGACGAGCTCACCGACCTCGTCGACATGATGCGCGACCTGCGCTACGTCGACGCGCGCCGCCACGTCATCGAAGAGACGCCGTTCTTCACCGGCCACGTCATCACCGCTGCCGAGGTCGCCGAGGTGCTGTCGTGACCGACTTCGACGGCATTCTTCTCGCCAGTTTCGGCGGACCCGAGGGCCAGGACGACGTCATCCCGTTCCTGCGCAACGTCACCCGCGGCCGCGGCATCCCCGACGAACGACTCGAAGAAGTCGCCGTGCACTACCGCCACAACGGCGGTGTCAGCCCCATCAACGCGCAGAACCGCGCGCTCCAGGCGGCGCTGAAGGCCGAGCTTTCCGCGCGGGGCATCGCCCTGCCGGTGTACTGGGGCAACCGCAACTGGAACCCGTACTTCGCCGACGCGGTGCGCGACGCGCACGAGGCCGGCCACGACCGGCTGCTCGCTGTCGTCACCAGCGCGTACACCTCGTACTCGGGCGTGGGCCAGTACCGCGAGAACTTCGAGGACGTCGTCGCCGAGTTCCCGGCGGTTACGATCGACCGGCTGCGCGAGTTCTTCGACCACCCCGGCTTTGTCGCGCCGTTCATCGAGGGCGTGAAGACGGCGGTGCAGGATGCCGCAGCTCAGACCCACGTGCTGTTCGTCACCCATTCCATCCCGACGGCAGCGGCGGCAGCATCCGGTCCCGAGCACGGCCCCGGCGGCGCGTATGTCGCCCAGCACCTCGCCGTGGCCGACGTCATCGCCGCCGAGGCTGCCCCCGGGCTGCCGTACTCGCTCGCGTACCAATCGCGCAGCGGTGACCCGCGCACGCCGTGGCTCGAGCCCGACATCAACGACGAGATAAGGCGGCTGGCTGCCGAGGGCACCCAGCACGTCATCGTCGTGCCGATCGGCTTCGTCAGCGACCACATGGAGGTCCTCTGGGACCTCGACACCGAGGCGGCCGAGACCGCCGCCGAGCTCGGCATCGGCTTCGCGCGCGTGTCGACCCCGGGCGTGCACCCGGCGTTCGTATCGGGGCTGGTCGACCTCATCGAGGAGCGGCTGAACGACGTGCCTGACGCCCAGCGCCCGCACCTGACCGCGCTCGGCCCGTGGCCCGATCACGCCCCGGTGTCTGCCGAAGAGCCGGTCGCGGTGGCGCGATGACCCTACGGGTCGGCACACGCGGCAGCGCTCTCGCGACCGCGCAGACGCAGCAGGTGGCCGACGCCCTGGCGGCGGCGCTCGGAGGTGTGGACGTCGAGATCGTGCGCATCACCACGCACGGCGACACCTCGCGCGCATCGCTGTCGAGCCTGGGCGGCACCGGCGTGTTCGCCACCGCCCTGCGCGACGCCCTGCGCGAGGGAGAGTGCGACGTCGTCGTGCACTCGTTCAAGGATCTGCCCACGGCGCCCTCGCCGGGCCTGGTCGTGGCGGCTGTGCCGCCCCGCGAAGACGCCCGCGACGTCGTCGTGACCCGCGACGGCACACCGCTCGAAGACCTGCCCGCCGGAGCGCGCATCGGCACCGGATCTCCGCGTCGCGTCGCCCAGGTGCGTGCGGTGCGCCCCGACCTGACGGTCATCGACATCCGCGGCAACGTCGACTCGCGCCTGGCCCGCCTGCACAGCGACGGCGACGACCGGCTCGACGCCGTGGTGCTGTCGGCCGCGGGGCTGAACCGGCTGGGCCGCACCGAGGTGAACGCCGAGCCGATGCCGCTCGAGGTATGGCCGTCGGCCCCTGCGCAAGGCGCCCTGGCGATCGAGGTGCGCGAGGCCGACGCCTCGGGCACCCCGCTGGCGGCCGCTCTGGCACAGATCGCCGACCCGGGCAGCGCCGAGTGCGCAGCCGCCGAGCGCGGTGTGCTGGCGGGACTTGAGGCCGGATGCTCCGCCCCGGTCGGCGCCACCGCCCGCATCGATGGCGGCCGGCTGACCCTGCACGCCGCCGTCTACAGCCTCGACGGGCACCGCCAGGTCGAGGCATCCGTCACCACCGGAGACCCCGACGAAGCCGCCCGCGAGGTGGTGGCCGCGCTGCGCGACGCCGGCGCCGACGACCTCGACTGACATCTCGATCGCGGGGCGAGACCCGCAGGAGGAAGCGAACCGATGAGCACCCAGCATCCGGTCATCCGACCCCGCCGCCTGCGCACCACCCCCGCGATGCGACGCCTGGTCGCCGAGACCCGCATCCACCCCGCGCAGCTCATCCTGCCGGTGTTCGTGCGCGAAGACATCACCGAGCCAGCTCCGATCAGCTCGATGCCCGGCGTCGTGCAGCACACGCTCGACTCCCTGAAGGGTGCAGTGCGGGATGCCGCGGCCGCGGGTCTGGGCGGAATCATGCTGTTCGGCATCCCGGCCACGCGTGACGCCATCGGATCGGGCGCCACCGAGGCCTCCGGCATCCTCAACCGTGCCACCGCAGTCGCCGCCGCCGAAGCAGGTGACGCCCTGGTCGTGCAGACCGACCTGTGCCTGGACGAATTCACCGACCACGGGCACTGCGGCGTGCTCGACGCACGCGGCGCCGTCGACAACGACGCGACGCTCGAGCGCTACCGCGACATGGCCGTGGCGCAGGCGCAGGCAGGATCCCAGCTGCTGGGCCTGTCGGGCATGATGGACGGCCAGGTCGCCGCCGTGCGCGAAGCGCTCGACGAGAACGGCTTCGCCGACACAGCGGTGCTCGCGTATGCGGCCAAGTACGCGTCGGCGTTCTACGGCCCGTTCCGCGAGGCGGTCGATTCGCAGCTGCAGGGCGATCGCCGCACGTATCAGCAGGACCCCGCCAACCGCATCGAGGGGCTGCGCGAAGCCGCGCTCGATGAGGCCGAGGGCGCCGACGTGCTGATGGTCAAACCGGCGATGAGCTACCTCGACGTGCTCGCCGATGTCGCCGCGACCGCGCAGGTGCCGGTGTGGGCGTACCAGGTCTCGGGCGAGCACGCGATGATCGAGGCCGCTGCCGCCAACGGGTGGATCGACCGCGACCGGGCCATCCGCGAGAGCGTGACCGGCATTCTGCGCGCGGGCGCCGGCGCCGTGCTGACGTATTGGGCCCTGGAGCTGGCGGCCGCGGAGGCCGCCGCGTGACCGCGTCCCACACGATGCGGGTTCGGGATGCCGCATCCCGCACTTTCTGTGACGCGCCCCGGGGTGTGTCACAGAAGATGCCGACCGGCCCGCGTCGCACCCGCGATTTCTGTGACATGCGGCGCTCAGCGCCGCGGAAAGAGACGGCATGAGCAACGAGACCGCCTTCACCGAGGCATCCGCGGTCATCCCCGGAGGGGTGAACTCCCCCGTGCGCGCCTTCCGTTCGGTGGGCGGCGCGCCCCGGTTCCTGGTGTCGGGGCACGGCCCGTACGTCGTCGACGTCGAAGGCCGGCAGTACGTCGACCTGGTGTGCTCGTGGGGGCCGTTGCTGCTGGGGCACGCGCATCCCGCGGTGCTCGATGCCGTGCACGCCGCTGTCGACAGTGGCCTGTCGTTCGGCGCCTCGACGCCGTCCGAGACCGAGCTCGCCGAGGCGGTCATCGACCGGTTGGCCCCGGTCGCCGTTGGCGGAACCCCGGTCGTGGAGCAGATCCGGCTCGTCTCGACCGGCACCGAGGCGACCATGACCGCCATTCGGCTGGCGCGCGGCGTGACCGGTCGCTCGCTCGTCGTGAAGTTCGCCGGACACTACCACGGACACTCCGACGGGCTGCTGGCCGATGCCGGCAGCGGACTGGCCACCCTCGCCCTGCCCGCATCGGCCGGTGTGCCCGCCGAAATCGCGGCGCAGACGCTCGTGCTGCCTTACAACGACCGCGACGCCGTCGAGGCCGCTTTCGCGTCGTACGGTGACCGGATCGCCGCGATCATCGTCGAGGCAGCCGCCGCCAACATGGGGGTCGTCGCGCCTGCCGCCGGGTTCAATGCATTCCTCGCATCGACCGCGCACGCCGCCGGCGCGCTGCTCATCGTCGACGAGGTGCTCACCGGATTCCGCGAATCCGCGGCCGGCTGGCTGGGACTCGAGCCCGTCGCCGCCGACATCGTCACCTTCGGCAAGGTCATCGGAGGCGGGATGCCGCTGGCCGCCCTCGGCGCGCGCCGCGAGATCATGGTGCACCTCGCCCCGCTCGGACCGGTCTATCAGGCCGGCACGCTGTCGGGGAACCCCGTCGCGGTCGCCGCGGGCCTTGCCACGCTGCGCGCGGCCGACGCGGCGGTGTACGCACGGGTCGATGAGGTCGCGGGCGTCATTTCCACCGCCGCCGACGAGGCCCTGACGGCAGCGGGCGTGGACCATGTGCTCTCGCGCGCCGGCAATCTCTTCAGCATCCAGTTCCGTCCGACCCTTGCGACCGACTATGCCGGCGTGCAGAAGCAGGAAGCCTTCCGGTACGGGCCGTTCTTCCACGCGATGCTCGATGCCGGCGTCTCGCTGCCGCCGAGCGCATACGAGGCCTGGTTCGTCAGCGCCGCGCACGACGACGACGCCGTCTCGCGCGTGCTTGAGGCGCTGCCGGCGGCGGCGCGGGCGGCGGCCGCGGCGGTCCCTGCCTGACCGCGGTCACGACCGCACGCGCAGAGCGGCTAGGCTTGCTCTTTGGCGTCGTCGATTCACGACACAGCCGCGACCAGGAAAGCGAGGTGGTGCACCCATGAGTAGTGACAGTCGTCATCCACTGCCGGACACCGCCTCCACCCTGAACTCCTGATCCGTTCGAGGTCTGGGGAGTGCCGTGTCCGGCATCCCCTCTCATCCCACCCGCGCCGCGCGCGTGCTCTTGCACTGCGCTGCGGCCGCACGAGGAGGCCTCGCCATGACCATCCAGGAACTCACCGACCGTATCGACGACCTCGCACTGCACATCGAGCAGGGCGATCTGGTGGCGGCATCCGATGCCCTCACCGGGCTTGACCCGCACGACGTCGTCACCGCGATCGAACGGATGAGTCCGCGCGACGGCGCGGTGCTGTTCCGCCTGCTGGCCAAAGACCGTGCGCTCGCGGTGTTCGAGGCGCTCGCCCCCGCCGTGCAGGCCGACCTCGTGCGCCAACTGCGCGAAGTCGAGGTCGCCGCGATGTTCGCCGACCTCGACCCCGACGACCGGGTGTGGCTGCTCGACGAGCTGCCCGCCGCCGTCGCCCGCGCCCTGCTGCTCGGGCTGCCCGAGCGCGAGCGGCAGCTCACGGCCGACGTGCTCGGCTACCCGCAGAACGCCATCGGGCGCCGGATGAACCCGGACTACGTCACCACCCACCCCGATCTGACCGTGGCGCAGACGATGGCGCGCATCCGCGCCGCCCTGGGCACCGCCGAGACCGTCTACACGCTGCCGGTCACCGACCACGGCCGCGAGGTCGTGGGCGTCGTGAGCCTGCGCGACCTCATGTCGGCGCCCGACGACGCGCGGGTGCGCGAGATCATGAGCGAGCCGCACACGGCGACCGCGACCAGCGACGCCGAGCAGGCCGCCCGGCTGTGCGCCGACATGAGCCTGCTCGCACTTCCCGTCGTCGACAGCGAACGCCGACTGGTCGGCATCCTCACCCTCGACGATGCCGCGCGCATCCTCAAGCGCGAAGAGAGTGAGGATGCCGCCCGGCAAGGTGGCGTCGAGCCGCTGGGACGTCCGTACCTGAGCACCCCGATCACACGGCTCGTACGCTCACGGGTCGTCTGGCTGCTCGTGCTCGCGGTCGGGGCGACCCTGACCGTGCAGGTGCTGGAGATCTTCGAGGCGACGCTCGCGCAGCTGACCGCGCTCGCCCTGTTCGTGCCGCTGCTGATCGGCACCGGCGGAAACACCGGCAACCAGGCCGCCACCACGGTGACCCGCGCGCTCGCGCTCGACGAAGTGCGGCCGCGCGACATCCTGCGCGTGCTCGGGCGCGAGCTGCGCGTCGGCTTCCTGCTCGGGTTGGCGCTGGGATGCCTCGGCTTCGTCATCGCCGGAGCCATCTATGCCTTTCCGATCGGGCTCGTCATCGGGCTCACCCTGGCCGCCGTGTGCACGGTGGCGGCGACCATCGGCGGCATCATGCCGCTGGTGGCCCGGGCCATCCACGTCGACCCGGCCGTGTTCTCGAACCCGTTCATCACGACGTTCGTGGATGCCACGGGTCTGGTCATCTACTTCCTCATCGCCAAGGCCGTGCTCGGGATCTGACGACCGGTCGGTCTGGCGCGGGCGGGCACCCTGCCGCGTTCGGCCCGCAGGACGATCTGCGATAACCATGCCGACACGCCGCGCGACACGCCCGGGATCACGAATACATCCTGCGAACCGATCTGATTGAGCCGCTCAGAGCGGCTCGACGCGGAACGTGAAGGCACGTCCCTGCCGGAACGGCTCGACGAGTTCGACGTTCTCGAACGCGATGCCGCCCGGCAGCGGGTGCTCGCTCATCCAGTAGGTGTGGCGCCCGTTGACCTGCGCGCGCAGCGCCGGGTCGGCATCGGCCGCCCGCCACTCCTGCGCGCCGCGCCGCCCGACGTAGTGCCAATGCTCCGCCGTGCCCTCGGCGTAGGCGGCCCCCACCGGGTCTTCCTCGTCGGGCCGGGCCCGCACGACGATCTCGTCACCCTCGCGCACCAGCTCGTCGACGCCGAATGAGGCATGCGGAGCGAAGGCGATGCCGCGATAGTCTGGCCACAGCTCGCTCGCACGTGCGGTGCGGCCGGCCAGCTCCAGTTCACGCAGCCGCGCCCAGTTGCCCATCGTGGCAGTCAGGACACAGGTCTCAAGCGGCACCGATCGTTCGCGTGCGAACGCGGCTACCTGCACCTCATGCGGCCGGTCGCGGGTGAACGTCGCCGTCACCCACACGTCTGCGCCGTTGGCGAAGGGCTCGCTGAGGATGCTGACAGTCAGGGTGTCTCCGTCGACCACACCGCGTGCGGGGTCGTCGCCGTCACGTGGCCGCGGGTTGGACGGGTCGTCGGCCGACCAGAACCGCAACCCGGGGACGTCGTCGAGGTGCGACTGCTCGAGCTCGGAGTATCCGCGTTCGGTCTGGCCCGCCGGGACGGGCTCGACCGCGATGAAGTTCACCAGGCGGTCCCGCGGATGGTCGAGATACGGCGTGAAGATGCGGATGAGCCCGCGCGGCCCGCCGAGCGGGTGCAGACCGATTTGCATCCCGTCGGCGTGCCCCCAGCGGGGCTCACGCGGGCCGCTGCCGGGAACAGGCCGCAGCCAGCCGGTCTCGTCGATCATCGCCTGCTGCAGCATCCCGCTCTCACTTCTTCCCCCCGGCTGCACACCGCGGCCCGCCGCGGCCCGCCTTCTACAGGTTCACGTCGCCGACGAGGTGCACCCGGATGCCCATCCCGTCGAGCATCGCCGTCTTGGCCACCAGCGCCTTGTCGGCGGTGACGGCATCCGGTGCGTAGACGAGCTGCGCATGGTTGGCCTTATGGCGCGCCATGAACTGGTCACGGCTCTGGCCGTGCAGCACGACGTTGGCGATCGGCCACTCGGGGTTCGTGGCGTCCTTGCGACGCTGATTCTCCTCGTCGGGAAGCTCGACGACCGAGGCTCGGAACAGGTCGGCGTGCAGCCCGCCTTCGGCGATGTAGATGCGCGAGAGCACGACCTCACCGGGCTTTGACACCCCGTTGATCGTCGCACCGCCGGCGGGGAAGAACACGTGCCCCTGACGCCAGCCCTCCGCCTTGTCCCAGCCGCCCAGGTGCGAGGCGGGCACCGAGCCGGAGATCTCGTAGACCCACACGAACTCGCCGTCGAACTCTTCGCCCCAGCGCACATCGTGCAGAGTGGTGTCGGGGTTCAGACCCATTGCCGTCCACACCCGATTGGTCACCAGGGCGTCGACCGCGACGCCCTCGTCTGCCTCGTTGAAGTGCGGGAACGCGCGTCCCGCGTGCAGCTCCCGAGACCCGTCGCGCGAGAACACCGGCGGACGGTCGGTGGAGTTCAGGATGCCCTCGGCCAGGTCCGACGCCGGGACGAGGTCCTTCAACCCCTGCTGATACTGGATACCCACGGCATCCAGGCCGAAATCGTCGGCGATGCGCAGCGCGGCGATGTACATCTTCAGCTGCCACTGCACCTGATCGCGCGTGAGCTCGGTCGCGGCATCCTGCCCGTACTTGAACGTCATGCCGCGCTCGATCAGCCAGTCGTATGCGGCGTCGGCCTCCGCGTCGCCCACCTCGAGCATCTCGGCGTACAGCGCCGACTGCGACAGCCGTTCCTTGTAGATGCCGGTCGCATTCAGCAGCTCGTCGTCGAAGATCGCGTTGTACATGCCCATGCAGCCCTCGTCGAACACGCCGATGATGGCCTTGTCGGCGACCAGCTGCGCGGCAAGGGCGCGCCCCAGCTGAACTTCGGCCGAGTCGGGCAGTGCGGGCAGCTCGTGGACGTGCGACGCGTCGTGCGTGATGTGGCCGGTCTCGACCCACTCCTTCAGGCCCGCGCGGAACCAGTCGTCGGTGAAGTCGACCGACCAGATCGTCGAGTAGTCCTTGCCCATCTTGGTCAGGCCCGCGTTCAGGCCGAGCAGACCCACGAGCCCCGGCCAGTCGGGTGCGAAGTTCGCGGTGGTCAGGATCGGGCCGCGGTGCGTGCGCAGTCCCGCGAGCACGTGGTGCGAATACTGCCAGTTCGCGATGGCGACCACCAGCGGCGCGTCGTCGGGGATGTTCTTGAACACCTCCATGCCCATGCGCTGGCTGCGGATGTACCCGTGCCCGCGCTCCGCGTCGACGCCGAACGCGCGCACCACACTCCAGCCGAGCTGCTCGAAGGCGGCCGTGACGGCGGCTTCAGTCGCCTCCTGCACCGGCCACCCGGCGACGTTGGCCGATTCGCGCAGGTCGCCTGACGTGATCAGGTAGACCGTCTGCGGCTCGGCCGCGGGCCGGGCCGTAGGCGTCGGGAAGGTGTAGTCGGTCATGGTGCCTCCTTGAGGTCGGGGTCGGTGGCGGTCAGCGAGATGTGCTCGCCGGCCGCAAGATGAACAGGGGTGGATGCCGCAGCCCCGCGCACGATGAGGCGGTCGACATCGAGCGTCCCGCCGTCGGCCTGCAGGGTCACACTGTCCCCCTCGATCGAGACGCGGCCCCACGCGGTGCCGGTCGTGAACAGCGCGTGCATCGATCCGGGGGCCGCGGGATCGAACGAGAGAGTGCGGGATGCCGCATCCCACTGCTGCCCCGTGAACGCGAGCAGCACGCCCCACGACGACAGCGAACGGGCATAGTGGTTGCCGCACTCGATCTCGTTCCACGGGTTGCGCACGACCCCGTCGTAGCGCGCCGCCCGTGCGCGCTCGATGCGCAGGGCATCATCGACGCGGCCGGCATAGGCGAGGGATGCCGCGACCTGGTGCTCGATTCCTGTCCACACTTCGTCGGAGTAGACGAAGGGGATCGCCGGGCGCCCGCCGGTCGGCCAAGAGGCCAGCAGCAGTCCGCCTTCATCGTTCAGCGCGTAGACGCGCTGCGTGCTTTCATGCCCCGTCAGCTCGTCACGGAAGTTGTGCTCGACGATCGCGCCCAGAGCGCTGTCGACCCGCTCGGCGGGCACGATATCGCTGAGCCCGTTCAGCCGCGCGTGGAACTGCCCGAGCAGCTGGTCGGAGAGCACGCCCTCGCCGTACTGATAGCGGTGCGCGTCGACATCGTCGATGACCTGTCGATACCACTGCCCGTTCCACAGCAGCTCGTCCATGCGCGCAGCCGCGCGGCGTGCCTGCGCGGTGAGCTCGTCTGCCCGCTCGCCGTCACCGAGATGGCGCGCCATCCGGGCCCCGGCGCGCAGCGCCGCCACGAGCATCCCGTTCGCGAGCGGCTCGACGCCGTGGAACTCGATGTCGTAGGTGTTGTGCAGCTCACCGTCGACGAGCCCATCGCCGTCACGGTCCCACTCACAAACGACGTAGGCGAGCGCACGATCGGCGGCCGGCCACAGCTCGCGCAGGAAGTCGTCGTCGCCGCTGAAACGCCATTCCCGGTGAAGGCGGATGACGGTACCGAGCTGGCCGTCGACGGCGGGGCCCATGAACCAGCCCGGCGAGTCGAACACGCGGTTCGAGCGGAACTTCTGCGCGCCGGCATCATCGGTCTCCAGCAGGAACTCGTTTCGGCGCGCGCTGCGCTCGAGTCCGGGGAACAGCCACGCGACCGTCTGTGCATACGACCACACGTGCGTACACGTGCCCTCGCAAGAACCGCCGTGGTCGAACGAGCCCTCCCAGGCCGCGAAGACCGGGCCGTCACCGAGGGCGGGATTCGGCGTGTCGACGACGAAGCAGGTCGTCGATCGCACGGCGGCGATGTTCGCACCCGCGGCCTGGGCGATCACCGGGTCGAGCGAACCGCCGTACAGCGCCTCGACGAACGCGTCGGTCGCCTGCTCGAGGGCCGGCAGGTTCTCGTGGAGATGGCATGCCGCGGCCCAGGCGTCGGGCCACAGACTCGCGTAGTGATTGCGCACGACCTCATCGGCGTGCGGATCCTTCGTGATGATGTGGCCGAGCCAGCCGCGATGCCGGTTCGGGAACGACCAGCTGAGCACGAACTCGAAGTCGCGGCTGGAGCCGGAGGTGATCTCGTGCACGATGCCGAGCGACCCGGTGCGGATGCGCGGCAGCGTCTGGAAGACCTCTTCTTCGGTCATCGGCCGGCCGGTGTCGCCCTCGGCGAACAGTCCTCGCGGGTGGTCCTCCAGGGTCAGCCGCGGCTCGGCGTCAAGATGGCCGTCTGCGGCCAGGTCATTCCAGAACAGCCGCGCCCCGTCGGGCCAGAATCCCGTGACCCATTGCGGCTTCGCCGTGGTCGAGTCGTCCCGCGTCGTCAATGCCAGGGTGCCGTAGCCGAAGTCGTCCTCAGGCAGATCGATGTCGAAGTCGAGCCCGCGCACATCGCCATCGTCGCGCCAGCGCACGCGCTGGGTGCCGCGGAAGCCGAAGGGACCCTCGCCGCGACCGGCGGTGTGGCTGATCGACCCTGCGACAGTGACGTCGACCGGCGCGGGTCCGGGGTTGGTGACGGTGTACCTCAGCACCGCCGCCGGGATGCCAGATGCGTCCGGGTCGAGGGGAACGAGCGGAGTGAATGCGCGCAGCGACACCTCGACAGGCAGCGTATCGTCAGCGAAGTCGATGTCGACCACGGGGTACTCGCCGTGCATGGTGGCCGCGTCCAGGCGCGGAAGCCCGGCGAGCGCGTCGAACGGAGCCCCGGCATCCCAGTCATACGGCCCGTTCAGTCGCGCCTCGAGCACGCGCGTGACGGGGGCCTGGCCCGCCGGTCTCGCGTGGATCGCGAAGAACGAGTTCGGGTTGCGCCGACCCTTGTCGGGGAGGTTCTCGAGTTCCCAGTCGCGCAGCTCGCCGCGCGCTCCGAGCGACACGTTGCCGGTGCCGATGCCGCCGAGCGGAAACGCGGCACGGGTGGCGGTGTGCGGGATGCCGCAGGTCCGGCGCATCACGAGAGACCCGCCTTCTGCACGCCGGCCAGTTCGTGGGTGACGTCCTTCGTCCCGGCATACAGGCGCAGGTACCGATCGAAGAGCTCTTCGTAGACGACCGCGGCGACGGGATCGGGTTCGATGGTCTGCGCAATCGGGTTCCACTCGGTGATGTCCGGTGTGCCGACGGCCTGGGCCGCGAGAAAGGCCGCCCCGTAGCTCGCGCCGATCGTCGTCTGCGGAACCTGCTGGGTCAGACCCGTGGCATCCGACACTACCTGCAGCCACAGTGCGCCCTGCGTGCCGCCGCCGACGGCGACGATGCGCCGGATGTCGGCACCGGCGGCCCGCATCGTCTCGACATTGTGCCGCACCCCGAGCGCGGTGGCCTCGAGAGCTGCTCGGTAGAGGTCGCCGCGGGTGTGGTCGAGAGTGAGTCCAGCGAGGACGCCCCGCGCATCGGGGTCGAGAATCGGTGTGCGCTCGCCGGCAAAGTACGGCAGCATCACCAGGCCTCGCGATCCCGGGCCGGATGCCTCGGCCTCCGCGAGCAGCTCCGGGTAGTCGGCACCGGTGATCTCTTTCAGCCACGCCGTGATCGCGCCGCTGGTGGCAAGGCCCCCGGCGAGATTGCGGGTGCCGGGGTAGGCGCCGACGGTGGTCCACATCGACGGCGTACGCAGAGCGGTCTCGCCGGTGGCGATGAGGAACATCGTCGTGCCATACATGAGCATCAGGTCGCCGACCCCGTGTGCACCCACGCTCACGGCCTCGCTCCATGCGTCGATGGTGCCGGTAATGACGGGCGTGCTGGGTGGGATGCCGGTGACCCGCGCCGCTTGCTCGGTCACGGTGCCGGCGACCTCGCCCGCCCAGTGCAGCTCGGGGCGCTCGATGCCGCGGGCGTAGCGATCCCACCACTCCTCGTGCCATACGTTGTGTTCGATGTCATAGAGCGGCGTCGTCTGGCTCGCCGACTGGTGGTCGAGCACGTAGGCGCCGGACAGCTTGCGCACCAGAAAAGACGCCGGCATGAACAGACGCCGTGCACGGGTGTAGGCCCGCGGCTCTTCGTCGGCAACCCAGGCGATCTTGGGGCCGGCGGCCTGTGAGCTCAGGTGCGAGCCGGCGAACCGCACGATCGTGTCGTCGCCGAGGTCGGCCGTCATCCGTTCGATCTGTGATCCGGCGCGGGCATCGACCCCGTAGAGGATGGCGGGCCGGACCGGGGCGTCGTGCTCGTCGGCGAGCAGCACACACGGACCCATGCCACTGACACCCACGGCCATGAGATCGATGTCATCGGCAACCGTGTGCACCAGGTCTCGCACGAGCGCGACGAACTCGGTCCACCAGGTCTCACCGTCCATCTCGACCCAGCCAGCATGCGGACGCTGCACGCCATGGGCGACGACAGAGCTGGCGACGATCTCCCCGAAATCATCGACGAGCACGCCCTTGCTGCTGGACGTGCCGATGTCGACACCGAGCGTGCAGCGCATTGCATCCTCCTGGATCGGGTCGCCATTGGAATGCGGTTCACGCTACCCGAAATCGATTTCATCCACAATCGCTTTCCCTGAGTTGTCCACGCGTTGCCCGAATTGTCGACGCGTTGCGCTGGACTAAACGCGACATCGCGCAACCACAGGACAAGTCGCGCTTCAGGGGGTCAACTCGTCGGATGCGCAGGGACGCGACACCCGACCGCGGTCAGGCCGAGCGCACAGCCGTGGCCGGCTGCACCTCGTTGCGCAGCACCACGGTGCGGGAGGGTTGGCCGTCGCCGCCGATCCGTTCAAGCAGAAGCGTCGCCGCAGTCACCCCCATGTGCCGCGCCGGTAGCCGCACAATAGTCACCGCGCTGGGCGACAGCGTCGTGAACGGGAGCGAGCCGATCACCGCCACGCCGAGTCGCGGCGGAGTCAGCCCGTGCTCCGTGAGCACCTGGATCGCGCCCACGCCGATGAGGTTGTTACCGGCAACCACCGCATCGGGGGGCTCGGCGAGTGCGAGAAGCTCCTCCATCGCGCCGCGTCCGCCGTCGACCTGGAAACTCGAGTATCGCAGCAGCTCATCGACCGGGGCGTCCG
Organism: Microbacterium protaetiae; assembly: GCF_004135285.1. NCBI lineage: Bacteria > Bacillati > Actinomycetota > Actinomycetes > Micrococcales > Microbacteriaceae > Microbacterium > Microbacterium protaetiae. The sequence goes on from NZ_CP035494.1 coordinate 1,096,641, forward strand.
GGACGCGCGAAGCCATCACGGCCCGCCAGCCTTGCGCGCGCTCCTGCGCCGTTTCGATGAGTTCGGGGCCTGCGATGAACGCTATACGGCGGTAGCCCGCATCCACCAGGTTCTCCGTGGCGGCCCTGCCCGCCGAACGGTTTGCCATCACAACGCCGTCAATGTCGTAACCGGTACCGCGGTCGACCGCGACCACTGGTCGCCCCGTCGCCAGAATGTCGTCAAGATTCGTGTGATCAGCCGCCGCCGCCAGGATGACACCGGCCATGTGCTCGGCGATCGCAATCTGCAAGTACCGGGCCTCCTTCTCGACCTGCGCGTCGGAATTGCATAGCACGACGGAGTAGCCGGCCTTCTGCGCGACATCTTCGACGCCGCGCGCGAGCTCGGTGAAATAGGGGTTCTCGATGTCGGGGATGACCAAAGCGATCACCTCGGACTCCTGCCGCCGCAGCGACCGTGCCGTCCGATTCGGACTGAACCGCAATTGCCGAGCGGCATCGCGCACTGCCTGAGTCTTGGCCTCGGAGACTCCGATCCCGTTGAACACGCGCGAGACGGTCGCCGGCGAGACCCCCGCCATTTTCGCCACTTCGTAGATCGTGGCCATGTCTCCCACCCGTGTCGCTGTCACTGCGCGTTGACAGCGCATTGCGACCACAATACAGTGATGAAATCGATTACAGAAGAGCGGTTCGTTGCGCTCGGCCACAAGGAAGTGCACTCCTATGACGTTCCCGGCATCCCTCAGCAGCCTTTGCGCGGTGCAGACCCGGTCCATCTCCCCCGAGAATTTCGACGGTTCGGTCGGCGGTGGCGCCCGAGCGACCGACGGCACCGGGGCATCCTGCGCCCGCGATCTTGGCCCCGGCTGGAAGATCTCGCCGAGCGTCGACGTCAAGGCCGGTGAGACGTTCGATCTGGCGAACATTGACGGCGCCGGCAAGATCACGCACATCTGGATCACCACGCACACCGACAACTGGCGCACTCTGATCTTGCGCGCCTACTGGGATGGGGCATCCGACCCCGCCGTCGAGGTGCCGTACGGAGATTTCTTCTGCAACGGCTGGGGCGTGTTCGCGCAGGTGAACTCGCAGATGATCGCCGCCAACCCGCACGGCGGGTTCAATTCGTACTGGCCGATGCCGTTCCGCACCGGCGCGCGCCTCACGATCGAGAACACCTCCACGGTCGACGTGCGCGTCTACTATCAGGTCACCTACGAGACCGGCGGCGACTATGCGGGCGAGGGGTACTTCCACGCGCAATGGCATCGGTCGAACCCGCTTGACGAGCTTGTACCACACACGATCCTGGAGGGCATCGAGGGGCAGGGCCACTACGTAGGCACCTACATCGCCTGGGGCGTGAACTCGAACGGCTGGTGGGGTGAGGGCGAGATCAAGTTCTACATGGACGACGACACCGACCACCCCACGATCTGCGGCACCGGGACGGAGGACTACTTCGGCGGCGCCTGGAACTTTGATGTACCCGGGCAGGGATACACGGCCTTCTCGACGCCGTATCTCGGGATGCCGCAGGTCATCCGCCCCGACGGGCTCTACGTCTCGCAGCAGCGGTTCGGCATGTACCGCTGGCATGTCGCCGACCCGATCCACTTCGCGACGGGGCTCCCCAGGGTCGACATCCAGGCGCTCGGCTGGCGCAGCGGATGGCGCTATCTGCCACTGCGCGATGACATCGCCTCGACGGCGATGTTCTACCTCGACCGACCAACGGCCAGGCGACCCAAAACGCCGAGCGCCGACGAACTGGAGGTACACCTAGGGGCCACCCCGGTGCCCGACATCGGCGCCACCCCGCCTCGCGAACCGTAGAGGCGAGTGCGGGGCAACGGTCGGTTGATGAACCCGAACATCTCCTGACGCAACCGCGTGCCCGCCATCGGGGCGGGCTGGAAACAAGGAGAGAGACGATGACGCCTCTGAAACGAACGGTCGCCGCCACCGCGATCGCGGGCATCGCCATCACGGGGACGTTGCTAGGCGGGTTCGCCACCGCACAGTCACCGGAACCCGATAGAACCACCCATATCCAGACGAGGGGGACCGGGGCGGGGGATGCCGCAACCGCGGCAACCACGATGGCCGCTGACTCCACCCCCGCCACCGTCGTCGAGAAGCTCACCGGTCCCGACGCGCCAAACAACACCGCTGGCCGGTGGGACATCAAAGCAACGGATCTCGGCATCCTCTGGGATGACGGCCACGGGCAGGTACTCGCCGCCTTCGGCGACACGTTCGGCAACGCTTGGGCGGGTCCAGGAGGCGGTGCACCGGCCAACGGCAACTGGCGCAGCAATGTGCTGGCGCGGTCCAGTGACCGCGAGTTGTCCGACGGGATGCTTCTGCAAAGCTCGCCGCAGTCACCCGAGGGAGTCGCCAAACAGCTGATCCCTTCCAAGAAGATCAACGGCGATGAGATCACAACGATCCCCACCGCGGGCATTTCCGTCGGCCGCCGCCAGTATCTCGGTTTCATGTCAGTGAAGCAGTGGGGCGACCCGGGCAAGTGGGACACAAACGAGGCCGGCCTTGCCTATTCCGACGACGACGGCGAGACCTGGACGGTGTCCGACACCGCCTGGCAGAACAACGACGATGGCACGGATCCGTTCCAGATGCAGGCGTACGCGCGTCGCGACGGATATGTGTATGTCTTCGGCACGCAGAACGGGCGCAACGGTCCGGCATCCCTCGCACGGGTGCCCGAACGTCGACTGCTCGACAAGGGCGCATACCGTTACTGGGACGGCCGGCGCTGGAGCAAGAGCGAGGCGGATGCCACGCCCATCGTCGAGGCACCGATCAGCGAGCTGTCGGTGCAGTACGACGCCTACACCCACCGATATCTGATGATGACGCTGTCGGGTCCCGACATCGTGCTGCGCACCGCGAAGAGCCCGCAGGGGCCGTGGTCGTCGCCGCAGACGGTGGCGCACGCGGCGGACTATCCGGGGCTGTACGGCGGGTTCTTACACCCGTGGAACCGCAACGGTGACATCTACTTCACGATGTCGTCGTGGAGTCCATACAACGTCTACCTGATGCATATGCAGCTCGACCGCAACGGCAAGATCATCAACCCGAACCTGGTGACCGACCCGAGCTTTGAGCGGGGCGTCGCGATGGGTGACGGAGCGTGGTCGTGCACGGACAACTGCGGCATCGACAACGCACCGGCGAGTGCCTTCAGCGGTGACCACAATGCGTTCGTGCGCTACAACACCGGGTGGCGCAACATTTACCAGAACATCGCGGTCGCACCGCACAGGAAGTATCGGCTGACCGGGTTCATCCGCACCTCGACCAACAGCGACAACGGTTACTTCGGCGCCCGGACCACCTCGGGCGCCGTGATCTCCGAAGCGCACTTCGTCTCTGTCGGCGCGTGGACCCGCTTCACGGTCGACTTCGACAGCGGAACGAACGAGACTGTTCAGGTGTACGCCGGGGTCTGGACCAACAGCGGCGACATCTGGCTGCAGGCAGATGACGTGGCCGTCGTCCGACAATGAGACGTACGCTTGCCCGGGCGCCTGCAGGCGAGCAGGTCCGCGCCGTACGCGGAGGTGATGCCAGAAACGCCCGTAGACCCGACGGTCACATTGGGTCTACAGGATCGAGCGTGGCATAGCCAATCTGCGAAGCGACCGCGCGCATGGTGGCATCGTGCGTCACGATGGTCGCATCGAGGCCGCTCCGGATCACCGATGCCAAGTGGATCGCGTCCAGGGTCTTGACGTGCGGAATGATCGCCTCAGCTTCAGCGAGGATCGTGTCGTCGATCGACACGGTACTGATGTAGTCGAGGATCTCGTCCCGTCGGCGAAGTGGTTTGTTGTCACGGCGCAGTACCCGGGTCAACTCCGTGCGCAAGAGGCGCGAAGAGAAGACCACCGCATCAGCAGTGGCCTTCTCGAACCAGGCGGAGGCCAGCGCCGACTGTCCGTAAAGGATCCGGATCGCCACCGAAGAGTCAAGATAGAAGTGGTCCGTCACCAGTCGCTCTTCATCTCGTCGATAAGTGCATCAAGCGACTCTGCGGTCTCGACGTCCATCTGTTCCAGCCGGGACGTCCGGGCTGGTCCGGGCTTCTTCGGAGGCGTGAGCACCGCGCCGGACCCCGGCGGCACGACGCGACCAACCTCACGGTCGTGTCGCGTAATGCGATAAGTCGCTCCCGATTCGACATCGGCGAGCATCTCCGTGGGATTCTGGCGCAACTGCCCGACGGTGATCGTCTTCATAGATCCATGATAGAGCCAGTTTGTCTACTACTATCTAGAGATAGCTGACGACCCGCGCCCGCAGACCCTCGACGAGCAGGTCGACCCCGAATGCGAAGGCGTCGGCCGAGGCATCTGGACCACGCCCCACGACCACACCAAGGCTGTCGTACTGCAGCCGCTGCTGCTCGTGCGAGACATGGCCGAGCACGAAGTGCAGCAGCGCCGTCGCCGCACGTCGCGTCGTCGCCTCATCGAAGCCGCCCAAAGCGATCGAATCACTGAGGCGACGGAGCGCGGCATCCGCGCCCAGCCCCATCGACAGCGTGCTCGCAACAACCTCGGCACCATCGCGATAGGCGAGGAGCCCATCACGCAGCGCCGCAGCCGCGGAACGCACGTCGCGATCCCATTCGCCCGACGTCGTGGCCACCGGGCGCGGCGACACGATGCGATCGGCGAGGTCGGCCAGCAGCGCCTGCTTGTTCGGGAAGTGGTGGTACAGCGCGCTCGGCTGCACGTCCAACGCTGCCGCTAGACGCCGCATTGTCAGGTCTGGGAGCCCCACATCATCGAGCAGGCGCAACGCCGTACGTGCGACATCATCCTGTGTGTGTCGGCGCACGGTTTCGCTGGAGGCCATAATCCCACTATAGTGAACGGCGTTCAGGTGAACACTGTTCAGGTAAGGATTCCGTATGACTGACGCTCCCACCATGACTCGCAGCCGTCTCGCGACCTCGGACATCGCGCGCGTCGCCGTCTTCGCCGCCGTTATCGCGGTACTCGGGCTGCCTGGCGGCTTCACGATCTTCGGCGCGGTTCCAATCACGGCGCAGACGCTCGGAGTCATGCTCGCCGGTGCGATCCTCGGCCCTTGGCTGGGTGCTCTGTCGATGACGGTGTTCCTCGCCCTGGTGGCGCTAGGCCTTCCTTTGCTCTCCGGCGGACGCGGTGGCGTCGCGGTATTCGTCGGTCCGTCTGCCGGGTATCTCATCGGCTTCGTCGCCGGGGCGCTCGTGATCGGGCTCATCGTGCATGCCAGGAACCACAAGCCACAGCTGTGGCGCACTTTCGCGGGCGTCGTCCTCGGCGGCATTCTCGTCGTATACGCCTTCGGTATTCCGTTGCAGGCATGGATCACCCGACTCCCCCTGGGTGAGACGTTCCTGACCAGCCTGGTGTTCATTCCGGGCGACCTGATCAAGGCGGTGCTGGCCACCGCGGTCACGATGACCCTTGTCCGCGCCTACCCGCGGGCATTCCGTCGCACATGGTGATCTCGCTGCGCGACGTCGTCGTACGCCTCGGCGAGGTCGAGGCGCTGCGCGGCGTCACGCTCGACGTGGACGCGCGTACTGTCGCGGTGATCGGCGAGAACGGCTCAGGCAAGTCGACGTTCGCCCGCCTGCTCGCGGGTCTCGTACCCGCGGCATCCGGCAGCGTTCGCATGCTGGGACTCGACCCCGCACGAGATGTTGCCGAGGTGCGACGCCGCGTCGCGGTCGTCTTCAGCAACCCCGACGCACAGATCGTCATGCCGACGGTGGCCGAGGACGTCGCCTTCTCGCTCCGACCACAGCGGCGGAGGCGACGGGACGCCGCCGACAAAGCCGCCGACAGCGCCCAAGTCGCGGCATCCCTCGCTCGTTTCGGCTTGACCGAGTTGGCAGAGCGTTCCGCATACGATCTGTCGGGCGGACAGAAGCAGCTGCTCGCCCTTGCCGGGGCGTTCGTGCGCGAGCCCGAGCTGGTGATCGCCGATGAGCCGACGGCCTATCTCGACGCGCGCAATGCTCGCCTGGTCGCCGACCACCTGCTTGCCGAGACGGACCACCGGCTCGTCGTGGCCACGCACGACATGGCGCTCGCCCAGCGCTGCGAGGTCGCCGTGCTGTTCGCCGACGGGCGCGTGCGCGCGGTCGGCGAACCCGCCGAGGTCGCCGCAACGTATGAGGCGAGCCTGCAGTGCTGAGTCTCTATCGCCCGGGCGACGGGCTGCTGCATCGCATGCCTGCTGGGCCCAAGCTCTCACTCCTCGTCATGCTGGTGCTTGCGGTGTCACTCCTGCCGACCGAACCGTGGTCCGCGGTGATGGCCGCATGCACATGCCTGCTCGTGTATATGTTTGCCGGACTGCGCGACGGGATGCTGGGTCTCCGCGTCCTCGGCACCCAGCTGTGGGCACTCAAATGGGTTGTTGCGCTCATGCTCGTGGGTCAGGTGATCTTCCTCGGGCCACTGCCGGCCGTGCTGAACACGGCGCGGGTGGTCGCAGCATTACTGCTGGCAGCGCTCCTGGCGCTGACGACCCGCGTGACAGCGTTGCTGGACGCTGTCGAGCGCGGACTCGCACCGCTCGCCGCCCTGCGCATCGATCCGGCACGCGTGGCACTCATGCTGACAATCACCCTGTCGACATTGCCAGTCATGGGGCGCTTCGCGCACGACGTGCGCGAAGCGCAGCGCGCCCGCGGCGCGCGACCAGGCGTGCGAACATTCGCCGTGCCCTACCTCGTCATGGCACTCAAGCACGCCAACGAGCTCGGGGACGCTCTCGCCGCTCGCGGCGTCCGTTGAGCCGCGGCATCCTGCCCCACGCGTTCAGCTCGCAGGAAGATCTGGGCCCCTGCCACCGACACGCCGGCCTACACGCCGGGATTGCGAAAGCGTCCTGCGAACTGAACACGACAGCCCCGTTACTTCAGCCCGGCCATCTTGATGTTGCCGATGATCTGGCGCTGGAAGATCAGGAACAGGATGATTTCCGGCGCCGCGGCCAAGACAGATCCCGCCATGAGCAGGCCAAGCTCGGAGCTACCCCGCCCGGTACGGAACGTCGCAAGGAACTGCTGCACGACGAACCTCTCGGGGCTGGTGATGGTCAGGATCGGCCAGACATAGGAGTTCCAGTAAGCCAGAAACGCGGTGATGCCCATCACCACGAACGGGGGCTTGGAGAGCGGCAGGAACAAAAAGAAGAAGATGCGCAGTCGCCCGCAGCCGTCCAGCATCGCCGCTTCTTCGAGGCTCGACGGAATGCTGAGATAGAACTGCCGGATGAAGAAGATCATCGCCGCGGTGGCAGCACCCGGGATGACCAGGACGGCAAGGCTGTCGAGCATGCCCAGATCAGTGACAACGATGAAGCTCGTGAGCAAGATCGTCATGCCGGGGATGAACATCGTCGTGATGACGACGGTCCACAGCGTGCGCTTGAAGCGGAAGTCGAGGCGCGCGAAGGCGTAAGCGGCCAGCGAGTTGACGGTGAGGGCGAGCGCTGTGAACAGCACTGCACCAAGGAAAGTCCATCCCATGGTCAGGAGGAAGGTGGGATCGCCGAGGATCTGCGCATAGTTCTCCCACTTCCACACCTCCGGAAAGAACTGGAAGGGGGTCGAGATGACCTCGGTCTTCGATTTGAACCCCGCGATCACCAGCCAGAGCAGCGGGAAGAGCGAGGCGACGATGAAGACCACCCCGACGATGGTCTTGCCGATCGCATAGAGCCACCACGAGGTGGTGCGCTGCGGACGACGACGGATCGCGGCGACTTCCTGTGCGACGACGGCCATGTCAATCCACCAGCCTCTCGGAGTTGACGAAACGGAAGATGAGCGCCGACACGGTGCCGAGCACGACGAACAGCAGAAGCGCGGCGGCGATCGAGTACCCCACGTTCACGTCGTTGGTGAAGTGGTTGAAGATGAACAGGTTCGGCAAGGTAGTCGAATCGAGCGGCCCGCCCTGAGTCATCACCAGCGGCAAGTCGAGCTGCTGAATCGCTGCGACGAACCCGGTGACGAGGAGGTACAGGATGATGTTCTTCATCTGCGGAATCGTGATGAAGAAGGTCTTCTGCCACCAGTTCGCACCCTCCATCGCGGCTGCCTCGTAGTACTCGGTGGGAATGTCGATCATCGCGGCCACCATGATGAGTGACGTGAGACCCATGCCGAGCCAGATGGCAGGGATGGCGATCGCCAACAACGCCCACTTCGGGTCGCCGAGCCAGGCGACGGGATCGATGCCGAAGAGTCCGAGAAAGGCGTTGAGCAGACCACCGGAATAGTCGTAAATGACCACGAAGATGATCGACGTGATGACCGTTGAGATGATCGTCGGAAGGTAGATCGAGACCTTCAAGGTGCTGGCAAAGTGCCGGGAGACCGCGACGACCAGGCTCGAGAAGCCGAACGCCAGGAGCAGCATCGGAGGGACGGTCATTGCGACAAAGACGAATCCGCGACCGATCGCTGCCCAGAAGAGCGGATCGGTGAGGACGTTAGCGTAATTGCGCCAGCCGACGAACTCGGGCGCCTTGTAGAAGCTCCAGTCGTGGAATGACAGGTAAGCAGCGTAGATCGCGGGCCAGATCACGAAGATCGCCAGCAGCACCACCGCCGGAAGCAGCAGCCAGTATGCGATCTTCCCGTCACGATACAGATATCGCCGATGCCGATGCCGTGCGGCGCGCGCGTCAGGAACGATCAGCGCTTCCGTCTCGGTCATGGTGGGGTGCGTCACGGTCATTTCTCACCTCGTCTTCGGGGCGGATCAGCGGTTCGGGAACCGGCGTCGGCTCCCGAACCGCTGTCACGGCGTCAGTTCTTCGGCGCTTTGCTGGGCAGATCGTTCTGCTTGATGACCTTCTCGATGGCTGCGTTCGCCGTCTTGATGGCTGCATCCGGTGATGCAGCTCCCTTCATCACCGATTCCATCGCAGTTCCAACGGCGAGCGACACGTCCCACGGATACGTGGGCTCGGGGATCGCAGTCGGGGCGATCTTGTTGATGAGGATGTCCGACCACGGCGCGTTGGCCGCATTCTCGTCGTTCGCGAGCGCGTCCTGCACGGACTGGCGCACCGGTATCTTCGTGAACTGCGTGTTCACGAAGAATGGCAGCACGTTCTTCGGATCGCCGGCGATCGCCCACTGCAGAAACTGGCCCGCGGCATCCGCATGCTTCGATTTGGCGTCGATGACCCACTTGAAGTTTCCGAGCGTCGTTGCCGTGCGCCCATCCGCCTGTGGAGCATCCGGGAACGCGCCGACGCCGGTCTTGTCGAGCAGGTCTTTGAAGTCCGACCCGATCTCCGACATCATCCACGAACCCGAGACCTTGAAAGCGACCTTCTTCTCGCCGAAGTCCTTACCCTCGACGTAGGCAGCAAGCGCCTGCTTGGGCATGTAGCCGTTGTCCCACAGCTGCTTGTACTCGTTCATCAGCGCGCGGTAACCGTCGTTGTCGATGTTTGGCTTGGTCCAGTCATCGGTCAGCGCCGTGTGGCCCGCAAAGTTGTACTGCTGACCAACCGTCGACCACGCGAACGTCGCCGCATCCATGGCCGGCGAGATGCAGTACTGGCCGGCCTTCAACGTCGGCTTGATCTTGGCGCACGCAGCCATCAGCTCGTCCCACGTCGTCGGCCCCTGGTCGGGGTCGACGCCAGCCGCGCTCAGCATGTCCTTGTTCCAGAACAACACCGTCTGAGCCTCGACCAGAAGCGGATACGCGTAGAACTTGCCGCCGATCTCCGACACCGACTGCGCAATCGGCAGAATCTCATCGAGCGCCGATTTGTCGACCACCTCACCGAGGTCGTAGAGCTGACCGGCGTTGACCGCGTCTTGGATCGGCCCGGAGTGGGTGTAGATGTCGGGCGCCTTACCCGCGGCCTGTGCCGCTTTCATCTTCTGGTCCCACGCGTCAGCGGGAACCTCGGTGTCGACGACCTTGATCTTGTCCTGTGACTCGTTGAACTGCTTGACGATGTCTTTGTACCACTCGTTCTCTGGTGGCGTGAAAGTGCGATGCCAGAACGTGATGGTCTGCACGCCACCGGCGTCGCCGCTGTCGCCTCCACCGCCGGAGCACGCGGAGAGTGCCATGCCCGCGGCGAGCATCGCGGCGCCGGCGGCGATGATCCTGCCCTTGGTCTTGCGCATTCGTCCTCCTCAGGAACGCGGCTCGTTCGCGAGCCGTTACTGTGGCCGGTTGACACCGGCATGTGGGCGCCGAGCGGACGACCAGAAAACGCATGCGAGTCGTCCTTGACCTCGTCATCGGCCAGAGTAGACGAAATCGATTTCATCCGCAACGGCCCGCTGGTCGAGACGATCTGTTTCAGAAGTCCGTGTTCATAGGGCACCGCACGGTGCGGTCACAGGAATCGATTTCATATTTGCACGGTCGGCCCTCGGGCATCCACCCCGCGGCGCCCGTTCAGCACACGGGACCAACCAAGCAAAGCGCCCCGACATGCCTGTCGACACGCCCCATCCCACCAAAACGTCCTGCGAGCTGAACACACGGAAAGGATGAGGGCACGGGATGCCGCGCACGCCGACGAGTTGGGCGACGCCCTGGCCGCTCGCGGCGTGCGCTGAGCCGCAGCATCCGGCCCGCCACCCGTTCGGTTCGCAGGAAGATCTGCACCGGCGAGCCCGACACGCCGGGTGACACGCCCGGGATCGCGAAAAGTTCCTGCGAGCCGAACGTCGGCCGCGCAGTGACATCCGCCCATCCGCCGCCCGGGCCCCGCCCATCCGCGGCCCATCCGCCGCCGAGGCCCCGCCCAGGCCCCGCTCAGCGCCGCAACTGCGCCTTGCCCAGCGAGCTCAAATGCACCTCGTCGGGGCCGTCGGCCAGCCGCAGCGTGCGCACGCCTGCCCACATCGCGGCCAGCGGGGTGTCGCCCGACACTCCGGCCCCGCCGAAAAGCTGGATCGCGCGGTCGAGAATCTGCTGCACGGCGCGCGGCACCGCGATCTTTATCGCCTGGATCTCGGTCATCGCCTGCCGGTTGCCGACGGTGTCCATCAGCCATGCGGTCTTGAGCACGAGCAGCCGCAGCGCCTCGATCTGAATGCGCGATTCGGCCACCCATTCGCGCACCACCCCCTGCTCGGCCAGTGTGCGCCCGAACGCGACACGAGACACGGCCCGCTCGCGCACGAGCTCGAGCGCTCGCTCGGCCATGCCGAGGGCACGCATGCAGTGATGGATGCGGCCCGGGCCCAGTCGCGCCTGCGCTATGGCGAATCCCTCGCCCTCCCCGGCCAGGATGTTCTCGGCCGGCACCCGCACGTGGTCGAAGACCACTTCGGCGTGCCCGCCGTGGTCGCGGTCGTCGTACCCGAACACCGTCAACGCTCGCACGACCGTGACGCCCGGAGTGTCGCGCGGCACGAGGATCATCGACTGCTGCCGGTGCCGCGGCGCGTCGGGGTCGGTCTTGCCCATGACGATGAAGATCGCGGCATCCGGGTTCATGGCCCCGGTCGACCACCACTTTCGCCCAGTGATGACATACTCATCGCCGTCGCGCTCGATGCGCGTGCCGATGTTGGTCGCGTCCGACGAGGCGACATCGGGCTCGGTCATGCAGAAGGCCGACCGGATGTCGCCGGCCAGCAGCGGCTCGAGCCACGCGCTCTTCTGCGCGGGCGTGCCGAAGTCGTTCAGCACTTCCATGTTTCCGGTGTCGGGCGCGTTGCAGTTGAAAGCGACGGGGCCCAGCTGTGGGCTGCGCCCGGTGATCTCGGCGATCGGCGCGTATTGCAGCTGGGTGAGGCCCGCGCCCGCCTCTCCCGGCAGGAACAGATTCCACAGCCCCTGCGCTCTCGCTGCGCGTTGCAGCTCGCGCACGATGGGTCGGAACGACCATTCTTCCGGCGTGGCGGCCAGCTGCTGCGCGAGCACCGACTCGGCCGGCAGTACATGCTCGTCGAGGAATACACCGGCCTTCTCGGTCAGCGCGCGGGTGCGCTCATCGGGGGCGAAGTCCATCAGATCAGCTCCATTCCTGCCGTAGCGAGCGGTTCCACGAGGTCGCCGATGTGCTCGAAACCCTCTCCCACGGTCTCGCCCATGCGGTAGCGGTAGTGAATCCCCTCCACGATCACTGCGAGTTTGTAGGCCGCGAACGCCCGGTACCAATGCAGATCCGGGATGCTGCGCCCCGACCGGCGCGCATATGCCTCGACGAGCGCGTCGAAGGTGAGGTACCCGGCATCCACATCCACGGCGCTCGGCACGATGCGGCCGGCGCCGGGCAGCTCGGCCAGGTTCCAGTAGAGGCTGAGGATGCCGAGGTCGACGAGGGGGTCGCCGAGCGTGGCCATCTCCCAATCGAGGATCGCCGAGACGCGCGGCGCGTCGCCGGTGCCCTCGACGAGGGCATTGTCGAGGCGATAGTCGCCGTGCACGATGCCGGTTGCGTGCGTCTCGGGAACGTCGCGGTGCAGTGCTGCCTGCAGCCGATCGAGCATCGGCGTCTCGCGGGAGCGCGAGGCGTCGAGCTGGCGCTGCCACGTCGACAGCTGCCGGTCAATGTACCCGTCGGGGTGTCCGAAGTCGGCGAGGCCGACGGCGACGGCGTCCACCGCATGCAGCTCGGCGAGGTGCTCGGCCAGGGCCGTGCTCAGGGCGCGCAGCCCGGTGCGCGTGAACTCGTCGTTCTGCCTGTGTTGGGTCAGAGTGCGCCCGGGCGATCGTTCCATGACGAAGAAGACCGTGCCGGTGACAGCGTCGGCCGCGGTGTCGTCGACAAGGTCGATGGCCACGGGCACCGGCACCGCGGTGTCGTGCAGTGCCGCGATGACGCGGTGCTCGCGCCGCATGTCGTGGGCGCTGGCCAGCACATGGCCGAGCGGCGGGCGTCGCACGATCAGCGGCACGGCGGCGCCCTCGACGGCGTAGGTGAGGTTGCTCTTGCCGCCGGCGATGACGGATGCCGCCAGTCGGCCCCCGCCAAGTTCGGGATGCTCGCGCTCCAGCCACGCGCGCAGACCTGACACGTTCAGACCGGGCGGATCGGTGGGGTGCGGCATCCAGACCTCCTCGTCGTAGGGACGTCTACAGCATACCGACTGCCCGGTATGTATCGACTCGCTCGCGCGCCCCGATCTCCCGCCCGGACGATCGGTCGGATGCTTCGGACGCCCGGTCGGGCGCAGCATCCCTCACCCAATGAGAGTGGAAGCATGACAACGACCGCGCCCATCTCGACCACTGCGTCCGCCACCACCGCCGAGCGGATGCGATACGGCGGGCTCGTCGCGCTCATGCTGATGAGCTTCCTGCTGGTGACGGCCGAGTTCCTTCCGAACGGCGTGCTCACCCAGATGGCCACGGAGTTGGGGGTCACCCCGGGGCAGGCCGGCCAGACCGTGACCGTGACCGCGCTGGTCGGCTTCGTCGTGGCACCCACGGTCGGCCTCATCTTCCCGCGGCTGGACCGCCGCACTCTGCTGGTCTGGATGGCCCTGGCCGCGGGAGCGTCGAACCTCATCGTCGCCATCGCTCCGAACCTGCTGCTCGTGCTGGTCGCACGGTTCCTGCTGGGGGCAGCCCTGAGCTCGTTCTGGGCCATGTCGATCACCGTCGCCGCGCGCCTGTCCGGACCGGCACGGATCGGCCGCGCCGTCATGTTCACCTCGGCGGGCGCGTCTCTGGCGACGGTCGGCGGGGTTCCGCTGGGGGTGTTCCTGGCCGAACTCGCCGACTGGCGCACGGTGTTCGCCGTCGCCGGTGTCGTCACGGCTCTGCTCGCCGTCGCGCTGCGCACGCTGCTCCCGGCGGTGCCGGCGGCGCGGGCGGGCAGCATCCGGATCCTGCTGGACACCATCCGCCGCCCGGGCATCGGACTGGGTCTTGCCGGTCACGTGCTGATCGTGCTCGGGCACTTCCTCGCCTACACCTACGTGCGACTGGCGCTGGAGCGTCTTCCGCACGTCGATGCCACCACCGTCGTCCTGCTGCTGGCGCTGTTCGGCGCCGGTGGCCTGATCGGCAACATCGCGATAGGTCTGATCGTCGACCGCACGTTCGGTCTGCTGGCGGTGCTCGTGCCGGTCGTGATCGCCGGCTCCATCGCGCTGCTCGCGCTCGTTCCCACATCGGTGACGATGGTCGCGGTCGCGGTGACGGTCTGGGGATTCTTCTTCGCGTCGTGGCTGATCGTCGTCAACACCTGGGTCGCGCGCCGCTCGCCCGATCGGCTGGAGGCCGGCGGCAGCCTGGTCGTGACCGGCTTTCAGGCGGCCATCATGCTCGCGGCGGGAGGCGGCGGCATCCTCGTGGACAGCATCGGCGTCGAGGCCAACTACATCGTCGGCGCCGTGCTTCTCATCGCCGGCGCCGCGTTGTTCGGGCTCTCGAACCAGGCACGCCGGTGAGGGATGCCGGTGAGGGATGCCGCGGCCCGGTGCGTCAGGCCGGCACGGCGTCGCGGCGACGCTGCCATGCCGACGGTGCCAGCCCGGTGTGCCGGCGGAACGCACGGCTGAACCCCTCGTCGGAGCCGTACCCCAGTCGCCGGGAGGTCGCCGAGACGGGAAGCCCGGCATCGAGCAGATCCTTGGCCCGCCGCATCCGCACCTCGGTGACGTAGCCGGCCGGAGACATGCCGATAGCACGCCGGAAGCGCTCGGCGAACACCGAACGCGACATCGCCCCCATCGTGGCGAGCAGCTCAAGGCTCCAGTCGCGGCCGGGATCGTCGTGGATCGCCTCGACCACGCGATCGAGGTACGGGTCGCGACGCTGTGCCCAGCCCTGCGGCACGCATCCGAGCTGTGCCCAGGCGCGAATCAATGACAACAGGACCGTGCTCACCATCAACCGGCAGATGACCGGGTCACCGGAACGCTGTGCGGATGCCGCGTTCTCGCCCGCGCCCAGGTTCGCGGCAAGCGCCGCGGCGGCCGGCTCACGGTCGGCGAAACCCGTGACCCATGCCAGCGGCGGCATCTCTGCCATGGCGGGTGCGCCCGACAGCTCCAGGTCGACCGTCATCACCCGTGCGCCACCGGCCGAGACGAGAACCAGCGGGCGCAGTCCCATCGACAGCAGCGCGTCGCCGGCGCAGAGAGTGCTCGGCGCCGTGGGCGCGTCGACACCGACGGCACCGTCGACCACATAGATCAGGGTGACGACACCGGATGCCACCGGCAGCACACCGCCCGCCGACACGGGTGTGCGCCGGCTGGTTCCCGGGCGCACCTCGACGCGCGAGAGGACGTCGTCCAGCACTCCCGGGTCGATCGTCGCCATGCCGGGGGCAACCGCCGCCCCGGTGACCCTATTCCCGATCGCCCTCCGCGGGCGATGCGCGCGGGTGGTCGTGTTGGGGGGCCCACGTGCCCGGAGGGTTCGGGGCGCGTTCCGCCCCCCGGCCCCCGGCACTCCGCGCCCCGCACGCCGCGCCGCGCCCCGCACCGGGCAGGCGCGAGGATGCTCGAACCGGGCAGGCGGGAGAGGCTACCCCCTATCGGGCACCCGGAGTGGCGGGGCCGGTCGCGGCATCCCACCGTTCAGCTCGCAGGATGAACGGCTCACAGGATGGGCGGCGCACAGCGGCGCGGCGGCGCCGGTCGCGGCATCCCGCCGTTCAGCTCGCAGGATGAACGGCTCACAACGGCGCGACACACCGGACGACACGCCCGGGATCGCAAAAACGTCCTGCGAGCCGAACGCCGCCGGCGCGGCGGGGCCGGCTCGGGCGGGGCCGCGGCGGGCGGGTCCGGCTCGGGCGCGGCGGGGCGGCTGAGGCGGGGCGGCGGCCTCAGCGCTCGTTGCCGCGCCGGTAGTTGCCGGTGGCGCGCTGCAGCAGCGCCTGATCGGATGCCTCATCGTCGCCGAGCCGCGCCGCCAGGCGGGCAGCCGCCGAGCCGCGCAGCGTCGTGACGAGCCGGCCGCCGCGCGAGATGAGAACGTCGCCCGCCTTGGTGACGCGATAGGTGAACGGCTCGGAGCCGCTCACCGCTCGTCGGGCCGCTGCGGCCGCCACACGACGATGTCGGTCGAGCGACGCACGCGCCGCCCGTGCCGCAGCGGCACGACAGCGCCGGTCGCGCCGGCGGCGAACACGCGCGCCCCGGGCCTGTTCTCGACCTCGACACGCACCCGCTCTTCGAGCATCTGCACGCGCATGTGCAGCTCGCGCACGTGCTCTTCGAGCTCGAGAATGCGCACGATGGCCGGAAGGCTCATGCCGTCGGCCGACATGCGCGACACCTCACGCAGCTGGGCGACGTGCCGCAGCGAGTACCGGCGGGATCCGCCCTTGGTGCGGGCGGGCACGACGAGCCCCATCCGGTCATACTGGCGCAGGGTCTGGGGGTGCATTCCCGACAGCTCGGCGGCCGCCGCGATAGCGAAGATCGGGGCGTTCTCGTCAGGCTGGTAGTCGGACATCCGGATTCACCTCCTCGGCTCTGGTGCCATTCTCGCGGGTCGGGGGCGTTTCGTCTCGCTTCACTCGCTCAACGACCGACACCCACAACCGGCTCAACGGCCAGACGCGGCCTTGGACATCAACTCCGCGCGCGGGTTCTCCTTCGGTTCGAGTTCGTGAAAGCGCTCAAGCGCTTCGCGGGCCGCGTCGTCGAGGTGCGACGGCACGGCCACCTGCACCTCGGCGAGCAGGTCGCCGGTGCCCTTCTTGCTCTCCACGCCCCGGCCCTTCACACGCAGCACGCGGCCTGACGGAGTGCCCGGCGCGACACGCAGCCGCACCGGGTCGCCGCCGAGCGTGGGCACCTCGATCGTGGCGCCCAGCGTCGCCTCGGTGAAGGTCACCGGAACCGTCACGCGCAGGTTGAGCCCGTCGCGGGTGAACACCGGGTGCGGGCGCACCGTCACTGTCACGACGACATCGCCGTTCTCTCCGCCATCGGGTGAGGGATGCCCCCGCCCACGCAGCCGGATCTTCTGGCCGTTGGACACCCCGGCGGGGATCTTCACCTTGAAGGGCTTGCCGTTCTCACCCGAGAGCGAGATCGTCTCGCCCTTGACGGCGGTGACGAAGTCGAGCGTCGTATGCGCCGTGACATCCGCCCCCTTCTGCGGGCCGCCGTATCCGCGGTAGCCACCGGAGGGCTCGCCGAACCGGCCCGAGCCGAATCCGCCGCCCTGCTGGCCGAACATCGAGAAGATGTCCTCGAAGTTGCCCGACTGCTGAAAGCGGGCGCCGGAACCGCCCCGGCCGCCCTGGCCGAACATGCTGAAGACGTCTTCGAAGCCGCCGGCGCCCTGGCCGCCCGCAGTGAAGCGGGCGCCCGAGCCCATCGCGCGGATCTGGTCGTACTCGGAGCGCTGCTCTTTGTCAGAGAGCACCGAGTACGCCTCGCTGATCTCTTTGAACTTCGACTCGGCGGCGGTATCACCCGGGTTGGAATCCGGGTGATACTTGCGCGCGAGCTTGCGATAGGTCTTCTTCAGTTCGGCATCGCTGACGTCCTTGGACACACCGAGCGTCTTGTAGAAGTCCTTGTCGAACCAGTCTTGACTGGCCATGGATGCTCCCTCCGCGGTCAATCCGCCGGAACGGCGACGACCACCTTCGCGGGGCGCAGCTCGACGTCACCCAGCCGGTATCCGGTCTCCACGACCTCCAAGACGGTCGGCTCGGTGGTTCCGGGGGTCGGCTGCTGGAAGACGGCCTCGTGGTGCTGCGGGTCGAACGCTTCACCGGCCGCGCCGTAGGAGGTCACGCCCAGCCGCTCCACGGTGCCGCGCACCTTCTCGGCGATGAGCGCGAACGCGCTGCCCTCCTCGAGGTCGCCGTGCTTTTCGGCACGGTCGAGGTCGTCGAGCACGGGCAGCAGCCCCTTGGCCGCCTCACCCTTGGCACGGTCAATCTCGACCTGGCGCTGCTCCTCGGTGCGGCGGCGGTAGTTCGCGTACTCGGCCTGCAGGCGCTTGAGATCGTTCAGCAGCGTCGACTCCAGGTCGGCGAGCTTGGCGTCTTCGGCCGCGGCATCCGGATTCTGCGCGGTACCGAGGATGTCATCCACCGTCCACTCATCGTCCGAGCCTTCGGCGCTGGCGGCCCCGGTCGGGTTGTCGGTTCCGTCCTGCGCGTCGGGGTCGGAGGCGTGCGCCTCCGACCCCTCTGCGTCCGGACGGACCTCGTCGTTGTCGTCGAAGTCCTTCTCGGTCATGTCCCTACTTCGCCTCTCCTGAGCCTGCCGAAGGGTTCTCGTCCTCGTCGTCGACGACCTCGGCGTCGACCACATCCTCCTCGGGGTTCGGCACGTCGCCGTTGCCCGGGTCGGCGACGTTCGGGTCGCCCTGCTCACCGGCAGCCTGCGCCGACTGGTAGATGGCCTCGCCCAGCTTCTGCTGGCTCTCGTTGAGCTTCTCGAAAGCAGTCTTCACCGCGTCGTCGTCTTCGCCGGCCAGGGCCGTCTTCAGAGCGTCGACATCGGCCTGCACGCTCTCCTTCACATCGGCGGGCAGCTTGTCATCGTTGTCCTTGATGAGCTTCTCGATCGAGTACGAGAGCGTCTCGGCCTGGTTGCGGGTGTCGGCGGCCTCGCGGCGCTTCTTGTCCTCAGCCGCGTGCTCCTCAGCCTCGCGCACCATGCGCTCGATGTCATCCTTGGGCAGGCTCGAGCCGCCGGTGATGGTCATCGACTGCTCCTTGCCGGTGCCCTTGTCCTTCGCCGACACGTGCACGATGCCGTTGGCGTCGATGTCGAAGGTCACCTCGACCTGCGGGATGCCGCGCGGAGCCGGCGCGATGCCGGTGAGCTCGAACGTGCCCAGCGGCTTGTTGTCGCGGGTGAACTCGCGCTCACCCTGGAAGACCTGGATGGCAACCGACGGCTGGTTGTCGTCGGCCGTGGTGAAGGTCTCGCTGCGCTTGGTCGGAATGGCGGTGTTGCGCTCGATGAGCTTGGTCATGATGCCACCCTTGGTCTCGATACCGAGGCTCAGCGGGGTGACGTCGATCAGCAGCACATCCTTGCGCTCGCCCTTGAGAACGCCCGCCTGCAGCGCGGCGCCCACGGCGACGACCTCGTCGGGGTTCACGCCCTTGTTGGGCTCCTTGCCGGTCTCGCTCTTGACGAGCTCGCTGACGGCAGGCATGCGGGTCGAACCGCCCACAAGCACGACGTGGTCGATGTCGGCGACCTTGATGTTCGCCTCGCGGATGACATCGGCGAACGGCTTCTTGGTGCGGTCGAGCAGGTCCTTGGTGAGGTCCTCGAACTTGGCGCGGGTCAGGGTCTCCTGCAGGTTCGCCGGGCCCGACTCGGTCAGCGAGAGGTAGGGCAGCGAAATGCTGGTCGACGTCGAGCTCGACAGCTCTTTCTTCGCCTGCTCGGCGGCCTCCTTCAGACGCTGCAGCGCGATCTTGTCACCCGAGACGTCGACGCCCGTGGTGTCCTTGAACTGCTTGATCAGCCAGTCGACCACGCGCTGGTCCCAGTCGTCGCCGCCGAGCCGGTTGTCGCCGGCGGTGGCGCGCACCTGGATCGTGGAGAAGTCGTCGTCCTTGCCCACCTCGAGCAGAGACACGTCGAACGTGCCGCCACCGAGGTCGAACACCAGGATGAGCTCGTCTTCCTTGCCCTTGTCCAAGCCGTAGGCCAGGGCGGCCGCGGTCGGCTCGTTGATGATGCGCAGCACATTCAGGCCCGCGATCTCGCCGGCCTCCTTCGTGGCCTGGCGCTCGGCGTCGTTGAAGTACGCAGGAACCGTGATGACGGCATCGGTCACGGTGTCACCCAGGTACTGCTCGGCGTCGCGCTTGAGCTTCTGCAGAATGCGCGCCGAGATCTCCTGCGGCGTGTAGGCCTTGCCGTCGACATCCTGGGTCTTCCAGTCGGTGCCCATGTGACGCTTGACGGAGGTGATGGTGCGGTCGACGTTCGTGACGGCCTGGCGCTTGGCGGTCTCGCCGACCAGCACCTCGCCATCCTTGGTGAACGCGACGACCGACGGGGTCGTGCGGAAGCCCTCGGCGTTGGCGATGACCTTCGGCTCGCCACCCTCGAGAACGGAGACGACCGAGTTGGTCGTACCGAGGTCGATTCCCACTGCACGTGCCATGTGTTTCTCTTTCTGTCCGGGGGTCGCAACGGATGCCGCGGCCCGGTTATCGCTGATGAAGTCATCTCGCGGCCCGATCTTGAGCCGCGATGACTCAAGTGTATGTCAGCGCTCTCGCGCTGTCAATAAAGTTGATAACACCCGGCTCAAGTTTGGCATTCCCCAGGGGACCCGTCAGCGCTCTGCGCGCGGGCGGAAGGACGCGAGCCCGTCCGTTCCGAGCTCGGTCGGCACCGAGCCGACGGCGAGGTCGGCGTCGACGAGCCGCGCCAGGGAGCGGCCGCCGGCGAGTTCCGCACGCGCGGCAGATCCCGCAGCTGTGGCATCCCGCCTCGTCCTTCCCGTAGCCTGAGCGGTGTGACCGGCCACGATGCCCCCGACCCGCGCTTTTCCACCGCAGCGTTGACGACGCCCGATGCGCCCGAACCGGTGCCCGGCAAGCGTGTGTGGTCGTGGGCGATGTGGGACTGGGCGACACAGCCGTTCAACTCCGTCATCCTCACGTTCGTGTTCGTGTCGCTGTACCTCGTCTCCGACACATTCCTTCCCGCCGACATCGCCGCATTGGATGCCTCTGACCCGGTCAAAGAGCGGGCGTTGGCGGAGCTGTCCAGTGGATACGGGTTCGTGACGTTCTGGGCGGGCATCGCGATCCTCGTGCTGGCGCCTGCCCTCGGACAGAGCGCCGACCGCGCTGGGCGCAAGAAGCGCTGGCTGCTGGTGGCGACGGCGCTGCTGGCACTGACACAGTTCGCGCTATTCTTCGTGCACGCCGACCCCGCTTACTTCTGGTTCGGTGCGGTCACGGTGGCGATCGGTTCGGTGTTCAGCGAGATCGCCGGCGTCAACTACAACGCGCTCCTGGTGAGCGTGTCCACACCGAAGACCATCGGCAAGGTCAGTGGCCTGGGCTGGGGTATGGGCTACATCGGCGGCATCATCGCGCTGGCGATCGTCGTCGTGCTCAACGCTGCGCACTGGTTCGGCATCGACACCTCAGGCGGCATGGCCTATCGGCTCATCGCCGTCGGCTGCGCGGTGTGGACGGTCGTCTTCGCGATTCCTCTCGTCCTGAACGTGCCCGAGCCACCCACCATGCCGGGCACGAAGCGCGTGAACTTCTTCGCGAGCTACGTCGAACTCGTCAAGGACATCATCCGGCTGTTCCGCAGCCACCGGCCGACGTTCTGGTTCCTGCTGGCAAGCGCCGTGTACCGCGACGGGCTGGCGGGGGTTTTCGCATTCGGCGGCGTACTGGCCGCCGTCGTCTTCGGATTCTCGAGCAACCAGGTCATCATCTTCGGCATCGCCGCCAACGTCGTCGCCGGCATCGCGACGATCTTCGCGGGGCGCCTCGACGACCGCTATGGCGCGCGCGCCGTCATCATCTCGGCGCTGAGCATCCTGATCGCCATGGCGCTCGTCGTCTTCTTCCTGCACGACGCCGGCCAGCTGCCGTTCTGGATCTGCGGGCTCATCCTCTCGGCCTGCGTCGGCCCGGCGCAGGCGGCATCCCGTTCCCTGCTGGCGCGCGTGACCCCCGCGGGTATGCAGGGCGAGATCTTCGGCCTGTATGCCACCACCGGCCGGGTTGCCAGCTTCCTCGCACCGGGACTGTGGGCGCTGCTGATCGCGTGGTTCGGCGCGACCTATTGGGGCATCCTCGGCATCATGATCGTGTTGCTGGCCGGG
The DNA here is from genome assembly GCF_004135285.1 of Microbacterium protaetiae. Taxonomy (NCBI): domain Bacteria; kingdom Bacillati; phylum Actinomycetota; class Actinomycetes; order Micrococcales; family Microbacteriaceae; genus Microbacterium; species Microbacterium protaetiae. The sequence goes on from NZ_CP035494.1 coordinate 1,118,437, forward strand.
CTCATCTTGCTGTTGTTCGTGCGACTGCCCAAGCACGTGCGCCTCTGATCCCGGGCACACTTCGCGCACACGGTGTTCGCGATTTCGTGCCGACAGGGGTCGGGATGCCGAAGCCCGGCCATCCCTTCGGCCGCCGGGGCGCAGCATCCGCGCGCCGGCTCGATGAGCCGATCCGCATCCGTCGCCGTGTGTTCACCGGGAGGTCGCCGGACGGTCACCGCGACGTGACACGGTCGCAGGGTGCCCAGCCCCATAGCCACCGCCATTCTGCCGGCCAAGGACGCCGGCGAGTTCGTCGGCACCACGCTCGAGACGCTGCTGCGGCAGTTCGATCAGCCCGACGCCCTCAAGCTCGTCGCGATCGACGACGGGTCCCGTGACGACACCGGCGCGATCATGGCGCACTATGCGGAGAGGTTCGAGCACGCCGAAGTCCTGACCAACCCCACCCCGGTGGGACTCGCCAGCGCCCGCAACCAGGGGCTGGTGCACGTCGAGGGCGATGCCTTCTGCTTCATCGACGGGGACGACTGGATGGCCCCGCGCCGGCTCGCCGCCCTGGCCGCCGCCCTCCGTGACCTCGGGTGCGACTTCGTGCGCACCGACCACGTGACCGTCACCGAGACCCGCCGGGCGCTCGTGCGCGCACCGTTCCCGTGGCGCGGCGTGGCCGTCTCGCCGCGCGACGCGATACTGCCGCCCGACGAATCGACGATGGTCGACTACCCCTACGCCTGGGCCGGGATGTTCCACCGCCGCCTGCTCGACGAGGGCCTGGCCGAGTTCCCGCCCGGGCTGTTCACCGCCGAGGACAGACCATGGATCTGGCGCCTGCACCTGCAGGCGGCATCCTTCGCCGTCGTGGATGCCCCGCACCTGCTGTATCGGCGCGGCGTCTCGAGCTCGCTCACCCAGGTGCTCGACCGCCGACAGCTCGATTTCGGACGGGCGCTCATCCAGGTCGTCGACATCGTGGAGCAGGATGCCGACGCCGAGCGTTTCCGCCCGAAGATCACGGCGACCGCCCTCGCCGTCAGCTCGCACCACCTCATCCGCTCGCGGGGCATGAGCATGGCAGTGCGCGGCGAGCTGGTCGGGGTCATCCGCCAGCTGCTGGCGCGCCTGGACCCGGACGAGGTGGAAGCCGCCCTCCCGCGGCTGAGCGATCCCCGGCGCCGGGTGCTGGCCCGCCACGTGCGAAGGATGGGCCGCGCGTGACCCAGGTGTTCGCCCTGCACACCCCGTACGGGCTGATGACGGCGATCGCGGCAATCGATGCGGGGCTCGTGCCGCCCGACGACGAGCGCGTGCTCGTTCCGATCAATTCTGCGGCCGTGCCAGAGACCAACCGAGGGCTCGACGAGTCGCCGCAGCTGCGATCGCTGCGGAACCGATTCGATCGCGTGGTGCCACTGAACCCGCTGCTGGATCCCCTGCATCCGACGGCGTGGGCTCCGCGCGAGACAGAGCTGCCGGCGTGGGAGCGCCTGCTCGCCCACGCGTGGGACCTGGATCCTGCCCGACTGGACCTTTATGTGCAGACGCCCCAGGTCGCACCGACCCGCACCCTGCTCTCGACGTTCCGGCGGGCGCGGATCACCGTCATCGGCGACGGACTGATGACCTACGCCCCTGTTCGCACCCGGCTGCCGCGCACCATCGCCGGGCGCGTGCAGAGCGTGCTCTACCCCGACGTGGTGCCGGGACTGGTCCCACTGCTGTTCGCCGAGGTCGGGGCAGCCCCGGTCGCGATTCCCGCACCCGCGTTCGCCGCGGTGGTCGCCGAGATCGACGACGCCTCGGCCGAGCGCGACCACACCCCACACGGCGCTCCCGCCGCGCTCGTGCTCGGTCAGTACCTCGCAGCGCTCGGCCTGGTCACCGTCGACGAAGAGACGGCGATGCAGGCCGAGATGGTCGACCGCGCCGTCGAGCACGGGGCGCGGCGCATTGTGTTCAAGCCGCATCCGACCGCGCCGCCGGCGCTCGCCGAGAGCGTGCATGGACGGGCGCGACGCCACGGCGTGGCCTTCGAGCCCTACCCCGGCGACGCCCCCGCCGAAGTGCTCACCCGCCGGCTCGACGCGGTCGCCGTGGTCGCCGGCTTCTCCACCGCGCTGCCGACCGTGCGCGCGCTGTACGGAACGCCCACCGAGGCCGTCGGCAACGCCACGGTGCTCGCCGCCCTCCGGCCGTTCGAGAACAGCAACCGCATCCCCGCGACCATCGTCGATGCGACCAACCGACCCGATACGGCCTTCGCCGCACCCGGTCGCCTGCAGCACCTCGTCGACGCTGTCGGCTACTGCATGCAGCCGCGCACCGCCGCACATCTGCGCCCCCGCGCCGAGGCACTTCTCGACGGGCTCGACCCCGGTGAGCGCAGCCGCTACTTCAGCGCTCGGCGCCTGGCCGAACTGCGTCTGCCCGGCGCCCCGCGCGGCATGATCACGCACATCCTCATCGGCACCGGCGGCGTCGGCCACGCCGAGGAGGCCCGCCTCGCGATGCGCGGGGCGGGCCGGCGCACCCGGCGTGCCTGGAAGGCGGTGACCGGTCGATGAGCGTCGTCGCGGCCATCATCCCCGCCCGGGGCGGGTCCAAGGGCGTGCCCGGCAAGAACCTGCGCCGCGTCGGCGGGGTCCCTCTCATCACACGGGCGGTGCGCGCGGCACAGGCCGCGTCGAACGTCGATCTGGTCGTGGTCACCACCGACGACGACGCCATCGCGACGGTCGCCGCCGACGCCGGCGCCCGCGTGATACGACGCCCGGCCCACCTCGCCGGAGACACCGCAAGCAGCGAGAGCGCCGTGCTGCACGCGCTCGAGACCCTTGCTGCCCACGGCATCGACGTGGGCATCGTCGCCTTCCTGCAGGCCACGTCGCCGTTCATCCCTTCCGAGAGAGTGCAGGATGCCGTGGCCGCCGTGCGCGCGGGACGGTACGACAGCATCTTCTCGGCGCACGAGACCTACGGCTTCCTCTGGCGGCGCGGCGACGACGGCATCGCGGAACCGATCAACCATGCGGCATCCCACCGCCCCCGCAGGCAGGACCGCGAGCCGCACTACCTCGAGACCGGGGCCTTCTACGTGTTCGATGCCGCGGGGTTCCGCACCGCCGGCCATCGCTTCTTCGGTCGGGTCGGCATCGTCGAGGTTCCCGAGCGGACCGCGATCGAGATCGACGACGTGGAACAGCTGGCGCGGGCATCAGCCCTCGCCCCTCTCGTCGAGGAGCCGGCCCGCATCTCCGCGCGCGCCGTCGTGACCGACTTCGACGGCGTGCACACCGATGACACCGCGCTCGTCGATCAGGACGGACGGGAACTCGTGCGAGTGAGCCGGTCCGACGGAATGGGCGTCGGTATCCTGCGACGCGGCGGCATCCCGGTCCTGATCCTGTCGACCGAGACCAACCCGGTCGTGGCCGCCCGCGCGGCCAAGTTGCGCGCGGACGTGCGCCAGGGGGTGGACGACAAGGCCTCCGCGCTGCGGGCGTGGGCCAGTGCGGTCGGGGTGGCCCTGGACGATGTCGCCTACCTCGGCAACGACATCAACGACCTGTCGGCGATGGCACTGGTCGGGTGGCCGATCGCCGTTGCCGACGCGCATCCCGCCGTGCGTGCGCAGGCGCGTGTGGTGCTCGCGCGCCCCGGCGGGTCCGGCGCCGTTCGCGAACTCGTCGACCGGCTGTCGACCGACTGACGGCATCCCGTCACGGCCACGTCACCGCCCGGTGGGGCGGCGTTCACGTGCAACGCCGACTCTCGAAGTGTCACGTTGAGAGGACACAGAAATGACCGTCAGAATCGGTTCGCACACCATCGGCGGCGGGAATCCCGCCTACGTCATCGCCGAGATCGGCCTCAATCACAACGGAGATGTCGAACTGGCCAAGCGCCTCATCGACGTCGCTGCCCGTGCGGGCGCCGACGCCGTGAAGTTCCAGAAGCGCACGCCCGAGATCTCCACCCCCGAGCACATGCGCGACACCCCGCGCGAGACGCCGTGGGGAACCATGACCTACCTCGAGTATCGGCGCCGTGTCGAGTTCGGGCGCGACGCGTATGTGGAGATCAGCGACTACGCGACGATGGCGGGGCTCGACTGGTTCGCCTCGCCGTGGGACGTGCCCTCGGTCGCGTTCCTTGAGGACCTGAACGTCGTCGCGCACAAGGTGGCCTCAGCCTCAGTCACCGACCTCGAGCTGCTCGCGGCGATCCGCGAGACCGGTAAGCCGGTGATCCTGTCGACCGGCATGTCGACGATCGACGAGATCGACCGGGCGCTGGGTGCGCTCGACACCGGCCGGCTGGTGCTCATGCATGCGACCTCGACCTACCCGATGGAGCCTGAAGAGGCCAACATCAAGACGATAGCGACGCTGCGCGACCGCTACCCGGGCATTCCGGTGGGGTACTCGGGCCACGAGCGCGGCCTGCAGATCTCGCTGGCCGCCGTCGCGCTGGGCGCGGTCGCGGTGGAGCGCCACATCACCCTCGATCGCACCATGTGGGGCTCAGACCACGCCGCATCGCTCGAGCCGGCGGGCCTGGAACACCTGGTCCGCGACATCCGCATCGTCGAGACCGCCCTCGGTGACGGCGTGAAGCGGGTCTTCCCGGGCGAGCTCGCGCCCAAGGCGAAGCTGCGGCGCGTACCGGCATGAGCCTGCTCGCCGCTCGTCCCGCACCCGGTGTCGATGACGTCGGCACGCGGTCCGTCTCCGGACCGGATGCCGCCTCCCGGCGCGAACCGACCGTGCTGCGACGCGGCGCCACGATGAGGGTCGTGGCGATCGCCGACGCCGATTCGTACGTCAAGTGGGCTGCCGCGATGCTCGACTCGGCTGACGGGATCGACCCGCGGATGCTGATAGTGCGCACCCCGCTGACGGTCAGCCGGGCGCAGGAGCGTGCGGCGCTGGCCGGCACGACGCTGGGCGTCGGTGAGCCGGCGGCGCGCTCGGTGTCGCGGGTCGCGCACGGGGGGATAGTGCCGCGCTTGCGCGCCCTGCGACCCGATGTCGTGCTCATCGCCGGGCGTGGCCAGTTCGTGCGTCTCGTGCAGCGCGAAATCGACCGTCTCGAACGGCGGCCCATCGTCGTCGCGGGGCTACCCGGCATCTCCATCCCCGCCCAGCGCGGGGCTGCCACCTACCGCCGCCACTGCGACCTGCTCGTGGTGCACTCGCTGCGCGAGCGCCACGCGTTCTCTGATCTGTGCGCACGCCTGAACATCGACGTGCCCCTGGGCCTGGCGACGCTGCCGTACGCCCGTGGCCGCCTGCCCGCCGCAGGCGGGACCGATCTCGTCTTCGCCGCGCAGGCGATAGTGCCGGGCACCCGGGACGACCGGCAGCGCCTCGCCGACCTGCTCGTGGCAGCCGCCCGGTCCCGCCCCGACCGGCGGGTCGTGCTCAAGCTGCGCTCACGCGAGAACGAGACGGAGACGCACTTCGAACGCACCCGGCTGGTCGAGCTCATGCACGAGCGACCCGGCAATCTCGTGGTGTCGTACGAGCCCATGCGCACGGCGCTGCAGACCGCCGAGGGACTGGTCACGGTGGGATCGACCGCGGCCGTCGAGGCCATCGCGCTGGGCGTGCCGGTGATTGCTCTGGACATGTTCGGCGTGCGCAAGACACTGCTGAACACGGTGTTCCGCGGCAGCGGGCTGTTCGGCGACGCCGACGACGTGATAGCACGGCGGTTCCGGCATCCTGCCGCGCAATGGATGACCGACAACTACTTTCACGACCCGGCGGAATCGACCTGGTGGACGCAGGTCTGCGAGCTTGTCGAGCAGCGCCGCCGTGGTGCTCTAGCACCACGGCCGGTTCCACCGCCGCGCGGGGGAGCGCTGCATCTGGCGTTCGAGCGCAAGAGCGTGCTCGGGCATGAGGACCGCACCCTCACCGGTGCTCTCGCTCTTGCGATCGGCGTGCCGCTGGCCGGCATCGTCGTGCGCCTGCGTCGGTACCGCAACCGTGGACGCGCCCTGTCGTGGAGCGACGAATCGGGCGACATCACTGTCACTCCGGCGCTCTACCAAGACCCGATTCGTCGCAGGGTGCGGCGCTGAGCCGCGTGCCTGGGCCGCTCACCGCCCCCACGAGTCGGCGAGCTTGGTCAGCAGCCGCGCCAGCTCCGCCCGCTCGGCGTCAGTGAACTCGGCGAGGGCGTCTTCGATCGCCGCGCGGCGGTTGCCGCGGAACCCGCTGATGACGGCGTTCCCCTGCTCGGTCAGCACGATGCGCGTGCGCCGGGCGTCGTCGGGATCGGCCTCACGGCGCACGAACCCGAGACCCACACACTGCTGCACGAGCCGGGATGCCCGGGGCTGATCGACCCCGATCCGTTCGGCGAGTTCGCTGACCGAGAGGGGTGTGGATGCCGCGGCCAGCGCCTCGAGCAGACGCACACGCGCGGGCCCGCCGAAACGTCCGTGTGCCCCCGACCAGGGCATTCCCGGTGCCGGCATTGTGCGCGGATCGAACGGGTCGGGAATGCCGCGGCGCCCCCGTTGGTGCATGTCGGCATGGATGCCGCGGTGGAGGTCGCCGTGGCTCGGGTCACCGTGATGCCTTCCGCCGCCGGCGCCCGGAGGCGGAAGGCGACGTGCCCGCAGCCGGGCGAGCGCTGCGGCGATGACGTCGGCAGGATCGGGCGATGCATCAGACATGCCTCCAATTTACATGCGATTTGACATGTAATGCTCCTGCATGTCACACTACATATACATGTCAATGGACATAGTTTGATCCGGCGGCCACGATGCCGCCGACCCGAAAGGACTTCTCATGAACACCACACCTGAACAGGGCGCATCGACGCCCGAAGAAGGTTCCACTCCCACCGATCCCCGACCGCTGGGCGCCTGGCTGCGCCTGGTCGACCGGCTGATCGCTCGCGAGTTCGCCTCGGCGCTTGAGGGCGCCGACCTCACCCGCCGCGACTGGATGCTGCTCAACGCAGCAGCCGGCACGGTCGAGGCCCCCTGGATGGCCGATCGGCTCACCCCGGGCGGCAAGCGTGTCGCCCGACTGGCCCGCCGCGGCTGGATCGCGCGCGAAGGCGACACCTGGAAGGTCACCGACGAGGGCCGCAGCGCGCTCGATCGTCTCACCGAGAAGGTCGAGGCCGTACGCGCGAAGGTCACCGGCACGCTCTCTGACGACGAGTTCGCTCAGCTGAAGGGCTCGCTCGAGTCCATCGCGCGCGGCCTGGGCTGGGACGAATCCCAGCCGCTGCCGCCGCGCCGTGGGCGCCGCGGTGCCCGGCGCGGTGCACGCCCGAACGGCGACGAGCGCGGCGCCGGCTGGGGACCCTATGGTCGCGGTCACGGATTCGGCGGCTACGGCCGCGAGTTCGGCGAGCGCCGCCGTGGGCATGACCCGCGCGGTGCCTACCAGCGCGGGTGGAACGCCCGCGAACGCCGGATCGGCGAGGCCGGAGGGGACTTCGACGCGCGCGCCGAGTTCGAGCATGGCTTCGGACCTGGCCGCCGTGGATTCGGTCCCGGCCACCACGCGTACCTGCGCGAAGAGTTCGAGCGCCGTCACCACGGCCGCGGCATGCGCAACCCGCGCAGTGCCGAGGGCGCGTACGAGCGCGGCTTCGCGGCCGGTTTCACCGCCGCGAACGCTCGGCCCGCAGCATCCACTCCCCCGGTCGACTGAGTCGACCACACAAGGTGGCAGAGGGAATCAACATAAGATTCCCGCCCCTTCTGCCACCTCACCGCGTCACGGGTGGCATCCACCGCGCCAGGAACACCTCAGCTCTCGAGCAGAGTCAGGTCGCGGTCGCGGTTCTCACCCACGACGTCGTCGAGGTGGTGCTCGACCCACACGCGCAGACCGCGCAGCGGCTCAGAGACGCTTCGACCCAGCGCGGTGAGCTCGTACTCGACATGAGCGGGAACCGCCGGGTACACCGTGCGAGCGACCATGCCGGAGTCTTCGAGTCGCCGCAGCGTCTGGGTGAGCACCTTGGGACTCACTCCGGCCAGCAGCTGCTTGAGCGCTCCGAAGCGCATCGGCCCCGCTTCCAGGGCCCCGATCGCCAGCGCCGTCCACTTGTTCGCGAGCAGTTCGAGCAGGGCACGGCAGGGACACTGCGCCGCGTACACGTTGTGCACATCGTGCGTTCCGGTCGGACAGGCTTCCACGACGCCTCCATGCTTCCCATTGGATACTGGGTGCCCTTGCGGGTAACCACTACCGAAAGCATACGGTCGGTGTCGTCGGACGGAAACGCCGTCCAGAAGGAGCTGACAATGACCGACGACACGATGCGGGCGATCAGGCAAGACGCCTTCGGGCCCTCTTCGGTGCTGCATATCGCCGAGGTCGCCGTCCCCGTGCCGCTGCCCACCGAGGTGCGCGTGCGCGTGCACGCGGCCGGGGTCAACCCCGTCGATTGGAAGACCCGCGCCGGCGGGGGCGTGTCGGGGGTTCCGCGGCCTCTTCCGTTCACCGTGGGATGGGATGTCTCGGGTGTGGTCGACGCGGTGGGCTTCGGGGTGACCACACTCAAGCCCGGCGACGAGGTCTTCGGCATGCCGTGGTTCCCGCGCGAGGCCGGCGCCTACGCCGAGTACGTCACCGCGCCGTCGCGGCACTTCGCCCGCAAGCCGCGCACCATCGGGCATATGGATGCCGCGGCCCTGCCGCTTGCCTCGCTCACCGCCTGGCAGGCCATCGTCGACACCGCCGGCGTCGAAGCCGGGCAGCGCGTGCTCATCCACGCCGCCGCCGGCGGGGTCGGGCATCTCGCCGTGCAGATCGCCGTCGCCCGTGGCGCCCATGTGATCGGCACCGCCAGCGGCGCCCGTGAGGAGTTCGTGCGCGGGCTCGGCGCTGAAGAGTTCGTCGACTACCGCTCCGCGCGCTTCGACGAGCAGCTCGACGACGTCGACGTGGTCATCGATCTGGTGGGCGATGTCGCACAGACCGGGGTGCCCTCCATCGGCATCCTCACCCCCGGCGGCCTCTACATCGGGGTGCCCGGTGGGATCAGCCCCGAGGTGGCGGCCGCCGCCGAGGCACGCGGTGTGCGCACCACCGGCATCCTGGTCGAGCCCGACCACACCGCCCTCGCCGCGATCGCCGAACTGGTCGACGCGGGCAGGCTGCGCGTGGCCGTCGAGCAGACGTTCCCGCTCGAGCAGGCCGGGGCCGCGCACGACGCAGTGGCCACCGGACACACGCAGGGCAAGATCGTGCTCGAGGTCGCACGATGACCGGCCGGCTCGTCGAGATCCGCCGATACGTCGCATTTCCGGGTCGGCGTGCCGAGCTTGCCGACATCATGGATCGGGTCGTCATTCCCTTCGTCCGGGCCCGCGGGGTCGAGGTGACCGGCTCGCTGCTGGTCGAAGACGATGACGACGCGTACATCTGGATTCGCGCCTTCCACGACGAGAGCGACCGCGAGCGCGCCTACGCCGCCATCTACCAAGACCCGGAGTGGATCGACACGATCGGGCCGGCGGTGAAAGAGCTGATGGACGTGGAGCGGGCCGTCATCACCACCGCGACGACCACAGCCTGATCCCCGCGCGCAGGGCGGGCGATGCAAGGCGTTGTGTGACGCACGAAACCGCGCCGCAACAATCGCCTGGCATCCTGAACACCATGCCCGCCCTGCTCGCCGTCTCGCACGGCACCTCCTCGGTGCGGGGGGCGGCTGCGATCGCCGCGCTGGTCGACGGCGTCGCCGCACGTCTTCCCGGCATCGAGGTGCGGGCCGCTTTCGTCGACGTGCAGCAGCCGGATGCCGCATCCGCGGTACGAGCGACCGGGGGGCCGCTCGTCGTGGTGCCGCTGCTGCTGTCGACGGGGTTCCATGTGCGCGTCGACCTGCAGACGGCCGTGGCCGGACGGCCGGATGCCGTGGTCGCGCCGCCGCTGGGACCAGACGCCCGCCTGGCCCAGGTGCTCGCCGATCGCATCCCCGACCATCGGCCGGTGATCCTCGCGGCCGCGGGATCGCGCGAGCCCGCATCGGCCCCGGCATGCGAGCGGGCCGCCGCCCTGCTGCGCGAACGCGTCGACGCCCCCGTGCACCTGGCATATCTGGCCGCCCGCACGCCGACGCTGCCCGATGTCGCGGCGCGACATCCCGATGCACTCGTGGTTCCCTACCTGCTCGCGCACGGCTTCTTCCACGACCTGGCCACGCGTCAGGCGCCTGGCCACACCGTGACCGCGCCGCTGCTTGACGGGCAGGAGGTGCCCGACGCGCTCATCGACCTCGTCGTCGCCCGGTTCACCGCCGCCGCGGCAGATCACCGCAGCACACCACAGTGACGTTTCGCACGTCACATGACGAAGTGTGTCGCCGAAAGGCATCGCAACGTCATCCGACGCCGTAACCGACGCGAAAGTTCCTACTCTCGGTGTCATCCAATTCTTCAGCGGGTTGTTTCCGCACGTCCAGAGGGGGCGGTCGTGACCATCGACACCACCACCACGACGGCGCCCACCGGTGCCGGGACGGTGCGCGGCGCCCGCACCCGCACCAGCCGCGCGCCGCAGAAGCCGAATGCGCAGTGGAAGATCGACGGGACCACGCCGCAGAACCCTGTCGAGGCGTTCAAGCTCGAAGACGACGGACTCAACGTGCGCCGCCGTATCGAAGAGGTCTATGCCAAGCAGGGCTTCGACTCCATCGCCGGCGACGACCTGCACGGGCGCTTCCGCTGGTGGGGGCTGTACACGCAGCGCAAGCCCGGCATCGACGGCGGACGCACTGCCCAGCTCGAACCGCACGAGCTCGAAGACCGTTATTTCATGATGCGCATCCGCATCGACGGCGGTCAGTTGACCACCGAGCAGCTGCGGGTGATCGGTGGCATCTCGACCGAGTTCGCGCGCGATGTCGCCGATGTCACCGACCGACAGAACGTGCAGCTTCACTGGGTGCGCATCGAAGACGTGCCCGAGATCTGGCGCCGGCTCGAGGCCGTCGGCCTGCAGACGACCGAGGCGTGCGGCGATGTGCCTCGCGCGTTTCTCGCCTCTCCGGTGGCCGGCATCGCCGCCGATGAGCTCATCGACCCGACGCCGCAGCTGCGCGGCATCGTCGACACCTACATCGGCGACCCGAGCGTGTCGAACCTGCCGCGCAAATACAAGACCGCGATCACCGGGCACCCCAGCCAAGACGTCGTGCATGAGATCAACGACTGCTCGTTCGTGGCGGTCGAGCACCCCGAACTGGGCATCGGCTACGACCTGTGGGTGGGCGGGGCCCTGGCCGCCGTGCCGCGGCTGGGCGAGCGTCTGGGCGCCTTCGTGCCGCCCGAGCGCGTCGTCGAGGTCTGGTACGGCGTGACCCGCCTGTTCCGCGACTACGGCTACCGGCGACTGCGCAACAAGGCCCGCATGAAGTTCCTGCTGGCCGACTGGGGTCCCGAGAAGCTGCGGAACGTGCTCGAGACCGAATACCTCGACGCGCCGCTGCCCGACGGTCCCGCCGCGCCCGAGCCGGTCGGCGCGCCCGACCACGTGGGCGTGCACAAGCAGAAGGACGGCCGCTACTTCATCGGCGCCTCCACACTTGTCGGCCGGGTCTCGGGGTCGACGCTGACGGCGGTCGCCGAGCTCGCCGAGGCCAACGGGTCGCGCCGCGTGCGCACCACCGCGTTCCAGAAGATCCTCGTGCTCGACGTGCCCGAAGAGCGAGTGGACGCCGTCACCGCCGGGCTCGAAGAACTCGACCTGTCGGTGCATCCCAGCATGTTCCGCCGCGCGACCATGGCGTGCACGGGAATCGAGTTCTGCAAGCTCGCGATCGTGGAGACGAAGGTCAACGCCGCGCAGGCGATCACGCAGCTCGAGCAGCGCCTGGGCGACCTCGAGCCCGAGATCGGCCGCCCCATCACGCTGCATGTGAACGGCTGCCCCAACTCGTGCGCACGCATCCAGGTCGCCGACATCGGCTTGAAGGGGCAGCTGATCACCGACGCCGCCGGCAACCAGGTGCCCGGCTACCAGGTGCACCTGGGGGGAGGCCTGGCCACCGAGGGGCGTCCCGAGGCGGGCCTGGGCCGCACCGTGCGCGGCCTGAAGGTGCCCGCCGACGGCATCGCCGACTATGCCGAGCGCGTCATCCGCCGCTATCTCGCCGACCGCGAACCCGGCCAGACCTTCGCGCAGTGGGCGCACGAAGCCTCCGACGAGGCACTGCAGTGAGCACGGCCACGCGCACGCGGGATGCCGCGGCCTTGCAGGCGCTCGCCGTCGCCGGCCGGCACGCGCTCGGCGACGCGCCGCACGGTGTCGCCCCCGACGAGCTGCCCGGCCCCGAGGCCACACCCACGCAGGTGGTGGCGTGGGTGGCCGAGAACTTTCCGCTGCGCAGCGTCGCGGTCGCTTGCTCGATGGCCGACGGCGCGCTGCCGCACCTTGTCGCACAGCAGCTACCGGGCGTCGATGTGCTCTTCCTCGACACCGGCTATCACTTCGCCGAGACCGCCTTCACCCGCAACGAGGTCGCCGAGCGGCTCGATGTCACGGTCGTCGATGTGCGCCCCGAGCTCACCATCGCGCAGCAGACGGCCGCGCACGGCAAAGACCTCTTCGCCCGCGACCCCAACCTGTGCTGCGCGATCCGAAAGGTCGAGCCGCTGCACCGCGCGCTGCAGGGTTATGACGTGTGGATCACCGGTGTGCGCCGCGACGAAAGCCCCACCCGCACCGACACGCCCCTGATCACCTGGGACGAGCGCAACGGCCTGGTCAAGGTCAACCCGGTCGCCGCGTGGAGCTTCGACGACCTGCTCGACTACGCCACCGTGCACGAGGTGCCGGTCAATCCCCTCGTCGCCCAGGGCTACCCCTCGATCGGCTGCGCGCCCTGCACCCGCCCGGTCGCCGCCGGCGAAGACCCCCGGGCCGGCCGCTGGGCGGGCCTGGCCAAGACGGAATGCGGACTGCACTTATGACCCTGATCACCTCGATCGACGAGTTCGACGACCTCGATGCGCCCGATGCCGCCGCTGCGGCATCGGCTCTGGACACCCTCGATCTGCTCGAGGCCGAAGCCATCCACATCATCCGCGAGGTCGTGGCCGAATTCGCCCGACCGGTGCTGCTGTTCTCGGGCGGCAAGGACTCGGCACTCGTGCTGCACCTGGCCGCCAAGGCGTTCTTCCCTGCGCGCGTGCCGTTTCCGGTGCTGCATGTGGACACGGGCCACAACTTTCCCGAAGTGCTCGATTTTCGCGACCGCACGGTGGCACGACTCGGTCTCGACCTGCGTGTCGCACACGTGCAGGACTACATCGACGACGGCCGCCTGACCGAGCGCGCCGACGGCACGCGCAACACGTTGCAGACCCGGCCGCTGCTGGATGCCATCGCCGCGGGAGGGCATGACGCCGTCTTCGGTGGCGCGCGCCGCGACGAAGACAAGGCACGCGCCAAGGAGCGCATCATCTCGCTGCGCGACGAGTTCGGGCAGTGGAACCCCCGCAACCAGCGCCCCGAGCTGTGGAGCCTGTACAACGGACGGCACCGGCCCGGCGAGCACGTGCGGGCCTTTCCGATCTCGAACTGGACCGAGCTCGACGTGTGGCGGTACATCGCCAGGGAACGCATCGAGCTGGCACCGCTGTACTACGCCCACGAGCGCGCGGTGTTCCGCCGCGACGGCATGTGGCGGGCGGTCGGCGACAGCTCACAGCCCCGCGGCGACGAGACCGTCGAGCGCCGCGTCGTGCGCTACCGCACCGTGGGCGACATGAGCTGCACCGGGGCGGTGGCCTCTGACGCCGCCGATATCGCCGCGGTCCTCGACGAAGTGGCGCGCTCGACCATCACCGAGCGCGGCGCGACCCGCGCCGATGACCGCATCAGCGAGGCCGCCATGGAAGACCGCAAGAAGGACGGGTACTTCTGATGACTGCGAACACCCTCTTCCGGTTCGCGACGGCCGGCTCGGTCGACGACGGCAAATCGACCCTGGTCGGCCGGCTGCTGCATGATGCCAAGGCCATCCTCGCCGACCAGCTCGAGCAGGTCACCCGCACCTCGCGCGACCGCGGCTTCGCCCTGGGCGAGTTCGACTTCGCGCTGCTCACCGACGGGCTGCGCGCCGAGCGCGAGCAGGGCATCACCATCGACGTGGCCTACCGCTATTTCGCGACCGATCGGCGCACCTTCATCCTCGCCGACTGCCCCGGGCACGTGCAGTACACCCGCAACATGGTGACGGGTTCGGCCACCGCCGACGCCGTGGTGCTCCTGGTCGATGCGCGCAAGGGAGTGCTCGAGCAGACCCGCCGGCACCTGGCGGTGGTCGCGCTGCTGCGCGTGCCGCACATCGTCATCGCGGTGAACAAGATCGACCTGATCGGGTTCGACGAGCCGACATTCACCCAGGTGGCACAGCAGGCGAGGGATGCCGCCGCCGCGCTGGGCCGCGACGATGTGCACGTGGTCCCGGTCTCGGCGCTGGAGGGCGACAACATCGTGGCCCGGTCCGCGCGCACGCCCTGGTACGAGGGCCCGACGCTGGTCGAACTTCTCGAGGCACTGCCGTCGACCTCGGCAGAGGCCGACCAACGCCGCTTTCGACTGCCGGTGCAGTTCGTGCTGCGCCCGCAGGGCGCGCTTGCCACCGAGTTGGCCGACCGCGCCGACGACTACCGCGACTACCGCGGCTTCGCCGGGCGCGTCGCCGAGGGCAGCGTGCGCGTGGGGGAGCGCGTGCGCCTGCTGCCGGGCACCGCCACGACGCAGGTCACCGGCATCCAGGTCGCCGGGCGGGCGGCATCCGAAGCCCGTGCCCCGCAGTCGGTCACCCTCACCCTCGCCGACGAGCTCGACGCGCCGCGCGGCACCGTGATCACCACCGATGGCGCGCCGGCCACCCGTCGCGACGCGCTCGTCGAGGTCTTCCAGCTCGACGAGCGGCCCCTGCAGGTCGGCGACCGGGTGCTGGCCAAGCACGGCACCGCGACGGTGCAGGCGCGTGTGGACGAGATAGTGTCGCGGCGCGACCTCGACACCCTGGGACACGAGCCGGCCTCGGCACTGCAGGCCAACGACATCGGACGAGTGCGGCTGCGCTTCGCCGCCGAGTTACCGCTCGAACCGTATGCGATCAGCCGGGAGAGCGGTTCGCTCATCCTCATTCACCCCGATGACGGCGCCACGCTGGCAGCCGTCACCGTTCTCGCCGACGAGCGCGCACGATGAGCGGACGCGTCGATCTCGTCGGGGCCGGGCCCGGCGACGCCGGGCTGCTGACCCTGCGCGGGCTGCGCCTGCTACGAGAAGCCGACGTCATCATCGCCGACCGCCTGGGGGCACGGCAGGTGCTCGACGAGCTCATCACCGCCGGTGAGCCGATCACCGCGCAGATCGTCGATGTCGGCAAACTGCCCGGTCACCATGCGGTGCCGCAGCATGTGATCAACGATATGCTCGTGAACTTCGCGCGGGCCGGCGCCCGCGTGGTGCGCCTGAAGGGCGGCGACCCGTTCGTGCTGGGCCGGGGACGCGAAGAGCAGCTGCACTGTGTGGCCGCCGGCGTTGAGGTGTCGGTCGTGTCGGGGGTGACCAGCGCGGTGTCGGTGCCGGCCGTGGCCGGCATTCCGCTCACCCATCGCGGCATCGCCACCGGGTTCAGCGTGGTGAGTGGGCACGATCAGATCGAGACGGTGCCCGGCGGGCGCGACCACACCGTGGTGCTGCTGATGGGCATCGGCACGCTCGCCCACTCCGCCCACGTTCTCGCACAGGGCGAGCGCGGCGGCGCCTGCCCCGTCGCAATCGTCGAAGATGGGTATGGGCCCGCCGAGCGGGTGACCATCGGCACCTTGGCCACCATCGTGTACGACGCAGCCGCTCGGCAGGTTCGCAACCCCGCTGTCGTGGTGATCGGCGATGTCGTGCGTCTCGCACACGCCGCCACCGACCGTCTCGCCGCACCCGCGGCGGCCGCGGCATCCTGACCTTCCCTGTCGAACCCGAAAGGCAATTGACGTGACGAGTTCTGCACTCTCTTTGCGTGTGGCGATCGTGGGCTCCGGCCCCGCCGGTATCTACGCCGGAAACCTGCTCAGCACCGCCGTGGCCGAAGCCGGCGGCGAGGTGACGATCGACCTGTTCGAGTCGCTCCCGGCCCCGTACGGACTGATCCGGTACGGCGTCTCACCCGACCACCCGCGCATCAAGGGGGTCATCGACTCGCTGCACCACATGCTGCACGACGGTGACATCCGCTTCCTCGGCAACATCGAGGTCGGTCGCGACATCGCCCTCGACGAGCTGCGCGAGCGCTACCACGCCGTGATCCTGGCCACCGGCGCGCTGCGCGACGCCGCCCTGCCGATCCCCGGCATCGACCTGCCCGGCTCGTACGGCGCGGCTGACTTCGTGGCCTGGTACGACGGCCACCCCGACGTTCCGCGCACCTGGCCGCTCGACCAGCAGTCGGTCGCCGTCATCGGCAACGGCAACGTCGCCCTCGACGTGGCTCGCGTGCTGGCCAAGCGGGGCGAAGACATGCGCACCACCGATGTGCCCGACAACGTGCTGGCTGGGCTGGAATCGTCGGCGGTGACCGATGTGCACGTGTTCGGCCGCCGCGGTCCCTCTGGCATCAAGTTCACTCCGATCGAACTGCGCGAGCTGGGCGAGGTACGCGACCTGGACATCATCCTCGACGACGACGATTTCGCGTTGGATGCCGACACCGTGCCCGCCAGCAACCAGGTCAAGGTCATGCAGCGCATTCTGAACTCGTGGCGCGAGCGCGAGGTCGGGCAGGCATCGCGGCGACTGCATCTGCACTTCTGGCACACCCCGGTCGCCGTGCTCGGCCACGATCGCGTCACGGCGGTGCGATTCGAGCGCACCCGTCCCGGCGCCGACGGCGCACTGCAGACGACCGGCGAGTTCCGCGAGTACCAGGTGGGCGCGCTGTACCGGGCCATCGGGTACTACGGCACGCAGGTCGAGGGCGCCCCCTTCGACCAAGCGCGCGGCGTCGTACCCAACGCCGAGGGGCGTGTCGTCGGTGAGACGGGGCTGTACGCGACCGGGTGGGTCAAGCGCGGGCCGGTGGGACTGATCGGCAGCACGAAATCCGACGCGCTCGAGACGATCGGCCACGTCGTCGACGACGCGCAGGCGGGGCTGCTGACGGCGCCGGTGGCCGGCGACGTGCTCGAGCTGCTCGCCTCTCGGGGCGTGGTCCACACCGACTGGAGCGGTTGGCTGGCCCTTGACGCGCACGAGCGCGCCCTGGGCGAGAACCATGAGCACCGGCGTGAGCGGGTCAAGGTCGTCGACCGCGACGAGCAGGTCGAGATCGCCTCGTCCGAGGTGCTCGCGCGATGACGTATGTCATCGCTCTGCCCTGCGTCGACGTCAAAGACCGCGCGTGCGTCGACGAGTGTCCCGTCGACTGCATCTATGAGGGCGAGCGCTCGCTCTACATCCATCCCGACGAGTGCATCGACTGCGGCGCGTGCGAACCGGTGTGCCCCGTCGAGGCCATCTACTACGAAGACGACCTGCCCGAAGAGTGGGCCGACTACTACAAGGTGAATGTCGAGTTCTTCTCCGACCTCGGCTCGCCGGGCGGCGCACAGAAGCTCGGTCCCACCCACGTCGACCACCCGCTGGTCGCCGCTCTGCCACCGCAAGGAGAATAGGGATGTCGGAACTGCAGGATGTGCTGATCATCGGCGGCGGCCCCGCCGGGCTGTCGGCGGCGCTGAATCTGGGTCGGTCGGTCGCCGAGGTCACCGTCGTCGACGCCGACCGTCCGCGCAACGCCGCGACGCTGTCGGTGCATGGGTTCCTCACCCGCGACGGCATAGCCCCGAACGAGCTCAAGCGCATAGCGCGCGAAGAGCTGACCGCCTATCCGACCGTGCACTACCGCGCGCGTCAGCGGGTGTTCCGCCTCGGTCGTGATGAGGGCGTGTTTGTGGCCGAGATCGGCCAGCGGGCGGCCACCGATGTGGTGTTCGCACAGAACGTGCTCATCGCCACCGGCCTGCATGAGACACTGCCCGACGTTCCCGACCTCATCTCGTTCTACGGCATGAGCCTTTTCAGCTGTGCGGCCTGCGACGGGTGGGAGCAGCGCGGACGGCGCCTCGCGCTGTTCGGGGCATCCGACGACCTCGCCGACCGGGCCCGCCTGATCGCGCGCTGGACCGACGAGCTCACCGTGTTCACCCACGGGGCCGCGGTGATCGATGCGGTCGCCGAGGCCGAGCTGACCGCCGCGGGGGTGACGGTCGAGCGCACGCCGGTGGCCGCCCTGGTCGGCGAGCGCGGGCGGATCGAAAGCGTCGAGCTGGTCGATGGACGCGGCATCCCCGTCGACGGTGGCTTCATCCGCCCCGAATGGACGGTCGATCTGGCCTTTCTCGACGGCATCGTCCCCGACCGCGACGAGAACGGCCACCTCCTCACCGACGGGTCGGGTCGCACGAGCGAGTTCGGCGTCTACGCCGCCGGCGACATCACCGCGGGCCCGCAGCAGCTCATCGTCGCCGCCGGCGCTGGTGCACGCGCCGCCGCCGTCATCGTGCACGACGCGGTCGGGGTCGTCACCTCGCACTGACGCCGCGGCGCGGCATCCCACCTCCGCGCGGCCGCCGCGCTATCGGTGGGCGTGCAGAGATATCCCGAGGCATACGCGGATAGCGGCTAAAACGACTGGTCGTAGACTAGTCTACGTACATGAGCAGAGTCAGCGCCTACGACGCGAAGACGCACCTGTCCGCCCTCCTTGAGAGAGCAGCAGCAGGCGAGTCGATCACGATCACGAAACATGGCCACGATGTCGCTCGACTCACGCCCGTCGACGCGCGACCAGACCCCGCCGGGCTCATCGAGAAGGTCCGCGGCTTCCGCGCATCCCTCCCCCAAGAGCTGATCGATATCCGAGAACTCATCGATGACGGGCGCCGCTACTGATGCCTCTCGTCCTTGACACGTCGCTGACCCTGGCGTGGCTTCTGCCCGATGAAACGAACGACGCTGCCGACGCCGTGCTGAATCCTGCGATCTCGAACCGCGACGTCATCTTGGCACCGAGCCTGTGGCGGTACGAGACCTCCAACGCGATCGTCAGCGCGCGCCGTCGCGGCCGCCTGACCGACGCACAGGTTACTCAGGCCATCGACATCCTCGACGCTTTGAACGTCGAGACACCGGAACGGCCGCCGGCCCGCGCAGCACTCGTCGCCGCATCTCTGCGCACGGGTCTGAGCGCCTACGACGCGAGCTACCTCGTGCTCGCTGAGACGGCGGGCTGCCCGCTGGCGACGCTCGACGCGAAGCTCGCGCAGGCCGCCCGCGACTCAGGGGTGGAAGTCCTGCCCGGCTGAGCCTCAGCCGCCGAGCGCCCCATCGTCGCGGGCGCCCACGTTGGTCACGTGAAAGTTCTGGAACGACCGGGATGCCGTGGGTCCACGCTGGCCCTGATACCTGTTGCCATACGGGCCCGAGCCATAGGGTGACTCGGCCGCCGACGAAAGCTGGAAGAAGCACAGCTGACCGATCTTCATGCCCGGCCAGAGTTTGATCGGCAGCGTCGCGACGTTCGACAGCTCAAGCGTGACGTGCCCCGAGAATCCCGGGTCGATGAACCCCGCCGTGGAGTGGGTGAGAAGTCCCAGCCGGCCCAGCGACGACTTGCCCTCCAGCCGCGCGGCGATGTCGTCGGGCAGTGTCACCTGCTCGAATGTCGAGCCGAGCGCGAACTCGCCCGGGTGCAGCACGAACGGCTCATCGGGCGCCACCTCGATCAGGTGCGTGAGGTCGGGCTGGTCCTCGGCCGGATCGATGAACGGGTACTTGTGATTGTCGAAGAGGCGGAAGTATCGGTCCAGACGCACATCGACGCTCGACGGCTGGACCATGTCGGCGTCCCACGGGTCCAGCGCTATGCGCGCGTCGTCGATCTGTCGGCGGATGTCTCGGTCGCTGAGCAGCACGTCGCCAGCCTACCGAGCCCCGATCAGTGCCAAGAACCCGCGTCAGCCGGCGAAGCGCTCCCGCAGCATCCCGAGCTCGTCGTCGCTGAGCCCCCCCCCCCCCTTGCGCAGATACGCCGCCGACCCGCCCTGATCGTCGAGCCAGCGCAACGTCGTCTGCATCGCATCGGGCGGGGTGGCCGAAACCAGCGCCGTGATCTGGGGCAGCATCGGCACGCCCATCCGCGCGACGCCCTCCAGCATCCGTTCAGCCCACTCTCCGGCGAGATTGCGCTCACTGGCCGCGTAGTCGGCCACGATCGCGTCGCGCTGTGCACCGACCGCGTCGAGCAGCAGTGCGACAGCGACACCAGTGCGGTCCTTGCCTGCGGTGCAGTGCACGAGCACGCCTGCCTTGTCGGAATCGGCCGAGGTGGCCACGAGGCGAGCGACGCGGGCGAAGGATGCCGCGGCCGTGCCCAGCATCCGGATGTACAGATCGCCCAGCGTGGGGATCTCCTGCAGCACCGCGTGCACCGCCTCACTCGTCATCTCGGCGGGCGCCGCCATGCCCGGCGCCGCACCTTCCATGACCGAGAGCAGCTCGGTGCGCACGGGTCGCGACGGCAGCCGGTTCGGCGCGGTCGCCCGCTCGGTGTCGGTGCGCAGGTCGACGATAGTGCCGATGGGGCTCTCATCGAGTTCGACCAGGCCGGTGCCGGTGACCGTGGCCAACGCGTCGGAACGGAACAGCACGCCCGAACGGGTCTGTCCCCCGCTGCGCAGCGGGATTGCTCCGGTATCGCGCGAGTTGTACGTTCCGTCGAACAGCGCGGTCATGCGGCCTCCTCGGGTTCGTCAGATCACGCTAGCCGAGACTACCGTCGAAGGATCACCACACAGGCGGGAACCCCATGAGCAGTCCGATACGTCGACGCGGGCGCGGCATCAGTGCCGGCCTCGGTCGTGACGCCATCGTGGCCGCCGCCCGCGAACTCGACCCGGCCACGCTCACCGTGCAGGCGGTCGCCGACCAGCTCGGCGTCGATCGCAAGGCGGTCACCTACCACGTCGCCGGGCGCGAAGGCCTGCTGCAGTTGCTGGCCGAAGACGCCTTCACGAGCCGTTTCGAGGTGCTGGCGATTCCGCACGGCGCCGACTGGCGCGATGCGTTGCGCCTTGTCGCCACGGCCATGCGCGACATCCTGCTGGGCTCTGCCACCGTCGTCACGCACATCCGGTTCGATCCCTCGACACGGGCGGCAGCGCTGCGCCCGGCCGAAGAGGTGCTCGCACGACTCGTGGACGCGGGCTTCGACGAAGACTCCGCGGTGCGGGCCATAGCCCTGGTCGCCGACGTCGCGATGGCACATGCGCGCGGCGTGCTGCTCAACGCGCGCGCCGGCGGGCATCCGCAGCGCGCCGAGCTGCACGAGGCTTTGGCGACGGTGGATGCCGCAGACCACGCGCTGCTGCACCGCATCGACGACACCGGCTTCTCGACCTTCGACGAGGAGCAGTTCGCGTTCGATCTCGACGTGCTCATCCGCGGGCTCGAGTCGCGGCTTGCTCACTCGTCGACCAGCGCCCACACTCTACGCGCGGCTGCCTCGTCGCGCAGCGACCGGTAGAGACGCAGCTGCCTCGGCGCACCCCAGAACTGCAGAAAGCCACCGGGTCCGTAGAAGGTGCCGGAGGCGGCATCCGCCGTCACCGCCATCATCGCGGGCAACGCCGCTTGCGCGGGCGGGTTGCCGAGGTGACGGGTCACCCACTGCACGAGCGAGGCGGGCAGCATCGCCCGCAGCGCCGGCGCTATCGCCGTATCGGGCGCGATGCCGGGGTGGCATAAGGCCACGTGGAGCGCGGGCTCGCGGCGGGCCAGTTCGAGCCCGAAGAGCCCGAGCGCGACCTTCGACTGGCCGTACGCCCGGAACGGGCCGTAGCGACGCTCGCCCTGCAGGTCATCCCAATTCAGGTGCGCCAGGGCTGCCTCAACGCTGCACTGCAGCGCGACACGCGCGTTGCCGGCGCGCAGCTGGGGCAGGATGCCGCGCACCAGGGCCGCGTGACCGAGGAAATTCGTCTGCCAGTGCCGTTCGTAGCCGTCGACTGTCATGTGCCGAACGCGGTCGCCCAGCAGCACGATGCCCGCGTTGAGCACGCACAGGTGAATGGGCTCGTCGAGGGCGCGGGCGAATGCGCGAACAGAGTCGAGGCGGGCGAGGTCGAGGTCGGCGACCATGCTGCCGGGGATGCCCGCGGAGACTTTCTCGCCCTTGGCACGGTCGCGGCAGGCGAGGATGACCCGCGCACCGCCGCCGGCGAGCGCCCGGGCGATCTCGAGGCCGATGCCGCCGGTCGCGCCGGTGACCAGCGCGGTGCGCCCGGCGAAATCAGCGGTCATGCAGGCCATTCTGGCCGGTACTCGCCCGCGGGGCGTTCAAAACTCATTCGATTCGGGCCCCTGCGAGCCGACAGCGGCCTTTCTGGGGGCGTGCGGTCATGGATGGGATGAGTTTTGAACTGTGCCGGCGTGAGAGGCGGTCTGCGATGGTCCTGTTATGCTGGCCGAAGCGCATTTCGGTGCGCGTGGGGCTGTAGTTCAATGGCAGAACTTCTGCTTCCCAAGCAGACAGCGCGGGTTCGATTCCCGTCAGCCCCTCCACCAAAGAATCCCTGTTAGGCCGGCAATTCTCGACCTCCCTGCGGTGAGTCTCGATTCTCAGAATCACGGGCGCGTGCCATCGGCGTGCCATTGCGCGCAGATCCGGCACCCGTGATGAGCGCGTCCAGTTGGTCGGCAATAGCGGCGAGACGACCCTCGGCGACGTGCTAATAGATGCCCGCGGCGCGGCTTGTCCGGTGGCCGGCGCGAGCCATCAGCTCACGCTGAGAGGCGCCGGCGATGGTCGCCAGCGTGATCGAGGATGTCTTGGTACAGCTCGGTTGTTTTGGGTGCGAGCTTTCCGCGGGTGCCGCCGTTGTCGATCCACCCGCGCGCGTAGTCACCGAACGCGCGGCGCCGCACTTCGGCGATGTGGTCCGTCGCCTCGCGCTTCGTAGCGAACGTGCGCGGCCCAGTCATCAGCTTCCTTGTGGCCAGATCCGGGTAGCACACCTGCCACCGGCCCGATGGCAGCTGACGCGCCGACCCGAACGACGCACGGCTGGTCTTCCGCTGCTTCGTCATCGCCGGGCTCCAGCGGCTCGCTCGCGCTCGGCCTCTTCTACCGCGACCTGAAAGGTATCAGCGACGCGGCCAAGAGCAGCAGCGATTGCACGGATCTCGCCCGCGTCTTCGGGGCGGAACCTGACGGTGTATTCCTCGCCGCTTATCACCACTTCAGGCATGCCTCGCCGCTGACCGCCGGGCGTCATCACGTCGACTTGCTGGAGCCAGGCATTCTCGGTTTGCCCCCGCTGCTGTAGTGAACGGCGCAGGGAAACCCGTCCACCGAGTCCAGGCTCTTCGTCAGGGTCATCTCGGCCCACTCGGGGATGGTCGTCGTTCTCACAGCGCACCGTCCTTCTCAAGCGCCCTGACCTCGGTCGCGTCGGCGGTCCGTGCCAGACTGCATGGGGTTAGCTGACGGGTCATCGCTCCTCCCCGAAGAGGTGCGCGTACTTCTGGCGCCACAGGTCCTTGGGGTCGAGGGCTGACCGCAGACAGTCACGTCCCATGTCAACAAACGTCAGGTGCTTGACCGTCATGGTGACAATGCTGTCGGCGAGTTCCTTCGCGTCGATGATCGGCACCGCGATGATGTCGCTGCCGTTGTCGAGCTTGATGACGGGCTGACACCGCGACGCTTTGGCGGTGGGAGTCCGGCCAGCGGATCCCCCGCGGCGAGGTTACCCTCCTCTATCGCACCCTCCTGACGAAGCTGCAGGCGGTGTGACATGACCGCAGTCGCTGCCCCACCGACCCTGAGTCCGACTGCGACGTGCACCGTCGACGAGTTGGCGCGCCTGACCGGGCTCTCTTGCGATTCCGCGTCCCACGCAGTCAGATCTGGCGTCATCCCCACGGCACGGCTCGGCCGACGTTGGCTCGTGCCGCGGGCGCGGATCGCGGAGTTCCTCCACATCACAGAGGAACAGCTCGACAGGCGCATCGCAGCACTCCCTCGTGAGAGCTGATGGGTACCCGCCTCGTCATGAGCGCCTACGCAGTCGCGGCGCGGGCGGGCCTCGACCACGCACCCACACTTGTCTTCGTCTACATGGCAGCGATCGCACTCGACACAGACCGGCGGCCGGTGTTCTACGGCGGCCGCGACGCGCTCGCCGGCGCGCTGAGAGCGCCGCTCAACTCGAATGGTTATCGGTCCGTCGAGCGCGCCGTCCAGACACTCACGTCTAAGCGCGTGCTCGAGGTCGCCGCCACGGACGCCCCGGGGCGCAACACCCGGTATTGGCTGTGCGATGGAGCCGGTCTGCCACTCAGCGCAGACACCCGACGTTCAGTGGTCGAAACACCCGACGCTCAACGTCGGCCTGAGGAATAAGGAGGAAGAAGAAGAAGAGGAGGAGCGCGCAGGTGCGCCCGCCCGAACCTGCAACCGCCATCCGAACTGGAACCACGACGCAGAGCATGCGCCGTCGACCGCAGAGCCGCGGAAACCTTCACCGGCAACCGACGCCCGCGGACGATGAGCGAATCCGCCAGCACATGCGCGCCAAGACACCAGCTCTGGATGCCACTCGAACCAGACGGACGCCGCACATGTAAGCACTGCCCGACACGATGGCACCCTGACGAGGCCGAACCATGATCCCCAGCAGCCGGGGCACGGCGCATCGCTTCGATCCCGTCAGCGGCTGGTGCATCAGCGGGTGCGGGATCCGGGACGACGGCCGCGTGGAGCGCCAGCATGTCGGCCTGGTGCGGCAGGCGCCCATACACCGCAGACCAGCCGAGGCGATTGACTTCGCCGAGCCATCGCGAACACCAGAGTGAAGATGGCTTCCAGTGAGTCATGAACAACCCAGGGCCCCGCAGTCAAGTGAAGACCGCGGGGCCTCTGCCGGGCTACAAGCTGAATCAGGCGCCGTGGCGGCGGGCTTCGATGAACGCGTCGAGATCCGATTCAAGTACGCGCTGGTTTTTCCCGGTCGCGCCCAACTCCACCACCGGCAGCTCACCGGACTCGATGCGGCGATAGACCCAATCGCGGCCGACGCCCAGAGTCTCAGCCACCTCGATCACCTTCGACAACCCACGACCCATCGCGCACGGCCATCATCACACTGCCGGCTACCGTGGCCGTCGAGGTTTTGACGGATGCTCAATCGCAGACCCGAAGCCCACCACGTGCCACCACCCGCAGTACGGGCACAGCTGTGCAGACGCCCCCTTTGCCACACGACGCGCGATCGCGGCCGCTTCTTCCCGAGATGGGATCGCATCCCTCTTCGTTCTACACCGCACGCCCTTCATTGCCACCCGCCTCTCGCCCAGGCTCCGGTACCCAAGCTCTCCAGGCTACGACCGACCTCCGACATCACGCGTGCACGTATGGGCAAACCCAGAACGAAACCCCGCCCTCACATGAGGAAGCCGGGCTTCGTTAACGGGCATGATGGCATTCGTGGACAACACCCGGACCATGAGCGCACAGCGTCGACTGCGCAAGTTCCTCGCCCGCTCGGCGCCCGGCGTGGGTCAGCCAATCGTCGACCTGCGCGACCCCGACCGCGGCGAGATCGCACTCACGATCATCTGGGAAGGCGACAGTGAGAACGGGCCCTGGCGATCGCCCACACTGCGCAAGCCGATGCTCGACAAGTACACTCTCGATGGCGTGATCGCAGAATGCCGAGTGTTCTTCCTCACGAAGGAGGATTGCTACCTTCCCAGCGTCGTGAAGGCTCTCCAGGCGATGGTCACCCGCGAGCAGGCAATCGCAAGGCGTCCGCTCGCTGCATACGTCGCCCAGGTAGTCCGAGGCAACGAGCTCGTAATGCCCGCGGGCAGAGCGCCAATGTACGCAGGGCGTCTGGAAGCCGACAACGGTCTCGGCCCCAATAAGCTCCTCGGCAGCCACCAGATCACCATGGACTACATCTACGGCGCCCTCCTCCACGAAGACGACGAGAGGCGCAAGCGCCTCGACAATCTCGCCGACGTCGAAAGCATTCGCTTCGCCGTCATTCTGCAACTGGATTCACTACTCCGCGTCGTCACAAATGTCCGCGCTCAAATCGAGCACGACCTATCCAGCGGGTACTTCTCACTCGGGGGAGTATCCCGGTAGACCCGGAGCCACGTGGCGCGCGTGCGCGTCGTGCACACTCCGCCCAGAACGAAGCCCCGGGCCCTCACACGAGGAAATTCTTCCGTGAGCGCTAGTCGATCACCGTGATTTTCGTGACCAGCTTCGTCGGCACTGCGAGAACAACGTCACCAGCGCCGACGACGAACTTCGTGTAGCTGCCGTCCTCGATGAACCCATCGGCCTCGACCTCCTCATAGTCGCTCGACTTGAACGGATTCTTCTGCACCCGGTACTTCGCCATTCTGTTTCCCCAATCTCCCCAGACCCTGCGTCAAGGGGCAACCAGACTACGACCAGCCCCCGACGTCGCCGCCACGGTCCTCCCTGACTGAAGACCTCGGCTCGGGCACCCTGCTCACCGCCTCAGCGGTGATGCCCGAGTCCCAGGGGCCCTCGTGCTGCTCGAGGTTGCCCCGGCCGTCCGATCGGGCATGAACGGACGGCGCCCCCGTGGCGGACCACCCCGGTCCCCGCGGGGGCTCTCTCGTTGTTCGATCGGATCTCCCCAGGTTGTTCTCGGCGAGGGAATGTCGGACCCCGTCAGTACTGTTTTTGGTGGCTCAGGTGCATGGTTCGATCAGGCTCAACTGTTACGCTGGGCCCGTCCCGAGGAGGCGAGAAAGATGGCAGACGTTCGTGACGTTGCAGAGTACATACTCCGCGGCGCTGGCAGCATGACGGCGATGAAGCTGCAGAAGCTCGTCTACTACTCGCAGGCGTGGCACCTCGTCTGGGAGGAACGCCCACTGTTCGACAACGTGATCGAGGCTTGGGCCAACGGACCCGTCGTCAAGCGCCTCTACGCTTATCACCGCGGGCGATTCACCGTCGCTGCCGGCGACATCACGCCAGAACCGAAAATACTCTCTGAGGATGAGAAGACCACGGTCGACTCCGTCCTCAAGTTCTACGGCTCCCACAGCGCAATGGAGTTGAGCCAGTTGACCCACGCCGAAGACCCTTGGCGCAACGCACGAGGCGGCCTGCCGGCGGGGGCGAGGTGTGAGACCGAGATTACCAAGGCGGCGATGGCCGAGTACTACGGTCGTTGGTCTAGGACGGCTCGGCGTTGGGCCGCTCCAAGACACCCAAGGTGTCGCAGAATCCGTTCAAGGGCGCGAGGAAGACGCCACATGCGGTACTGGCCGCGGACGTCGTTCGCGTTCCGAAAGCGGCGACCCCCGTCCCCTCAGATGAGAATCAGCGCAAGGTGCGCTTCCTCTTCGATCTCGTCGATCACGATGGCGATTGGTCCCTGCTCGACATCTCGAAAGAAGACCATTCACGACTACTCGACGTCATGGCTCAAGTCGAGCAAATGACAGCGGGGGAACTGTTCAAGCCGGGCCAGCGCCTGTGTAAGACCTACAGTGACATGGCTGCGTGCCCAAATTCGAAGGCCACCGACCGACTCGTCAACCGGTACGAAGGGCTCGACCATATGGTGCGTCTCGAAATCGACGGGGTCAAGCGCCTATACGGAGTTCGAGCAGGTCATGAATTCCACATCATCTGGTGGGACCCAAAGCACGAAGTATGGCCAAGCAAGCTCCACAACACGTGACCCCTGCAGAGGGTGGCGTGCGCTTGACGAGATCGATTGCAGCAGTTCCCTCATCGTGCCGCCGACCTCTGATATCGTGCCATTGACGTGCCATTGACGTGCCACTACGGGGCCGTACTAGAACCTACTCGGACACAGTCACGTGCGCCGTTGAGGGCTCGATTTGTCCTTCTGACCTGGGATCGCGACTACAGAATCACACTGGGCCGCACTTGAGCGCACTCGCGCGAGCGACCCAGAACCATCTTCCCAAGCAGACAGCGCGGGTTCGATTCCCGTCAGCCCCTCTACAAGGTTAAAGGTCTCTCAAGCGACACCTCCTAGACTCGGTCCGTGACCGAGCACGACAACGCGTACCACGGCGATGCAGGAGTCATCTTCGCTGCCCGTGCCGCCGAGGCCGGACTGAATTCGCTGCACGAGCGGCCGGCCATGCTCCGGATGGTCGGAGAGGTGGCAGGCCTGAAGGTCGCGGATCTGGGCTGCGGCGCAGGCCAACTCGCAGCGATCCTCAGCGCTGCCGGTGCGCAGGTCACTGGTGTCGACGGCAGCGAAGTCCTGGTGGATGCTGCGACTCGGGCAGCGCCCGAGGCCACGATTGTGCAGCATGACCTGGACCTGCCGCTCGAATTCCTGGCGGACGACTCGCTGGACGGCGTGGTCTGCGCTCTGGTGATCCACCATCTGAACGATCGACCGCGATTCCTGGCCGAGATCCGCCGCGTGCTTCGTCCCGGAGGCTGGATCGTGCTGTCCACAACGCATCCCACCGCCGACTGGGGTTATTTCGGGGGCTCATACTTTGATGAGCGCTGGGTAACGCGTTCGCTGGGCGAAGCGACGATGGAGTACCAGCTCATCACCATGAGCACTCTGATCAACGAGATCATCGACGCAGGATTCGTGCTGGAGAGGATGCTGGAACCGCAGCCGGACGAGGCCATGCGCACCGTCGACCCAGAGCGTTACGAGCGCTACCGCTCGGATCCCATCTTCGTCATCCTGCGAGCCCACGCCGACAAGTGAAGGCCTGACGACGGTGGCGCCGCGGGGCCACCGTTCCGGAGACCCCAGGGGTGGATACCGTGCCACTCACGCTTCCCGCAGCATCCGCCACCCCGATCCCACGACGAGCGCGGCCATGAGCACCGCGATCACGACCACGACCGTCGCGACCTGCCAGACGGTCAGCGCAGCGGCGGTCAGCAGCGGCGGGATCGTCATTCCGGCATAGGCCACAAGAAAGATCCCGGCGAGCGCCTCTCCCCGGCGTGCGGCATCCGCCAGCCCGGCGACCGTTCCCAGTGATGCGCGGAACACGATGCCGACCCCGGCACCGGCAAGGCCGCAGCCGATCAAGAACAGCACGAGCGACGCTGCCAGAGCCCCGAGAGCGAGCCCGGCGAACCCGAACACGGCGGCCGTGAGGGCCAGCATCATCTGCGCGCGGATCGCCATCCGCACCGTCACGATCTGCGCAAGCGCGGCAGCCATGAACACGAGAAACGGCACCACCCCGCCCAGCAGGTGCGAACGCACGCCGAGAAGTCCCACCAGAAAGGTCGAACTCAGCCCGGTGAACGTACCGAACACCGCGAACGCACCGAAGGCCGCCGCGGCCGCCGCGATGTACGCCCCACGCGCCGCAGCCGGCACGGCGATCCGCTGCGGGCGATACGCAAAGCGCTCGGCCGACTGCTCCACCGTCTCGGGCACGAACAGCACGACCAGGCCCTCGGCGATGAACAGCACCGCGAACAGCACATACGGCGCCACCAACGGCTGCACGATGAACGTCGCCATCACTCCGGCCACGAGCGGCCCGATACCGATCCCGCCCAGATTCGCAAAAGTCGAGACGATCCCCGAGCGCAGCGGCGACCTCCCGGCCGCCACGCCGAGTTCCGCGATGTGCGCCGTGGCTGTCGCGGTGAGGATGCCGATCCCGAGACCGCAGATGAAGCGGGCGACGATCAGCCCGGCCACGTCGTTCCAGACCAGGAACAGCACCGCGGCCACCAGGTTCAGCGCGAGCGAGGCGAGAATGATCCGTCGCCGCCCGAGCCGATCCGACAGATGCCCGGCCAAATACAGGCTCAGCATCACGCCGACCGCGTACACGACGAAGATCACGGTGAGCACGAGCGTGGGAAACCCGTCGCGCTGCTGATAGATCGCATAGAGCGGCGTGGGCACGGCACAGAACGCCATCTGAGTGAGGAAGACAGTGGCGATCATCCAGAAGGAGATTCCGTGAGGGATGCCGCGGGTCGGCGCGACAGCGGGAGCGGTGATGGTCGTGGTGGTCATGGATCCATGCTCGACTCCCCACTCAATCGTGTCCAACGAACGCATTGCATAGCAATGATCGAGTAATACGATTACTCGATGGACACCCGCCAGGCCGAGTACGCCATCGCCGTCGCCGAAGAGCTGAACTTCACTCGGGCTGCGCGCCGTGTGTTCGCGGTGCAGTCGACGGTGTCTGCCGGCGTCCGTGCGCTGGAGAAGGAGCTCGGCGCCGACATCTTCGATCGCGATCAGGGCGGTGTCCGCCTCACTGCGGCCGGCGAGGAGATCATCCCGCGCCTGCGCGAGTTCCTCGACGCCGGCACACGTGCCCTCACGGCCGCCGACCCGCAGGGCTCACTGCGCGGCGAATTGCGGGTCGGCGTGTTCGCCAACTTCGGGCCGTTCGATCTGCCACGCATCATCGGCGACTTCCACCACGCACATCCCCTCGTCGATCTGCGACTGCGCTCTTCGCCGATCGGCTCGGCCGGATTCGCCGAAGACGTCAGCCGCGGCCGCCTCGACGTCGCCCTGTTCGGGCTGCCGGCCACGGCCGCGCCCGGGCTGACGATGCACCCACTCGCCACGAGCACGTTCGTCGCCCTGCTGCCGACCGACCACGCGCGCGCCGGGGATCGTCACGTGCCGATCGCGGCGCTGGCCGACGAGCGCTTCATCGACACCCCCGCGGGGTTCGGCAACAGGACGGTGCTGGATGCCGCGCTCGGCCGCCACGGCATCGTGCGCGATATCGCGACCGAGATCGGAGAGACGGGCCTTATTCCGTCCTTCGTCGCGGCCGGACTCGGCGTCGCCATCCTGCCCGAAATGTTCGCGGGCGATGTGCCCGGGGTCGTCAAGGTTCCCCTCGACGTGCAGATCGGGTGGGAACTGACCGCGATCACCCGCCCACAGCCGACCGCCGCGGCATCCGCGTTCGTCGCACGCCTCGTGCCGCCGGCCTGAGGCGAGGGTCAGGCCGGCGTGCGCTGCTGACGTGCACAGACCATCGGCGCGCCGGGTCACTCGATCGCGGCGAGGTACCTCGAGACGGCGGTCGCGTCGCCGGCATCCGAGATGAGGCCGATGTACCCGTCGGGGCGGATGAGTACGAGCGTGTGGTCGGTCGGTCGATACGCCTCGGCGAGATGACCAGCCGTATCGACGATCTGGCCCGACTCGCTCGCCCGCGGGGCGACGCGCAGGATCCGAAGGTCACCCCCGGTGGTGTCGAGTTCAGGCGCCCGCCCGAAGGTCAGCAGCGTGAACCTGCCACCTGCTGTGAGCTCGAACAGCCGGCGCTCACCATCGACGGTGGCCAAGCCGGTGGCATCCGGGGCCCGATCTCCCGCCCGCAGCGCGGCGGTCTCGTCGCGGTCATCGTGCGCCAGCATCGATCCGCGATACCCGACACCGAGCTGGATCGTGCTCGCATCTCGACGAGTGGTCATCCCCTTCTGCGCGAGGGCCTGCTTCAGCCGCTCGTTCGACAGGCCGAGAACCCCGGCCGCGACCGGCCGCCGTTCGGCCTCGTAGCTGTCCAGCAGCACCGCATCGGCGCCCTGCAACACCGCCGCGAGCTTCCAGCCCAGGTTTGCGGCATCCTGAATTCCGGTGTTCATCCCCTGACCGCCGGCGGGCGAGTGGACATGCGCGGCGTCGCCGGCCAGGAACACCCGACCTTCGCGATAGCGTTCGGCCAGACGCACATTCGCACGCCACAGTGTCGACCATTCCGGTTCGTGCAGGTGGATGCCGCGGCCCCCGCTGCGTCGATCGAGGATGTCCTGCAGATTGGCCGGCTCGAGGGTGAGGTTCTGCCCCGGCCCGATGCTCGCTTGAAACTGGAACAGCTCGGTGGACGGGAGCGGGCACAGACTGACCGCGCCCTCGGCGTGTCGCCACATGTGCCACGCGTCGCGATCGAGGCCGTCGACGCGCAGGTCGGCCACGAGCATGCGCACGTCTTCACGGGTCTCGCCTTCGAAAGCGATGCCGGACTGCTTGCGTACGACACTGTGCCCGCCATCGCAGCCGACCACCCAGCCGGCTACCACCGTTTCGTCACCGTCGCGCGTCTCGAGCGTGGCCGTCACCGCACCCTCCTCCTGCGCGAGAGCGACAAGGGGCGTGCCGAACTCCACCGACCCGCCCAGCTGCGCGAGCAGTTCGCGCAAGGCCTCTTCGACGCGCCACTCCGGTGTGATCAGGCTTGCCGGGTAGGGGATGTCGGAGCGGCCGCGCAGCGACTCGGGCACGTCACCCCCGACGGTGACGGTGCCGTCGGGGGCCGTCGAGCGCATCGGCATCGCCATCCGGCCATGGGCGATCACGCGGGCGCCGATGCCGAGGTCGTCGAAGACCTCGAGCGTGCGGGGCTGAATGCCCTTTCCGCGCGAACCGGGCTGCGGCGCCGCGGCCGCCTCGATCAGCCGGAAGGCGACGCCGCGGCGCGCCAGCTCGCAGGCCAGCGTCAAGCCGGTCGGGCCCGCGCCCACGATCAGCACCGGGCGCGACCATCACGCGTCGACGAAAGCTGAGTCATCTCGATCATCTCCATACTCCAGAGGAGGGACTTACAAGATAGGTTTCCCTCTCTTAGAGAGATTAGGCTCCTTTGCTAAGAAAGGCAAATCTATCTATTGTGGACGAATGGTCACTGCAGCATCCCTCCCCACACGACGTCGCCGGCGCGGCGCCGA
Organism: Microbacterium protaetiae; assembly: GCF_004135285.1. NCBI lineage: Bacteria > Bacillati > Actinomycetota > Actinomycetes > Micrococcales > Microbacteriaceae > Microbacterium > Microbacterium protaetiae. The sequence continues at coordinate 1,151,236 of NZ_CP035494.1, forward strand.
ACTCGAGGCAGCGCTTCTCGAGGCCGCCTGGGACGAGCTCGTGCAGACGGGGTACGCGCGACTGACGATGGGCACCATCGCGACGCGGGCCGCGACCAGCGAGGCTGTGCTCTATCGTCGGTGGGCGAACAAAGACGAGCTCACTCTCGCCGCCATCGAGCACTATCGCCGCATGCATCCCGTCGCCGATCCCGACACCGGCGCACTGCGCAGCGACCTCATCGCGCTGCTGACCGCGATCAGCGACTCCCGCGCCGGCTACTTCGCCATCGCCGCGGGCGCTGCCTTCTCGGGCCTGCTCGCCGACGCCGGTCTCACACCCACTCAGGCCCGCGACCGCGTGATGGGCGACTCGCTGCGACCACGCGACCGTGCCGTCTTCCGCCGCGCGCACGACCGTGGCGAGATTGATCTGCAGGGCATTCCGGCGGCGGTGCTCGCCCTGCCCTTCGACCTGGCCCGCCACGACCTGATCATGGACCTCGGACCCCTGAAGCCGGCGCGCATCCGGTCGATCGTCGACGAGCTGTTCCTGCCGCTCGTGCGCGCCGCTGACCGCGGCTGAACCGGGCGAAGCCTGGCCGAGTGGTGCGTCTCAGCGCGGGCCGCTCCGGCGGGCCCGCCGCAACCCCACGAGACCGACCACCGCGGCCACCGGCTTGAGCAATATCAGCTCACCGAAGCGGTAATCGCGGCCTCGCACGAGCCGGGCGGCCAAGTCGGGGCGCAGCATCCACAGATACCGTCGCCCCTTCTGCGCATGGAGCGGATCCGAGACGATCTTGATCGTGTCGTACGGTTCGATGAGCCCGATCGCGTTGCGGATGTTCTCCCACGTCGTGGTGCTCTCACGCTCGATCAGCATCGGGCCGGTATAGTCGCGCTCGTCGCGGGCGTAGCCGGCCATGATGTCGGCTTCGGGCTGTGCGCCGGCCACGGCTCCCCCGCAGAGTACGAGCACCGACGTCGAGGTGCTCAGAGAACGGATGCCGGCGCGCACACGATACCGGTTGACGAAGTTCGCGCGACCCGGCTTGTTGCCGAATCCGAGCACGACGACCGCTTCGCGGCCAGAGTGCGGCATCCCCTCGCCCAACTCACGCCGGCTCGCGCGCCAGCTGATGGCCTCACCCCACCCGAGCACGGCGGCGACCACCAGAACGGGGATCGTGATCAGCCGCACGCGCACGAGTCCAGAGTATGCGCGATCCGGCCCCGACCCCGCCTGGCGCTTGTAGCGTGAAAGTCATGAGCGATCACGCGGCAGCGCAGGTTCCCCTCGCCGGCCGGCGCGCCGAAGACCTACCCGCGCATTGGCTGCTCGCGCGGCTGGGCAAGAAGGTGCTGCGCCCGGGTGGCAAGCAGCTGACCACACGATTGGTCGGGATGCTGCCGCTGCGCGATGCCGACGTCGTCGAGCTTGCCCCCGGCCTGGGTCTGACGGCGAAGCTGTTGCTGGAGGCCGGCCCTGCCTCGTACATCGGGGTGGAGAACGACGCGGATGCGGCCGCTCTCGCTGCGGCATCCCTCGGCGCACGCGGTGAGGTGACCATCGGCGAGGCCAAGAGCACCGGACTCGCGGATGCCTCGTGCGATGTCGTGCTGACCGAGGCCATGCTCACCATGCACACGAACGCGCAGAAGGGCGAGATCCTCGACGAAGTGGCACGCATTCTGCGACCGGGCGGATGCTACGCCGTGCACGAGCTCGCTCTCGTGCCCGATGACATCCCGATCGAGACGGCCGAGGACGTGCGCCTGTCGCTCGTGCGCTCGCAGAAGGTCAACACGCGCCCGCAGACCACGCCCGAGTGGATCGCACTGTTCGCCGCGCACGGATTCGAGGTCGAACATGTCGTGCACGCTCCGATGCGGCTGCTGCATTTTCGGCGACTGCTGGCCGACGAGGGCCTGCGCGGTACCCTGCACATCGCCGGCACCTATCTGCGCGACGCCGACGTACGGCGCCGCGTGAACACCATGCGCGCGGCGTTCCGGCGCAACGAGAAGCACATCGCGGCCATCGCCATCATCGCGCGCCGGGCCGCGGCATCCACCCCCGACACTGAGGAGGCACCATGACCGAGACGGCCGATTTCGCCGGCGAGCAGATCGTCGACGCGCGCGTGCGCGGCGAGATGAGCTGCGCCGACATGACGATGGGCGCGTTCGACGCCCTCGCGGCCGAGCGCAGCTTCGTGCTCGTGGCCGACCACGACCCGGTGGGCATCCGCTACATGCTGCAGGCCGAACGGCCGGGGGCCTCGGGCTGGGAAGAGCTCGAGTCCGGCCCCGAGCTCTGGCGCGCCCGAGTCAGCCGCACGGCCTGAGCACGCTGTCGACGCTCGGGTGCCGCTGACGCCGACCGCCCCGCGCTCAGCGCACGACGCGGATGTTGAAGTCTGCGCCGCGGAACCGCTGCATCATCGCGACGAAGAGCAAGAAGTAGTGCTCGACCCCGCGCGCTGTCTCGATGCCGCCGAGATCGATCTGTCGAGCGGCATCCCACCCCAGATCCGCCAGCAGCGAGCCGACGAGCGCTTTGGCGTCGGCGTCGTCGCCCGACAAGAACACCGACGTGGGTTCTGCGACCGATTGCGGCGCGACGGTGACCGTTCCCGGCAGGGTGTTGAGCGACTTCACGACCTTTGCGGCCGGGAGCGCCTGCTGCAGACGCTCGCCGAGGCTCGTGTCGGGGTAGAGCAGCTCGAAGTCGGGCGAGACAGCGTTGCCGATGTCGAGCACGACCTTGCCGGCCAGTTCGTCGGCCAGCGGCCCAAGCGCCTGCAACGATGCCGACGCCGCCAGCGCGTTCACGACGATGTCGGCGCTGCCGATCGCCTCGACGGTGCTGACAACGGGGGCGGCAAGATCGGTGTGCTGTTCGGGATGCCGCGATCCGAACGTGACGGTGTGCCCCGCCGCGAGCAACCCACCGGCGAGGGTCGTGCCCATGTGGCCGGTTCCGAGGACTGCGATGTTCATGACTGCTCCTCTAGAATGTTATTCGAACTTGAACTACACCACACGATACCACTCATTCGAATTCGAATCGCATGATCGGAAGACGCCCATGTCAGAACTCAATCCGGACGAGCTCGCGGCGTACTTCGCCGTCGTCACGGCCGGCGACCTCATGCAGCGGAAGGTGTCGACGCAGTTGGCCGAGCACACCCTCACGCCGATCAAGTTCTCGGTGCTGGCGACGCTCGTCAACGCGCCCGACGGGCTGCGGATGAACGAGCTCGCCGATGCGCTCGTCATCTCACGAAGCGGCTTGACCTATCAGGTCGGGCGATTGGAGAAGGAGGGGCTCGTCGAACGCACGGCATCGGTCGGCGACGACCGCGGCGTCACGGCACGACTGACCCCCCGGGGCCGTGCGCGGGTCACCGAAACGCTTCCCGGTCACGTCGAACTCGTGCGGTCGAACTTTCTGAACGTGCTCAGCCCCGACGAACTGTCCGTCGTGCGCACCGCGCTCGAGAAGGTCGTCACCGCCTTGCGGGCATCGAACACACCGTAGGGCGCCGACTCAGAGCGCGGCCGGCTCCACCTCGGCGATGGCGTCGTCGGCGGCGGCGCGGGCCATCGCCCGCTCGACGGCATCGACGTCGCGCACCGCGCCCTTGTCGGCCGACTGCGCCATCACGGCATACGCACGCAGCGCGGCCGAGACCTGCCGCACGCGGTTGCGTGGCTGATAGCCACCCGCGGCCAGCAGTGCCCGGCGCCGCTCGGCGAGCACGTCGTCGGGCACCTCGAGCACGAGCGACCGGTTCGGGATGTCGATCGAGACGATGTCGCCGTCTTCGACCAGCGCTATCACGCCGCCCGAGGCCGCCTCGGGCGAGATGTGCCCGATCGACAGTCCGCTGGTTCCGCCCGAGAAGCGTCCATCGGTGATCAGCGCACACTTCTTGCCCAGGCCCCGCCCCTTCAGGAACGACGTCGGGTAGAGCATCTCCTGCATGCCGGGCCCTCCCTTGGGGCCCTCGTAGCGGATGACCACGACGTCGCCCTCGCCGACCTGCTTGTTCAGGATCTTCTCGACGGCCTCTTCCTGCGACTCGCACACGACGGCCGGGCCTTGGAACGTCCAGATCGAGGGGTCGACGCCGGCGGTCTTCACGACGGCGCCGTCCACCGCGATGTTTCCGCGCAGCACGCCCAGACCCCCGTCGACCGAGTACGCGTGCGCCACGTCGTGAATGCATCCGGATGCGGCATCCTCGTCCAACGCCAGCCAGCGCTCCGACTGGCTGAACGCGCTGGAGGAACGCACCCCGCCGGGGGCGGCGAACCACAGATCGCGCGCCTCGTCCGACACCTTTCCACCGCGGATGTCCCACGCATCGAGCCACTCGCCCAGGCTCGGGGCATGCACTGCGTGCACGTCTTCGTGCAGCAGCCCGCCGCGCCGCAACTCACCAAGGATGGCCGGGATGCCGCCGGCCCGGTGCACGTCCTCCATGTAATAGATGCGGTCGCCGGCGACGTTGGGCGCGACCTTGGCCAGGCACGGCACACGGCGCGACACAGCATCGATGTCGTCGAGGCCATAGTCGACGCCGGCCTCGTGCGCGGCGGCGAGCAGATGCAGGATCGTGTTGGTCGACCCGCCCATGGCGATGTCGAGGGCCATGGCGTTGTCGAAGGCGTCGCGCGTGGCGACGTTGCGCGGCAGCACCGAGGCGTCGTCGCCGTCGTAGTAGCGATGCGCGATGTCGACGACCAGCGAGCCCGCTCGTTCGTACAGCGCGCGGCGCGCGGTGTGCGTCGCGAGCACCGAGCCGTTGCCGGGCAGCGCGAGGCCCATCGCCTCGGTGAGGCAGTTCATCGAGTTCGCGGTGAACATTCCCGAGCACGAGCCGCAGGTGGGGCACGCCGACTCTTCGATGCGCAGGATGTCGGCGTCGGAGATGCTCTCGTTGACCGCGTCGCTGATGGCGTCGACGAGGTCGAGGGTGCGCACGGTGCCGTCCTGCAACACGGCCCGACCCGACTCCATGGGCCCGCCCGAGACGAACACGGTCGGGATGTTCAGCCGCAGGGCTGCCAGCAGCATCCCGGGCGTGATCTTGTCGCAGTTCGAGATGCACACGAGCGCGTCGGCCTGGTGCGCGTTGGCCATGTACTCGACCGAGTCGGCGATCAGGTCGCGGCTGGGCAGCGAGTACAGCATGCCGGAGTGGCCCATCGCGATGCCGTCGTCGACGGCGATCGTGTTGAACTCGCGGGCGATGCCGCCGGCCTGCTTGATCGCCTCGCTGACGATACGCCCGACCGGCTGCAGGTGCGTGTGGCCGGGGACGAACTCGGTGAAGCTGTTGGCCACCGCGATGATCGGCTTGCCGAAGTCGCCGGCGTCGACGCCGGAGGCGCGCATCAGGGCGCGGGCGCCGGCCATGTTGCGGCCATGGGTGACGGTACGAGAACGCAGAACGGGCATTGTCTGATTATCAGGTAGTGGTGGGATGACTCAACAGACGGCGCTACCACTAGTAGTACGAGCACTACCCTGGAAGAATGGCCGATCCGCGACGCACCGAACTGGGCGCGTTCTTGCGCTCGCGGCGCGAGCGGCTCGACCGCGCCGCGCTCGGCCTGCCGCCCGGATCACGCGGACGCACCACGGGCCTGCGGCGCGAAGAGGTCTCGGTGGAGTCGGGTGTGAGCATGACCTGGTACACGTGGCTCGAACAGGGCCGCGACATCCACCCTTCTCGTCAGGTGCTGCTGGCGGTCGCCGACGCCCTGCGCCTGACCGATGCCGAGCGACGTTACGCGCTGGGACTGGCGGGCTACGCCCCGCCGCGCCCGGCCCGGGTCGACGAGGCGCCCGCGCACCTGCAACGCCTGATGGACGCCCTGCCCCACCCGGCATACGCCCTTGCACCCGACTGGGGCATGGCCGGATGGAACACCGCCTACGAGCGTCTGTACCCGCGCATCGCGGCGGTGGCCCGCGGCGAGCGCAACCTGCTGTGGCTGGTGTTCACCGATCCGTACGTGCGCACGTTGCTGGACGACTGGGACGTCACGAGCCGGCGCTTTCTCGCCGAGTTCCGCGCCGAGGTGGGCCGGGCGACCGAGCCGCAGGCCGCCCAGCTGGTGCGGGCGCTCATCGAGGCCAGCCCCGAGTTCCGCGCCGGCTGGGAGTCATACGACATCGGCGGCTTCGAGTCGCGCGAGCGCGTGTTCCACCTGCCCGACGGCACGGTCGAGACGTTCGAGCACCACCAGCTGCGGCCTTCCGACCGCCCCGACCTGCAGGTCGTGCTCTACACGCCCCTGCCCGGGCGTTGAGCTGCGCGCGAAGCGCGGGGTCGCATCGCGCGGCCGCCGTCTCTGCCCGACCGGCCGTGTCTCCGCCCGCTCGGCCGCCGTCTCCGCCCGCTCGGCCGCCGTCTCCGCCCGACCGGTCGCCGTCTCTGCCCGACCGGCCGTGTCATAACTCCGCCTCGCCGCGCCGCCGCCGGCGCGCCTTGCGCGTGATTCCGCGGGGACTGCTCGCAGTGGGCGTGACCCAGACTGAGTTGGTGCACGCCCTGCTCGGTAGCCGAGGGCGTTCGCCCGCCGGGGCCCGCTGCGCTCCGCGCCACGGATCTATGACGTTGCATGACGTCGCAATCCGACACACAGCGTGAGCTCTCTGCCGTCGGATGTCACTGTGATCAGGTACCGGTGAGGAATCAGCTCCCCCGGTGCATCACCCGCTTCGCGCATTCCAAGGAGTCATCCGATGTCACGCATCATCCGACGCACGCTGTTCGCCAGTGCCGTTGCGAGCTTGGCGGCCATGACGCTCGCGGGCTGCAGCCTCGCCGCCACGAACGCGGCCGAGAGCGATTCCGGTTCGTCCGACAGCCCCGTCTACTTCGGCGTATCGGCGGCGCAGACCGGCCAATATGCACAGTACGGCGAGCAGTTCAAGCAGGCTTTCGACCTCGCCGTCGACCAGGTCAACGCGAACGGCGGCATCAACGGGCACCCCGTCGCCCTCAAGTACGAAGACTCGCAGTCCGATCCCAAGCAGTCGGTCACCGTCGCGCAGAAGTTCGTCGGCGACCCGGACGTCATCCTCGTGTTCGGCGATTACTCGTCGGCGGCATCCATCCCCGCTTCACCGATCTACACGGCCGGCAAGCTCCTGCAGTACGGCTTCAACAACTCGAACGCCGATTTCACCGACAAGGGCAGCCAATACCAATGGTCGAGCTCGACGACAACGGCGGACGAATACGTCTGGGAGGCCGACTACATCAAGGAGCAGGGCGTCGATTCGATCGGCCTGACCTATCTGAACACCTCGGACTGGGGCATCCCTGCCTACCAGGCCTTCAAGGCCGAGGCCGACAAGATCGGACTGAAGATCACCGATGCCGAGGCGGTCGACCCCACGTCTGACGACTACCGGCCGTCGCTGACGAAGGCCACCGCAGGCTCCCCCGAGGCATTCGCCCACCTCGGCTACGGACCCGACTCGGCCAAGCTCGTCACGCAACTGCGCTCGATCGGCTACAAGGGAACGTTCTACGGCGGGCAGGACGAGCAGTCCTTCGACGAGACGCCCGATGCCGAAGGCTCGATCATCCCCGCCCAGTTCATCGCGTCAAACCCCGACGCCGACGTCCAGAAGTTCGTGAAGGCGTTCCAAGCGAAGTACCCCGACGACAAGGACGTCACGAACTTCGAGGCGGGCGCGTACGACGCGCTCAATATCGCGGTCGCTGCGGCGAAGGCCGGCGGCATCACCCGCGAAGGCATCCTCAAGGGCTTCAGCGAGATCAAGGACGTCCCGAGCGTCGTCTACGGCAAGGTCACGTTCGACACCCAGACCCGACGCATCCTGAACCCGCAGTTCACCCCCGCCATCCTGAAGGACGGCGCGTGGGTCACGTACAACGGCTGATCGGGGCCCGCGCCACACCATGCTCGACACACTGATCGCCGGCCTGCTCCGAGGGAACGTCTACGCCCTCGGAGCAGTCGGCGTCTCCCTGGTCTTCGGCGTCATGAACGTCGTCAACTTCGCGCAGTTCTCCTTCTTCGGGCTGGGCGCCATGCTGGCGTGGTTCTTCGTCGTCACTCTCGGCTATTCGTTCTGGATCGCACTGCCGCTGGTGCTGGTCATCTGCGCCCTGCTCGGCCTGGTGATAAACATCTCGGTCGTCCGCCCGCTGGCGAAGTACCTGCCGCTGGCGGCGATGCTGTCGACGTATGCGGTCTCGCAAGTCCTCGACAACGCCTCGCAGCTGGCGTTCTCGGCGCAGTTCCGCGTGTTTCCGCAGGTGCTGCCCACCTCCAATCTGCACATCGGGAACATGCGGGTGGGCACCTCCGACATCGTGATGCTCGGGGTCACCGCTGTCGTGATGGTCGCGATGTCACTGTTCCTCAAGTACGGCAAGACCGGACGCGCCATCCGTGCGACCGCGCAGGACCAAGAGGCCGCGCTGCAGATGGGCATCCCGGTGGGGCCGGTGCAGAATCTGTCATTCGTGATCGCCTCGGCCCTGGGCGGACTGGCCGGCATCTTCTTCTCGTTGTACATCGGCGTGGTCAACCCGACCTCGGGGTTGAACATCGGCATGACCTCTTTCGTCGCGGCGACTCTGGGAGGGCTGGGGTCGCTGGTCGGCGCGGTCATCGGCGGCTTCGTGCTCGGCATCTTCGAAGCGTTCGGCATCTATGCGTTCGGCGATGCCGCGCGCCAGATCATCGTCTTCGTCATTCTGATCGTCGTGCTCATCGTTCGACCGGGCGGCCTGCTGGGCAAGATACCGCTGATCTCCAGCGAGCCGCTCACCGGTACCTTCCTCGGCAAGGGGCGGCCGCTGCGCATCCCCCGATGGGTGTGGGTGGCCGCCATCCTTGCCGGAGGAGTGGTCATCCCCCTCGTCGCGAACAACTACCTGCTCACGACCGGCACCCAGGTGCTCGTCTACGCCATCATCGCCGCCGGCTTCACCGTCACGGCCGGGCAGGCGGGGGTGCTCGCCCTGGGCCAAGCCGGGCCCATCGCGATCGGCGCCTACGCGTCGGCGATGCTGAGCGTCTACGTGCACATCCCGTTCTGGTTCGCGCTGCCGCTGGCGGGGCTGATCGCCGCGGTCATCGCCTCGGTGCTGGCATCGCCCATCTGGGGCGTCAAAGGCCACTACATCTCCATCGCGACGCTCGGCCTCGGCATCGCGATCGTCGCCGTCATCCAGCTGATCGTGCCGCAGGCCATCTACAACATCCCGGTCCCCTCGATCGGCGGCATCCCGTTGAACACTCCGCTGGCCTACTACCTCATCGACTTCGTGATCCTCATGCTGACGCTGCTGATCATGTGGCGGCTGCGTCGGTCGCATCTCGGGCGGGTGATCTCCTCGGTCGGCTCCGACGAGGTGGCGGCGCTCGCGTCGGGCGTGCGTGTGCGCGACTACAAGGCGCTCGCTTTCGCCGTCTCGGCGTTCTTCGCCGGCATCGGCGGCTCGCTGCTGGCGCACCAGTACACCTACATCGACACGACCATCTTCACGATGCTGATGTCGCTGCTGGTCGTGACGATCGTCATCCTCGGCGGCATCAGCCTGCCGTACGGCGCCGTGGTGGGATCGATCATCTTGATCGGGGCGATGGAGTTGCTGCGTTTCGCCCCGGAGTGGCGGATCATCGTCTACGGATTCGTGTTGATCCTCGTGGTGCGGTTCCGTCCGGGCGGGATCCTGGTGAGGAACTCATGAGCGACGCATTGCTGCAGGTGGACGACCTCGAGCGTCACTTCGAGGGGCTCAAGGCCGTCGGCGGCGTCTCGTTCCACGTCTCACCCGGCGAGGTGGTGTCGATCATCGGGCCGAACGGCTCGGGAAAGACCACGACTCTCAACCTCGTCACGGGCGCGCTGCGCCCGAACGCCGGCTCCATCTCCCTCGACGGCGTTCGCATCGATCGCGCACGCAGTGTCGACATCGCCGAGCACGGCATCGCGCGCACATTCCAAAACGGCCGTGTGTTCGCCACGCTGTCGGTCGCGGACAACATCGAGGTCGGCATCCATTCGACCCTTCGGGCGCACCGCCCGTTCCGCCGGCTCTCGCATCTGTTCCTGCTGCGCTGGATACCGCTGCTGGCCGAGTTGTTCGTCGCGATCTTCGGCACTCCGGCTGCCCGCCGCGAGCGCCGGAGCATCGACGCGATCGTCGAGACCGAGATCGATCGCTTCGAGGCGCGGCTCGGACCGCGGCGCGACGACCCCGCGTATTCGCTCAGTTATGCGAACCGGCGGCGCACCGAGATCGCCCGCGCGCTCGCTCTCAAGCCGAAGCTGCTCGTGCTCGACGAGCCCACCGCGGGCATGAACCAGTCCGAGACCGCCGAGGTGCTGGCGCAGCTTCTGCAGCTGAAGGCCGAAGGCCAGACGATCCTGCTCGTCGAGCACAAGCTCGACCTGGTCATGACCGTGTCGGATCGGGTGATAGTGATGGACGGCGGGCGAATCATCGCCGAGGGGGCACCGCAGGCTGTGCGCCGCGATCCTGCGGTGATCGAAGCGTACCTGGGCCGGCGACGGCACCTCGGTGGGGAGGACGCCCGATGACCGCTCTGCTCACGCTGGACGCTGTCGATGTGTACTACGGCCCCTTCCACGCCCTGCGAGGCGTGTCGATCGAGGTCGGCGAGGGTGAGATCGTCTCCCTGCTCGGCGGCAACGCCTCGGGCAAGTCCACGACGATGAAAACCATCCTGGGCCTGAACAAAGCCAAGTCGGGCGTCATCACCTTCGATGGCGCCGACATCACCCATCGCACCACGACAAAGCGCATCCGCGCCGGGATCGCCAGCGTTCCCGAAGCGCGTCGTGTGTTCCCTCAGATGACCGTGGATGAGAATCTGTACGCCGGCGCCCATACGCGGCGGGACCGCGCGGGCATCGCCGAAGACATCGAGCGGATGCGCACGTATTTCCCCCGACTGGCCGAACGTCGCCGGCAAGAGGCGGGGACGCTCTCCGGCGGCGAGCAGCAGATGCTCGCGTTCGCCCGGGCGCTGATGAGCCGGCCGCGCCTCATCTGCATGGACGAGCCCACCATGGGCCTGTCGCCGAAGCTCGTCGACCAGGTGCTCGACGAGATCGCCCGACTCAACTCCGAACTCGGCATCGCCGTGCTCCTGGTCGAGCAGCAGGCCGAGCTCGCCCTGTCGATCGCGAGTCGAGGGTACGTCCTCGCGACCGGCGAGATCGCCGTCACCGGTTCCGCTGCGGAACTGCTCGACGATCCGAGAATCCAGGAGGCGTACCTGGGAAAGAGCGGTGACCGATGACGGCACGACAAAGGCTGGGATTCTTCACGCGAGTGCTCGACGAGACGACGGCCGCCGAGCGCTACCGCCTCGCTCTCGAGCAGATCACCACGGCCGAGTCGGTGGGCTTCGACACCGCTTGGGTCGCGCAGCACCATTTCCACGAAGCCGAGGGTGGACTGCCCTCGCCGTTCGTGCTGCTCTCCCAGGCGGCACTGCTCACCTCACGTCTGGTGTTGGGCACGAGCATCATCACCCTTCCCCTGGAGGCGCCTCTGCGGGTCGCGGAGGATGCCGCGGTGCTCTCGCTGCTCTCCGGTGACCGCCTTGAGCTCGGGGTGGGCAGCGGGGGCACGCCCAGTTCCTTCCCTCCGTTCGGGCATGACCCGAAAGACCGCCCGGCGATCTTCGCCGAGCATCTGCGTCAGCTCGTCTCCGCGCTGCGCGGCGACATCCTCACCGACGATGGCGGCGCGCTGTATCCGGCCGCCCCGCAGCTGGTCGACACGCTCTGGCAGGCCACGTTCTCGTCCGAGGGCGCCGCGCGCATCGGCGCCGCCGGCTTCGGCCTGATGCTCTCCAAGACGCAGCCGCACACCACCGGCAGCGGCTTCGCAGCGCTCGGCGACACGCAGCGTCTCGTCGTCGACGCCTATCGAGAGAACCTGCCCGAGGGCGCCGAGCCCCGGGTGTTCGCCTCGCGCAACCTCGTGGTCGTCGAGGATGAGAGCACAGCTGAGCGCCTTCTCGAGCGAGGGATCGAGCGATCGCTGCCCGCAGCGCGGGCCCTGCACATCGACGTTCCCGCCGGCGCCGACAACCGCGAGCTGGCCGCCCTGTTCGACCTGCATGTGGGCACGCCCGCGCAGATCATCGCCGAGCTCGGCGAAGACCAGGTCGTGCGCGATGCGAGCGATGTCGTCTTCCAGACCCATCCGATCGATCCGCCGCACGAGGTGCTGCTGCGATCGCTCGAACTCATCGCGACCGAAATCGCCCCCGCGCTCGGCTGGAGCCGAGCCGCCGACGCCCAGGAGAACCATGACTGATCTCATCGACACCCTCGTCGGCATCGACGTGGGCAGCCCGCTCGATGCGCTGCGTGCCAAGCGTCCGGTCGCCCGCAGCGATGCGCAGACGACTTACGACGCCCTGATCACCGACCCCGGCGACCTGGCACGTGCCAGCGCCGTCGAGCGCGCCGCGATCGCGTTCTGGGTGGCGGCACTGAGCCGGGCCGAGCAGCTCGCGGCCAACTACCGCGGGCTGCTCGCTGATCTGGATCCGGCCGTGGCGACGTCCATCGACGACGCGCTCCCCGACGCGACAACGACGGGACCATACGGCACCTACCCCGCTGGACCCCTGAGCGCCGAAGACGAGGCGGGACTGCACTTCACCGCCTCGCCGGCCCTTCGTGATGCCGTCGGCACGCGGCTCGCAGCGGCCCTCGAACATGCGCATCTGCTCACCTTCCGGCCGCGGGATGCAAGCCCCGACGCCCTGCAGGCTCTGCTCGAGGCCGGGTGGAGCACCGACGGCATCGTGACAGTGTCGCAGCTCGTGGCCTTCATCCACTTTCAGCTCCGGGTCATCACCGGACTCACCGTCCTGAAGAAGGCGATCTGACATGACCGAGCACGTCATCCGCTACCCCGATCTCACACGCCCGAACGCTTTCACCCAAGAGGAGCTCGGCTGGGTGCCGTGGCTCGAACCCAAGCCCGAGAGCGAACTCACCGACGAGGATTACACCGCTCTCGTCGAGCGCTCGCGGGCGGCGAGCCCGTATTTCCGGCTGCTCGTGCGCGACCCGGTGGTGCTCGGGGCGCGCACCCGCGCCGACAACGACATCTTCTACAACACCGACGCGGGCCTGGCCCGAGCAGAGCGCGAACTCTCGGCCGCCACCACCTCACGGACGAATGGATGCCTCTTCTGTGCATCTGTGCACTCGCGGTTCGCCTCGCTTCAGGCGCCCTCCCGGCGCGATGACGTGCAGCGACTGCTCGATCTCGGCATCGACGGCGATCAAGACGAACGCTGGACCGCGATCATCGAGGCCGCAGCTGCCCTGACTGCGACGCCGTCGGCCTTCGGCCCCGCGCATGTCGAGGCGCTGCGCGCTGTGGGCCTCGACGACCAAGCGGTCGTCGATCTGATCCAGAGCGCGGCGTTCTTCAACTGGGCGAACCGGCTCATGCTCTCGCTGGGCGAGCCGACCCCGCCGACTGCCGCGTAGCGGCGCCGCCGCCGCGGACCGGCGACCCCGCGAAGCCAGGCGAAGCACCGTGAAGCCCGGCGAAGCACCCGCGAAGCACCAGGTTCGCAACCCCAGCGTGCAACAACTCAGTCTGGCCGCGCGCCCCGCGCCGGTCCGCCCGCTCCACGGCGCGAAAGCGCCCCCTGGGCACGCGCGCACAGACTGAGTACGTGCACGCCCTGCCAGACACCCGCCGACACGTTCGTGGGTCTCCAACCGCCCCCACCTGCTGGTCATGCTTTCCACGCCCGTACCGGCCATCGAGGCGACGAGCGAAGCGAGGAGTCGAAACGCGCGTCCGCCACCGCCTCTCCCGGGCCCACCGTGTCATAACTCAGTCTCGCCGCCCCGCCCCCGGCGCGCCCCGCGCGTGATTCCGCAGGGACTGCTCGCGGTGCGCGTCACCCAGACTGAATTGGTGCACGCCCCGCTCGGTAGCCGAGCGGAAGCTGCGTCCGCCACCGCCTCTCCCGGACCCACCGTGTCATAACTCAGTCTCGCCGCCCCGCCCCCGGCGCGCCCCGCGCGTGATTCCGCGGCGACTGCTCGCGGTGGGCGTGACCCAGACTGCATTGGTGCACGCCCCGCTCGGTAGCCGAGCGGAAGCTGCGGCCGCCGCCGCCTCTCCCGGACCCACCGTGTCATAACTCAGTCTCGCCGCCCCGCCCCGGCGCGCCTCGCGCGTGATTCCGCGGGGACTGCTCGCGGTGGGCGTGACCCAGACTGAGTTGGTGCACGCCCTGCTTGGTGGCCGAGGGCGTTCGCCCGCCGGGGCCCGCTGCGCTCCGCGCCGCGGACTAACCCCGCTGGCTGCCGCGTGGCGACGCCGCCGACCACCGACCGCCGCGAAGCCCCGGGTTCGCGGCGGTACCGTGCAACGACTCAGTCTGGCCGCGCGCCCCGTGCCGGTCCGCCAGCGCCACGGCGCGAACGCGCCCCCGGGGCACGTGCGCACAGACTGAGTACGTGCACGCCCTGCCAGAAACCCACCGACACGTTCGTGGCTTTCCAACCGCCCCGCCCGCTGGGCGTGCTTTCCACGCCTGTGCCCGGTCGAAAGGAACGTTCGGCTGCCGTCTCGACTCGCTGCGCGTGTGGATGAGCTATGCGCGTACCGAGGTGCGTCATGTCTGTGTTGAGATCTCCATGGCGCGCACCGCCCGGTGGACCCCCCGTTCGACTTCGTCGTCCGATCGCTCGTGCACAAGAGCGAACGCTATGACCTGAAGGGGGAATGAGGCGCGGAAGACTGCTGCTCGTGCGACGGTGTCCGGGTCGGCGAGATCTGAGACGAGATCCCACCCGTGCCAGCCTGCGAGGCTCGCGACATCTTCGGCGGGATCATCTTCTGCGGCCAGGTCCCAGTCCAGCACACCGGTCACGCGACCGCGCCGCCACAAGATGTTGGAGCCGGCGAGGTCCCCGTGATTCACCGTCAGGACGGGCGGCCTCAGGGCTGCCAGCGCCGAGATCCGCCGCAACGCCTCGCCGCGCACATGGGCCGGAAGGCGAGGTAAAACCTGCTCGATCATCACCTCGTGCCACGCGACCCCACCTGAAAAGGAGCGAGCCGGTGCCAGCCACTCACGTAGCGGGGCTGGGTCGAGAGAGTGGATCACATCAAGGAGGCCACGCAATGTATCGGCCTCGCCCGACCCGTGCGGGTGCGGTTCTCCGTCGAGGCGGCGTGTGGGAACAGCAACGATCTGACCGCGCGAGACAGGCTCACCCACGCTTCGCGGGACACCGAACGGCAACTCTGGGAGCCGATCCACCAGTGCCTGGGCGCGGCACAATTCGGCACCCGTTTTGGCATCCCGGGCGACGCGAACAGCGGTATCTGCAGCCAGCACCACGACGCTGCTGCTGCCCGACTCGATGAACTCCCATGTGTTGCGGTGGATGCCGCGAGAACACAGCGCATCTCGAACGACCGCTTCGATCAGGTCGTCATCTGGGCGGCGATAGCGCGTCTCCATCGTCATGCGATCAACGTATCGGAGCTCGCCGAGGAGGACATTGACCCCCTACCGAGATATCATTCTGATATGACAGAGGATCGCGGGCTCGGAGAGTTGATCCGTCGCGCTCGAATCGACGTCGGGCTCAGTCAGTATGAGTTGGCTGACCGAGCGGGGACCAGCCAATCTGCGGTTTCCGCGATCGAGAGCGGCGCACGGCCCGTGAGCGACGCGCTCGCACGGCGTCTGCTGGCTGCTGCGCAACTGCGCCCGAGCATTCCTGTGGAGCTGTATGCCGAGACGCTTCGCGCGCTCGCAGCCGACCATGGGTTGACTAATCTTCGCGTATTCGGCTCGATGGTGCGGGGTTTGGACCGGGCGGACAGCGATGTGGACATCGTCGCCACGCCGGCTCCGGGAGCTGATCCGCTTCGCATGTACGCGTTCTCGTCACATGCGGCTGACCTGCTCGGCTTTCCTGTCGATCTCGTGCTCGACGGCAGTCGCGGCGAAGCGATGGACGAGATCCTGGCGACGGCGGTTCCGCTATGACCGACGACGGCTCGAGCGAGGCCACGCCGTTCCGGGCGGCGCCTCGCAGTGATCGTGCAGCCTCCGCCACGCACCACGAGCGCGTCGACGAAGTGCGCGCCGCGATCGTCCGCCTCGGCGACCTGACGGTGTCAGATCTCGATGACAGATCGGGTGACACGATGCTGCGTGTCGAAGCGATCATCATTCGTGCGGCAGCACTGGTGGAACGACTGCCCGGTGAAGTGCGTGACAAGCTTGCGGTGGATGACGTCCGCGGGCTGACCGGCATTCGCAATGTCGTCGCACACGGGTACGGGCAGCTGGACCCTGAGATCACCGTAAGGGTGATCCACGCGTCGCTGCCGCGCGTTCTTGACGGCATCGACGCCGCACTCGGCGAGGGGTGAACAGCGTCACTTGAGCCGCTGAGACTCGAGGAGCACCAGGGCCCGCGCCGCCGCGCGTCAGTGTGCCGGCTGCGCCCCGGTCAGGAATTCCTTCGCGATGGGGCCGGCGGTGTCGGCTCCGCTCTCGCCCGTGTCGACGAAGACGGTCACGGCGAGGTCATCTTGGGCGGCGACCATCCACGCGTGGACCAGAGTCTTGCCGTCTCGGGTGAACTCGGCAGTGCCGGTTTTGGCGATGACGGGCGTGCCGGGCACGTCCTTCAGCCCGACGGCGGTGCCATCGACCACCGGCTGGCGGAAGATGGCCTTCAGCTGCCGGGCCTCATCGGCGCTCAAGGGCGTCACCCCGTCTGGTACCTTCGCCGGCTGCGAAGCAACCAGCATCGGCACGACGGTGTGCCCGGCTTGGATCGAGGCGATCCCGGCCGCCATGGCCACCGGCGAGGCGAGCACCTTGCCCTGCCCGATCACCGCAGCGGCGGCCTCGGTATCGGATGCCGCCTGCGGAATCTGGCCCGGAAAGCTGTCGATGCCCGGAACCTTGGCGATGCCGAAGCCCAGGCTCTGCGCGGCCGCGGTGACATCGCCGATCTTGCTGCGGGCGTTGATCATCGCCGTGTTGCACGACTGGGCGATCGCCGTCTGCAAGGGAATCTTGCCGACGGCCGACGAGGGGTACCACGAGTCGTTCACGAACCGATAGCCGTCGACGACGGCGTCTTGCGTGCAGTCGAGCTTCGAGTCAGGAGTCAGTCCGGCACGCAGGAGTGCGAGCGCATCGAACATCTTGAACGTCGACCCGGGCGGCACCTGCCCGGCCAGGGCCGCGTCGAACGCGCCCGTTCCCGACCCGTTCGCCGCCGCCAGGATCGCGCCATCGCTCGGCCGGATCGCCACCAGGGCGCTGGCCGGACCGATGTCGTGCAGCGTCGTCTCCGCCAGGGTCTGCAGGCGTTCGTCGAGGGTCGTCTGCAGTGGCGCCCCCGGCTTCGGCTCGGCCGTGAAGAGCGTCGTGGCGTCGCCACTGGCGGGCACCCGGCTGATCTCCACCCCGGGAGTCCCGCGCAATTCGCTGTCATAACGCTGCTCCAGGCCGCTGAGGCCGACGGTGTCGGTGGCCTGGTATGTGCCCGGGTTCTTCTCCATGATCTCTGCGGTGACCGGACCGACCGAGCCCAACAGCGCACCGGCGAAGCCCCGGTACGGTCCGAGCTGCTGAGAGCTCGATACCGCCAGGGCGCCGGGAATGTCAGACAAATCGGCAGCCGCCGAGGGGACCGCGGCTTTTCGGTAGGTGATCGCCTCGACGAACTGCTTTTCGCCGCCGGATTTCACGCGCGCCGCGAAGTCGTCGGCGTCGACTCCGACCACTTTCGCCAGCGCCCCCGCCGAGGTCACCGCCTGGTCGGCTGTGACGTGGCTCTTGTCGATGCCGAAGATCACGACCGGCCGGCTCGTGATCAGGGGGCTGCCATCGCCGCCGAGGATGTCGGCACGCTCGGGCGCATGGGTCGTGACGCGCAGCACGTCACCGGCGACGAGGTCGCCCTGGATGACCGCCGGCGCCCAGTCGACGTACCACTTGTCGGACTTCTTCGTGGTCGTGACCGTCGTCGTGTAGGTCCAGTTCTCGCCGCCTGTGGGCCAGCTCCAGTGCACGAGGGAGGTGCCGCGGTCGTCCTCGACCTTCGGCGCGTCGATCTTCACGGTGGGCTTCATCTTGTTCAGGCCCGCCACGATGTCTGCGTACTCCGTGCCCACCTGCTGCACCGACGCCCCGTTCAGCAATACATGGCTGAAGTCTCCGGACACGAGCGCGTCACGCAGTGCCGTCGTCTCCGGCTGATCCGTGAAGCTGCATGCCGACAGCGACGAGGCGAGCACACACATGATCGCAGCCGCAACCAGTCGCACGGTCCAACGGGACGCAGAGTTCTTCGGCATATGGGTAATGCTTGTGCAGCGGCTCATCCTAAGTCAAAACCCGACGCCGCTGCCGGCCACCAGCCACCCGAGCCACAGGCCCAGGGCCGCCGCGCCCAGTGCGACCACCAGCATCCCGAACGCGTTGCCCACGGCGGCGCGCCAGCGCCCTTCCTGGGCGAGCCGCACCGTCTCGTAGCTGGCGGTCGAGAACGTCGTGTACCCACCGATCAAGCCGGTTCCGAGCACGACCGCCCACGGGCCGAGCCCCGCGCCCAGCGCCGTGACGAAGCCCAGCACGAGCGACCCTGACACGTTGATGACGGTCGTTCCCAGCGGATACGCCACACGCACGGCCCTCTTCATCGCCCCGTCGAGCACCATGCGGCACGCGGCGCCCACCCCGCCGGCGAGTGCAACAACCAGCGCGAGCCACACGCCCGTCACGAGTCAGGTTCCGCGACGCCGCGGGCACGTGAGCTGCGCGCGCCCAAGAGAATGCCGGCGATGGATGCCGCGGCTCCGACGAGCACTGTCGCCACGGCATACACGATCCCGGGCCAGACGTCCCCGGTCACGAACAACCCATCGGTGCCCACCGCGAAGGTCGAGTAGGTGGTGAACCCGCCCAGCACACCGGTGCCGGCGAACAGGCGCATGGCACGGCGGCGTCCGGCGTCGGGGCCCCCACGCGCGAGGAACTCCAACAGCCACCCCAGGATGAACGCCCCCACCACGTTGATGAGGAAGATGGGCCACGGCATCCCACCCCACTCGGGCAGGGTGATCGACAGCAGGTAGCGTGCGAGCGTACCCAGAAAGCCTCCGACCACGACCAGACCGACCGACGACCAACGCAGATGCACCGGGCGGGTCGTGGCCGAGGCGGTCACGCGACGTCCCACGGAAGGGGCTCGTCGTCGGCGATCGGCTTGAGCGGCACCACGAGCACCGGGCGATGCTGCCGATGGGCGAGGTGGCTGGCCACCGACCCCTGGAAGAACTCGCGCAAGGTCTCGCGCATGGATGCCTCACGGGTGCCGACCACGATGTATCGGGCGTTGACGACCTCGGCGAGGTGGCCGAGCGCGCGCCCGGGATCGCCCGCGAGTTCGCGGCCGGTCCACTCCACACCGCTGCCGGTGAGCACATCGTCGATGTGCCCGGCAAGCGACGCGTCGAACTCGCCCTCACGCTCGTCGGGCAGATCGGGGTCGATCGACCGGGTCAGCGCCGAGCCGTCGAGCCGCTCACCGACGGTGAACCGCTCGAGGTCGACGTGTGCACAGACGAGGTCGAGACCGAGGTCGCGTGCCAGGCGTGCTGCTTCGCGCAACACGGCATCGGGCAAGCCCTTCTGCACTCCGACGAGGATCGTGCCTTCGGTCATGGGGTCCTTCCTCATTCGCGCTCCTGTCTGGCCGCAGACGTGCGGCGATCAAGACAGGGACCGTTGTCGGCGGCGCCGAGGTTGTTCGCGGTGAGCCCCACCACCGCCTGAGTCCAGTGTGCCACAGCGGCTCAGTGCGCATGCCCGACGGCGGCGACCACGCCGCGCACGGTGCGCTCGAGAAAGCCGACGATCTCGTCGACGGGGTGGTCTGCCTCCACGGCCAGCTCGACGAGCACCTCTTCGGCGAAGCCCACCCAGGAGCGCACGGCCACGCGCAGCAGCTCGGTTTCGTCGGTGCCCAGTTCGAGGAAGACCTCCAGCAGCCGGCGTGCGTTCTCATCGCGCGACTGGTCGATGACCTCACGAATGGCGGGGTCGCCGCTGGCGACGCCGCGCACGAGCGAGTAGAAGGTGCCGCGGTGTTCGCGCACGAAGATGACGATGCGGGTGAGGGTGTCATGCAGCCGCTCGGGTGCGGCCAGTTCGGGCCGTGGCTCGCTTGCCCGCAGCAGACTGTCGCGCGCGGTGAGCACGACGTCGTGGTGCAGTCCCTGCCGCGAGCCGAAGTAATGGAAGACCAGCCCGCGTGACACGCCGGCCTGCACCGAGAGCTCGTCGATGGTGAGCTCATCAAGCGGGTGCTCGGCGAGGTAGTTGACGCCGAGGGCGACAAGTTGCGCGCGGCGCTCGTCGGGCGTCAGCCGGCGGCGGCGATCGGCGGACATGAAAGAAGACTAATCCCCGTTCTTATTGACTGGTGGTCAATAACTCTTAGGCTCGGTGGGGTGCGCAGCAACGATGCCGCGCCGTGATCCAGGAGGCCTCGATGTCGTTTCGTTCCTTCGCCCGCTCGCACACCGGGCGGGTCGTTCTCACCGCCGTCCCCGTCGCCGCCGCTGTCACACTGCTGACGACCGGGGTCGCCCAGGGTGCGGTGCCCGTCTCGTTCGCGGTGTCGGGCACGCAGTTTCAGATCAGCGCCTCGCAGCTGAACGGCACCGGGTTCTCGCAGTACGCGGGTGTCGCGCAAGACACCGAGGGAGCGAACCACGCCGTGGCGATCGCGAACATCAAGTCCGCGACCCTGACCGATCTGTGCCAGTCGGTCATCACCGACACCCCTCTGGGCAAGGTCGGGCTGCTCATCACCGCCGGCGGCGGAAAGACCCCGGCGACGGCATCCGATCTGCAGATCGGGATGACCGGGCTGAAGGGCGACTCCGAGTTCGGCGACATCCGCATCGGCGTCGACGCCTCCACCGTTAACACGAAGGCCAAGGGCGCCGCCGGCGACTTCGCCCAAGATGCCGACACGGTGAAGATCACCAACCTCGAGCAGACCGCCTGGAGCACGCAGGCCTCGGTGTTCACGCTCAGCGGGATGACGATGAAGCTGACGGACGGATCGAAGGGATGCTTCTGATTAGGACGCCGCAGCGCCGCCGTGACGCCGCGGCCCCGTCCGTGTGGAGCCGGTTCGGCGCCTGGCGTCGCCGCCGTCCCTTTATCGGCGGCGCACTGGTGGCACTCGCCGGCATCGAGATGTTCTTCTCGGGTCAGCTCGACATGGGCCACATCCACGTGCAGCTGGGCATCGAGGGCTTCCAGGCCACCGTCATCCCGATCGCCCTCGTGCTGCTCGGGCTGCTGGCGATCGCGATGCCCGCCCACCACGTGTTCTACGGCGTATTGGCGCTGGTGGTGGCGGTGTACTCCCTCATCGGGGTGAACCTCGGTGGTTTCGTGCTCGGAATGCTGCTGGGCTGCATCGGCGGCGTGCTGGTGGTGGCGTGGATGCCGCGGGCTGCCCGTGCGGCGGATGACGAGCGGGCGGCACACGAGGCGGACTCGGCGACGACGGGCACCGCCGCATGATGCGCCGCCGTACCACTGCGCTGGTCGGCGTGGCCGCCGTCGTGGGCAGCCTTGTGGCCGGGTCTTCTGTGGCCACGGCGGCTCCGGCATCCGCTCACATCTGCATCCCGATCATCTGGCCGTGCGATGATCCCGCGCCCTCCGACACCCCCAGCGCCACGCCCACCGCGACGGCGAGCGCCACGGCCGACCCCGGCGGCAGCGGCGGCGCGGGCGACGCGAACGGTGACGGCGCTCCCGGCGACGCCGACACGCGGGGCGACGACCCGGGCTCCGGCACCGCCCCGGATGACGCAGGCGACGACGGCGCCGGTGGCGCGAAGAATGCCGCCGACTCCGCGTCGTGGTCGATCGTGACGAACGACGACAGCGCCGTGTTCACCCAGCCTTCCGCACAGCTGGGCTCTCAGTCACTGTCATTCTCGGGGCTGAAGGGCATCGCCCTGGTCAAGGTCAAGCTGGCCGACGGTTCGCGCGTGACCGCTGTCCGGCTGCGGGCCGACACCATCACGATCAGCGGTTTCAGCCTGACCGTGCGCGCCGAGACCGGCCCCAAGCTCGTCACGACCGCCGACCAGATGACCCTGCGCGGCGATGTCAGCGTGTATGTCAACTCGTTGACAGCGACCACCCCGAGCGGAAAGTCGTTCACGCTCGGTGCCGACACCCCACCGCCGGCCGACGGCCTCACCCCGAAGCTGCTCCGGGTCACGCTGGGCCTTCTCGGCTCGACCGCCGACGAGATCAGCTACTCGAACACCGACCAGACCATGCACGAGTGACGGGGCGTCCGTCAGGCGATCTGGCGGGCGCCCCGTTCCGCGAACGCGCCCGCCCCGCGGACCGATCGCGGAAACGTCACTTCGGCTCGCCGACGTTGACGCCGAGCGAGAAGTCGAACCCCACGCCGTTGCGTGCCAAGTTGACCTCCAGCAGCCCGGCGCCTTCCAGCCAGCGCGCCATGTTCAGGCCACCGGCATCCCGCGGACGAAGCCCCAGGCTTGTGATGAACGCAGAAACGCTCGCCTTGGCCTGCGGGTCGTCGCCGGCCAGGAACACATCCACAGCGCGCCCCGAGGCCACGATGGGCTGGAACAGGGTGTTGAACCCCTTCACGACATGGGTGCTGGCAGGGGCTGCCTCGGCGATCAGCTGAGCTCCGGAGGTGTCATCGGGGACGACAAGACCCGTGACATCCGCGCTGAACGGGTTGGTGATGTCGATGACGATCTTGTCGGCCAGCGCGTCACCGTACTCGGTGACCACCGGCACAGCGGCGGGGAAGAGCACGGCGAGAATGACGATGTCTCCAGTCGGGGTGGCGCCCCAGGTTCCTGCCGTGGCACCGTCGCCGAGTGCCCGTGCCAGCGCCGCGGCCTTGCCCGGATCGCGGCCGAGGATCTCGACGGTGTTGCCGCCCTTGAGGGACGCAGCGCCGATCGCTTTGGCCATGTTCCCGGTGCCGATGATGCTGATGCTGCTCATGACGAACTCCTTTGCGGTGTCTTTCGGTGGACCGGCGAACATCCATCGCGAACGTCACGGTGAGGTGCGCCTCCGGTAAGGAGGTAGAACCGGAGGGGTGCCTCACCTATTCCGGCGATGATGAAGAATCCGACTCACGCCAGTGGTTGGGCGAAGGGTTCCTCGGGCTCGTCCGGCGGCTGAAGCATCTCGATCGGGCCGGTGAGCGGGCCGTTGAGCGCGGCCAGCGGACCGGTCGGGTCGGCCACCAGGGCACCGGGGGTCGCCAGCGGCCCGGTCGAGGCATCCGCGCTGGGATGCCGCGCCCCCGCCTCGGCGACTCCGGCGCGCACGGCGCCCACGCCGGCGGCCACCACCAGGGCGATCCCGACGAGTTCGAGTGCGGTCAGCCGCTGGCCGAGCAGCACAAAACCGGCCAGCACCGCGGTGGCCGGCGAGATGCTCATCAGAATCGCGAACGCCGAGGCGGGCAGCCGCCGCAGGGCGATGAGTTCGAGGGCATACGGAATGGTGCTCGACAGCAGCGCGACCGCCGCACCCAGCCCCAGCACCTCGGGGCGCACGAGCGCGGCCCCGGCGGCGACAATGCCGAAGGGCAGCGACAACAGTGCCCCGATGCTCATCGCAATCGCCAGGCCGTCGAGCTTGGCGAAACGCTGACCGACGCGTGCGGCGGCGAGAATGTAGAACGCCCAGCTCGCGGCCGCTCCCAGCGCGAACACGACGCCCAGCGGGTCGATGGCATCCCATCCGCCACCGCCCAGGCAGAGCACCCCCGCGAAGGCTATGACCGCCCACAGCCACGCCGAGGCCCGCCGGCTCGCGACGATCGAGAGCACGAGCGGGCCGAGCACTTCGATCGTCACCGTCACGCCGAGCGGCAACCGCTCCAGCGCAAGGTAGAAGAGTGAGTTCATGGTGGCCAGCACCACGCCGTAGCCCAGCACCGACAGCCAGTCGTCACGGCCGTGCCCGCGCAGGCGCGGCCGGGTGAGCGCGAGCAGGATCAGCGCCGAGAACACCAGTCGCAGCATGACCATCCCCAGGGGACCGACCCGGGGAAAGACCAGTACGGCGATCGCCGCACCGGCATCCATGCACAGCTCCCCCGCGACCACCAGGCCGGTCGCCCAGAACGCGCCGGAGCGCGCACTGCGGGTCACTTCTTCGCCGTGGTACAGATCGCCGCGTCAGCGATCGTCGTGTGGTATTGCTCGGCCGTCCACGGCAGCCCGACGGCCACCGCCTGTTCTCCGTCGGCGGCGGGCGTCTGCGCCGCGATGGCGGCCAGCTCACGGGCCAGGTCGACGACCACGCCCCGTCCGGCTGCGGAGTTGTTCAGCACGACGGCCACGGTCAGGCCGCTGGTGGGGTCGGAGAAGGCGCTGGTGAGGTACCCGCGCGTGGAACCGTACTGGCCGATGAGGGGGCCCGCCTCGACCACCCCACCCGAGGTGGTGAACCACGAGGGCGACCCCGACGAGAGGGGTAGGCCCTCGGTGAACCGGGTCTTGCTCTTCACCAGCGCCTGACTGGCGAGCGCCCGGGTATACGTGGCCAGGTCGCGGATGTCGGTGACCACACCCGAGTCGGTGAATCCGTAGCTGGCCGACTGCTCGGTGATCTCGGTCGCCTTGTCACACTGGTAGGCGCCCGATTTGGTCTTGGATGCGAAGTAGAACCCGCGCAGCGGCGTCGACGAGTCGACCACCGGCGCGGCCGACTGGTCGCCGGGCAGCGCGGTGTGCTCGAGCCCGAGCGGGTCGAAGATGCGCTTGTCGAACAGCTGCTGCGCGCTCTTGCCGCTGGCGCGCTCGAGCGCGAGCCCGAGCAGCAGATAGCCGGCGTCGGAGTCGCGAAAGGTGTTTCCGGGCTCGATGTCGCCGGAGACCTGACCCACGCCGTAGCCGACCAGCTCGCGGGGGTCCCACTCGCGCGCCGGGTTTGTCAGCGACTGCGCGCCCAGGATCCTGTTGTACGAGCCGATGCCGCTCGTGCTGTCGCACAGCTGCTCGAGCGTGATGTCGGTGTACTTCGGGATCCCCCCGACGTAGTCGGTGACCGAGTCGTCGAGCTGCACGGTTCCGTCGGCGGCCAGTTCATACAGTGCGTCACACGTCATCGCCCGGGTCACCGGACCCGCACGGAACGTCATGTCGTCGTCGACCGGGGTCTTGCTGCCCGGTGCCACGGTGCCCACACCGGCGACCCATGAGCCGCTCCAGGGCACCCACACCCCCACGATCGCACCCGAGGCGCCGGTGGCCGCCATTGCGTCGGTGACCGCGCTTTCGAGCTGCTTCTGCGTGTCGGTGGGCAGTTTCTGGTCGGGAGCGAGCGTGGCCAGACCTGCCACGGCGGGGTCGCCCGAGCACCCTGCTGCGCCAAGGGTGAGCGCGACGACGACCGCGGCCACTGCGGCCACGCGTCTGACTCCGGTGCGGATCGGCATCCTCACCCCCCGTGATCGTGCATAAGCATTCAAACACACCCGCAGGCCCTGTCTGGGCTTGAGCGGGGCTTGAGTGTCGCTGCGTTTCGTAGGCTTGCCACATGCCCCATCGTTTCGAAGCCGACGCCGTGACCGCCATCCTGAGCCACATGAACGGCGACCACACCGACGACAACCTCCTCATCGTGCGGGCCTTCGGCGTACCCGACGCCTTCTCTGCCCGCATGATCGGATTGGACGGCGATGCCGGCGAGTGGGAGGCGACCACGCCGGATGCCGCGACGCAGACGGTGCGCGTGCCGTGGCCGGACGGCCCGATCGCGGAGCGCCCGGCGGTGCGCAAGGCCGTCGTGCTCGTCTACCGCGAGGCGTGCGCCCGCCTCGGGCTCGAGCCGCGCTCGCACTGAGCGTCGCGCCACGGGCCGGCGCAGCATCCCGAATCCAGAAACTTAGCTTAGGCATGCCTTATCTTCAGCTATATTGAAGGCATGACCGATCCGATCTCCTTCTCCACCGCCCTGCGCGAGCGCTCCGGCGCTGCCCACTCCGGCAGCGAGCACTCCGGATTCATGGCCGACCTGCTGCGCGGCGAAGGCACGCGCGAGGACTACACGGCCCTGGTTGTGCAGCACTGGTACATCTACGCCGCGCTCGAGACCGCGACCGAGCGCATGCGCCACGACCCGATCGCGGCGCCGTTCATCAGCGACCGCCTCACCCGCATCCCGGCACTCGAAGCCGACCTCGAGTTCCTCATCGGGTCCGACTGGCGTGAGAGCATCGCCCCGCTGCCGACCACCCGCCGCTACGTCGAGCGCATCTCGCAGGTGGGCACTGTGTGGGCAGGCGGCTTCGTCGCTCACCACTACACGCGCTATCTCGGCGACCTGTCGGGCGGTCTGTACATCGGCAAGGTCATGAAGCGGCAATTCGGCTTCGAGACCAACGGCATCGGTTTCTACCTCTTCGATGACATCGCCGATCCGGCCGAGTTCAAGAACGTCTACCGCGAGCAGCTGGATGCCGCCCCCTGGGACGCCGTGGAGCGCGAGCGCGTCATCGACGAGGTGCTGCTGGCCTACCGCTTCAACACCGAACTGTTCGAAGACCTGGCTCGCGCCAAGGCCGAGCTCGTCGCCTGAGCGCGCCTCGGCGCCGCGGGATCAGGATGCCGCGACCCGCGCGCCGGCCATGAACCGCTGCACGTCGGGGTCGACCTGAATGTCGCGCGGCCGCAGCGGACGCGTGAGATAGAGGCCCTCCAGCGAGGTCAGCCGCGACAGTGCCACATATGTCTGGCCGGGTGCGAATGCACCCGAACCGAGGTCGATGATCGCGCGGTCGTACGTCTTTCCCTGTGACTTGTGGATCGTCACCGCCCACGCCAGCCGCAGCGGAAACTGCGTGAACTCCGCGGCGATGTCGCGAGTGAGCGCCTTGGTCTTCGGGTCATACGCGTAGCGGAACTTCTCCCACACCGTCGGCTCGACGTCATGCTCTTCGCCATCGACCTCGACGCGCACGGTATCGCCGGCGATGCGGGTCACCGTGCCGATGGTGCCGTTCACCCACCGCGGTGGCTCGCCGCGCGATGAGACGTCGTTGCGCAGAAACATCACCTGCGCGCCGATCTTCAGCTGCAGCTCGACGTCGGCGGGGTACGCGTCGCCCCGACCGAAGTCGCCGCTGATGTCGGCCATCGCCGTCTGCGCGCGCCCGGGCAGGGCGTTCAGGTGCCGCTGGTTGATGGCGTTGACCCGGTCGTTGCGCGTGGCCAGCGTGATGATCGGCGGCTCGCCCGCCTCGGGCTCGGGCGGCCGGCGGGCGCCGGTGTCGTTGAGCACCTGCGCGATATCGGCGGTCACCCGACCGTGCCGCACGGCGTTGAGCATCGCCTTGAACGCCGGGTCGGACTGCCGATGGATGTCGCGCAGCTCGCGAATATGCAGTTCGGCGCCGTAGTTGCCGACATCCAGCAGTCCGTCGGCGTCTGCACCCGACCCCGCCCACACGTGCGCGTCGAAGAACCAGAACGAGCGATAGTGGTCGTCGACGTACCGGCGCTCGTCGCCGCGCGGCGGCACCGGAGCCAGCTGGTAGGGATCGCCGAACATCACCACCTGCACGCCGCCGAACGGTTCGGCACGACGCCCGCGGGCAGTGCGCAGCGCACGGTCGACGGCATCCATCAGATCCGCGTTGACCATCGAGATCTCGTCGATCACGAGCGTGTCGATGGCGTTCAGCAGCTTGCGAGTGGCGTCGGACTGCGGTTCGTCCTTGGTGCCGATCAGGCCGATGGGCAACTTGAACAGCGAGTGGATCGTCTGCCCCTCGACGTTCAGCGCCGCCACCCCGGTCGGTGCGCACACGGCGATCTGCTTCTTCGTCGTCCAGGCCAGCTGCTGCAGCAGCGTCGATTTTCCGGTGCCCGCCCGTCCGGTGACGAAGACATGGTCGCGGGTGTCTTCGATGAGGCGGTACACCTCCTCCTGCTCGGCGGACAGGGCGGGGATGCTCACCCGATCCATGGTACGGCGATGGATGCCGCGGCCCGGCAGATTCTCCACAGGCTGTCGCTTTGCGCCATTCCCCAGGCTGCGCACGCCCGGTTTTCTTAGACTGGGTC
Organism: Microbacterium protaetiae; assembly: GCF_004135285.1. NCBI lineage: Bacteria > Bacillati > Actinomycetota > Actinomycetes > Micrococcales > Microbacteriaceae > Microbacterium > Microbacterium protaetiae. Next base: position 1,179,453 of record NZ_CP035494.1, read on the forward strand.
CGTGGAGAAGGCGGCGCTGGACGCATCGACGCCCCCGGGCGCTTCCTCCGCCGCGCCCGCGGGCACGATTCCTCCCGTCCGCGAGGCCGGAGAGGGCGCACTCGGCGGGGACGCGACAGCCACCGCACAGGCGAGTCGCCCGGGCCCCGGCATCCCGCCCCGACGCACTCATCTCGCGCGCGATCTGACCGCCATCGTCGTGACCGTGGTGGTGTTGCTGGCCGCGCTGGGCACGGGTGGGTTCTTTCTCTATCGGGCGCTGTACAGCCCGTCGGCGTTCGTGCAGCACTATCTGTCGCTGCTGTCGACCGGGCACGCCGCCGATGCGCTGCACGTTCCAGGTGTGGCCATCGACCGGTCTCAGCTCGAGGCGGCCGGTCTGCCCAAGAACTCCTCCGAGGCGCTGCTGCGCCGCTCGGCGCTGTCGGCCCTGACCGATGTGCGCGTCGAGTCCGAGACCACGGCGGGAGACGTGACCCAGGTGACCGTGTCATATCTGGCCGGCCAGCGATACCCGGGCACGACGACATTCTCGGTGGAGCAGTCGGGATGGGCCGGTTTCGTTCCCACCTGGCGGTTCGCCCGCAGCCCGCTCGCGGTCATCGACCTCACGGTGCATGGGTCGATGTCGTTCCAGGTCAACAACTTCCGGCTCGACAAGCGTCAACTCGCCCTGGCCGGATCATCCGTTCAGGCCGCCGATGCCGTGCCGATGCTCGTCTTCTCGCCCGGGCTCTATTCGGTGCGCGTGGACACCACTATCTCGTACTCGGCAGGGGTCGCCGTGCTCTCGGACGCCCCACTGAAGAACGTGCCGGTGCAGGTGCAGACGACGCCGACCGACAAGTTCGTCGCCGTCGTGCAGGACCGCGTCGATGACTTCCTCGATCAGTGCGCCACGCAGCAGGTGCTGCAGCCGACCGGGTGCCCGTTCGGGTACGTCGTCGACAACCGCATCGCGGAGCCGCCGCAGTGGTCGATCGAGAAGACGCCCAAGGTCAGCGTCGTGCCCGACGGCGAGGGGTGGGCGATCCCAGAGACCAAGGGAGACGCGCACATCGTCGTCGACATCCAGTCGATCTACGACGGGTCGATCACGCACATCGACGAGGATGTTCCGTTCGCCATGGTCGGCACCATCGACATCGGCGCGAACGGCGCGGCCTCGATCCGGGTGAGCGAGCCCGGCGGCTGACGCTGCCCGTCGCTAAGACGAGCCCAGGTGCGCCTCGCGGTCGGCCGCGTGTGCATCGCGCTCGGCAAGGGCGGCCAGCCGCGCGTTGTATTCGACGAGCTCGGCGTCTCCGGTGCGGTCGGCATGCCGGTCGCGGCGCTTCTGCACGCGATCATCGTCGCGCGCCCACGAGATGCCGACGATCACCGCGAGGATGAGCGTCGGAATCTCGCCGACCGACCAGGCGATGCCGCCGCCGACATACTGATCGGCCAGCGGCGTGGCACCCCAGGTGCGCCCCATCGACCCGAACCACTCGGCCACCATGAGTCCGGAGTGCATCATGATCGTGATGCCGAAGAACGCGTGCGTGGCCATCACGAGGATCAGAATGACCAGCCGCAGGGCGTAGGGCAGCCGCGAAGGGACCGGATCGATGCCGATCAGCGACTGCACGAAAAGGTACCCCGAGATGAGAAAGTGCACGATCATCCACTCGTGCCCGAGATGGTCGTACATCGCCCAGCGCAGCAGATCGGAGAAATAGAACACCCACAGCGACGCGGCGAAGATCACCGCCGCCACGATCGGGTTGGTGATCACCCGCGCGAACGGACTGTGCACCGCCCACATGATCCACTCGCGTGCTCCGCGCGTGCCGTCGTGCCGCTTCTGAATGGCGCGCAGCGCCAGGGTCACCGGCGCCCCCGGCACCAAGAGCATCGGGATCGCCATGGTCAACAGCATGTGGCCCATCATGTGCACGCTGAACAGGTAGTCCTGGTAGGCGTTCAGCGGCCCGTTGGTGACCCACGCGAGAAGCACCAGGCCGAGAATCCAGAACACAGTGCGATAGATCGGCCATCGGTCGCCGCGTCGGTGCAGCCGCCACACCCCGGCAAGGTAGAAGAACGCACCGAACGCGCACAGCACCGCCCACAGCAGGTCGATGTCCCACTGGGTGAACCAGCGTGCCATCGTCAGCTCGGGGGGCAGGGGCGATCCGGTGAGGATCTCGGCCGGCGTCTCAGCCAACGGCACCTGAGCGCCCGCGGGCGGTGGGGTGCGGGCCAGGGCGACAGCGGCACCGCTCGCGATGCCCATGATCACCAGTTCGACGAGTACGAAACGCCAGAAACGGCGGGATGCCGCATCCTGCCGTACCTGGGAGATCAGGCGTGTGCGGTACACCGTGCCCAGCAGACCGAGCAGCACGAGGGCTGAAGCCTTCACCAGCACGAGCGTGCCATATCCCGAATCGAACAGGTCGTTCAGATCGCCCAGGCCGATGACAGCCCGCGCAACGCCCGAGACGGCGACCACGACGAAGGCCACGATGGCGATCGACGAGTAGCGCCCGAGCACATCGGCCATGCGGTCGCGGTCAAGCAGCGGACGCACGATGACCAGCAGCACCAGGCCGCCGACCCACACCGCGGCCCCCGCCATGTGCAGGACCATCGCCGTCACAGCGATGTTGTGCGACGCCAGGTCGCCGGAGTGGCCCTGGGTGGCCATCGGAATCAGCGCGGCCAGCGCCGCGATCGCCACCAGCAGGGTGCTCGTCCACCCGCGCACGGCGAAGGTCAGCACCGTCAGCACCGCGCCGGCCAGCGTTGTGATCAGCCAGGTCAGCCCGGCCTCGGTCGTGGTCAGCCAGGTGCCCAGCTGCCCGCCGAACGTGTTGTCGAGCCCCACCGTCGGGTTGAAGGTGAGGACGAAGGTGAGAAACCCGGTGGCGGCCGCGGCGACAGTGAAGATGGCGGCCGAGAGGGATGCCACGCTCAGCGCGAGTTCGAAGGGCTTCTCGTCGGCGCGCAGGGCGAACAGGGCGGTCACCAGCGTGCCGCAGAGCCCTGCCGCCGACAGGTTCACCACCATCGTGATCAGCGGCAGTCCCCAGCGCACGAAGGGCCCCGGGTCTCCCAGCGGCAGCGGCGCGGCGCCCCCGCCGTAGGCGAGCGCCCACAGCGCCGCAAGAAGCGCGGCCACGACGAGGAGCGCAGGCCCGGCCATGCGCAGCGCGCGGGCGGGTGCCATGCCTCCCGAGGCGACGCCTGCGGAAGCGGATGTGCGGGTCACCCCTCCAGCCTAAGCGGGTCGGGGACGGTGCAGCCGCCTCGGCAGAGCTCGCGTGCCAGAGGGGGATGCCGCGGCCTGCGGCATCCCCCTCTTCGGCGTTCGTCTTACTTGACGGCAGCCTTCAGCTTCGAACCGGCGGTGACCTTCACGCGCTTGCCGGCAGGGATCTTGATCTCGGCGCCGGTCTGCGGGTTGCGGCCGGTGCGGGCCGCGGTGGCGACCTGCTCGAAGGCGATCCAGCCCGGGATCGAGACCTTGCTGCCCTTGGCGACGGCCTCGGAGACCGTGGCGAAGAGAGAGTCCAGAACGCTCGAGACGGTGGACTGGCTCTGGCCGGTCGCGCTGGCAATGCTCGCAACGAGCTCGGTCTTGGTGATGGACTTGTCAGCCATATGGGTGTGTCCTCCAGACGGCGGACCCGCCGCCTTTGTCTACGGAACCGAAGGACGTTGGTGCCCCCCGGCTGGTCTTTGCGACCGGGTCCGAATGTACCAAGAAACCGCGGAATCATGCGGATTTCGCGGCATCCGTCGCAGAATCACCCGGCGTGTCGGCGGTTTTCGTGTGGCAGATGTTACTGATGTGACAGACGGGATGCCGCAGGCATGACGAAGGCCGGAACCCACACGGGCTCCGGCCTTCGGTGAATCGGGCTCTACCAGCTCGACTTGGTCACGCCGGGCAGCTCACCACGGTGGGCCATGTCGCGGAAGCGCACGCGCGAGACGCCGAACTTCGACAGGTGGCCGCGCGGGCGGCCGTCGATGACGTCGCGGTTGCGCAGGCGCACCGGCGAGGCGTTGCGGGGCAGCTTCTGCAGGCCGACACGGGCGGCCTCGCGCTGCTCGTCGGTGGAGGCCGGGTCGACCAGCTGCTTCTTCAGCTCGGCACGCTTCTCGGCGTAACGGGCGACGACCTCCGCGCGCTGGTTGTTGCGCGCGATCTTGCTCTTCTTGGCCATGCGATCAGCGCTCCTCTCGGAATTCAACGTGCTTGCGCACGACGGGGTCGTACTTCTTCAGCACGATGCGGTCGGGGTTGTTGCGGCGGTTCTTGCGCGTCACGTAGGTGTACCCGGTGCCGGCGGTCGAACGCAGCTTGATGATCGGACGGACGTCCTGGGCCTTCTTCGCCATCAGAGCTTCACACCCTTCGCGATGAGGTCCTTCACGACCGACTCGATGCCACGGGCGTCGATCACCTTGATGCCCTTGGCGGACACGTTGAGGGTGATCTTACGACCCAGCGACGGGACGAAATAGGTCTTCTTCTGCACGTTCGGGTCGAAGCGGCGCTTCGTCCGGCGGTGCGAGTGCGAGATGTTGTGACCGAAGCCGGGAACCGCTCCGGTCACCTGGCACACTGCAGCCATGGTGATGTCTCCTTCTGTACCGTGACGCCGGACGGCGCCACCCAAGATCCCTTGTCTGCGTCTCGCGACACCCCTCGTCAGCGCCCGGATGCACCGGTCGCCTGTTGAGCGAAGTGAGACGAAACGCGAACTGCGCGCTGGAGTGCGTGCAGACAAAGAACGAGTTTAGCATGGCCGGGCGTGTCGCCTTGACCGGCGTGGGGCAGGGGTCGCGGGTCGCGGCTGCGCGACGGGCTGCGCGGCGCGGTGCTTCACCCCGCGAAACTCACTCCACCGCGCGAAACACCGTGCATTGCGCCAAGTCTCGCGCGAAACCATGAGCCTCGACGCGCCAAGCTCGCGGCCCTGGCCCACCCGGCCACCGGGCCACCCAAAACACCTCGCCGGCAACACACCGCCGGTTCACGACGCGAACTCAGCCCTCTTCCCGGCGCTGCTCCGCGCCCCCACCCCGCGAAACTCACTCCACCGCGCGAAACACCGCGCATTGCGCGCAGTCTCGCGCGAAACCATAAGTCTCGACGCGCAAAGCCCGGGGCCCTGGCCCACCGGCCCACCCAAAACACCTCGCCGGCCACACCACCGGTTCACGACGCGAACTCAGCCCTCTTCCCGGCGCTGCTCCGCGCCCCCACCCCGCGAAACTCACTCCACCGCGCGAAACACCGCGCATTGCGCCAAGTCTCACGCGAAACCATGAGTCTCGACGCGCCAAGCCCGCGGCTGCGGCGCGGCGGCGGGGCAGCGCGGCACCGACGCCCACCACAGCGACCGCGCCAGAGCACGCGCCCCACCGGAAGCATCCCCCGCCGGGAGTCGGGGATGCCGGAATGTCGCCCCACCCGACAGACCAGGCATCCCCGCCGTGACGGTCAGCGCTTGCGCGCCTTGACCGTGTTCTCTTCGGCCTTCCCCTTCTTCAGCGCACGCTTCTCCTTGAGCGTGGCCTGGGGTGCCTTCTTGGCGTTGTGCTTGTCTGCCATGGTGATACTCGCTTCCCTCATCAAGCTGGCGGGTATTCCGAGTGACCATAGCCCACTTCTGACCGGAAGTCACTTCCTACGAACTGACCTGGGGTTTCTGGCGCCCAAGCCCCTCACGCCGCCGCATGCGGGTCGAACCGATTCAGCATCTCGACGGTCTGCGCGTAGTCGCCGCGCACCTCGCCGAAGCGCAACAGCTTGACGTTCTCGACGAGGATCTCGTGTGCGTCGGGCTGCGTGGCGATCAGCTGGATCGTCTCATCGGCGAACTCGTCGAGGGGCATGGCGAAGGGGCTCCCGCTCTGCCCGGGCAGAATCTCGGTCGCCACAGCCGGGGGCACGAGCTCCAGCACCTTCACGCTCGTGTCGGCAAGCTGCAGACGGATCGTCTCCGACAGCTGATGGATGCCGGCCTTTGTCGCGTTGTACGTCGGCGTCACCCGCAGCGGCGCATGCGCCAGACCGCTCGACACCGTGACGATCGTCGCATCGGGTCGGCTGCGCAACTGCTCGATGAAGGCCGCTATCAGGCGGATCGGTCCGAGCAGGTTCGTCGTGATGATCTGCTCGGCATCAGCCAGGAAGCCGTCATCGTGCCAGTCCTCGAGGCGCATGATGCCGGCCATCGGGATGAGCACGTTCAGATCGGGATGCGCAGCGATCACCTCGACGGCCGCGCGGCGGATGCTTGCGGCATCCGCCGTGTCGATGTGCACGGCGTCGAATCCATGCGCGATCCGGAGCTGGGCGAGCACCTCGGTGCGGCGACCGCCGATGATCACGATGTTGCCGGCGGCCTGCAGGCGGATGGCGAGGGCGAGTCCGATGCCACTGGTCGCGCCGGGGATGAAGATGGTGTTCCCTGTGATGTTCATGCGATCCAGGATCAGCGGCATCCCTTCGCGGCGTAAGAGACGCGATGATCAGGGGATCCGCGATCCCTGGTTCACGACGCCTGCACGCGGGACACTGGACAGATGGACCGCGCCGCACTCGCCGACTTCCTCCGCCGTCGCCGCGCAGCGCTCCTGCCCACCGATGTCGGCTTGCCCTCCGGTGCGCGGCGGCGGGCACCGGGCCTGCGGCGCGAGGAAGTCGCGGCGCTCACGGGAATGTCAGCTGACTACTACACACGCCTCGAGCAGAGTCGGGGCCCGCAACCGAGCGAGCAGATGCTCGCCGCACTGGCGAGGGCGCTGCGCCTGACCGATGACGAGCGCGACTACCTCTTCCGCACGGCGGGGCACTCGGCGCCCGACCGACGCAGTTCACTCCCGCACGTCGCTCCGGCCCTGTTGCGCGTGCTCGACCGACTCGAAGACACCCCGGCACTCATCCTCTCGAATCTCGGCGAACCCCTCGTGGCGAACCGGATGGCGCAGTCGTTGTTCGGCGATGTGTCGGCACGCACCGGCCTGGACCGCAGCGACGTCTACCGCTGGTTCACCGAGCCGGCCTCGCGCGCTGTCTATCCAGAGGACGATCACGCGCGGCAGGCCCGTGCCCTCGTTGCGAACCTGCGCGTCGCCTACGGCGCCATGGGGCCCCGCTCCCGGGCCGGCGAACTTGTGCGCGCGCTGCAGACGGCCAGCGCGGAGTTCGCCGAGCTCTGGGCCAGGCACGAGGTCGCGGCGCGCTTCGAGGACCACAAGACCCTCATCCACCCCGAGCTGGGCGCTATCGAGCTCGATTGTCAGGTGCTGTTCACCGAAGACCAGTCGCAGGCACTGCTCGTGCTCACCGCCGCGCCACACACCGAGGCTGCCGAGAAGCTCGAGCTGCTGGCCGTGCTCGGCACGCAGCGTTTCGGCGGTTGAGTCATCCGCGCGGAGAGCGGGAGTGCGAGGGGGCTGCGTGGCGCGTTTCGACTCGGTCGCTGCGCTCCCTCGCTCAACGGGCGGGGCGGGCGAACCGGCGCTCAACGGCCGGGCCAGGCGCTCCGGCACTCAACGGCCGGGGTCACCCGCTCCCTCGCGCAACGGCCGGGGTCAGGCGCTCCAGCGCCCAACGGGCGGGGACGGGCGAACCGGCGCTCAACGGCCGGGCCAGGCGCTCCCTCGCTCAACGAGCGGGGTCAGTCGCTCCAGCGCCCAACGGGCGGGGTCAGTCGCTCCGGCACTCAACGGCCGGGGTCGCCAGGAGACAGGCGCGCCGACGCCGCGGCCTCGGCGGCCCCGCGCCCCCATCGGAAGGGCGAGACCGTGCGATCACCGGGGATCCAGAATCGCCAGGGGAACGCATCGGTTCCGGCGACACCGGCGATGCCGACACGGGGTCCGGATGCCACCTCCGCAAGCGGTTCGTCGCGCATCTGCAGGCTCACCACGGCGCCGCCGAACGGCGTCGAGTCGACCACGTCGATGCCGTCGTGCAGAGCGTGCCGCAGCCCCAAGGCGTCGCCGAGCCGGCCGGGCCCACGAGCGAGTTCGCGGTCGGTGCGAGCGGCAGGTCGGCGCGCACGCGCGAGCTCGAGCCCTTCGACGACCTCACCGGCGCGCAGCAGAATTCCGCCGGCTTCCCCCTCGGGTCCGCACACGACATTCGCGCACGAGTGGATGCCATGGCTCAAATACACATACAAGTGACCCGGCTCGCCCCACATCGTCGCGTTGCGCTTCGTGTACCCCATGCGCGCGTGCGAGCCGGGGTCGGGCACCGGGCCGGTGCCCTTGCCGTGGTACGCCTCGACCTCGGTGATGCGCACAGCCGCCCTCTGCCCGTCGATGGTCACGGTGAGGATGCCGCCCAGCAGCCGCGGTGCCACTTCGAGCGGCAACGCCGTCAGCTCTTCGCGCGTGGCAGGCCGCAGCGCGGGCGCGAGTGCGACCGGCGCGGCACCTGTGGAAGTGTCGACACCGGCCGGCGAAGAGACGGTGACGCCCTCCCGGCGGGCGGCGGAGTCAGGGAGCTGTTCGTTCATGGCGCGGTGGGCACGGGCCCGCGTCCACGATACGCCGGCCCCGGCCGGCATCGGGCGGCCCCGGGCGGCATCGGCCGGCGCTGGCCGGCCCCGGGCGGCATCGGGCGGCGGCTGCGGCGCCAGCCGTGCAACAACTCAGTCTGCGAACCTGCTGCGCCGCCACCCACCCGCGCAATCACGCCACCCAGCCCGACGCCCGCACCGACACAGACTGAGTTGTGACACACCCCGCCGGCGAGCCACCGCCTAGAATCACGCCATGCCGCTCGTCTATCTGTGTGTGCGTCCGCAGCGCGAAGCGGCGCGCGCCGAGTACGCGTCATTCCGGGCGGAGTCCGGGCTCACCGAGACATCGCTGCATTTCCACGACCTCACCCACGAGCCCCTCCCCGCCGACGCCCTCGACCGATGGACCGGATTCCTCGTCGGCGGCAGCCCCTTCAACGTGACCGACACCGCCAGAAGCGAGATCCAGCGCCGGGTCGAAGCCGATCTCGAGGTCGTGGCGGCGGCAGCCGCGGCGGCGAACACCGCTGCCCTGTTCACCTGCTACGGCATCGGTGTCGTGACCCGGATGCTCGGCGGCGAGGTGTCGCGTGATTTCCCCGAGCCGACCGGCCCGACGCCGGTGCGACTCACCGGAGCGGCCGTCGGCGATCCGATCACCGCCGATCTGCCCGCGCACTTCGTGGCTCTGTCGGCGCACAAGGAGGGTTCGGGCGCCGTTCCGCCGGGCGCGCTGCTGCTGGCGACCAACCCCGTCTGTCCCGTACAGGCCTACCGCGTGGGCGACCGGCTGTACGCGACGCAGTTCCATCCCGAGTCGACTCCGCTGCCGTTCACCCAGCGCATGGCGTTCTACCGCGACGGCGGATACTTCGATGCCGAGGATTACGACGAGATCTCGGCGCGCGTGCTCGCGACTCCGGTCACCGAGCCCGGGCGGATGCTGCGCGCATTCGTGCGCGCATGGGGGTGACCCTCACTGCCCGAGCGTGGGCGGCACCTGACACCACGAGGGCGCGAAGCCGCTGAAGGCGTGCACCTCGGCACCGTCGGCAAGCGTGATCACGTGCGTGACAAGCTTCTGCGGCATCGGCGAAAGGTAGTCGTCGTAGTCGTTGTGCACGCTGTCGGGCGCGACGGTGACCGCCGCGTACTGCCCGCTCGGTGAGACGCAGATCTGCTGCACGGCATCGTCGACCGACAGCGTGAGCAGTGAAGTGGCTGCGCCGTCGGCGTCGACCCGGTAGACGATTGTTCCCTCGGGCACACCTTCGCCCGCGCCCGATCCGCCGGCGACGTCGAGCACGGTGTACGGCCGGATCGTGCCGCCCGCGGTGCCGGGCACCGGCGTCACTGTGCCCAGATGCCCCGGCACCGCGCGCCCGTCGGCGTGGGCGGTGACAAGCGGCGCGGTCGTTCCGTCGGTCAGATCGACGGTCACCATGCCGTCGGCGCGTTGGACGACCGCGATCGACGATCCGCGCGCTATCCCGTCGATGGCGGTGCCGGTGCCGAGATCGGTGGTGCCGCCGCCCGACGGGTCGCCGAGCAGCATCCGCCCGTCGTAGTTCAAGACGAGCATGCTGTCGCTGTCGGGCACGAACCGCCAGTCGGCGACTCGCTGGTCATCGCCCGCGACTGTGATCTCGGTCGGCGACGTCTGGGCGGCGCTGTCTTTCAGCGACGCGGTGAACAGCCGGCTTTCGCGGGCGCCGTCTTCGCCGAGGTTCGCGTCGGAGTAGGTGTACCCGACGAGCTCGCCGCGATCGGCGCTCTGCAGCTGCGTGATGGTGCCGGTGCCCGGGAGCGGCAGCTCGCGCGCATGCTGACCCGCAAGATCGGTGGCCACGAGAACGGCGTGGCCCTGCTGGTCGAGCACTGAGATGACCAGGTGCGAGCTGGTAGCGCGGAAGTCCTCGATGTGGTCGGTGCGGAACACCGTCTCGGGATCGGATCCGTCCAGCCGCGTACGCACGATACGGTCGTCGGCGCCGGTGCGCGCCAGCACATAGACCGACGTCGGCGGCGTGCGGAAAGTGCGGGTCACCGTCGTGGCCGGGCCCCCGCCCAGGCCCGTGACACCGGCGAACCGCACGGTGTAGTCGGTGTCGTCGTGCAGCGGCAGGGTGAAGCGCACACCCATGCTGCGACCCGAGGTGTCGACGGTGAAGTCGGCCGCGGGCGTCACGGTGACCTGGTCGGCCGTGATCGGGTGCAGCGACTGGTTCATCGTGACGATCAAACGGGAACCGGATGCCGCAGCCGAGGCCGCGGCATCCACTTGTACGCCGGTGACCCGGGGACCTTGGGCGCCGCCGACGGCCGCGCCGGCCAGCCCCACGATGGCGAGCACGCCCAGGACGGCGGCGAACGAGGTCAGGAACGATCGGCCGCGCCGCCGGCGCGTCGCCGCGCGCCGGGTGCTGCGCGTGGCGTCAGTACTCATACGGATCCTTGGGCTCGGCGATGCGCTTCACCGCGGTCGCCGCGATCTGCAGCGCACCGGCCGTCGTCGACCGTACGGTTCCGGTCACCTCGACCCACACACCGGTCGCCGGTGCCGCGACCGCGGCAGCGATCGGCACGCTCGCCGACTGCGCGTCGATCACGCAGTGGGTGATGACCAGGCGCGTGAGGTCGAACGCGCCGTCGTCACCGGGAGTGACGAATCCGGTGAGGGTGACCGCGTCGCCCTCGAACGCATCGGGGTTCGTCGCGGTGGCGAACACACTCGCCCAGTCGCCGACGCCGAACTCGGACGTGTCTCCGCGCGTCGCAAGGTTCACGACATCCGTCCCCGCGAACAGGGGCGCCGCGCCCACGTCACGGGTCTGCGCGATCTCGGCCGACAATGACGCGGGCGGCAGCAGCAGGATCGAGAGCATGACCGCGGATGCCGCGACCCCGCCGACCGCGCCGATCGTGGCGCCCATCGGCCGAGCCGCGCGACCCCCGGTCGTTGAGTGAGCCGTGCCCCCTCCGGTCGTTGAGCGAGCGGAGCGAGTCGAAACGACCCCCTCCCGGTACGCGTCGACTCGGGCCTGCGGCTCTCGCGTGGCGGGCGGCGTGTGGGCGTGGTCGCCCCCGAACTGGTGATCGTGCCCGTGGTCGGCTTCGGCCCCCAGGGGCAGCAGAAAGCTCAGCGCCGCCCCCACCAGCAGCAGCACGGCCATCGGAACGGCGAACCAGTTCGACGACGGGTTGATGTAGAGCGCGAGGCGTCCGGTCGCCGCCAGCCACAGGGTCACCACGGCCAGGCACGAGGCCAGTCCCACCCCGAGCCAGCGGTTCCACAGTGCGGTTCTACGCGACAAGGTTCACCCCCACCGCTATGGCGAAGGCCGCCAGCAAGACGGTTGCGACCATGCCGACGAGCACCTTCGTGGTGAAAGTGGTGCGCAGCAGCGCCAGCATCTTCACGTCGACGAGGGGCCCGACCAGCAGAAAAGCGACGATCGAGCCGGGCGTGAAGGTCGAGGCGAACGACAGCGCGAAGAACGAGTCGACGTTCGAGCAGATCGACACGATCATCGCCAGCAGCACCATTGCGACGATCGAGAACACCGGATTGGATCCGATCGCCAGCAGCGCGTCGCGCGGCACCAGCACCTGCACGGCCCCGGCGACCGCCGATCCCACCACGAGCGCGGGCATCACGGCCCGAAGTTCGACGACGAGTTGCGCGAGACTGCGACGCCACCGGCCGCCGGGTTCGTCGGCGGCGAGTTCGCACGCGTCGCGGAACCGCTCGGTCACCAGCGCGTCGGGGTCGGGATGCCGGCTGTAGATCCATCCGATGAGGTTGGCGATGAGGTACCCGCCGACAAGACGCGCGATGAGGATGCCGTCGCCGAACCCGAACGCCTGGTGGGTCGTGATGATCACGATGGGATTCACGATCGGGGCTGCCACCAGGAACGTCAGCGTCTCGGGCACGCTGAACCCGCGCATCATCAGGCCGCGCGCGAAGGGCACGTTGCCGCACTCGCACACCGGGATCACCATGCCCAGCAGCGACAGCACCGCCCGGCGCGCCCAGGCGCGGCGCGGCATCCATCGCTCGATCGCCCCCGCCGGGATCCACACCTGCACGACGATCGAGAGCACCACCCCGAGCACGACGAACGGCAGCGACTCGATCAGCACGCTGAGAGCAAGGGTCAGGCCGTTTTGCGCGCGGGTGGGCAACTCGGGCATGAAGCCGGGAACGAGCGCGGCCAGGGCGAACAGCGCGGCGATGGCGCCGATGCCGAGCCCGATCGCGACGGTGCGCCGGGTCGCCGGTGTGGCCGACAGCCGGGCCGTCGGCGGGGTGGATGCCGGGGCCTGCGTACGTGTCACGTCAGTGTTCGCCCGGCCCGGCCGCTTCGGCGTGCGTCGCGGTGCACTCCCGGCACAGTCCGAAGATGTCGACGACGTGCTCGGCCTCGGTGAAGCCGTGTGCGGCAGCGGCGGTGCGGGCCCATTCCTCGACGCCCTTGCCGGCGATCTCGATGGTCAGTCCGCACGAACGGCAGATCAAGTGGTGGTGGTGACCGTGACTCGTGCACGCGCGGTACAGGCTCTCGCCCTCGGGGCTCTGCAGCGAGTCGGCGTCGCCGGCCGAGGCCATGTCGGCCAGCGCCCGATACACGGTGGCCAGCCCGATGCCGGTGTTCTCCCCGCGCAGGGTCGCGTGCAGGGTCTGCGCGCTGACGAACCCCCGTGCGTCGGTGAGCGCCTCGCGCACGCGTTCGCGCTGCCAGGTGTTCCGCTGGGCCATGGTCCGAGTCTAGGCGGGACTGTCGGAGGAAGGCCTGGGAGCGGGTCCTCGGCTGCCTGTGGCTGTGGCTGTGGCGGCGACCGCACCGGTGCCAGTGGCTGCGGCTGCGGCTGTACCCGCACCGGCGCCTGCGGCGGCGGCGAGAGACAAGTGGAGGCGGGTCATGCGAACAGCGCCTCGCCGATGTACGAGCCGGCGGCCGGGGCCGGGGGCACCGCGAACACTGCCGAGCCGACGTGCGCGATGTACTCGTTGAGAAGGTCGGATGCCCCGAGCCGGCGTTGCAGCCTCACGAAGTTGTCGGGGTCGTTGGTGTAGGTGAGAAAGAGCAGCCCGGCGTCGAGCTGGCCGTACTGGTTGAGCCCATCGGTGTAGTTGTACGGGCGGCGCAGGATCTTCACCCCGTCGTTGTTCTCGTGCGCGGCCAGGGCGATGTGCGACCGTGCGTCGATCTTGGAAGCGCCCGCGGCATCCTTCACTGCGAAGTCCGGGGTGGTGTGCTCGTGCCCGCCCGACAGCGGCGAACCGTCGACCTTGGTGCGGCCGAAGATCTTCTGCTGGTCGGCGACGTCGTCGGCATCCCAGATCTCGATGTTCATCTGGATCTTGCGGGCGATCTGATACGTGCCCCCGGCCATCCAGCCCTGGTCGGTGCCGGCCTGCACCCACTTCGCATAGTCCGCATCTGTGGACACGTTGCGCGTGCCGTCCTTGAAGCCGAACAGGTTGCGCGGGGTGGTCTGATCAGGGCCTGCCGATGCGCGCCCGAAGCCGAGCACCGTCCAGCGCACCGTCGCGGTGCCGCGGGCGATGCGGGCGAGGTCGCGGATCGCGTGGTACGCCACCTGCGGGTCGTCGGCGCATGCCTGCAGCGACAGATCGCCTCCCGTCAGCGCCGGATCGAGCCGGTCGCTGGGCAGCGCGGGAAGCTCGGCGAGTGTGGCGGGCCGGTGGCCGGCCAGCCCGAACCGGTCGCCGAAGACGCCGGGCCCCAGCCCCACGGTGACGGTGAGGGATGCCGGACCCAGATCGAGTGCTTCACCGGTGTCTTGCCCCGCACCGGTGCCGGCGGCCGGCACCACCGAACCCACGGTCTTGCCCGCCTGCAGCTGAGCTATGGCCGCAGACCAGCGCGCGAGCAGCACCTGCAGACTGCGGGCGACCGCCCCGGCCGCGAGGTCGAACGTCATGTAGACGCAGTACCGCTGCGGTATCGTGCGAATGCCGGGCTGCGGCATCCGAGTCGCCGTCGCATAGAACGGGATGCTGCGGCTCAGATCCACCGTCTCGTCGGTCGCGTGCGCGGCTGAGATCTGCTGGGCGCCGAGCACCCCGCCCACCCCGGCGACCACGCCCAGGCCGGCGGCGAGTCCCCCACCGAGCAGCGCACGGCGCGATACGCCCCGACGGACGGCGTCTTCTGTGCCGTCTGCCGGAGCGTCGTCACGCGTGCGGGTCATGAGGCGGCGGCGACCTTCTGCGCAAGCTGCGAGAGGGGATCCTGCAGCGCCTGCACGGCCTGCGAGATAGTGTTCGCAGCGGCCTTCTTGGTGGCGTCGTCGTAGCTGACGTAGCCGCCCAGCGCGTTCGCGTCACGGTAGGTGGCCAGCACGTCGTCGACGTTGGCGAACTGCGCCGTGATCTGGTCGGTCAGATCGGCGTTGAGCTTCTTCAGGCCCGGTTCGAGGTAGGCGAACGCCTGGCGCGCGCCCTCGACGTTCGAGGCGAGGTCGACGAGGTCGATGTGGCTGTAGGCCTCTTCTTCACCGGTGATCTTGTTCGACTGCACCTCTTCGAGCAGGCCCGCGGCGCCATTGGCGAGGTCTTCGGGCTTGAAGGTCAGGTCGCCGGACAGGTCGTTCAGCGTCGTGACGTTCTCGACGAGCTCGGCGGCCAGCTTCTTGGTGTCGTCGGTGATCTTGCCGCTCTGGAACAGGTCGCGCTCGATGGCGTGGAAGCCGTGCCAGCCGACCTCGGGGTCGAGGTTCGATGCGCGCATATCGATCAGGTAGTCGAGGTTGCCCGCGTTGTCGGTCGGGTCAGACCCCGGCTTGATGAAGCCCGACACATCGGATTCCACCTTCTCGTAGAACTGGCGCGTGCCGGCGTAAACGGTCTTGGCCTTGTCGAGGTCGCCGGCGTCGATCGCCGCCTGCAGCTGCTTGGATCCGTCGAGCAGGTCGGCGAGCCGGTCGCTGACATACCCCGCGTATCCGGTCGCACCGTCGGTGAGCAGATCGGCGGTGTCGCCGGTGGCGGCCGCCGCGGCCTTGCCGGTCACGGTGAAGTCGGTGAGCTCTTTGCTGGCACCCGGGCAGTACAGCTGGTAGGTGCCTCCGTCGAGGGTGACGGTGAACTCGACGGGGGCCAGGCCCGGCGCCAGGTTCTCCTTCTCACCGACGATGCGCTGATCCTGCAGCAGCTCGAACTCGATGATGCCGGTGGCTGACTCGTTGGTCACCGAGAAGGTGACCGGACCCGCCTTGGCCGTGGTCGTGTCGGCCGCGCATTCGTCGCCGTCGGAGCCCGCTGAGAGCGTCACGTTGACCGTCGATGGGCCGCTGCTCGAGCTCGGGTCGGCGGTGGACGACGTGCCGGAACACCCGGCCAGGGCCAGCGCAGAGGCGGTGCCGAGCACCGCGGAGAGGGCGACGAGCCGCGAGCGGCGATCAACGAACGGCATAGGAGGTGCTCCTTCGGTCAGACCCCGACACGGATGCGCCGGAGAGGGATGCCGCCTGCCGCGCCGCACGGCGCGCGGCGCGCAGTTCGCGCCAGGCCGAGAGGGCCACCAGCGCGGCGGCGACACCAAGCGCCAGCGGCAGCCACACCCGCCACAGGGTGAGCTCGCGGGCCAGGACGTCGCCGGCGGCGAGCGCGCGTGCGCGCTGGGTCGCCACGGCTTCGGGCACCGACCACGTCGTCGTGTCCAGGGTCAGGGTGCGCGAACCGGCCAGACCTCCGCCGGTCAGCGTGAGGGTCGTGTGCAGCGATTCGCTCGCATCCACGAGGCCGCCGTGCGCGGTCCATGCGACGGTGGTGGATGCCGCGGTCCAGGCCGCCTCGAACGGCCCGGGATTCTGCTGCGCGTCGATGCCCACCGGAATACGGCCGAACAGCTTCGTCAGGTCGTCGAGGGTCACCGTCGCCGGACGGTCGCCGGTCGCGGCATCCCTCTTCTGCGTCCACCGGGTGACGGCGGCGCCGTGCTTCTGGTCGGCGGCCGCATCGGCGCTGCCGAAGACGACGGGGTCGGATGCCGCGGTTCCCGCGATGTGCAGGGTCGGAACGCCGTTGCCGGCCAGGGTGGCGATGCCGGCGGGGCTCAGGGCCGCGGTGGCGGGCACCGTGGCGGTGCCGGTCGGGATCACCAGCGCGAGCACGATCGCGGCGACGGCCAGGCCCCCGGCGACCGCGAACTTCACGACCGGACGCATTGTCTGCGACGGGCGCCACCGCTGCGGCCAGAACGCAATGAGCAGCATCGGCACGAGGTACGCGAACCAGCCGAGCACCTCGATCAGGCGCGGATCGGCAGGGATGCCCAGCACCCCGGTGATCAGTGCCGACCGGATCGAACCGATCGGGGCAAGCCACGACAGGTCGACGGTGTGCTGCTGGCCGATAGTGATCCAGCCGGCTTCGTGCGCGCGCCGCAGCGCCGTCAGGACGAGCCCGGCGGCGACGAAGATCAGGAAGATGCTCGAGATGCGGAAGAACTTGCCCAGGTTGAGCTTGACCCCGCCGGTGTACAGCCCGTAGCCGACCAGGCAGGCGGCCGCGATGCCGAGCAGAGCGCCGAGTCCGGCGGCCCACACGCTCGTCGAGGCCTGCAGCGTGGCCAGGAGGAAGACGGCGGTCTCGAAGCCCTCTTTGATGATCGCCAGGAACGCCATACCGGCCAGCGCCCAGCCGGTGCCGCGGCCCAGCGCCTCCGTGGCCTCGGCCTCGATCTCGCGCTTGAGCCCGCGGGCGTTCTTGGCCATCCAGGCGATCATCGCGGTCACGAAGATCACCGCGACGACGCCGATGATCGCCTCGAGTCCTTCTTGCTGGGCTTGGGGCAGCGCCTGCTCGAAGGCCTGCAGTCCCACGCCCACGCCGATGCAGATCAGCACCGCCGCGAACACACCCAGCCACATCGGGCGCCGCGAGATGCCGTTGCGCTTCAGGAACGCCGCGACGATGCTGACGACCAACACGGCCTCGAGGCCTTCACGCAGGCCGATGACGAAGGTTGCGAGCACGAGCGGTTTCCGGGAGAGGGCGAGAGCGGGGAACGACGGTAAGGCTAACCTTACCCCCGGTGGGGTGTCCAGCCCACGGCGAAGTATGACGGCGGGGGCGCACCTCGAAGCGACACAACCAGACGGCAGACAAAACCGCCCACCGCAACGCCGGCCCAAATCGCCGCTTCCCCGCCGCGAAGCGACACAACCGGACGGCGTCCGCCGGCCCCGCCAAATCGCCTCCCACCCACGCACCAAACGCCGGCCCAAATCGCCGCTTCCCCGCCGCGAAGCGACACAACCGGACGGCGTCCGCCGGCCCCGCCAAATCGCCTCCCACCCACGCACCAAACGCCGGCCCAAATCGTCGCTTCCGCGCCGCGAAGCGACACAACCGGACGGCATCCGCCGGCTCCGCCAGATCGCCTCCCACCCACGCACCAAACGCCGGCCCAAGTCGCCGCTTCCGCGCCGCGAAGCGACACAACCGGACGGCAGACAAAGCCACCCACCTCCGTGCCGGCCCAAATCGCCGCTTCCCCACCACGAAGCGACACAACCGGACGGCAGCCTCCAGCTCCGCCAGATCGCCTCCCACCCACGCACCAAACGCCGGCCCAAATCGCCGCTTCCCCACCACGAAGCGACACAACCGGACGGCAGACAAAGCCACCCACCTCCGTGCCGGCCCAAATCGCCGCTTCCCCACCACGAAGCGACACAACCGGACGGCAGCCTCCAGCTCCGCCAGATCGCCTCCCACCCACGCACCAAACGCCGGCCCAAATCGCCGCTTCCGCGCCGCGAAGCGACACAACCGGACGTCAGCCTCCAGCTCCGCCAGTTTCGCCTCCCACCCACGCACCCAACGCCGGCCCAAATCGCCGCTTCCCCGCCGCGAAGCGACACAACCAGACGGCATCCGCCGGCTCCGCCAGATCGCCTCCCACCCACGCACCAAACGCCGGCCCGAATCGCCGCTTCCCCACCACGAAGCGACACAACCAGACGGCATCCGCCGGCTCCGCCAGGTCGCCTCCCACCCACGCACCAAACGCCGGCCCAAGTCGCCGCTTCCGCGCCGCGAAGCGACACAACCGGACGGCAGACAAAGCCACCCACCTCCGTGCCGGCCCAAATCGCCGCTTCCCCACCAGGAAGCGACACAACCAGACGGCGTCCGCCGGCTCCGCCAGGCCGCCGCCCGCCCAGCCCCCCGCTGGATGCTGCGGCTACGCCGCCGAGCGGGTTACGCGGTCGCGCCGCAGGCCGATCAGACGGCACACGACATAGATAACGAACGAGATCGTCGTGATGTACGGGCTGACCGGCAACTCCCCCATCACGGCGAGCAGAATGCCGCCGACCGCCGAGACGAAGCCGAACACGGCGGCTAGCACCGGCACGGCGACCGGCCCGGCCGAGATCCGCATTGCCGCCGCCGCGGGCGTGACCACCAGTGCAAGCACGAGCAGCGCGCCGATGATGTGCACCGCGACGGCGACCACGAGTCCGAGCAGCAACATGAACACCAGCGATACCCAGCGCACCGGCACGCCGCGCGCGGCGGCGGCCTGCGGGTCGAGAGAGTCGAACCGCAGCGGACGCCACATCAACAGCAGCCCCACCAGGACCACGGCACTGATGAGGATGAGCCACCCCAGCTGTGCGTTCTGCACCGTCACGATCTGGCCGGTCAACAGGCTGAAGCGGTTGGCGCTGCGTCCCTGGTAGAGAGACAGGAACAGGATGCCCAGGCCCAGGCCGAACGGCATGAGCACACCGATGATCGAGTTGCGCTCGCGAGCGCGAGCGCCGAGCCACCCAATGATCCCCGCGGCGATGAGTGATCCGACGATCGATCCGGTGACAGCATCCGCCCCCAGCAACAGGGCACCGGCAGCACCGGCGAACGAGAGCTCGCTGATGCCGTGCACGGCGAAGGCCATGTCGCGCTGCATCACGAACACGCCGATGAGTCCGCCGACCAGGCCCAGCACGGCGCCTGCCCACACCGAGTTCGACACGAGGGCGAGGATCTCGCCGTAGTCGGCGGCGCCCCCGAACATCGCGTTCCAGATGTCGGACCAGCTCATAGGTAGTCGTCCTCGTGATGGTGGTGCGTCTCTTCGGCGTCGGGAGCGCCGACCACGACGAGCCGATTCCCGGCGCGCTTGACGAAGACGTCGGCGCCGTACAGGTCGCTGAGCACATCAGCGCGCAGCACCTCGCGCGGCGAGCCGAGCGAGAAGCGCCCTCCGGCGAGGTACAGGATACGGTCGACCTTCTCGAGCACGGGATTGATGTCGTGCGTGACCAGGAGCACGCCGGCGCCGTGGGCGCGACGGTGCCGGTCGATCATGCGCACGACGGCCTCTTGGTTCGCCAGGTCGAGACTCGTGAGCGGCTCATCGGCCAGCAGCAGCCGCGGCTCGTCGGCCAGGGCTTGGGCGACGCGCAGGCGCTGCTGCTCTCCGCCCGAGAGCAGCCCCACCGGACGGTCGGCAAAATCGGTGGCAGCGGCATCCGCCAGCAGCGCGTCGACGCGCGCACGCTCGCCGCGGCGCGGGATCGGCAGGCCGAAGCGGTGTCCGTCCACGCCCAGCTGCACAAGGTCGCGCGCCCGCATCGACGTGTCGCGGGGCAGTGGACGCTGCTGCGGGATGTATCCGACCCGGCGATTGCCGGTGCGACGCACGCCCTCGCCGAGCACGGTGATGGTGCCGGAACTGAGCCGATCGAGCCCGAGGATCGCCCGCAACATCGTCGTCTTGCCCGACCCGGACGGGCCGAGCACGGCGATGAGCTCACCGGGCTGCACGACCAGGTCAAGGTCGTGCCACAGCACACGATCGCCGCGGCGCAGTGCGGCACCCTCGATGACGAGGGGCGGCTCGGGGACGTACTCACTCCTCCACCTTAGTGATAACCGTTCTCATTGATGCTGTGTGGCTCCAGCGACCCCTTCTCGCCGAGACAAGGGATTCTCGCCGAGACCCGGGGCGTCGCACCCGGTTTCGGCCGGAATCCCTTGTCTCGGCAAGGCCCGTGCGCGGATTGCGGGCGACCGGTGCTGCGGGTTGCGGGCGGCCGGTGCGGCGGGTTTGCGGCAGACCGGTGCGGCGGGTTGGCGGGGTCAGCCCAGCGCGTCGCCCAGCTGCGAGACGTTGTCGGCCATCCACGTCAGGTAGGTCTCGCCGTCGGGGAGCAGTTCCGAGAACTGCAGCACCGGGATGCCGCTGTCCTTCGCCTCTTGCACGACACGGTCGGTCTCTGCCCCGGCGGCCTGCGCGTTGATGATCACGACGGCCACCTGCTTCGACGAGATGATCTTCAGCGCGTCCAGCAGCGTCGCGGGCGCGACATCCTGCCCTTCTTCGACGGCTTCACTGAACTCCGACGGCGTCTTGTTGTCCAGGCCGGCCGCGTCGGTGAGGTAGAGCGGCAGCGGTTCGGTGACGAACACCCCGTTGCCCTCATGCGCGGCCTTCAGATCCCCGAGGGCGCCGATGATGGGCTGGATGCCGTTGGCGAACGTCTGCGCGTTCGCCGTGTATGCCGCGGCCCCACCGGGATCTATCTCGCCGAGGGCGTCAGCGATCTTCTCGGCGAGCATGGCCATCACGGCCGGGTCGTAGAAGACGTGCTCATTGAAGCCCTCGAGGTGGTCATGATCGTGGTCGGCGTCGTCGGCGTGTGTGTCGAGGTCGCCGTCGGCCGGGTATTCGGGCGAGAGTGTGGCGGCGGTGATGACCTGCGCGTCGGTGCCGGAAGCCTGGACCAGACCATCCATGAACGGATCGAAGCCGCCGCCGTTCTCTATCACGAGGGCTGCGTTCTTGACGCGCAGCTGATCGCGCGCGCTGGCCTCGAACTCGTGCGGGTCCTGCGCCGCGCTGGCGATGATCGAGGTGACCGCGACCCGATTACCGCCGACCGCCTCGGCGATCGACCCGTACACGTTCGTCGAGGCGACGACCTGCACCTTGCCACCGGCGTCGGGCGAGCCGGCGGTGTCGGGCGAGCCGGCCGCGTCGCTCATGCCGGAGCACCCGGCGAGGACGACGGCACTGGCCACGAGTGCGGCGAGGGAGAGAAGTCGGGTCTTGATCACAGCATCTACTCTAAACCGTAATGAGAATCATTCTCAAATCGGGAGGGGGTGGCGGGCGGGGGTGGCGAGGCGTCGGGGCGGTGGGAGTGGGCGGCGAGGCGTCGGGCCGGCCGGCGGGCTGCACTGTTCGGCTCGCAGGACGATCCGGACGACACGCCGCGATACCCGGCTCGACACGCCCGGGATCCCGAATCCATCCTGTGCGATGAACGCACAACGCACCCGCGACGGCGGGCCAGCGGGCCAGCGGGCCAGCGGCCGGCGGGGCGGGCGGGCCAGCGGCCGGCGGCACGGCGGCGTGACGACGGGCCGGCGGGCGGCGCTGCGCTGTTCGTCTCGCAGGACGGTCCGGGCGACACGCCGCGATACCCGGTTCAACACGCCCGGGATCCCGAATCCATCCTGTGCGACGAACGCACAACGCACCGAGCACCCGCACAGACGCGACGGCCCGACCGCCGCCCCCTCAGTCCAGCAGCAGCGCGGGCTCTTCGAGGATCGAGGCGACGTCGGCGATGAAGCGGCTCATTCCGTCGCCGTCCACCACGCGGTGGTCGAACGACCCGGCGACGGTGGTGACGTACCGCGGACGCACCTCGCCGTCGACGACCCACGGTTTCTGCCGAATCGTGCCCATCGCGATGATGCCGGCTTCGCCTGGGTTGATGATCGGGGTTCCGGCATCCATTCCGAACACCCCGATGTTGGTGATCGTGATCGTGCCGCCCTGCTGATCGGCCGGGGTCGTCTTGCCATCGCGCGCCGTGAGAGTGAGCTTCTCAAGCGCCCGGGCGAGCTCGCGCATCGACATCGACTGGGCGTCCTTGATGTTGGGGACGAGCAGGCCGCGCGGAGTCGCTGCGGCGATGCCGAGGTTCACATAGTGGCGCACGCGGATCTCGGCGCCCTCCTCGGCGTCGACCCACGCGGCGTTGACCATCGGGGTACGGCGCACCGCCCAGATCACGGCTCGGGCGACGATCAACAGCGGCGACACCTTGACATCGGCGAAGTCGGGCGACGCCTTGAGGCGCTTGACGAGTTCCATCGTGCGCGTCGCGTCGACGTCGGTCCACACGGACACGTGCGGCGCGCTGTAGGCCGAGCCGACCATGGCGTTGGCGGTGGCCTTGCGCACGCCCTTGACCGGAATCGTCTCGACGCGGTGCGCGTCGTCGCCGGCGAGTCGCGACGGCGCCGTGGCCTGCACGGGGGCGACGGCGGATGCCGCCACCTCGGGTGCGACCGGAATGCGCTCTTCGCGCACCGCGGGCCACTCGGGCGTCGCGATGTTGCGGAAGACGCTGGCCTGCGACGCGTGGGCGAGCACGTCATCGCGGGTGACCTCGCCGGCAGTGCCGGTCGGGGTGACCGCGCCCAGGTCGACGCCCAGGTCGCGAGCGAGCTTGCGGATCGGCGGCTTGGCGACGACGCCCACCGATGCCCTGACCGGCCGTTCCGCCGGTTTGCGGCGGCGCGAGGTCACCGGGCCGCCGGTGCCGTATCCGACCAGCACCGATCCCTCGGCCTCGGGAGCGGGCTCGGGTTCGCCGTGCTCGCTCTGCCCGACGGTGACGTCGGGCTCGGATGCCACACCGGTGGCGATGGTGATGATGGGGGTGCCGACCTCGACCGTCTGCCCCTCGGGCACGAGGATCTCGCCCACGGTACCGTCGAACGGTGAGGGCAGCTCGACCAGCGACTTGGCGGTCTCGATCTCGACGAGCACGTCGTTGACCGCGACCTGGTCGCCGGGCGCGACGCGCCAGTTGACGATCTCGGCCTCGGTGAGGCCCTCGCCCACGTCGGGCAGAAGGAAGGTCTGGGGGCTCATGTCGTCACCTCTCGGGGGTGGGTGTGCACTAACTCAGTCTGAGCGCTCGCGACTCTCGGCATAGCGTTGAATCCCCGCACCGGGGAATATGCACAGACTGAGTTATGACACGGGGTGCGCGTATCACGGGGCTGCATCGTCTGCCTATCAGTAGGCGAGGACGCGGTCGACGGCCTCGAGGATGCGGTCGGGGTCGGGGAGGTAGGTTCCCTCGAGCTTGGCGGGCGGGAAGGGCGCATCGAAGCCCGACACGCGCAGCACCGGGGCCTCGAGCGCATAGAACGCCTCTTGCATGACGTGGGCCGCGACCTCGCCGCCCAGCGACAGGAAGCCGGGGGCCTCCTGCGCGTAGACCATGCGGCCGGTGCGGCGGATCGAGTCCAGAAGCGGCCCGTAGTCGACCGGCGACAGCGAGCGCAGGTCGACGACCTCGCACGAGACGCCCTCACCCTCGGCCAGAGCCGCCGCCTGCAGCAGGGTGGTGACCATGGCGCCGTGTCCGACCAGGGTCACATCGGTGCCGCGGCGCACAATTCGCGATGCGTGCAGCGGCGCGGCCGGCGCGGCGGTGTCGACCTCGCCCTTCTGCCAGTACTTCGCCTTCGGCTCGAGGAAGACCACCGGATCGTCTGAGGAGATGGCCTGCTGGATCATCCAGTACGCGTCGTTCGGCGTCGACGGCGACACCACGCGCAGCCCGGGGGTGTGTGCGAAGTAGGTCTCGGGGCTCTCCTGGTGGTGCTCGACGGCACCGATGTGCCCACCGTAGGGAATGCGGATGACCACCGGCATGCGCAGCGCACCCTCGTGCCGGTTCGTGATCTTGGCCAGCTGTGTGGTGATCTGGTCGAACGCGGGGAACACGAACCCGTCGAACTGGATCTCGCACACCGGCCGGAAGCCGCCCATCGCCAGCCCGATCGCCGTGCCGACGATGCCGGACTCGGCCAGCGGCGTGTCGAGCACGCGCTTGTCACCGAACTCGGCCTGCAGACCCTCGGTGACCCGGAAAACACCACCGAGCTTGCCGATGTCCTCCCCCATCAACAGCACGCGGTCACTGTCACCCATCGCGCGTCGCAGGCCCGCATTCAGCGCCCGGCTGAAAGGCATCGTCTCAGGCGTCGAGCGGGCCGGCGTTCCGGCTCGGCCCTCCGCGCCTCGCTCAACGACCGGGGGTGCGTCTGGCCGCGCCGTCTCGACGACCGGCAACTCACCACTCATCGCGTGCCCTCCTCGAAGGATGCCTCATACTCGGCCAGCCACGCCTGCTCACGATCGAGCAGCGGATGGGGCTCGGAGTACACGTGCTCGAAGATCGTCGAGGCGGGGATGCCGCCCAACGCCTGGGTGCGCGTGCGAAGAGATGCCGCGCCGTCGGCGGCTGCGGCATCCACCTCTGCGAAGAACGCGTCGGAGGCTCCCCGCCCGCGCAGATACGCCCGCATGCGGACTATCGGATCGCGCCGCGCCCACGAGGCCTCTTCGTCGGCGGTGCGGTACTTGGTCGGGTCATCGCTGGTGGTGTGCGCGCCCATGCGATAGGTGACCGCCTCGATCGCGCGGGGGCCCGAACCCGATCGGGCCTGGTCGAGAGCACGTCGGGTGACGGCGTAGCTGGCCAGCACGTCGTTCCCGTCGATCCGCTGCGACGGGATGCCGTACCCGGCACCGCGCTGGGCGAGAGCCACGCGCGCCTGGGTGGAGACGGGAACCGAGATCGCCCACTGGTTGTTCTGCAGGAAGAACACCTCGGGAGTCTGGTAGCTGGCGGCGAACACCATGGCCTCGTGCACGTCGCCCTGGCTGGAGGCCCCGTCGCCGTAGTAGACGATCACGGCTTCGTCGCTATCGAGGTCGCCGGTGCCGCTCTTGCCGTCGAAGGTGAGGCCCATCCCGAAGCCGGTGGCATGCAAGGTCTGCGAGCCCAGCACGAGCGTGTACAGGTGCGTGTTGCCGTTCTTGGGGTCGTACGGGTTCCAGCCGCCGTGCGTCACGCCGCGCATGAGCCGGATGATGTCCAGCGGATCGACGCCCCGGATCGTGCACACGACGTGCTCGCGGTAGGAGGGAAAAAGGTGATCCTGCGCGCGCGCCGCGCGGGCCGAGCCGACCTGCGCTGCCTCCTGCCCGTAGCTGGGCGGCCATAGGGCCAGCTGCCCCTGCCGCTGCAGGTTCGTCGCTTGCTGGTCGAACGCGCGCACCACGACCATGTCGCGGTAGAACTGCTCGAGATCGGCGTCGCTGAGCTGCTCGATGAGATCGAGGTACGGCTCGGCGGCGGGGGTGGGGGCGAAGGAGCCGTCGACGTCGAGAAGGCGGACCACGCCCGGCTCGTCATACGTCACGGCGTCGTCGGTCGGGGTCACCGTTCTACGCTAACTGCCGTCGCCGATCTCACTCTGGAAGAGTCTCGACAATGGATGCCGCGATTCGTGGTGCCCGTTCCACAGTCAGTCCTCCGCGACGAAGGTCATCGGGTCTCCCCACCCCCGTTCCGCGTCGCCCAGTTGTCGCAAGCGCAACACGGTCGTCATCGAGGACCCGGACGGGTAGTGGTTCTGCTTCGCGACAGCCGACTGAACGGTCTCAGCCGCGCGCCGGATGGTCGGCGGGAAGGCCCGCGAGAAGGGATGCCGCAACCCGCAGCACCCGCTCCACAGACTCCTCTTCGCCGACGGAGATGCGGATGCCGTCGCCGGCGAAGGGGCGCACGATGCACCCGTCAGCTTCGAATCGGGCTGCGGCATCCATCGTCTGCTCACCGGTGGCCAGCCACACGAAGTTGCCCTGCGCGTCGGGGATGCTCCACCCCTGCGCGCGCAGCGCGGCGGCGAGCCTGTCGCGACGTTGCCCGATTGTGCGCACGCGTTCGAGCAGCTCGCCTTCGGCCTCGAGGCTGGCCAGCGCCGCCTCTTCGGACTGGGCCGTCACCGACAGCGGCACGGCCGTCGACCGCGCGGCGTCGAGGATGCGGCGGTGGCCGATCGCATACCCGACCCGCAGACCCGCCAGACCGTAGGCCTTGGAGAACGTGCGCAGCACGACGACGTTGGAGTGGTCCGCGATGCCGAGCTTGCGCAGGCCGTCGACGGCGTCGGGCTCGGTGACGAACTCGGCGTACGCCTCGTCGAGGATCACCAGCAGGTCGGACGGGATCTTGGCCAGGAACGCCTCGAACTCGGCCTGAGTGACGACCGGACCGGTCGGGTTGTTCGGGCTGCACACGATGACCGCGCGCGTGCGGTCGGTGACCGCCGCCGCCATCGCGTCGAGATCGTGGCGGGCACCGGATGCCAGCGGCACTTCGACCGGGGTGGCGCCTGAGACGAGCACGAGCCCGGGGTAGGCCTCGAACGAGCGCCACGCGTAGACGATCTCGTCACCGGGGCCGGCGACGGCCAGCATCAGCTGGGAGAGGATCGACACGCTCCCGGCGCCGATGTGCACCTCGTCGGGCGTGACGCCGAATCGCACCGCCAGGGCCTGCCGCAGGCGGGCGGCCGTGGCATCCGGGTATCTGTTCACTCCCACGGTGCGCCGCAGCGCCTCGACGACGGCGGGCAGCGGCTCGTACGGGTTCTCGTTGCTGGAGAGCTTGAACGCCTCGGTGCCGGCCTGCTTGCCCTGCTTGTACGGGGGCAGCGCCGCGATCTCGGGGCGGATGCGAACGGGAGCGTCTTCGGTCACGCACAAGAGTCTACGAGCGCCGGCCGGTGCCCACTGCTCGTCGAGCGAGCACAACCCGCAGCACACCGCTCGTTGAGCGAGCGCAGCGAGCCGAAACGCCCACGGCCTTGGTACCATTCTGGTATGGCGATGACGGTGCGACTGCCTGCAGAACTCGACGCGAAGCTCGAGGAGATAGCGGCGGCCGAGCACGTCTCGAAGCATGCCCTGCTGTTGCAGGGCGCGCAGTTGATCGCGGCGCGCCGGGATCGCGGCGCGCAGATCGCCGAGGCCGTCGACTTCGTGCGCGCACACGACGCCGAACTGCTCGAGCGTCTCGCCGACGCATGACGCAGTTCCTGACCCTCGACGACGCGCTGCAGATCGCACAGACGCTGGGCTTCCACGTCAGAGATGTCGGACTGCTCGCATCGGCGACGGCACGGCCCGCGGCATCCGCCTTCGGCGAAGACGCCTACCCCACCCTCGACCGCAAGGCCGCGGCGCTGCTCGAGTCGATGCTGCGCGACCACGCCCTGATCGACGGGAACAAGCGCACCGGCTGGACCATGATGGTGGCCTTCTTGTGGATCAACGGCTTCGCCCACGACTTCACCACCGACGCGGCGTTCGATCTCGTGCTCGGACTTGCCACGGGCACCATCGACCTCGACCACGCCGAACGGCTTCTTCGCGCGCACCGGGTCGCGCGCGACGGGTAGTCCCCCTCGCCCGACGCGCGCGCGCATGTCAGACTGTGCGAATGCGATTCATCATCCGCGTCGTCGTCAACGCGTTCGCGATCTGGGTGGTCACGCTGATCCCGGCGTTGACGGTGAGCGTGCTCCCGATCCACGTGGACTGGAACGAGCCGCTGCCCCTGATGCTCACGCTGCTGATCGTGGCGGCGATCTTCGCGATCGTGAACACGGTCATCGGCACGGTGATCAAGATCGTCGCGTTCCCGCTGTACATCCTCACGCTCGGCCTGATCTCGCTCATCGTGAACGGTCTGCTGCTGTGGATCACCGCGTGGATCACGACCGCGTGGAACTGGGGTCTGCGGGTCGAGGACTTCTGGTGGGGCGTGCTGGCCGCCCTCATCATCACGCTGATCAACTGGTTCTTCGGCATCATCCTGCGCCCGCAGAAGCGCCGCTGACGGCAGTCGACGGAATAAACCGGCACGCGGCGACGCTGTCGCCACGGTGACGAATGTGTTCGACGGGCGGATGCTGCAGGTCGCGGTGATCGGCGCCGGACAGGCCGGGCTCTCCGCCGCGTATTACCTCGGCGCCCGCGGACTGCAGCCCTGGCGGGATGTCGTCGTCTTCGACGGGAACGACGGCCCGGGCGGCGCCTGGCGGCACCGCTGGGACTCACTGACGTTCGATCGCGCCCACGGGATCCATGCGCTGCCGGCCGCCCCGCTGGAAGACCCCGATCCGACCGAGCCGGCCAATCGCGTCGTGCCCCGCTACTTCGGAGAGTACGAAAGCCGCTTCGCGCTGCCGGTCCTTCGGCCGGTGACGGTCACCGGCGTCACCCGCGACGACGGGGTGTTCACGGTGCACACCGATCGCGGCGCGGTGGCCGCGGCATCCATCATCAGCGCCACCGGCACCTGGGACAGTCCGTACCTGCCGCACTACCCCGGCACGTTCGCGGGACGGCAGCTGCACACGCACGACTATCGCTCGGCCGACGAGTTTCGCGGGCAGCGCGTGCTGGTGGTCGGCGGCGGCACCTCGGCGATACAGGCCGTGCAAGAGCTGCATGCGCACGACGTCGAGACGGTGTGGACGACCCGACGAACGCCGCAGTGGACGCGCCGCACGTTCGACAGCGAGTGGGGCTTGGAGGTCGAACGATCAGTGTCGGCCCGCACCCGGCAGGGGCTGCCACCGTTGTCGGTGTCGGCGGCCACCGGCCTTGCGCTCAACGAGCTGTACACGCCCGACATCGCCTCGGGCCTGCTGGTCAGCCGCGGGCAGCTGGTGCGGCTGACACGGGATGCCGCGGTGCTCGACGGCCCGGGTGCCGATGGTTCCCACTACCCGAGTCAGGGCGAAGCCGACTCGCTCGTCGGCCATGTCGCGCCCCTGCCCGGGCGCGCGGTGGTCGACGGCTGGGAGACGCCGATCGACGCGATTCTGTGGGCGACGGGGTTCCGCGCGCACATCCCGCATCTGCGCGGACTGGGGATCCGAGAGCGCACCGGCGGCATCATCATGGCCGATGACGGGGTGACCGTCGCGAAGCTGCCGGGCCTGTATCTGGCCGGTTACGGCGCGTCTGCCTCGACGCTCGGCGCCACGCGCGCGGGGCGGCGGGCCGCCATGGCGGCACTGCGCTTCGCGCGCGAGCTTGCCTCATCGGCGGCGTGACGGGCGCCCGCCGCCCTACCCCTGCACGTGCGGCGGACGATTCTGCCTCGGGTGCAGCCGCACTCCCGGCAGCGCCGGAGCGGGCAGCCGCTTCAGGCCGTCGGGGTCGTGGCCGACATAGCCGAGCACCTCGCCGAAGCGGTCGCTCTCGTCCTGCCACTCCTGCCGATACCGGGTGATCTCGTCGGAATCACGACCGACGAAGTTCCACCACATGATGATGTCTTCGCCGAACGGCGCGCCACCGATCAGCACCGCCCGTGCGGGGGTCGTCCCCTCATTGCGCAGCCGCAACATGGTCGACCCGATGCCGGTGTACCCCATTGTGGCGTGCGGCACCGACACTCCCTCAAGCGTCAGGTCACCGGCATCCACCAAAACCCCGTGCTCGAAGCGCGGATCGACCGGCAGCTCCAGCGTCGCAGCGGGATCGAGCCGGATCTCGGCGGCCACGAGCGGCGAGTGCACGGCGACGGGGGATGCCGCACCCAGCAGCTGTCCCAGAAAGATCAGGGCCGACCCGCCATCGAAGGCGACGGGCTCGGGCTCGTAGTGCTCGAAGCGCCGCGGCAGCGTGTCACGCACAGCGTCGGGCAGGGCCAGCCACAGCTGCACGCCGTGCAGCACGGTGGTCGATTCCGTCGAGACTTCGCTGTGGCAGATGCCGTGCCCGGCGGTCATGAGGTTCAGCTGCCCCGGCAGCACCCGACCGGTGTTGCCACCCGAGTCGATGTGGTCGATGGCGCCCTCGAACAACCAGCTGACCGTCTGCAGTCCAGTGTGCGGATGGGGCGCGACATCCATGCCGCCGGTCATCGAGACGTCGTCGGGCCCGTAGTGATCGGCGAAGCACCACGCGCCGATCATCGAGCGCTGTCGCTGTGGCAGCGTGCGGCGCACCGTCATGGCGCGCGGCCCGCCCAACGGCACCTCGCGCGCCTCGATGATCTCGACCGGCACGCCGTCGGCGCACTGGGAACGGGGCCCGGGCAGCCCGCCATCGTGGCAGACGACCTCGTGCGGGTGCGTCTCGGTGTTGCTCATGGCCTCATCTTCGTTCGGGATGCCGCATCCCACCACCCCGCGGTGCGCACGGTCCCTCCCTTCAGCGCGCGGGAGCACGCAAAAGGGAGGCCGCATCCCCCGAATGCGGCCTCCCGGTCAGAAAACCGACGTCAAGCGGCGACGGCGACAGCGGCGGGTGCCTCGACACTCTCGCCGCGCCCGATGAACTTCTTCAGCGCGACCAGCACGAGGGCCGTGACCACGGTGCCGGCCACCAGCGCGAGAAGGAATCCCCAGATCGGGTCGATCGCGAAGAACACGAAGATCCCACCGTGCGGGGCACGGGATCCCACGCTGAACGCCATGCACAGGGCGCCGGTGACCGCTCCCCCGACGAGGTTGGCCGGGATCACGCGCAGCGGATCGGCGGCGGCGAACGGAATCGCCCCCTCGGAGATAAACGACAGCCCGAGAAGCCAGGCCGCGGCGCCGTTCTCGCGCTCGACGGTGGTGAATCCGCGGCGGTGCAGCACGGTCGAAGCCAACGCCATGCCCAGCGGCGGCACCATGCCGGCGCACATCACGGCGGCCATGATGTGGAACGCGGCCGGGGTCTGGGCGGCCAGCCCGGCGACGGCGAACGCGTAGGCGGTCTTGTTGACCGGCC
Organism: Microbacterium protaetiae; assembly: GCF_004135285.1. Classification (NCBI taxonomy): domain Bacteria; kingdom Bacillati; phylum Actinomycetota; class Actinomycetes; order Micrococcales; family Microbacteriaceae; genus Microbacterium; species Microbacterium protaetiae. The sequence goes on from NZ_CP035494.1 coordinate 1,210,657, forward strand.
CACCCAGGTCGAAGCACATCATCAGGCCGAGAATCACGCCCAGTCCGATCGCCCCGGCGCCGGTGAGGCCGTTCAAGAACGATGTCATCTGCGTCATGAGCCACGCGATCGGTGCGCCGAGGATCAGCAGCATGAGGCCCGAGGCGATAGCCGAGGCCAGCAGCGGAATGATGACCACCGGCATCAGCCCGCGCAGCCAGCGCGGCACGGCGGGCTTGCCGATGAGGTAGGCCGCGTACCCGGCGATGAGACCACCGACGAGGCCGCCGATGAAGCCGGCGTTCATGAACACGGCGATCGATCCGGCGACGAATCCGGGGGCGATGCCCGGACGGTCGGCGATCGCAAAGGCGATGTAACCGGCCAGGGCAGGAACCAGGAAGCCCATGCTCACGCTGCCGATCTCGAACGCTATCGCGCCGAGATAGTAGACGAGGCCTTCGGGCGGAAGGTTCCAGAGCGCGTAGTTCTGCAGTGCATAGACGGCATTGCTGACGCTGTCACCCTCGTGTGTCAGGGCGATCCCGTACCCGGCCAGGAGGAATCCGATCGCCATGAGCAGTCCGCCGCCGGCGACGAACGGGATCATGTAGCTGACGCCGGTCAGCAGAATGCGCTTGATGCGCGCCCCACCCGATTCGGCGGGGGCATCCGAGGTCGTCGCCGCGGCCTCGCCCGTCACACGTTCGGCATGGGGGTCGGATGCCGCTTCCACCGCTTCGCGGATGAGTTCTTCGGGGCGCTCGATGCCGGCCTTCACCGATGCGCGCACGACGGGCTTGCCGGCGAAGCGCTGCGGCTCGCGCACATCGACGTCGACAGCGAAGATCACCGCGTCGGCGGCGGCGATGACCTCTGCGGGCAGCGCGTGGTAACCGCTGGAGCCCTGCGGCTCGACGACGAGGTCGACGCCGGTCTTGGTGCCCGCGGCCGTCAGCGCGTCGGCGGCCATGAACGTGTGGGCAATGCCGGTGGCGCAGGCGGTCACGGCCACGATGCGGGTGCCGGATGCTGCAGCCGGCGCGACTTCGGCGGGGGCATCCGCATGCGACCCCGCCGCCGCTGATGGCGCGTCCTCGCTCGCAGCCGCATCCGCGGCATCCCCCTCTTCTTCGCCGATGGCGACGCGCACGATCTGCGTCACCTCTTCGGGCGTGGCGGCTGCCCGCAGGCCGGCAGTGAACTCGTCTTGCATCAGGCTGCGGGCCAGCTTCGAGAGCACCGCGAGGTGTGCCTCGGCGGCATCGGCGGGCGCAGCGATGAGAAAGACGAGATCGGCCGGCCCGTCGTCGGCGCCGAACTCGACGCCGGGCGTCAGCCGCGCGAAGGCCAGCGACGGCTCGGTGACGGCCGGGCTCTTGGCATGCGGAATGGCGATGCCGCCGGGCAGGCCGGTCTCATCCTGCTGCTCGCGCTTCCACGCGTCGGCGAACAGCGCCTCGGCGTCGCTCGCGCGCCCCTCGGTGACGACGCGCTGCGCGAGCGCGCGGATGACGGCGGCCTTGTCGGCGCCGAGATCCGCGTCGAGACTCACGAGCTCGGGGGTGATGGTGTGGGACATGATGACCTCCGTCGGTCAGGAGTGGTTTCTACAGGTGTGCGACCGCGATGTCGGCCGTGGGAAGGTCGCCGGGTCGCGGCGCCATGGTTCCAGGCAGGGATGCCGCAGCCGCCCCGTGTCGGATCGATGAGACCAGGCACGCGGCCGGGTCGGCCCCGCGCGATTCGGCGAGCAGGTAGCCCGCGAGCGAGCTGTCGCCCGCCCCGACGGTGCTGCGCACCCGCGTCGGCGGCGGCACTGCGGCATATGCGCCGTCGGGCGTGACCAGCACCGCACCGCGCCCGCCGAGGGTGATCAGCGCCGCCCCGACCTTCGCCGGCACCAGGGCGCGCCCGAGGCGGGCCGCCGCCTGGGCGAGGTCATTCGCATCGGTCAAGGCGTCGACGTCGGCGTCCGCGGCGTCGAGCGAGACGCCGGTCAGCTCGGCCAGCTCGTCGTCGTTGGGCTTGATCAGATCGGGATGCGCCCGCGCCACGACCGCGGCAAGCGCCGGGCCCGAGGCATCCACGGCCATCCGCGGCGCCGCCGCGCCCCAGCGCTCGCGCACCGCGGTGATGACCTGGGCGTAGAAGTCGTCGGGCACGCCGGGCGGCAGCGAGCCGGCCAGAACGACCCAGCGCGCACCCTCGGCGGTCTCGACGACGGCGTTCTGCAGAGCGGTGAGCTCGTCGGCCGAGGGCATCTCGCCGGGCAGGTTGAGCTTGGTCGTCACTCCCGCGGGGTCGGTGATGGTGACGTTGGCGCGGCAGTGCCCGGCCACCGGCACCGTGCGGGCGGCAAGGCGCTCGGCGGTCAGCACGGTGCCGTACGGGTCGCCTTCAGCCAGGGGCAGCACGGCCAGGGCAGACGCACCCGCCGCAGCGAGCACGCGCGCGACGTTTATGCCCTTTCCTCCGGCGTCTTCACGGGTGGATGCCGCGGCCTGCACGGCGCCCGGCTGCAGCGGCGCGTCGAGCACGATGGTGCGATCCAGCGAGGGATTGGCGGTGACGGTGACGATCATGCCAGCCACACCTCGACTTCTGCTGTCGTGAGCGCGTCGGCGAGGTCGCCCGGCGGTTCCGTATCTGTCACGAGTACGTCGATGTCGTCGAGTGCGGCGAATCTGACGAGCGACTCGACGTCGAACTTGCCCGAGTCGGCGACGACGATCACGCGGCGGGCGGCCCGGACGATCGCCGCTTTGACGGCGGCCTCTTCGGGGTCGGGGGTGCTCAGCCCGAAGGCCGCCGAGATGCCGTTGGTTCCGACGAAGACGATGTCGGGGCGAAGGGCCGAGATGGCGCCGACGGTGCCGGCGCCCACCGCGGCGGCGGTGACACCGCGCACCCGGCCGCCGACCACGGTGAGAGTGATGTCTGAGACGGTCGCCAGCAGCGGCGCGAGAGTGAGCGAGTGCGTGACGATGTCGGCCGTGCCCTGCACGGCGGCCAGCCGCCCGGGCAGCTGCTCGGCGATCGCGGCGGTGGTGGTGCCGGCGTCGAGAAAGACCGATCCACGAAATCCCCGGTCGATCGCCTGCAGGGCGCGGGCGGCGATGGCCGACTTCTGCTGCGCGTTGCGATGGATGCGCTCGGTGAGGCTCGGCTCGATAGTGCTGCCGCGCTCGAGAGGTACGGCACCACCGTGCACGCGACGCAGAGCGCCGGAGCGCTCGAGGGCGTCGAGGTCACGGCGCACGGTCTCGGTCGTCACCTTGAACCGCGCCGACAGATCGTGCACACCCACGCGTCCTTCATCGACGAGCAATCTCTCGATGAGCTGCTGACGCTCCATCGCGTACATCTCGGCCTCCTATGGTTTCCCACACGATACAACACAAACCAACAGAGAACAAGGGACAGTTTCTGTGGGACACCTCACGCAACAGCTGCGGTCGACGAACCGCAGCACCAGAGCAACCGGCTGTCATCGTCAAACACTCTTCCCAGCAGTGCTCCGTACGGTTGAGGCATGAGAAAGCGTGCCGTCGTCGCGATCACCGCCGTGGGAGCGGTGCTTGTGGTGGGCGCCCTCGTCGCGTTCGCCGGCCCGGTCTTCTACCGCGACGTGATCGTCGGCGCCCCCGATGCGGTGCCGACCGTCACGACCAACGCGTCAGCGGGAGCGACTGTCGCACCCGGTGACGTGCAAGGCGACTGGCAGGTCTCCGACGGCTCATATGCCGGATACCGGGTCGACGAAGTTCTCAACGGCACACACGTGTCCGTCGACGGGCGCACCGACCAGGTGACCGGCGAGGTGACGGTCGACGGCGAGACGGTGACCGCGGCGACATTCACGGTCGACGTCGCCTCGATCGCCACCGACCAGGGCAGCCGCGACTCGTACTTTCGCAACACGGCGATGCAGACCTTTCGCTACCCCACTGCGACGTTCACCCTCAGCGAGCCGGTGGCCGCGGCATCCACCCCACGACTCGGGGCGAAGCAGACCGTGACGGCGAGGGGCGCACTGATGCTCGCCGGCACCACGAACGACGTGTCGGTGACCCTCGACGTCGTCTTCGACGGCACGACGGCGCAGGTGGCCGGCAGCATTCCGATCACCTTCGCCGACTACGGCGTCGAGGCGCCCAGCCTCGGGTTCGTCACGGTCGAGAAGACGGGCTTCGTCGAGTTCTCGCTGGTGCTGACAAAGAAGTAACGGGATGCCGCGCCCACTCGGATCGCGCCCTACCGGCCCGGCTCAGCCGCGCAGGATCTTCTCCATCGCCTTGCCGCGCGCGAGTTCGTCGACGAGCTTGTCGAGATAGCGGATCTTCTGCATGAGCGGGTCGTCGATCTCTTCCACCCGCACTCCGCAGACCACTCCGGTGATCAGCGCGGCATTCGGGTTCAACGTCGCATCGGCGAAGAACTCCTGGAACGTCGACGCGTCGTCGAGGTGCCGTCGCAATGCCACCTCGTCGAATCCGGTCAGCCAGCGGATGATCTGGTCGAGCTCGTCTCTCGTACGCCCTTTACGCTCGGCCTTCGCGACATAAAGCGGATAGACCGAGGCGAACGTGGTGCCGAAGATCCGGTGCACAGTGTCATCGTAACCGCGATCGTTCCGCCCGAGACAGGGCGCTCAGGGTCAACGCGAGGCCGGTGGCTCGTCGCGGACGCGGCGCCTGTGTACGAGGCGGAAGCCGAGGATGGTGCCCGCGGCGGCGAGGCAGCCGATGCCGATCACCAACAGCATGAGGTTGTCGCCGAGAATGCCGACCACGATGAACACGACGCCGGCGACCGCCGTCAGCGGCGAGCCGAAAAGCGTCACCACGGTCGGCGGCGTGTAGCCGCTCGACAGTCCCGCCGCGTAGAACCCGATGATCGCGACGATGAACCCGGCCACCCCGACCACAGCCCACGGCCCCGGGGCGAAGCTGGTCGCCACCAGTCCGAACAGGGCGATGCCGACGCCGATGCCGGGGATGATCCCCCACGCTCCGGCCATGATCATCCCTCCGGTGATGCCGGCCGCCGCGACGAGGCCGGCGAACACGCCGACGAACCCACCGAGTATCAGCGCCGAGACCGGGTCTTCGTCCATCGGTGTGATCATGCCCAGCAGCCACGCACCCAGGGCCGTGCCGGCGAGCAGAGAAACGATCCAGACGACCAACACCACCGGTGTGGGCGGCATGGAGCGAGTCGCAGAGCGCTGGGGCATATCGTCAGCGTAGCGGCCGCGAACCGGGGTTCCGATGTGCAGTACATTGCTGGGCAACGCGCATGCTTGAGCCGAGGGAGACTCATGAAGATCACCGGGGCCGTTCTCGACGAGATCGGGCGCAACCGCCCGTTCGCTCGCTCGCAGCCGCTCACGATCAGCGCGCTCGAGCTCGACGCGCCCCACGCCGGAGAGCTGCTGGTGCGCATCGAAGCGGCGGGCGTGTGCCACTCCGATCTGTCGGTGGTCGACGGAAACCGGCCCCGGCCGGTCCCGATGCTTCTCGGACACGAGGCATCCGGAACCATCGAACGGACAGGAGGCGAGACCCCCGGCTTCACAGTCGGCGACCGCGTCGTCATGTCGTTCCTGCCGCGGTGCGGGCAGTGCGCCGCGTGCCAGACCGACGGGCGCCTGCCCTGCGAGGTCGGCAGCCGCGCCAACAACGCCGGCGTGCTGATGGCCGGCGGGTCGCGCCTGCGTCGCGATGGGCAGACCGTGCACCATCATCTGGGCGTCTCGGGATTCGCTACGCACGCGGTGGTCGACCACCGCTCGGCCGTCGTGGTGGGGCGGGATGTCGCACCCGACATCGCCGCGGTACTCGGCTGCGCCGTGCTCACCGGAGGTGGGGCGGTGATCAACGCCGGCGAGATCCAGCCCGGGCAAGACGTCATCGTCGTCGGGTTGGGCGGTGTGGGCATGGCCGCGCTGATCACGGCGATCTCGCTCGGGCACGGACGTGTGATCGGGATCGACGCGCTGCAGGCCAAGCTCGATCGCGCCCGTGAGCTGGGCGCCGATGACGCGATGACGCCCGGTGATGCCGTGGCCACTGGGCTGCGCGCGCCTCTGGTTGTTGAGGCGGCCGGGCATCCGCGGGCGTTCGAGACGGCGTTCGCCCTGACCGCCCCGGGCGGCCGCACCGTGACCGTCGGGCTGCCGGCACCGACCGCAACGAGCACAATCACGCCGCTGACCATCACGGCCGAGGCGCGTACGATCGTCGGCTCGTATCTGGGTTCGGCGGTGCCGAGTCGCGACATCCCGCGCTATGCGCAGCTGTGGCGCGAGGGACGCCTGCCCGTCGAGGCGCTGATTTCGAGCCGGATAGCGCTCGACGACATCAACGCCGCGATGGACACCCTCGCCGCGGGCGAGGCCGTGCGGCAGGTCATCCTGTTCTGAGGGATGCCGCCGCGCGGCGGGTGGCGCGAAGCGCGGGGCGCGGCCGATCCGAGTAGCGCACGCCGATCCGGGCAGCGCGAGCCGATCCGGGTAGCGCACGCAGATCCAGGTAGCGCGAGCAGCCCCGCCACCGCCACCAGGTCAGCCCCCGGCACGACGCGCTACTCCAATCTGCATTCGCGCATGCAAATGTCAGGCGCGAACGCGGAAACCGACAGCGCGAACGCGGAAAAGGACAGCGCGAACGCGGAAAAGGACAGCGCGAAGCGCGGGGCGCCGCCGATCCGAGCAGCGCACGCAGATTCGGGTAGCGCACGCAGATCCGAGCAGCGCGAGGAGCCCCGCCACCGCCACCAGGTCAGCCCCGGCGCGACGCGCTACTCCAATCTGCATTCGCGCATGCAAATGTCAGGCGCGAACGCGAAAAGGGACAGCGCGAAGCGCGGGCCGCCGCCGATTCGAGTAGCGCACGCAGATCCGAGCAGCGCACGCAGATCCGGGTCGCGCACGCAGATCCGAACAGCGCGAGGAGCCCCGCCACCGCCACCCGGTCAGCCCCCGGCACCACGCGCTACTCCAATCTGCATTCGCGCATGCAAATGTCAGGCGCGAACGCGAAAACCGACAGCGCGAAGCGCGGGGCACCGCCGATCCGAGCAGCGCACGCAGATCCGAGCAGCGCGGGCCGATTCGAGTAGCGCGAGCCGATCCGGGCAGCGCGAGCCGATCCAGGCAGCGCACGCCGGGTCGAACAGCGCGAGCCGATCTGGGCAGCAAAACGCCGATCCGGATAGCGCGGGGAGCGCACGGCCCACCGGCCGCGCCTCACCCGAACCGTGGCGTGAGGCGCTGCAGCGCCCACTCCCAATCGATGCGCTCCTGCTCCAGGCGCACCCCGGCGCCGAACCGGTCGGTCACGAGGTCTTCGTACAGGGCGTGCTCCGCGGCATCCAGTCTCGGCAGTACCGCGTTGGTCCCCGCATCCTCCTGCACCCACCGTTCACGGTGCGCGAGCAGAGTCTCACGGTCCATCAGGATCGACTCCGCCTGCGGCAACCACGCGCGCACGCGGTTGAGAATGCCGAACCCATGCGTATCGAGGTCGCCCCAGTACAGCACGGGCACGTCGGCCAGCCAGGCCAGCGACGCCGGCTGGTCGGCGTCGTATCCCTTGCCCCACAGCACGACGCCACCGGCCGGTACCGGAACACTTAGGTAAGTGATCTCGTTTTCCACGATCAACGCGCTGTGCAGCCGGGCAGTCAGCGCTCCGAGTTCGTCGACGCGGAATGACGCCTCGCTCAGCTCCGCCGGAAATCCGAACACCGCTGGGTCGAAGCGCAGCCGCACCATCGCGGGCTTGGCTGCCAGCCCGAGCCCGCGGACGAAGCCTGCCGCCGAGCCAGACACACCGAGCATGTCGGCCAGCGGTGCCCGATGCTGTTCGATGAACTTCGTGTCGACGCCGGGCGCGTCGACCTGGCGCAGGTACCGGCCCGAGCCGCGATGCCCGTCGAGCCATCGATACGCGGCCAGCAGCGGCTGCCACGACGCAGACAACGGTATCGCCGCACGCGGGTGCGCGAGCGCCCACTCCTGCGCTGCGCGTACCTCGCTCGCCTCGGCGACGAGCCGACGGAACGCTTCGGCGTCATCGGCAACTCCGAGCAGGCGCCATGCCTGCGCGTAGGTCGAGACGATCGCCCGCACCGGCACCTCGGTCGCGCCTGAGACCCGTCCGCCGATGCGTCCGCGCTGCACGTCATATGCGAGGCCGTCGCGCGAACCGCGCACAACGGCATCCACCCACGTGCGGGCCGCGTCGAAGTGCTCCCCGAGGTCGGCGGCAGAGGGATGCCGCAACGGCACCTCGATCGTCGGGAACACGTCGCCGCCCGCATAGGCGCGGGGAAGGGAGCCGTCGTTCCACCGTCGACGCGCGGCGTCGCGAATGCCGTCGACGCCGGTCCAGCGGGCAGGGTCGGTCATCGGATCGTCCTGTGCGTTTCGACTCGCCGCTGCGCGGCTCGCTCAACGCGCGGGAGCCCAACGCGCGGAAGCCCACCGAGCGGGAGCTCAACGAGCGGAAGCCCAGCGCGCGGGATCCCAACGGGCGCGGCCCGCACCTGCGCGGCTCGCTCAGCGCGCGGGAGCCCAACGAGCGTCATCACGCGCGCTCCGCCGCCGCCAGCGCGCTCGCCCGCTGCTGCTCGCGGAACTCCTCGATCGTGAGCGTGCGCACCCGTGAGGCTGCCCCGGTCGGGTTGTCGACGAAGCCGATCGCGCTGACATACGGCTCGATCACATGCACCTTCTGCAGCGGGGTGACGATCAGCAGCTGCAGGCCGAGCTTGGCGAACAGCTCCAGCGCATACCGGGTCGAGGCATCCGACCCCCGTCCGAACGCCTCGTCGATGACGACAAAACGGAAGTCGCGCGAGGCGACCTGGCCCCACTGCAGTTTGAACTGATAGGCGAGGGATGCCGCAAGAATCGTGTAGGCGAGCTTCTCTTTCTGTCCGCCCGATTTGCCGTCGGAGTCGGTGTAGTGCTCGAATTCCTCGCCGGTGGTGCGATCCTGCTCGCTGGCGGCGAACGTGAACCAGGTGCGCACGTCGGTGACGCGGCGAGTCCAGGTGCGGTCGGTCTCGGCGTGACCAGGCCGACCCTTGAACCTCTCGATGAGTGCACGAATCTGCTCGAACTGCCGCTCGGGATCACCTCCGTCGGTGGCCAGCGCGTCGGTCGTCGCCTCGCGCAGGTCGCTGCGGAACCGCCGAACCTCTTGGTTGACGGTGGGCTCGGCGACGAGCACGATGATCCGCCCGGGGTTGTAGTCGATCGCTTCGAGCGCCTGGTTGATCGTCTCGATGCGCACGCGGATCTCGTCGGCCTGCTTGCGCAGCCACGCATTGAAGCCGACGAGCTCTCGCATGGCGTTCGTGTTCAGCTGGTGCCGGAACTCGCTCTCGAATCGCGGCAGGTCATCGCGCTGCACACGTTCGTGCAGCGCGCGGAAGTCGCCGATCGACCGGATGTCGGCATCCATCTCGTCGCGCAGCGCCGGCCAACGCCGCAGGAACTCGCCCATCTGCTGCTGGATGCTGGTGGTGTAGCCGTTCATCTCGCGTTGGGCGGCGTCGATGGCACTGTTGAGCCCACCGATGAGCGTCTGCGCGAGCCGGTCGCAGCCGTCGATCGTGCGCAGGTCTTTGCGCCCGGCGCGCTCGGACAGGCTCGGATACAGTGCCCGCGCACGAGCGAGAACATCGTCGTCGAGCGAGGCGATCGTCTCCTGTTCACGCCTCTCACGCTGGGCGAGGGTGTCGCGGGTGGTGCGCAGCGCGCCGATCCGGCCGATGACGTCGTCGTACTCTGCACGCAGCCGCGCGTCTTCGGCGTCGAGCCCGGCCAGTTGCTCATCGATCGCCGTCAGTCGACTCGACCCTGCCACCAGGGCACGGCGCTCGTCTTCCAGGGTCGCCAGTTGAGCCGCCGCCGCCGTCACATCCAGCGGCTGCCACGCCGAATATTGCTCGAGGGCGGCAAGTGCCTGCCCGCGTGCGGCCAGGGCCGCGGCATCCGTATCGATGGCCGCCAGGGCATGTTCGATCTCGGCGAGCGCGTCGTCGTGTTCGGCGAGTTCGGCTTGCAAAGCGGCGAGTTTCTCTTCGCTGCCGCGGCCCAGCACCCATGAGCGCGGATCGGTGACCGCCCGCCGGTCGTCCTTCTCGTGCCGGTCGCGGTCGCGGATCAGGCCCTGTACGGTGACGGCGCGGTCTTCCTGCTGCAGCTGGGCGACCGATGAGGCCAGCACGTGGTCGGCACGGCGTTCCAGCTCGCCGCGCAGGAACTCCTCGAACGATCCTGGTTCGACGGTGACCGCGTCGGCCAGCCGGGGCCCCTCATGCGCGGCCGGGATGGTGCGCACGCGCCGTTCGGCCACCCGCAGGTAGACGAGATGCGCGTTCAGCCGGTTGTCGTTGACCCACTGCGACACCTGCGAGTACAGGCGCTGCGGCACCAGCAGCGACAGGGCGAACCCACGCAGCACGCGCTCGGCGGCGCCGCGCCACGGGGCGAAGTCGTCGCGGATGTCCAGAAGCTCGGCCGCGAACGGCACCTCGGTCTCGTCGAGGCCGAGCTGGGCGCACAGGGTGTGCCGCACGCGATCGAGGTCGGCGGGCAGGCTGTTGCGGCGGGTGGCAAGTCCCTCGAGCTCGTCGGACACTCCCCGCCGAGCGTGCCGCACCTCGGCGCGCCGGTCGAACAGCGGCTCCTGTCGTGCGCGCAGCGCTGTGCGGTCGTCGTCGAGCCGTGCCCGGCCTGCGGCGACAGCTTCGACACGCGCGCGGAAGTCGGTTTCTGTCTCGACGGGCTCCATCGCCAGGGCGCTCAGCTGCGCGCTGTAGGCGCGGAACCGTTCGACGCGTTCTTCGTGCACGGCGTGCGCCTGCGGAATCTCGTGCTCCAGCGCGCTCAGCCGGTCACCGCCGACGCCTGCACGTTCGAGCACGAGCCGGTCGCGTTCAGGAACGAGGGCGTCCCGTGCCCCGCCGATCTCACCCTTGCGCGCGTCGGCGTCGGCAAGCTCGCCATCGGCCGCTGCGACCCCCGCCGCGGCGAGTTCGCGCACCCGTTCGGCGATGAAGGGGACCACCGCCGAGCGTTCATCGGACAGCTCGCGGTGTCTGGTCGCAGCCAGCTCGAACCTGTCGGCGGCGGCCACCAGCGGGCCCAGCACTGCGAGCTGCTCGGTGGCGGTGCGCACAGCCTCGTGCGCGGTGACGAGGTTGTCGAAATGGTCGACGATGGCCCGCACCCGGTCGGACGCATCGACGGGTTCGAGCATGTGATCGCGCACAAAATCGTTCAGGTTGCCGACGGATTTCATCGACACCGTCTGGTGGAAAAGATCCATCGCCTGCTCGGACGGAATGCCCAGCAGACGCCGCAGCCGGCGGTGATATTCGGGGAAGGTGTTGTCGATGTCGGCACCGCGGGCGCGCAATTGCGCGCGCAGCGCCTTCAGGTCAGAGCCGAACCGGCTGAAATCGGGATCGATCGACAGCGGCACCGATGCCGTCACGAAGAACCGCTCGGGCTGTCCGCCGCTGCGGTCTTTCTGATGGAACACCTGCGCGATGGTCACCGACTCGCCGTACCCGATGTTCGTGAACCGGCCGAGGATCACCGAGTACGAGGTGTGATCACGCAGCCCGACCGGGCGAGACGCCCCGGTGGCCTCGTTGCGCTCGGACTTGTAGTGCCCCTCCACGTAGCTGCGCAGGGTGCGTTCCTTGGCCTCTGCGCCGGCGGCCTTGTTGTACGCGATACGGTGCGCGGGCAGCAACAGCGTGGTGATCGCGTCGACGAGCGTCGATTTTCCGCTGCCGATGTCGCCGGTCAGCAGCGCGGTGCGCCCGTCGGGCTGCAGCGACCACACGCTCTTGTCGAAGGTGCCCCAGTTGTACACCTCGACGCGGGCGAGCCGGTAGCCGCTCTCGCTCGGGTTCGCGCCGTCGACCTCGAGGGCCGAGAACAGAGCATCGGTCATCATCGACCCCCTTCGCCCACGATTCGGGATGCCTCGGCTCGCTCACGCTCGGTCAGCACAGGTGTCGCAGCCGGCGGGTCTGCGGCATCCCCCGCCGTCTTGTCGCTGCCCGCGTACGCGGTCAGCCGCGCCGAGAAATCTGAGAGCGTCTGCGCGTCGACGTAAGCCTTGAGGATGCGCCGCACCTCCCAGGCCCCGCGCTGGCCGCGCAGCTCGCGCAGGAACCCGAGGTCGGCGACCTGCGCGATGGTGCGGTCGGCCTGCTCGACGATGCGCGCCTCATTGGTGGAGGAGGCCTGGAACACCCGCAGCAGCTCGACGATCTGGTCGCGGGTGAGAACGAGTTTGCCGACCTCGCCGGATGCTTCGAACTCGACCATGCGGCGGCGCAGCAGCACGAGCAGCAGGCTCACGTTGTAGGTGAGGCTGCGGCGCCGGACCAGGCGCGGCAGCGGCTCCTCGCCCTCTTCGGGTTCGCGCGTGCGCAGGTAGGCGTATCCCTCGGTCTCGTCGACGACGACATCCACCCCGATGTCAGCGAAGTGGTCGGCAACGGCAGACCGATACCGCGCCAGGGCCTCCCACACCGCTTCGTGCGCGGGCACATCACGGTAGACCACCTCACGCATCAGCGCGATGATGGCGGTCGCCACCGCCTGCTCGTCAGGGCTTCTCACCGGCGACTCACCGTCACTTTCGGCATTCTCACCCGGCGCGCAGCGCCGGTCGTGTCGACATAGTCGATGGTCATGTCTTCGGCGCGCTCATCGATCTCAACGGCGAGGTCGTCGTCGGCCAGGGACAGGTAGCCGAGGATCTCGGCGGCGCCCTCTTCGACCGGGTACAGCGCGACGATGTCATCGAGGGCGACCGTCGAACGCGGCGGCACGACGGCACGGATGTTGCCGGCCAACCGCGCGGTGTCGACGAAGTGCTGTGCGAACAGGCCATCGAGTTCGAGCTCGTCGACCGATTGGGGTGCGGGCATGCTGTCGACGACGACATCGGGCTGTGGGTCGTACAGCGGTCGCTCGAACACGAGCGCGATCGGCAGACCCGGCTCATCGACGTCGAGACCGAGGCCCGCCGGCGGGCGGTCGCGCACGGCCAGCGCAGACGCCTCGACCGCGCGCACCAGGTCGAGCACGCGGCGGTTCTCCACCCACACCTGGTCTTCGAGAAAGCGGCGCAACTGCTCGGAGAGCGCGCGCACCGTCTGTTGGGTGCGCTCGGCGGCGTCGGCCCAGTCGTAGTGCACGCGTCGCACCCGGCGATCGGCGTCGAGCTGCGGCATCCCCTGTATCGCCGCAAGCAGGTCAGCGAGTTCGTCTTGCCGGCCCTCGGAGAGCAGAAAGTCGTAGAACGCCTGAAAGCTGCGCCCCTGATCGGACGACGCGATATCGGTGCGACTGGTGACGAGTTCTTCGAGCAGAGCTCCCTTGCCGCCCTCCCAGCCGGCGATCTTCTCGCGGGCCGAGCGGTCGAGCGCGCGGAAGTTGTCTTCGACCTCACGAAAGTCGCCGAGCAGCTCGCGGGCCGTGGCCGAGAACTGCTGGTAGCGCTCGCGCAAGGCGGTGTCGTCGAGCACGGCGAACCGGCCCTCGCGGGCCTCGGCGAGCTCGCTCTCGATCGCGTCACGGCGCCGCTCAAGTTCGGCGATGCGCTCGGCCGGGTCGGTCTGCGAGCCGTGCACGATCTGGCGCAGCAGGTCGACGAGGGTCTGCAGTCTCGATTCGGTGCCGACGAACGAGCGGGCCTTCAGGCTCTCGACCCAGCGATACGCCTTCTCGAGCGCAGGCGTCGCCTCGACGTGCACCTCTTCAGAACCGGCCGGATAGAACCGGCGTAGCAAGCCCGCCTTCGGATCGGACCAGCTGTCGATATATGCGGCAGCGTCTTGTGCGTAACGTTCCGGAGAAGCGCGGTGAATGGCGAACAACTCGTCGTCGAGCGCCGAGACGAGTTCGCCCAGCGGCACCGCACCGCGATTGTCGTCGATGAACCGGCGGCCCAGGAACGAGAGGATCAGCGGCGCGTTCTGGGCGCGCAGCACCCGCCAGGCGGGATGCCGCTCCCACAGTCGGTCGAGTTCTTCCAGATCCATGCTGCATCAAGGGTACGAGGTGCCGCGGACACCCGGCGATTCGCCGGTGCCGGCGCACGGCGACGATGTCACCACCCGTCGCCGCGCGGCGACGGGCCGCATCGTGGCGCGCTACCCGAATCTGCGTTCGCGCATGCAAATGTCAGGCGCGAACGCGGAAACCGACAGCGCGATGCGCGGGGCAACGCCGAGCCGAGCAGCGCACGCAGATCCGGGTAGCGCACGCCGATCCGGATAGCGCACGCAGATCCGGGTAGCGCACGCCGATCCAGGCAGCGCGAGGAGCCCCGTCACCGCCGCTAGGTCAGCCCTGGCGCGACGCGCTACCCGAATCTGCATTCGCGCATGCGAATGTCAGGCGCGAACGCGAAAAGGGACAGCGCCAAGCGCGGGGCAACGCCGAGCCGAGCAGCGCACGCAGATCCGGGCAGCGCACGCCGATCCGGATAGCGCACGCCGATCCGAGTAGCGCGACGAGCCCCGCCACCGCCACCAGGTCAGCCCCGGCGCGACGCGCTACCCGAATCTGCGTTCGCGCATGCGAATGTCAGGCGCGAACGCGGAAAGGGACAGCGCGAAGCGCGGGGCGACGCCGATCCGAGCAGCGCACGCAGATTCGAGCAGCGCGAAGCGCGTGCCACCGACACACGTTGAGTCCGACAAACGTTGGGAAGGCGAAAAGTGCATGCATTATGCCTGCACTGACAGTAAACTGCTTTCATGGCCGTCACCATCACCGTCCGCAACGTTCCCGACGACGTCCGGGATGAACTCGCCGCCCGCGCGGCGCGTTCGGGCCGATCGCTGCAGGAGTATCTGAGTGCGCAGTTGCGCCAGATAGCCACGACACCCAGTGCGCTCGAGGCGCTCTCGCGCGCACGGCTGGCCGCACAGTCATACCCCGACCTGTCGATGGACGAGATCGTCGAGGCCGTGCATGCGGGCCGGCCCTGACGCCGACGCCGCTGAGCTGGTCGTCGTTGATGCCTCGGCCATCGTCGCCGTCACCGCGTCTCGTTCAGCCGTGGCATCCGCCCTCACTGATCGCCTGAGCGCCACGAAGATGTTCGCGCCGCACCTGCTGCCGACTGAGGTCGACAGCGCCCTGCGCGGCCTCGCCCTCAGGCGCCGGCTCACCCCCGAGCAGGCTGACGCGGCGCGGCGAGCGACGCAGGCGTTACTGATCGAGTTGTGGCCATGGGCGCTGCTGAGCGACCGAGCGTGGCAACTCCGCGAGAACCTCTCGACGTATGACGCCGGCTACGTTGCGCTCGCCGAGTACCTCGGCGCTCCGCTGATCACCGGCGACGCGCGCATCGCTCGCGCCCCCCACGTCCCCTGTCGCGTGGAAGTGTTCGGCTGACGCAGGTTCGCCCGCTTAGACGCAGGTTCGCCCGCTTAGACGCAGGTTCGCCCGTTTAGACGCAGGTTCGCCCGTTCAATCCCCGTCGTCCTCGGCCGACCCGATGAGCATGCCCAGGCCGATGGCCAGCATCCACGAATCCTTGCTGATCGCGGTGCCGGCCTGGCTCGGCCAGATGCTGCCGGGCTTGCGCAGCGCCGGCGTGCGCAGGTACATGCCGACCAGTCCCGACGAGAACACGGTCAGCGCCGCGGCGGCGACCCACGTCGGGATGAACGGCACGAGAAGCAGCGAGCCCACGGTGATCTCGCCGATCGCGAGCATCCGGACGAACCGCTGGGGTGGAATGCGCTTCAGCGCCGGGAACGCGCCCGTCGCGCCGCCGTAGACGCCCGCGACCTGCTCGGGGCCCGCCTTCAGCTTCGTGATGCCGGAGTGCAGGATGTATGCCCCCGTTGCCAGCCTCGTGGGGATGTCGCGCAAGCGCACCCCGGAACGTGATCCCATGTCGATCTCCTTTCGGCCGCGGCACCGCACGGCGACGGTGTGCACGATACGCCGAATGCCGCGGGTCGGGCAGTGGTCGCGCGCGGCTCTTCGATGGCGACGAACTCGCAGGTGGCGAGCCCACTCACTCCCCGCGTCGGCGGTGATCAGTCGTGCCCCAAGCGCTGCGGCGAGCGCGAAGTACGTGACATCGTAAGCGGTCACGTTCGCGCGCAGTCGGCAGATGCGCTCACCGCAGCGCCATCCGCGCGAACGCGCGCAACGCGTCCGTGGGCGGGGCTTCACCACCGGGGACCCATCGCCACAGTCCAACCACGGTCAGCACATCCTGCACCGATCGGGTGAGCGGCCGGAACCAGTATCGGTCCAGCTGCCGCCCGTCTTGATCGCGATACCCGAACCCGTTCACGATGTCGACGACCGCCGCGCGGGCCTCATCCGATGTCGTGAAGGTGCCGTCCGCCAGGCCCAGGACGAGCACGACCGATGCGATCCGCTCCGCGTCGTCCATGCGCTGCGGCAGCAGCGCATGTGCAATTTGCGCCGATACCGCCCGCGGGTCGTGCCTGATCGTGCGGACACGCGCAGTCAGTTCGAGTCGCCCCTTGATCTTGCGGATCAGACGCAGTTGCGTCGCCGATTCGCGCAGTCCGGCGACCTCGCGCGTGCTCTGCTCGCGATTGCCCTTGCCGTAGACCAGTCTCAGCTCCAGCGCCTCGACGGCCGCGGCCACATCGGCCGGCGGCATCCACCCCGCCTGCGTCAATGTGAGCCCACCGTCGCCGATGTGATCAAGCAACCACAGATACGGGCGCATCAGCGCCGCAGCGGCCGCCTCGTCGAGCTCGACCGGGTCGAGCACGCCGGTCGCGCGCAGGTGCCGGCGTAGATTCGTGCGGTACGGCACCGGCAGGTTCGATGCGAACTCGACGATCGGCGAATCGTCCACAACCCCGCGTGCGGAGTCGACCAGCCCCGACATGTCGGCCGGCGGGGCCCCGGTCAGCAGCTCCAGCTCGCTGCGGGCGCCGTCGAGGTCGGCGTCGTCGGGGTCGATCGACCCCCACGGTCCTGCGACGAATCGTGCCCACTCGGTGATCTCGGCGTGCTCGGGATGCCGCGGGTCCGCCATGATCGCGAGCTTTTCGGCGTATCCCCCGATGCCGCCGGAGTCTTCGAACGGCCCGCGCCGGGCACCGGCGACGAGCCGCACCAACGGCTCGCCGATCTCTGCGAGCCGGCTGCCGATCATCTCGATGCGGTGCACCCATCCGTCGCCGAAGTCGTACTCATACCAGAGCGGCCCACCCCGACTGAACGCATCGGCCAGAATGGCCTCGGCTTCGTCTTCCCCGTCGCCGTCCTGCTCGATCAGGCTCCACTGGTCGAGCCATTCGCGCGGCTCGGGGCCGATGCGCGGGATGCCGCGGCGCGACGACCACGGATCCTGCTCACTGAACCGGTGCAGGTGCGACTGCTGCCACCCGAACACGATCTGCAGCACCTGGTGCAGCTGCGCCAGCGACACCCCGTCGGCGATCTCGATCTCGCGCCAGATCTCGGGCTCGCTGCCCACGAGGCTCGCGCGCAGGCTCAGGGTCTGCGGAGGAAGCTGCTGCGGTGCCATCCCCACAGCGTAGTGAGAGCCGCCGACAGCCGTTCCCTACGCGTCGAGGGGACGGCGCAGCACCATGACGTCCATCCGCCCCGACTGCACGGTCTCGCCGCGCTGATTGCGCAGCATCACCTGCCGCTCGACGATGCCGTACTCGCCCGACGAGGTTGGTCGCGTGGAGAGGATCTCGACCGTGCAGGTGACGGTGTCGCCGATGAAGACCGGCGCGGCGAACCGCCACCCGTCGATGCCCAGCAGCGCCACCGCGCTGCCCTCGAAGACCCCGGTACGAGCTATCAATCCGAGACAGAGGGATGCCCCCAGCATGCCGTGCACGATCCGCTGGCCGTAGCGCGTGTTCTTCGCGAATTCCACGTCGGTGTGCACCTGGTTGTTGTCACCGGTCCAGGCCGCGAACGAGACCACGTCGGCCTCGGTGATGGTGCGCCCAGGGCTGGTGAACGACTGCCCGGCCTCGAGATCCTCCAGATACAACGGCATGTGCGACTCCTTCCGGGGGGTGTGCACGCCACGCTACCGCCACGCCGTGGGCCGCCCCCGCGGGTGCGATACTCGGTCGACAGGCCACCTCACCCTCGGGAGACCGCATGAACCCCGTACAGCTCGACCGCGTCGTGGGCACGATGATCGCCCAGGCGGCCGGAGACGCGCTCGGATCGCAGTACGAGTCCGGGCCGACACTGCCCGACGAGGTCACCCCTCGGTTCGGGGTCGGCGTGTTCGGGCACGGCGTGGGCGAGTGGACCGACGACACGAGCATGGCCATCCCGATCCTGCAGATTCTCGCGCAGGGACGCACGCTCGAAGACGAGGCGGCTCTCGACGAGATCGTCGTCACCTGGCGTGATTGGTCGCGTGACGCGAAGGACGTCGGTGCACAGACCCGCGGCATCCTCTCCCGGCTCGCCTCGCCGACGGCGCGGGATGCCGCGGCCCTGGCCGCACGCACGCACGAGGCATCCGGACGCAGCGCCGGCAACGGATCGCTCATGCGCACCGCTCCCGTCGCGCTCGGCTATCTGCACCGTAGCCCCGCCGAGCTGGCAGCGGCGGCCGGGCGCGTCGCGCAGCTCACCCATTGGGAGCAGGACAACGTCGACGCCTGCGCGCTGTGGTGTCTGGCGATCCGGCATGCGATCGACACCGGCGAACTCGACATATATGCCGCTCTCGACATGTACGATCCCGCCGCCCGGGCACGGTGGCTTCCGCTCATCGACGAGGCTCTGGCCGTGGCATCCCACCCCCGCGACTTCGCGGCCGAGAACGGCTGGGTCGTCCGCGCTTTTCAGGGTGCGCTGTCGGCCGTCGCGCACGCGAGGTCGCTGCCCGACGCGCTGTTCCGCGCCGTGCGAGGCGGCAACGACACCGATACTGTGGCCGCCATCGCGGGGGCGCTGGCCGGGGCCGTCTTCGGTGCCAGCGAGGTTCCGTCGGAGTGGAAGGGGATGCTGCACGGCTGGCCGGGCATCGATGCGGACGAGCTTGCGCGACTGGCGATGCGTGCCGTCGGAGCATAGGCGGCCGTTGAGAACTGCGGCCACGCGTCTTCGCACCAGGCTGCTCTCGCCTTGTCCAAAGACGTACAATTAGTTGTACATCTTTGGAGGTCGGTATGGACGTAATGCCCGTGGCCGACGCCCGCGCGGGGCTTTCGGGGTTGATCGCCCGGTTCCGGTCCGACCCCGAGGCCGAGCCCGTGATCATCGGTGCTCACCGCCGGCCGGAGGCGGTTCTGCTCTCCGTCCCGGCACATCGGCGTCTCGCCACACCCGCCGCGGGGGAAGTCACGCTCGATCGTCTGCGGCAGCTCGCACCAGTGATCGAACGGCTGGCCGCGGCATCCCGGCTGCGCAACGTGCGCGTCTACGGGTCGGTGGCGCGCGGAGATCAGCGTTCCGACAGCGACGTCGACTTTCTCGTCACGCCCGAAGCGGGCACGACCCTTTTCGACATCGCACAATTTGAACTTGACCTCGAAGTGCTCTTGGGTGTTCCGGTCTCGGCCACGCCGGCCACAGCGCTCGACGACGTGCGAGATCGCGGAGTCATCAATGACGCGGTGGCACTGTGAACGACGCCGAACGGATATCTCGGTGGCTCTGGGATCTCGGACTCGCCCTGGCTCGCAGCGAAGAACTGGCCGGCCGCGGAAAGGCTGCCTTCGACACCGATCCGGCCCTGCCCCTCGCCTTCGAGGCGCTCTCGAATCGGGTCGGTGATCTGGCGAAGCGCCTGGTGGCTGCAGACCCCGGTCGCTTCTCACATCCGTCATGGCGGCAGGCCGCCCGACATCGTGATTTCGTGGTGCACCATTATGACCGGGTCGACGTGGAACTGCTGTGGCAGACCGTGACGCAGAGCTTTCCAGCGCTGGCCGAAAAGGTTCGAGAAGAGTCGCCCGAACGCTGAGGGGTCGCCCGTCCCCGGTCTGGGGTCAGGGACGCCTGCGGGATGACGCGGATAAGCAGACGCGCTTTCTGCCCTGCGCTGACGCGAATCCCTGTCGCACTGAAGTCCGTGGATGCCGCGCCGCGGCATCCACGGGACTCACCAGCTGAGCTGCCCGTCATCCTCCCAGAACGTGCCGGTCGGGCCGTCGAGCCCGATCTCGGCGAGCCGCGCGACGATCTGCGCGCTCTGGTCTGCTGGACGCCCGTGATGTGCGCCGCCGTCACCGAGGTCAGTTGCCGTGACGCCGGGTTCGACGGCGTTGAACTTCACCTCCGGATGCGCCTTCGCGTACTGCACCGTCAGCATCGAGACGGCCGCCTTGCTCGATCCGTAGGCGATCGACGGGAACGAGAAGGCCGGGCGCGAGGGCTCATGCGTGGCCCAGAACGACCCGAGGGCACTGGACACGTTGACCACGACGGGGTTGCCCGAACGCTTCAGCAGCGGCAGGGCCGCCTCGGTCACGCGCACGATGCCGACGACGTTGGTGTCGAACGTGCGCAGCACACTGGGGCCGCTCAGGTCTTCAGCCGGACCCAGACCGTCGGCGATACCCGCGTTGTTGACGAGTACGTCGAGAGTGTCGAGCTGCGCGAACGCCGCGGCGACCGAGGCGTCGTCGGTCACGTCCAGCTGCACGAACCGCGCACCGATCTCGTCTGCGGCGGCACGGCCGCGCGCGGTATCCCTCGCCCCTATATACACAGTGTGTCCGTGCTCGACGAGCAGGCGGGCGGTGGCCTTGCCGAGGCCCTTGTTGGCGCCGGTGATGAGAATTGATGTCATGCTTCGATCGTGCGCGGGTGCGGCATCCCGCACCAGAACCCTGCGCTTCGTAGGACTGACAGGGCCACCACACGCGGGCGTGAAAGTGCCACGCTGGTCAGGTGAGTGATTTCGGGCGGATGCTGCGCCAGTGGCGTGATCGCGTCGTCCCGGGCGATGTCGGGCTGCCGCAGGGCGCGCATCGGCGCGCGACGGGTCTGCGCCGCGAAGAGCTCGCACGACTGGCCGGCATCTCGGTCGACTACCTCACGCGGCTCGAGCAGGGCCGCGCGAGTTCACCGTCCACGCAGGTGGTCGAGGCGCTCGCGCGGGCGCTGCGCCTGTCGAGCACCGAGCGCGAGCGGCTGTTCTTGGGGGCGGGGATGCCGGCGCCCGGACCCGGCATCGTGCCCACGCACGTCGCGCCCAGCGTGCAGCGCCTGCTCGACCGTCTGGCGAACACGCCCGTCGCGGTGTACGACGCGGCGTGGAACCTCATTCAGGCCAACGCGCCGTATGACGCACTCATGGGCGACACCTCGCAACTGCGCGGCAACGACCGCAACGCGGTGTGGCGCAACCTCGTCGGCAGCGGGTCGCGCGCCCGGCAGAGCGCGCAGGAGCACGACGATCAGGTCGCCAGGCTCGTCGCCGACCTGCGGCTGACCGCCGCACGGTATCCGAACGACCGGCCGCTGCGCGCTCTGGTGGCCGAGCTGCGCGAGGCGAGCGCGGCCTTCGACGAGCTGTGGGCGGGGGCGCTGGATGCTGCGGCCGAGCAGTCGCGGCATAAGATCATCGACCATCCGCTCGTGGGTGCGATCGAGCTGGACTGCGACATCCTCGCCGTCGCCGGCGACGACCTGCGGGTCATGGTCTACACCGCCGAGCCCGGGTCGGAGGGTGCCGACAAGCTCGAGCTGGCGGTGGTGCTGGGGGCGCAGGCGGTGTCGTAAGGTGCCCCGGTCGCCCGTCCCCGTCGCCCGCCCCGGCGCGAGCTCCACGTCGCTCGCGCTACAGATATCTGCATTCGCGCGTGCGAAATGCGGGCGCATATGCAGATCGGAGTAGCGCGAGCCGATGTGATCGCCTGGGCACCTCGCCGAGCTTCGTGCTCGCTAGGCGCGACGCCGGTCACTGCTGAAGCGAATGGATGCCGCGCGGGTGTGAGTCAACGCAGGCCTTCCACGGCTGCAACCAGGTCGGCGGCCAGAAGGCTTACCGCTACAGCAGTCTGCTCGGGATCACCGATGCCCACTTCTGCCGCTCCTGCCATGCGCGCCCCAAGCGCATCGGAACTCTTCGCGAACAGCTCCTCGAGTATCCGAAGCCCTTTGCGCGTCGCGGCGACGGATACCTCATCCCCTAGCAGCCTCCCGATCTCGCGGGCGAGCTCGCTCGTCTCGATCGCAACGAGTAGCCGAAAGATGTCATGCGCGTCTTTGTTGTCGCGGCGCAGAGGGTTGTCACGCCGTTCGGCAACCTTGTGCACCTTTGCGATCAAGAGGGCCGCTGGCCCCGCAACCCGGACATCGCACGTTCGCCTATCCTCGGCGCTGAGGGCACCCACCGTCATGACGGTGTTGTCTACGAGCACCGGCTCGATCCCGACCGTGCGACGCATCGAGCGGCGATCGTGCGGGGGAGCTGTCACACCGCGGCGCCCTGCACCTGCGATGGCGTCGGGCACCATCAAATCGACATGCACGCCTGTGGGCGACATCCATGTTCCAGGGCTGCTGCCACCGACTTGCGCGACAAACCCGGAGGAGAGCATCGCCTGTTCGATCAATGGATCGTCCGAGACTGTGCGCACATCAATTGCCACATCGGCATCAGTGGTGAACTCAGCAAGTGCGACGTCGGCACCACCCGTGTGCAGGTACACGGCTTGAGCACCAATCAAGATGACCGATGGAAGGTGTGGCTCAAGGGCGTCAAGAGCATCGAGCAGCACACTCCGCGCGCGTACCGTGGCATCGTTCAGATCCGCCATGACGCCTCGTTTCCCCGCATCCACGTGATGAGTTCCTCTCCCTCGGCTGGGTCGCGACCGGGGCCGTTGAGAAGATCTACGGCCGCCTGCGCGGGGGCGACACGGGCGAGCCCGTCTGCCGTTCTTCCCCTGTTCTGGAACACGAATGAACGAGTTGTCCGAGGCTCAAGAAGTATGACGTTGGCGCCGGCATCTGTCTCGCGCAAGCCCCACTCCGCGGCCGCCGCAGCGGCGCCCTCGGTGTAGAACGACAGCGCTCGCTGGGGTGCCACCGTTGACCATTCCGCTGCAGCGGTCGCACCGGTGACCGCATAGGAGAGAGAGGATGCTGCTGCCGCTGCCTGCACACGGATCAGGCCGCGCGGGTGGATGTAGCGCCGCACCGTTGTCTCAGTGAGGTAGTTCCAGTCTTCAGCCCAGGCCCTGAGCAGTCGCTCCCAGTTCGGAACAGACCAAGCTCCCCTCTCATCTCGCGCCGCCAACTCCTGGTCATTGAGGTACTCGAGCACTCGATATGTGGCGCCCGTCGATGCACCCGAGGCGCTGATGAGATCACGAACGCGCCACGAACGGTCGGTATCAAGCAGAGCCCGCACGACACGCGCCGCCGGCTCGCCCTTGAGTGTTCCCCGCGGTCGCCCGGCGCCACGCCAGGGATCCTTGTCGGCACCGCGGTCGGCGAGGTAGAGCGCAGGGACAGCCAACATGAGGTAGAGGTTGCCGGTCGCATCGGCGTAGCCAACTCCGGCTTCTCGGAGCATCGTGCGCGTCGGAGGCGCCAGGTAGCGAGTGATGAGCATGGGCGCAGTCCCGGTCGTAGCCGAACTCGCCAGGAGCGACCTCGCAGTACCAAGAGCTCCCGCGCCGCTGACAGCGCGTTTGACGTCCACTGAAACGACTCCCACCTGTCCGTCAGGTGCCGACAACGCGAACGCGACGTCCGCGCCTTCGTCTCCTGCCCCTCGAGACAGCGCCTTCAGCGCCCAGCCCGTAGGCAGGCGTGCGGAGATGAGGTCGCGCGCACGCTGGAGAAGTTCTCCCTCAGAATTTGGCGCGCTCTTCTCCATCATGTCCTCCTCGTTCGGGAAATCATTCTATTCCGCTCTCACCGGAAAGACGATATTTCCCGAACAACGTCGGCGATGGCGCGCACCCCCATCGAGGCTCACGGTAACGCTGACGTCGGACAGCCCTGTCCAGCCGACGCCGGCCCGACGCCGGCCGTCCTGCACCGGATTCACGTAACGCCATCTCCGACGCACGCCCACGCGCCTGGCATCCTTAAGTCATGACCCTGGCCCGCGACATCCCCAACAAGGACGGAAGAGGCCATCGTGCGCATCCACGGCGGCGACCTGCCGAGGGCCCACCTGCGTGCCGAGGCCGCGAAGGCCCTGCACGAAGCGGGGTTCATCGAGCGTGCGATCACCGTCGCGCACGAGGGCATGAGCGTGCCGGGCGGCGACTTTCAGCAACAGGAATGCGGTGAGCTCTGGGCCGAGCTGGTGACAGCATCGGGGGCGAAGGATGCCGCGGCCGCGGCATCCACGGTCTTCGACCGCTGGCCGACGGCCGCCAATGCCCGTCGATGGGAGCACGCGACGGGCGGCGACTGGCCGACGCACCGCGAAGCTGCGATCGAACGGATGCGCCAGAAGGCGTGGGAGCTGATCGCGTACCTTCTCGACGCGGGCGACGTCGCGCGGGCGTGGAGCGAGGCGCTGCTGGCCGCCGAGGAGGGCCGGTCGCTGCTGGCCGAGCAGTGGGACGACCTGGTCGCCCGCTACGCGAAGATCGACCCGGTCGCGGTGCTCCCGGTCATGGCGCAGCTGATCGACGACCGGCTCGTCGAGGCGAACACCCGCGTGTATCCGGGCGCGGTGCGCCGCATGAGGGAACTGCGCAAGGCCGCGCTCGCGGCGGGCCGGCCCGAGTTCGCCGGCGAGTACCTCGCTGAGCTGCGTGCGCGCTACGCGCGCCGACCGGCGCTGATCGCGAAGATGGATGCCGCGCGGGTGTGAGCGCAACCGTGATCAGCGGAGTCACCACGGTCTGACCAGCTTCTCTGCGACAGCTTCCCGCCACCGACATGCTTGGCGCTGACGAAGAGCGGAAGCTTAGCGATCCGAGCGCCGTCGCCGTCAAAGACCGAAATCTGAACGAAAGGGAATTGCGGTGCCGTCGCGCGGAAGCGGGGCGACTCAGATAGCACGCCCTGGACCGTCCTGGTCAGGTCGCGAACGTCTGGGCGCGTTCAACAGCCGAAGCAGCCACGGTCACTCCGCGAAGTCGCGCTCGCCGAGGAGGAACGCAATCGAGTCGAGATCATCGCGAACATCCCACTCGTCGGTGGGAAACTCGTTCTCACGCGCACGTCATCCCTCCGGGCGAGAAGCACTTCGCGCGTGACTTCTATGATCGGGCTCATGATGGCATCCCCTCGAGTTTCCAAGAGTTGAACACCAACCTCCGACGTCGGCGGTTCAACGGTCCACTTACCAAGCCGGACACGACCCAACCCGCCCATGCCTACACGTCGCGACGGAGGCGCGCCCCGCAGCTTCCGCCACGATCGACCTCGCGTGAGCAGGGAGAGCGGGCGCTCACGCGTCCAGAACGAGGCGCGGGCAGCTGCCCGCCGCACGCGAGACGCAGATCATCATCGACTCATTGGCTTGCTGCTCGCTCGACGTGAGGATCGAGTCGCGGTGGTCGGCTTGCCCGGCGAGGATGCGCATCTCGCACGTGCCGCATGTCCCCTCGCGACACGACGAGATCGCAGTGATCCCCTCCTTCTCGGCAACCTCCAGAATCGAGACACCCACGGGCACCCTGACGGTGCGCCCGGACGTCGCGAACTCGACCTCGAACTCCTCGTCGTCGCCAGAGCGCTCGATCTTCTTGGGCGCGAAGCGCTCGGTGTGCAAAGTGTCTTCGGGCCAGTGCTCCAGCGCGGCTTCGAGCGCCTTCAACAGTGGTTCGGGCCCGCACGCGTACACGAGGGTGCCGGCGACGACCTCGCTGAAGATCCCCTCCAGATCCGGGTGACCCATTTCATCTCCCGGCACCAGATGCACGCGATCACCATATCGAGCGAGCTCCTCCATGAATGCCATCGAGCTTCGTGAGCGCCCGCCGTAGTGCAGCTCCCATTCGGCTCCGGATGCCTCGGCGTGTTCGATCATCGGAAGAATCGGCGTGATGCCGATCCCGCCGGCAACGAACACGTACCGTGGCGACGGGGTGAACCGGAAGTTGTTGCGCGGCCATCCGACCCGGACGCTGTCACCCTCCTGCAGACGGTCGTGTACGGCTTCTGATCCGCCGCGACCGTTAGTCTCACGCAGCACTCCGAGACGCCATCGACCTCGATCAGCGGGCGACGACGAGAGCGAGTACTGTCGGATGACAACGCCGCCGTCGACTGGCACGGCTAGGTCGACATGGGCGCCTGGCTGCCACTCGGGTAGCGAATCGCCGTCGGGGTGCGCTAACTGCAGCGCGACCACGCCGTCAGCGGCGGCGTCCTTGCCCACGAGCGTGAGGTTCATCTCACGCTTGACGTTCTTCTTGGACTTCTCGATGTCATCGACGTCCCAGGTCACCGGCAGGTTCGTGCGCACCGGCAGCAGCGCCATCTTGATGAATTCGAGGGGGAAGTCGGGCGCCGGCCGCAGCGATGGCAGACGCTCGAACAGCACTTTCAGCCCGGTGGCACCCTGGACGCGGGCGAGTTCCTGTCCGAGGCAGGTGTGCCGGCCCTGTGTGAACGCGAGGTGATCACGCGGGTTCTCGCGATGGATGTCGAAATCCCAGGCGTCCGCATGGTGAGCCGGATCCGTGTTAGCGCTGGCCAGCGATACCCAGACCATGTCGCCCTTCTTGATCTGCACGCCCGAAAGCTCAAGATCGTGCATCGCCTTACGCGAGGCGAACGGCGATGACGGGCGCCGACGGATCGTCTCTTCGAACACGTTGGCCCACAGCGTCGGGTCTTCGATGGCCTCGTCGATATACTGCGGCTTCGCACTCAGGAACAGGATCGCGTTTGTCATCGCCTGCGCCGTGCTGTCGGTGCCTGCCATTGCGAACTCGCACACCTTGATGGCCACCTGCGCGACGGAGAGCACGTACTGGCCATCCGCATCGCGCTGGACGGCCATCTCACTGATGAAGTCGGTCCCCGGGTTCGCGCGCCGCGCGGCGACGACCTGTGACATCTCCGCGAACGCGGACGAGAAGCGATCCCACACCTCATCGACCATCTCCTGAGGCATTTCCTCCTGCGCGGAGGAAAGCACGCGCCCCATGTCGCGACGCAGACGACGCATGAGCTCGTCGTATTCGTACCCGAGCCCAAGGTGAGCGAGAATCGTCTGGGTCGTCAGCTCGATGCAGTACTCGGCCATGATGTTGGCCGATCCCTGGTGCTCGATCTTGTCGATGATGCGATGCGCGCGTTCCTCGATCTGCGGGCGCAGCGACTCCATCCGGGCCTTCGTGAATCCGCGCAGCGCGATGTTGCGATGAACCGTGTGGTCCTCCGGATCCATCCCGACGATCAACTGTGCCATGAGCCCCGGCGGCACGATCTTCTGGTAGCTCTCAGGCACCTCTATCGTCGCGGTGTTGCCCGACGATGAGAACTCGGTCCAGTCCCCGAGTACCTTGAGGATGTCCTCGCGCTTGGTGACGATCCACGCGTTCAGCCACGGGTACCAGAACACCGGGTGCTCGTCGCGCACGGCGGCCACATGGCGGGCTGGGTCGCGATAGTAGTCGTCGCTCATCGCGTCGAATGCGTGGGCGGTGTGCAGCCCCCGGTAATCGGTTGGGGCGGTCAGAAGGTCGGTCATGTCGAAATCCGTTGTTCTCTGGGGTGTGCGGTCAGAGTGCGGCGGCGATGGCCATCGTCGACAGCTTCTGGAAGCGGGCGACGTTCTCGCTTTCCTCCATGACGCCTGCGGACAGGAACGTGAAGGTGAAGTCGCGTTCCGGGTCGATCCAGAACAGCGACGATCCGGCGCCGTAATTGCCGTGCGTGCGCGGCGAGGTGAACGGCCCGAAGAAGTTCGGGGCGGTCCCCGCGCCCGACAGCGAGAACCCGAGGCCGAAGTTGCCCTTCGGGATCTCCCAGCCCCGCTCTCGCGCCATCTGGGCATACAGGTCGTTGGGCATGTCGCCCGTCTGCAACGTCGTGGCTTGGTCGAGGATCGCGGGCGCGACGAGGTGCTGGCCGTCTTTCTCGCCGCGGCGGCGCAGCCACTCGGCGAAGGCGTGCACGTCGTCGGCGGTCGAGACCGATCCAACCCAGGGGATCTCGGCATCCGGCGTGATCGCCTCGTTGAGCCCCTCGATGTCGGCCGGCTGCAGGAAACCGCCCTCGGGCAGGTACGCCTTCAACGGCACTGCACGGTCAGCGCGGTCGGCCGGCAGACCGAACGAGGTGTCGTCCATGCCCAGAGGTCGGAACAGGAGGGTCTGGGCGAGCTCGCCGAAGGATTCAGCCCCGTAGGCGCGGCGGACCATCTCTCCCATGAGCGCGTGGTTGATCGCCGGCGCGTAGTTCAGGTTTTCACCGGGCTCGAACAGCACATCGACGCGCGAGAGCGCCTCGATGACATCGGCAAGAACCCCGAAGCGATCCGGTCCCAGCCCCGGGTTAGGTGTCGGAGGCAGCCCCGAGCGGTGCGTAAACAGGTGCACGAGGTTGATGCGGTCCTTGCGGAGCATGTGGAACGGGTCGGTGCCGAAGAACTCGGGGATGAGATCGACGACCCGGGTGGACAGGGCGAGTCTGCCTTCGCTGACCGCACGCAGCGCCATGAGGTTCGTGAAGGCCTTCGTCAGCGACAGCACGCGGAAGACGTCGTTCGGCTGAAGTTCGCGGCCAGTCGCGCGTTCGGCCCACCCGACGGTCGTATCCAGCACCTTCTGCCCGCCGCGGGCGAGGATCACGTGCACGCCGTCATAGGCGCCGCGCTCGATGTCCGAGACGATCTCGGCGACGAACCGCTCGAGCGCCCGGGGGTCGACGTCATCGCGGGCGACGACGTCTGCCGCGTTGGTCCGCGATACAGGAATTGTCATCGGACGCTCCTTCACACCATCACGAGCCCGCCCGAGGGCGAGATCGTCTGACCGGTCAGGTACGACGCCGAGGCGCCCGCGAGGAACAACACCATCTGGGCGATCTCCTCGGGCTGTGCCGCGCGGCGGATCGGCTGCATGCCGATCAGGAAGTCGGCGAACTCGTCGTCGCTCTGACGGAACAGCGGGGTGTCGATCGCGCCGGGGGCCAGCGCATTGACGCGGATGCCGAAGGGCGCGAGTTCCGTCGCCGCTTCGCGGGTCAGCCCGAGCACGGCTGCCTTGGATGCAGGGTAGTAGGCGGGCATCGTCACGCCCATGAGGGCCGCAGCCGATGAGAAGTTGACGATCGAGCCCGAACCCCTCGCTTTCATTAGCGGTACGGCCGCGCGCATGGAGTAGAACATGCCGTAGAGATTGATCTTCATGACGCGATCGAAGTCGTCGTCAGTGACGTGCTCGAGGAACTCCGAGTTGTGCTGACGTCCCTCGCGCACAGCGTCGAAGACCTTGCGGTTCTCATCGTTGAGCGCATCCAGTGCAGCACGGTTCGGAGCGTTCACGCCGGCAGCGTTCACGAGGATGTCGAGGCCGCCCTGCTCAGCGTCGACCTGGGCGAAGGCCTGCCGGACGGCGGTGCTGTCGGAGATGTCCATCGCGAGCCCTGTCGCCCGAGCGAGGCCTGCGAACACATCCACAACCGCAGGTGCGATATCGAGACCGTAGACGATGGCTCCCGCCTCGTGTAGAGCCCGCGCCGTGGCCAGGCCCATACCCGACCCGGCTCCGGTGACGACGGCGACTGCGCCTGTGAATTCCATGTGCTCCTCCTCGAGCGAGACCGGCTTGCTCATCGATCAGCCAAGAACGAGTGTGCCACATTCACTAGACATCTGTCTAGTGAATGTGCACACCAAGAGGAATCGCTAATGCGCGGTAACAGCCTCGATCAGCTTGGTCGGACGGATCACCAGGCCGCAGACGATCGCCACGAGAACGGCAGCCCCGGCGACCGCATACCCGATGTCGAATAGCCCCGCGGTCGGAATCGCCACCCCCTCAACCACGTCACTGTTGGCCGCCTCCAGCGCCGCGAAGATGGCACTGCCGAGCGACGACGACGCCAGCGCGACCGAGACGTACAACGAGGCGGTCCCGGCCGCCGTCTCTTTGGGTGCTTCGGCGGTGATCACCGACAGAGCGGTCGTCAGCAAAGTCGTGTACCCGAACCCGAACATCAGAATCGCCACAGCAATAGCGATCAGCGACCCGTAACCGAAGCGCAGCGTCGCGAATGCCGCCATCAGCAGCATTCCGCCGATCACTAGCACCGCGCCCGCCGACAGGCGGCGCACGAGGATCGGGATGCTCTTGGCGGCGACGAGTCCCGCCACCGTCATCGGCAGGAAGACGAAGGCGCTTTGGAACGGCGTGAACCCAAAGCCCGCGCCCAGCGCACCGCCGGGCAAGGCCAGCAGTGTGAGAGTGAGGTTGTACAGCAGCATCCCGCACACTCCCAGGGTCACGAAGACGAGATACGCAGGTGTGAGGTTGCGACCGCGCAACAAGCGCACCTCAAGGAGCGGGTTCTTGGCCTTCGACTCGACCCGAAACGCCGCCAGCAGCACGATCACGCCACCGATTACCAATGCGATGGTCGTCGGGGACGTTACACCCCAGGTTGTCGACTGCGCGATGCCGACGCACAGCAGCGTGAGCCCGAGTCCGAGCAGAAGCACGCCGCCAACCTCGATACGGTGGCGCGTTCCGGCGACCTTACGACGGGCATCCGAGTCCTTGCCCCAGATGAGGAAGGCAACCAGGCTCAATAGCGTCAGCACACCACCCGTCCAGAATGCTGTGCGCCACGTGCCGCCGAGTTCGATAATCACGCCGCCCAGCAGGAAGGCCGTGAAGATCCCGATGGCCTGTCCTCCGGCGATGACCGCGACCGCACGCGTGCGATCACGGACGGACAGGCGGGCGTTGAGGATACCGACGCACAGCGCCTGCCCCGCCATCGTGCCGGTCAGTGCACGGCCGATCACAAGCACTATGAAGTTCGCGGCGACCGCTGAGATCACGAAGCCCACAGTGATACCCACGACCGAGACGACCATAAGTCGCCGATGTCCGTACACGTCGCCAGCTTTCGACAGCAGCGCGATCGTCGCGGCGCCGAAGATGGTCGTGCTCATCAGCGCCCAGGTCGCCTGACCAGGGCTCAGCACGAGCTCGGTGCTCATCGACCCGTACAGCGGGATCGCCATCATCGTGCCAACTTCGTTCAACAGCTGCAGTACCGAGAAGGTCAGAGCCATGGCAAGTCCTGCACGGCGCCAGGGCAGGAAGACGCTGGGGCGGCGGGGGTCCCGGGGTGACCCGCTGAGGACTGCGTACCGATGTTGGATGACGTCATCGTCTCAACTCTCCTTCGAGTGCGGCGTCGGTGCCGCACTCCCGAGAGAATAACCGAAATACTAGACAGTTGTCTATTGAATTGTCAGAGGCGACCCGAGGCCGAAGACCATCGTCGCGGCGATTTCCTCGATGATCGTGGCCAGGAATTCGGGCCGCTCGCCAATGATTCCGAAGTAGAACGCACGGTCGATCGTCATCGCCAGCGCCGTCAGCCGAGCGTTGGCGCGACGGGGCTCGAGGCCGGATTCGACCAGGCGCGCCACCAGCTCGGGCAGTTCAGCCACGATGTGCCCGTACGACTCGAACCACTCGTCGGCCACAGAGGACTCGGCGGCCATCGCCTGCGCGATCGCGCTGAACTCGATGCGGTAGCGACGCCAGGTCTCGGCGTGGCCAAGCAGCCAGTCCTTCAGCGCACCCTGCTCGAGCGGCACAGTGGCCAGCGCGCGGTAGTCCGAAAGGATGTCGGGCTCGGCCTTGCGCATCTGCTCGAGGACGATCTCAGCCTTGGACCGGAAATGCAGATAGAACGTGGCGCGAGAGACCCCCGCGGCTTTCGCGATCGCGTCAGTGGTTGTCGCTCCGTACCCCTGCGCGATGAACAGTCCACGCGCGGCATAAGTCAAGGCTTCACGAGTCCGTCGCTTGCGTTCTTCATGCGATACCCGCCCAGCGTTACCGCTCACCATCGTCGGCTCCGTTCCGTCGCCTCCCATCCTTGCAAATCGGCAGGCGCACTACGATGACACAATCATGGACGCCTACCTCGAGTGGAGCATCAAGCTCAGCCTGCTCATGTACGCCAGCACCGCACCTGGTGGCAGCATCCGCGCCGAGGGCGTGACCTCCGTCGACGGGCAGTTCCGCTTCCCGCTGGCCCCGTCGCTGGGCGGCACTGACGAGTACGCGTCGACCGGTTCGGTCACTCTGTTTGCTCATTATGGGATGCCACTGACGACGTTTTCCTCGCTGCGCGTGCACCGCAGTGCCGATGAGGGCTGGCTGCTGTCGAACTCGCCAACGGAAGGAAACCCCGTCGACGCGTTCCGCCTTGGAGCCCCCAGCGGCACCGGGGCAGCGCTCGTCTTCGACGACGTAACACTTACCGAGACGGGCGCAGAGATGTTTGCGGGCTACTACAAAGCCGGAGAGATTTTCGACCCGATCGATATTCAATTCCCGTGCTGAACATCCGCTGACGGGCGCGAACATATTCAGCACAAGGCCCCCGAGTCCGAACGAAGGCGGCCACAAAAGCGGGTGAACTTCCCATCCTCGATTTTGCTGCTCACGACTCAGTAGGCGGCCGACTTCCTCGGCATCTCCCGGCTGACCCTCATGCAGCTACTTGACAGGGGCCGGATTGCGTTCCAGAGGCCGGGTCGGCACCGATGTGTCGGTCGCCGCCGGAGTCTCAGCACAAAGAATGCCGTCAACATCCCCACCCCGTGCCCGCATCGGCCACACTCGAGTGATGCTGGCCTCGCAGAACGCTCTCCGCACCACCGCGCTGCTCGCGCCGCTGATCATCGCCGGTGCATTGACCGGGTGTGCCACCACCGCGCCGGGCGGCGACACCGAACAGGCCACTCAAGCGCGCCATGCCGCCGCCGAGATCGCCCGGCACCTGTACCGCGGGCCGACTGACACGATCGACGACTACGCCCGCTGGGCCGACGACGACCTCGCCGGCCGCGACTCTCCCCAACTGATCGGGTACACGACCTACCCTGATGCGACCCACAACGATCCGTTCGGCGCGCTGCAGCTGCGGGTCACGGTCGAGCGATACGACGGCGCCGACCCGTATGTGGCCTGCTTCGAGTCGCAGTTCGACTACTGGGGCGTGGTCACCGACAACCACGCCGGATGGGACGACGACAACGCGGTCACCCACCCCATCGAGTGCCCGGCGGATGCGCAGCCCCTCACCCCACCCGTCGACACCCGGCCGATCTACGTCGTGCCTGACGGCACCGACGATGTCGTCGTCGACGTCCTCACCCTGGCGACTGCGCACGACTCGGCCGCGGACGTCCTCGCCGACGTGAACAAGCGGATGCCGCAGCCCACCGGCGATCGCGAGGTCGCGTTCGAGCCGTCCGTCACGATCGGCGACCAGCAGATCGGGTTCGCGATGGGCGATGCCGATGAGTGCCTGCTCGCGGTGCGGCGGGCCTCCGGCGACGTCGAGGTGCTCAACATTCCGCGCGTGCTGCTGCAGCCGGGAGAACTGGGATGCCGCGCCGAAACGGCCCTGCGCCCGGTCGATCAGCTGCGCGCGCCGCACTGAGCGTTGGGGCGGCCGCGCCGCGCCTCGGCGCCCCATGAGATCGACGCCGACGGCAGGGCGAGATCGGGGGAAGCATCCCAGCCGTCTGGCCGTCCCCGTTCCCAGCTAACCTACAAACGTGGCGACCACCTGTTCGCGGCAGGGATGGGGGTGGATCTCGCGGTGTATCCAATCATCGTGATCGTCGGGGCATCCGAAATCAGAGTGAAGGAGCAGCCGGTGGACGTCGCTGTCCTACACGACCGTGAACTGGTGCGCTGGCTGGAGAAGCGCCCCGCAACGCTCGATGACAGTGCACGCCAGCAGATCACCGTGCTTGCTTCCGACGCATCGACATGGCCGTCAGTGTCGCGGCAGAACTTCGTCGACGTCGCAGCATTCGACGAGCTGCAGCGTGAAGTACGCGGAGCGAAGCGAGTTCGGATCATCTGGGCGATGCTGGGACCAATCGCCGCGATCGCCGCGGCTGGTGCGCTCCTCCTCAACGTGATGATGTGAGGTCAGCGTCTCTTCTGACGTGCTCACATTTCGCCCGCAAACACCTCCAGCAACCCTCGGTCGCGCACGAACACCGGGATCCGCTCCAGCGGTGCAGCCACGGTGACCGCCTGACCACCGACGACGCTCTCCCCGGTCCACGCGTCCGCCCACTCACCCTCGGGCAGATAGACCTCACGCGCGGTAGCACCCTCCTCGAGCACGGGGGCGACGAGGATGTCGTCGCGAGCAGCCACTCGACGTCGGCCGTCCACACCTCGGGATCATCGGGCCAGTCGAAGAACAGCGGGCGCATCAGCGGCTTGTCGGTTGCGATCGTCTCGGCGGCGGATCGCAGCAGGTACGGAACGAGTCGCTCCCGCAGCTGCGCGTACCGGCGGAACAACGGCAGCACCCGCGCATCGCCGGTGCGCTCAGCGATGTTCGTACCGACGGGCCTCTGGCGGATTACCTCGAGCGGACTCCCGAGCTCTGGGACTAGGCCCACGGTGATCTTCAACGTCGTCGCTCTGCGCGTCCGTCACGAGCGAGAGTTCGACTCCATCCGCACCATGCCGGCTCGGTTGCGCCATGATCAAATCATGCGCAGCGCATCCGAGCAGGCGGCGATCCGGCAAGACGTCTTCCACTGGCTGGACGACGTCTTCATCGGCCATGGCGGTTACGAGATCCATCACACGGTGCTTAAGTCATACACCTGGCGTGGCGAGCGCCTCCCGCTGCTCGACACGGGGCGCGGCATCCGCAATCCCGAAGAGTTCTCGTCGACGCTTACGATCATGTCTGGCTGGAAAAAGAATCAGTACGAGGACTACGAGAGTGACAACGGCTGGGTCACATACCATTACCGCGCTGGTGAGGGCGGGGATAACATCAAGCTGATCCGCGCTTACGAGAACCGCGACCCCATCGTGTACTTCCGCGCCGTCCGGGAGGGTTACTACCTTCCGTATTACCCGATCTACATCGCCGAGAATGATCCAGCCGAACGCGTCGTTCGCTTCCCTCTCGATGAGGGCCTCGCCGTACTCGGCGACCCAACGACATACAGCGCCGCACAGAAGCGGTACGCCGATGCCCTTGTCCGCACGCGTCTTCACCAGCCGATCTTCCGGGCGCGCGTGCTGCATGCCTACAGCGGATCATGCACCGTCTGTGAGCTCAAGCACTCTGAGCTTCTTGATGCCGCTCACATCATCCCCGACGCGTCAGAACACGGTGTAGCCCATGTGACGAACGGACTGGCAATGTGCAAAATCCACCATGCTGCGTACGACCGAAACCTCATGGGCATCACCGCCGACTTCGAGGTGCGTATCAACTCTGACCTGCTGCTCGAAGTGGATGGCCCCATGCTGAGACACGGGTTGCAAGAAATGCACGGCCAGCAGATTCACTTACCCACTCGACGCACGGAGCGCCCTTCCCAAGATCGCCTCGCAGAACGATTCGAGGAGTTCGCGAAACACTGATGTCGATACTTCGACGTTCGGCGACTCCACGATATGACTCGACCTGGCTGACCCGGTTTTGTATGTGCTGGGACCGGCTGCGGCACGAGCTCTCCGGTCGGCTCACTCGACGAACGGCGAGCTCCCCATGTAGGCGGTGCGCAGACCCAGCGCCGATGCGATCGCGTCGAGAAACGCTTCGTTGGTCATGAACCACTCCTTGCCGACCTCGTTGCGACGCAACTCGGGGCGACGCGGGTTGATATGGCCCGCTGTGCGCAAGAGCGCATGGAAGGCGTTCTCCAGGCGCAATAGGTCCTGATCGGGTGAAGCACTGTATGCCCGAACCACAACCAGGGGCTCCGGCATGTGTGCCCGTGCGCCCGTGCGGTGGTCAGCGATTCGTCGCCCGATGTCGTTCGCGCGCCCGACCTTGATGAGCGTCGTCCCCATCTTTTCGTCTGCGCGCCTCTCCAGGTACCACCCGTAAGAGAACGCATAGATCCCGGCGACGCCTGCGAGGTCAGCCGACGCGAGGTCATCGTCGTGCTCATCGGACCTGCTCTGCAACTCTTCCGACTCTGCGCCCGACACTTCGTCGAGCACACCTTCCGCGCGTCGCAGGTGCTCGGTGAGCATCCGGATCGCCTCTGCACTCAACTCGCTTCGATTGCGTTTGATGAACGCGCGCAGCGCCGAAGCAGCGCCCTTCGCCACGCTCGGAGACGAAGAGACCACACCATCCAGAATCGCGTCGATCTTCGACCGGTACGAGAAGACGAACCCCTGCGTGTCGATGTTCAGTCGTTCTGCGACCTCGGCGGAGGTCAGGCCATCCAAGACCGATAGGCGGTACACATCCCCCATGCGAGACGCGTCCTGACGCAGGATGCCGGCAATCTCCTCGCGCGGCGTCGTTGCGGGCAGCTGTTCGGCATCCGTCAGCTCACCTTCCGGCTCACGCCACTCGCCATCCTCGATCCCAGAATCGTCCATGCTCTATGTTTACCGCCTCTCGCGACGCATGGGCGCCGCTGTGCCGACAGACAAAGCCAACGCACTACGGTCGATTCGTGACCTCCACCTTCGGCTGGCTCGACGCCGACGCCGAGCAGCGTCGGCGCATGCTCAAGGTGGTCGACCTGTTCAAAGAAGAGGGCACGGTCGACGAGCTGGGCATCGGCACGATCCGCGATGCCTTGTCAGATCAGCTGTTCCCGCTTGGTGTCACAGACGCCGACGAGCCTCGTCGACGAAACTCGGGACGCCGGCTCGAACGAGTGACGTCAGGACATCGTCAACGCTCAATGTCGGATTGCGAGTCGCGGCAGCCTGAGCATGAAGGACATCCATCACGACCCTGCCCCGCATGTCGAGTTGGCTCATCAAGAAATCGTCCGGATGGATTGCTTCAACGTCGAATGCTGACAGTGTCGCGTCCGGGAAGTCTTTGAGATTCGCCGTGACGATGGCATCAGCACGAGACCGGATCGCGGCCGCCAGAACATGCCGATCATCAGGGTCGGGCAGTCGCAGGCTGAGCTCCAGCTGCTCAGTTCCGCTCACGCATGCGCCGGGAAAGCTCTCCGTCATGTACTGAACACGACGTCGCACGAGCCCTTCGTCGAGATCCGGATGAACCTCTGTAATGGCCTCGGTAGCCTCGTCGAGGATGCGCTCAGACCAGATCGGCCGAAACATCCGCTCCTCCGCAAGACGGAGAAGGATGTCGCACAATGACACGGGGACCATGACACATGCGTCGAGCACCGCAGCGAAAATGGCCATCCCACTTCACCGTGTGCGCTTTCGCTTCCGAGCCGCTCGAAGTGCTTCGACGTAGTCGGCTGACGAAGCGTCGTACATCCCGGCAGCCGCCGCTTCGTCGGTCAATGCATCCAGACGCTCCGACGTCGCACGGTGCGTGCGCTCACGATACTGAAGCACATCCGAGAGCTTCAGCCGCCGGTGCCGGTTCGGCTGGTCATAGGGCAGTTCTCCTTGCTCCAGCAGTCGGATCAGGGTCGGGCGACTGATGCCGAGCATCTCAGCTGCTTCTTGAGTGCTCAGCGCCATTGCATAAGGAACCACACTCACCGCGTTTCCCGCACGCATCTGCTCTGCCACCTGCACGAGCACCTCGAACACCTCGTCGGGAAGCTCGATCTGTTCGTTGGAGGGTCCTACGAGCCGGGGCTTGACCTGCGCTGCAGATTCGTTCTCAATGAACCGCGAGAGCGCCGCGATTCCATGAGAATCTGCAGGTACTACAGGGTCGACAAGTCGACGGGGACGTTCGAGTGCGGTCATCAGTTCCTCCCACCTCACTATCGATGATCACCGCAAAACGAACAAAACGCAAGGTCAGTCGGATCACGTGATCAACGGGAACCAGCCACCACCGCTCATGCGCTGAAGTCATCGTGAAGGACGACGCGGCTGAGCTCAACGACACCGCCGGGAAGCTCCCAGTAGTGGAGCCGACGCGCAGAGGGGGCGTTGCTTTCAATCGAGGCACGCCAGCATTTGGCGCCGTCAGCGCGCACGACATATGGGTCATCCCCGCCGGTGCCCTCACGCAGGCGGTGCAGATCGCGGCTCGGAATCTCGGCGACGCGCCCGGTCGCGACATCCACAACCGCACGCATGGCCTTCGCGAACTGTGCTGCGTCAAGCGCCTCGATACTCTCACCGAACCGCGGACCGATCCGGTACTCGCGAAGTGGATATCGGAGCTTGTCCGACGCGGCAACCCTCAACGCCCACGCGTTCTCGACCTCATGCCTGATCCATGCTTCGGCGTTCGGCCAGTGTTCGCGAGATGTCCGGGAGGCGGAGGAATCCGACGGTTCACGCGCACCGCGTGCTTCGCGCAGTTCTTGGGTCAGGCGTGCGATCATTCGCGCACCCTCGGCGTGCTTTGCGCGCTCGCGATGAAGCTCTGCCGACAGCGTGGTGGCTTCGTCGCGCAGGCGATCGAGCGTCTCCAGATCGGTGCCCGCGCGCAGCTCTCGAGCGAGCCGTGCGAACGCGCTCCGCAGCTCCATGATCTCGGCGCGGAGCTCGCGCACCTCGTCGGCGAGATGCCCCGTGGGAGCGACATCCGATAGGGACTGCTGCAGCGGCGCCGACCGATCCTCCTCGACCAGGGCATCACTCGAGAAGTCCACGGTGGCCGTCGGCACGGCAATGTCGTGCTCGCCTTCGCGTAACCACGGTGTTCCCCCGCGAACGAGGGAGAGCGGAGGAACGATCTGGACCGCCTCATCGACGTCGACGAGGGAGAGCCGCACGTCGGCGCCACTTCGACACACCCGTGCTCGCAGGGTCTGCCCCACGCTCACGACATCGGACAGATGGACATCGGAGTTCTCGCCGGCGTCAGCACCCGCGACCACATCACGACGACGCAGCACGACCTCGGGCGCCAGCGGGTGCAGTGCCAGGTACACACGATGCTCGGTCACCTTCACCACGCGTGCGAGTGTGACGTCTCCGTCTGCGAAGCAGGCAAAGTCGACATCGGCCGCCTCGGGCGAGAAGTCACGGCCCGACAACCATCCCTCAACGCCCGCACCCACGACGAGCGCGTCTTCCAACCTGATCTGCGCGGGCAGGAGGTCGGCGTTCACCATCACGCGGGTGCCGTTCTCGAGCCGCGCGACGTTGCCCGTCGTCCCTGAAACGAGCTCCACTGTCGCCGTTTCCCACGACCGACGATCATGCTCGCGCGCCTCGGTCAGCGAGATGACCTGTGACAGCGCGTCATCGATCAGATCCTCAATGTCGTGCCGCCCCGGGAACCGGAGAACCGATCTCCACCATTCGGGCGCGGCACCGAAGTCGGGGGGATAAGACCGCGCGGCGCCGCCGAAGACATGGGTCTTCTCGGGGAGCACCCGCTCGAGCGCGAATGTGGCCTCGCCGGTCTCGATCGTGACGACATCAGCCGCGTCGGCGAGCTCGCGGTGGACGACGACGGGATCGAACGGGAAGGTGGAGTCGCTGTCGGAGCTGATCAGCACGAGGGGACGCCGACGCACGCCGAGGATCTCGTACCCGAGATCCGTCGCCGCAGCGGCGCTGTCGATGTGGCGCACACTGCCATCCTGCCGCGTGCCTGCGACATCGAGTTCAGCCGCCTGGCGATGCACCAACCGGCTGCCACGCCCATCGACGCCGCGATGGAGTGGTCGGCGTGCCACTCGCGCTGCTCGGCGACCCCGCTTCCCGCTCCGCTCACGGCGCCCTCCAGGTATCACACACGCGTGCCCCCGCCTCTTCCTTTCCGGTCGATGCCGACGCGAAAGTCAGTCGTCGGGGGACGGGGTACGACGATGTTCCAAGAGATGCGAACCGTGGTCGACGTGGTCGAAGAATCGGTGCGCGACCGTGTGCCGATCTTGGGCGGTCGATACTCGGGGCGAGAGCTGACCGATCCGGCTGAGATCGTCGACGCCCGGCGCGTGGGGGGCGAGGTCTACGTGCACCGGCACAAGCTCGACCATGCCGACCTCGATGCGCAAGGACTGCCCAAGCGCGACGACCACACGGCCGAGAGCACCTACTTCGGCGTGTACGACCGCAGCGCACGCCTGCTGGCGAGTGACCGGGTCATCTGGTCGCCGACGTCGACGCTTGCGGCGTTTCGGGTGCCGCTGTCAGCCTTACGCACCACGCTGCGCAACCAGCTGTCGCAGCTGCGTCCTGGGGCCGTGGCCGAAGTGGGCACCCTCATAAAGGCACCCGGAGCACCCACGGTCGCGGTGATCAAACTGCTGCGATGTATGTGGTCGTTCGCCAGCGACCACGGCATCGAGTTCTTCGTCTGCGGCCTCGAGCCCAAGCTCTACCCGCACTTCCAGCGCATGTTCGGCGATGCGCTCATCAACGCGGGCCCGGCCGGTGAGACCTTCAGCGTCGACATCGTGAAGGGACGCCAGATCGCCTTCATGATCGACGTGCGCCGAACGGGCGCGCTGATCGAGGCCACCCCACATGCATCGGCCGCACAATGGCTGGGCCACCGGATCTTCGCGCGGTACATCACCGGCGACGCCTCGTGTTGCGTGAAGCGACTCGAGCACGAGTATGTGCGCGGCGACGTGACGCCGGTGGAAGACGTGCAGGCTGCGGCGACACTCACTCGGTAGCGTGTGGGCCGTGAGGATGCAGCATCCCATTCGCGGCACGCCGCGAATGGGCGCAACGGGCACACGCGAAGTCGACCTCATCGTCGAGCGAACCAACGGCTCATGCGTGGCCATCGAGGTGAAGCTCTCTGATCATGCGACAGACAGGGACGTCCGACACCTGCTGTGGCTGAAAGACCAGCTAGGAGATCGGCTCGTCGACATGATGGTGGTCAATACAGGGCCGCTGGCATATCGCCGGGACGACGGCGTCGCGGTCGTGCCGCTGGCTCTCTTGGGGCCGTGACATAGTCCACGACGAGAACGCACGTGACGCCGCTGGTTTCGGCGCGTCTGCCCGAGACCTGACCGCACGGCCTCTTCACGCGCCCGAGGCGCGCACCCGCAAGCACCTCTCGGCGCATTCCTACACCTGCAGGTTCTTCGTTCCTCCCGGCAAGCGCATGAGCAGCACGAGTGATAGTGCTGTGAGCGTCAGCAGCACGGTCGACAATGCGGCCGCCGTTCCCAGTTGTCCGCGAATGACCGACGAATAGATGCCGAGCGACAAAGTCTGTGTTTTCGTCGTGTACAGAAACAGCGTCGTCGACAACTCCGTGATGATCGTCACCCAGCTGAGCACCGCCCCCGAGAGGATACCTGGCGCAAGAGCAGGGACGACGATGCGGGTGAGTGTCCGGAACTTCGACGCGCCGAGGCTCATCGCGGCCTCTTCGACGCTCGGCGGCACCTGATACATCAGCGCCGTGACCGAGCGCACCGAGTAGGTGACGCGCCGGATCATCAGCGCGATGACCATGATCGCAGCTGTGCCCGTGATCATCAGCGGTGGCTTACTGAAAGCGGCGATGAGCCCGATACCGATCACCAGGCCCGGCACGACATACGGGACCATCGTCATAGTGTCCAGCGTCGACGACAGCCACCCCTTCCGACGCACGGTCAGATACGAGACCAAGACCGCGACGATCACCAGGATCACAAGAGCCGAAAGACCCAGCTCGAACGTGTTGCCGATGAGCTTCCACATGTCGCGGGAAGCTTTCGTGTAGTTCTCGACTCCCCATCCATCGGTGAACTGACCGTAGATCGTCTTGCGGAACGAGCTGCCCACGACCACCAGCAGCGGGGCGAGCGCCAGCAGAAGATACACGTAGATGTACGCGTGCATGCCGAGTGCTCGCCACCAGCTCGCGTGGGTTGGTTCGATGGGTCGCATGGCGTTCATTGAAAACGTCTTCCGACTGGCGATCCAGCGTTGGATCAGGAAGACGGCGAGCGTCAAGGCCATGACGACCACACTGACCGCGGCAGCGAACCCGGTGTCGGTCGACACCTCCCCCACGGCCGCGTTGTAGATGAGCACGGGCACGGTCTGATATCCCTGGCCGATGAGCATGGGCGTGCCGAAGTCAGCAAACGCACGGACGAAGACCAGGAGAGAACCTGCCAGCACCGTGGGCCACAAGAGCGGCAGGATCACTTTCACGGCACGCTTCATGCCCACGACGCCCATCGATTCGGATGCTTCAAGGAGCGATACGTCAACGGTCTTCCACGCACCCATCAAGTACGTGAAGATGAGCGGAACCAACTGCAGCGTAAGGACGAGGACGATGCCCCCGAAGCCGTAGATGCTCGGGAACTCGATGCCGAGCGACTTGCTGAGCCACTTCGTGATCATGCCGTTGTTTCCCAACAGCAAAATCCACGAGTAGGCGCCGATGAACGGCGGAGACATCATCGACGCGAGGATGAGCACCTGAATGATCCTGTTGCCGAAGATCTTGTACATCGTCATGAAGTAGGCCAGCGGAAACGCGACGAGAAGCGACAAGACCGTGACGGTGATCGTCACCGCCATCGAATTGACCAGCGTCGTGAAATAGCGCGGAGCCGTGAAGAAGGTCACGAAGCCGCTGAAGCTGATTTCCGTGCCGTTGAAGATCGAATCGACGAGGACATTCAGCAGGGGCCAAACCGCAACCAGCAGGTAGCCAAGGGTGAGGACGACGGCGACGGCAGTCCAACCGTCGAATCTGCGGGAACCCACTCTCATCGCTGATCCCGCATGATCGATGCCTTGGTCACGGCGTCGAAGAGGCGCACCCGCGTCGCGTCGAACACCAGTGAGACAGGATCACCCTCGTGCCAGGGCGTCGTCCACTGCGAGAACTCCTGGAATTCCACCATCTCGCCACTGGCGAGCTCTGCCCGCACCTGGGAATGCGAGCCCAGGAACGTCTGAGAGACGATGGATGCCGCAATCCCCCGCTCGCCGATGGTCACGGCCTCAGGGCGAACCGAGACGATCACCTCTGGCGCGGAGTCGACCGTGATCCGGTCGGTCAAATCCAACGTGATCCCGGGCGACAACGGCAACAGGACTCTGCCATCAGCGTGCTGAAGAGTCCTGGTCAAGAAGTTCGTCTTACCGATGAACTCCGCAACGAAGGTGTTGGCCGGGCGATGGTAAATTTCGGCTGGTGTACCCACCTGTTGAATCTCACCGAGCTTCATGACAGCGATCCGGTCAGAGACCGCCATCGCCTCTTCCTGATCATGCGTGACATACACGGTCGTGATGCCTGCCTCACGCTGCACCTCACGGATGGTGTCGCGCATCTCGACACGCAACTTGGCATCGAGGTTGGAAAGAGGTTCGTCCATCAAGAGAACGTCGGGGCTGATGACCAGAGCCCGGGCGAGGGCAACTCGCTGCTGCTGGCCGCCGGACATGGCTCCCGGCATCCGGTCCAGAAGATGACCCATCCGTACTCGCTCGAGGGCCTCCGCGACCCTTCTCTTGATCTGCGCCGCCGGAACCTTGCGATTCTGAAGGCCGAACGCGACGTTCTTCGCCGCCGTCATCTGCGGAAACAGCGCGTAGTTCTGAAA
This sequence comes from Microbacterium protaetiae, assembly GCF_004135285.1. Lineage (NCBI taxonomy): Bacteria > Bacillati > Actinomycetota > Actinomycetes > Micrococcales > Microbacteriaceae > Microbacterium > Microbacterium protaetiae. The sequence goes on from NZ_CP035494.1 coordinate 1,254,249, forward strand.
GACCATGCCGATGTTGCGGTCAGCCGGAGGTTGCGCGTTGACGACCTTGCCATCGAACGCAATGGTTCCCGACTCGATCGAGTTGAACCCCGCGATCATGCGCAGGAGCGTCGTCTTCCCACACCCTGACGGGCCGAGGAGGGTGAAGAACTCACCCTCCTCGATGGAAAGATCAAGCTCCGGTATCGCAACCTGGTCTCCGTACTCCTTGCGAAGATCGGTGAGGACGATTTCGGTCATGATGCTTCTCCGGTCAGATCACACGGATCAGTTCGCTTCGAGGATCTGCTGGTACCGCGCGACAATGTCATCGCGGTGGGCGGCGACGTACTCGCTGTCTTCCTCAACGGTCTTGATGTCTGCGAGAGCGGGCACGCCCGGCTTGTCGACACCCTCGCGCAACGGACGACCGGCCGTCTCTTCGGCGATCGTCTTCTGCGCCTTTTCGGAGGTGATGTAATCGATGAACGCGTGGGCCTGCTTCTGGTCCTTCGCTCCCTTGATGACCTGAGCGCTCGCCGGCAGGAACACCGCACCCTCGGACGGGTAGACGATCTTGACCGGCTTACCCGCCTTCACGTAGTTCAAGGAGAGCGGCTCGTAGGTGAGAGCGGCGACATACTCGCCGTCCGCCGTGCTCTGCGCGACCTGTGTCGACGAACTGATCGTGATGCCGTTGAGCTGCTTCACGAGCGAGGCGACGAAGTCCCATCCGGCGTCCGACTCGTAATCGCCGCCGACCGCCTTGAGCATGTTGGTCAATTGCGCGAATGCCGACGAGGACTGCGTGGGGTCGCCGAATGCGATCTTGCCCTTCAGCGCCGGATTGAGCAGGTCCTTGTAGCTGTCGATCGTGACGCCGGCCGCCTTCGCCTTCTCGGTGTTCACCAGCAAGTTGGAGCCATCAGCCTGGTAGGGCGTCGCAAACCCGGAGGTGTTCTTACCCGCGTCGAGCATGTCGCCGTCGTTGACCGAGGTGTACTCATCCCACAGGTCGCTGTTGGCCAGCGCCTGTGCGATACCGCCACCGAACACGACATCGCCCTGTGGGTTGGCTGCCTCGCTCTTGACGCGCTGATAAAGCTCACCGGTTCCGGCCGTGACGATCTGCACGTCGATGCCGGTTTCATCCTCGAACTGCGGGATGAGTGCGTCCAGCATCTCCTCCTCGTTGGGTGTGTAGAGAACGAGCGTCCCGCCGACCTTGGACGACGCGTCTCCGGCATCACCCCCGTCAGCGGAAGAGCAGGCAGACATCGCCAGCGCGGACACACCGAGCACGGCGAGAATTGACACGGTACGGAATCGCATGGACTCGCATCCTTTCACTACTTTGTGATGCAGAATGATCTCTTGTGAGCGGCGTAGGGTAAAACGCTCAGAAACTGAACATACCAATGATCATTTCAGCGACGCAACCCAAGGACGATACTCAAGGAGATGCCGCTTGCCGGCCGCGCGCCGACGACATGCGACGCCCGGAACGGTGGGGCGCATCAGGCAGAATGACCATGGGACGCGCAGAGGCATCCCTCACGTTTGCGACACGTCACTCGCCGTTCGCGAGGCGCGGGCAAGCCGGGACCCCCGATCACAGACAGGCTGTCAGGAAAGTGCAGGCATGACGCAGGCTCAGCGTTTGAATCAGCTCCTCGACTTCGTCACGGAGCACGGGTCTGTGTCCAACGCAGAGATCACAGAGGCGCTGAGCATCTCGGAGGCAACGGCGCGCCGCTATCTCTCCTTGCTTGAGAACCGTCAGCTGGTGACTCGCACGCATGGCGGCGCAACCGCGCGCGGGTCACGCATGGACTCGGCTGCGCTCGGCCGGAGCGTTGCACAGTCTGACGCGAAGGCCCGGATCGCACGCCGCACAGCGGCGCTGCTCGATGACTCCGGCACCATTGCGCTGAATGGCGGCACGACCTGCGCGGAGGTCGCGCGCGCTCTTATCCGACGCCGACGCGGCAACGGGTTACTCACCACCGTCGTCACGAACTCCATCGACATCGCTTACGAGATGGCACCCATCGACGACTTCCAAGTCATGACGACCGGCGGCCTCGTGCGTGCTCACTCGATGGAAGCGGCCGGTCCGATCGCCGAGCAAGCCCTGCTGGGTCTCGCCGCCGATGTCGCCGTCATCGGTGTGGGCGGAATCGAGGCACGCTTCGGCATCTCGATGGGCAACGAGCTCGAAGCAGCAGCTGCGCGGCTGATGATGCGTTCGGCACGTCGCACGATCGTCGTCGCCGACTCCACGAAGATCGGCCGCACGGAATTCTCGCGCGTGTGCGAGCTTGAAGAGGTCGGCACTATCGTCACGGATGCTCCGATCCTGCGTCCGCTGCGTTCCGTGCTCGACGACGTGGGCGTGCGCATCGAGGTCGCTGAGTAGAGGACGCGACGGGGCGCCCGGTCGGCGAGATCCCGCTGACGACCGGCATCCCGGTGTCGAACTGCACCCTTCGCGACCGATCATTACGCGCCGTTGCATCCGCGTGACACTTTCCGTCAGACGACCGTCAGGCCCGCGGCATCCTCGCCATACTCGGCTCACCCGCATGACTTCGTCGCGAAAGGACCGACCCCATGACATCTGCACAACCACCGGCCGAACCGGCTGACGGCCCCCAACCGAGGCAACGACTTCGCCTCGGCATCGATTGGTGGGCCGTGATTCTCGCCGGTGTGTTCGTGGTGCTCGCAGCCACCGGACTTCTGCCCACGATCGGGTGGTGACCGCCATGTCTCAGAGTGCAATCGCCACCGCCTCGACCGGCAAGGGCGCCTCAGAGCTCGAGGCCCTCGCCGAGACCGATCCGTTCCGCAGCCGCAACCCGCTCGAGTATGTGCCGGGCATCCTTCTGCTGCTGGCAGTCGGGCTGCTCGGCAAGTACTGCGAGAAGTGGTGGCTGGCCATCGCCGCCGCGCAGGGGTGGAAGGTTCCCGACATCGAGTATGTGCTGTGGGCCATCGTGATCGGCCTCATCATCACCAACGTGTTCGGTCTGCACAAGATCTTCCGCCCGGGTGTGGCGACGTTCGAGTTCTGGCTGAAGAGCGGCATCGTGCTGCTCGGTGCCCGCTTCGTCATCGGCGACGTCGCCAAGCTCGGCGGCACCAGCCTCATCCAGATTCTCGTCGACATGACCCTGGCCGGCACGATCATCATCCTCGTCGCCCGCGCACTGGGGCTCTCGGGCAAGCTCGGCTCGCTGCTGGCCATCGGCACCTCGATCTGCGGCGTCTCGGCGATCATCGCCGCGCGCGGGGCCATTCGTGCGCGCAACTCCGAGGTCGGATACGCCATCGCCGCAATCCTGACGCTCGGCGCTGTCGGCCTTTTCGTGCTGCCCCCACTGGGGCACGCGATCGGCCTCAGCGACCACGAATTCGGACTCTGGGCCGGTCTCGCCGTCGACAACACCGCCGAGACGACCGCGACCGGCTACGCGTTCTCGGATGCCGCCGGCGACCTCGCCGTGCTGGTCAAGTCGGTGCGCAACTCGCTGATCGGCTTCGTCGTGCTCGGGTTCGCGCTCTTCTGGTCATCGCGGGGCCAGGCCGACAAGATAGCGCCCGGCGTCGCCCCGAAGATCGCGTTCATCTGGGCGAAGTTCCCCAAGTTCGTCCTCGGATTCCTGGCCGTGTCGCTGCTGGTCACGATCGGCGCCTTCAGCGACGCCCAGGTGGCCAACCTCGGCGCTCTCTCGAAGTGGGCGTTCCTTCTCACCTTCGCGGGCGTGGGCCTGTCCACCGACATCCGCACTCTTGTGCGCACCGGATGGCGCCCCCTGGTCGTCGCCGTCGTCGGCCTGGCCAGCGTCGCGGTCATCTCGCTCGGGCTCGTGCTGTTCACCTCGCGCGTGCTCGGCTGGACGGGGTCGTGAGCTGACGGGGATGCCTCTCGAGGCGCTGGTGCGGTCATTCACGCACCAGCGCCTCGGCGTTCAAAACTCATCACTTCTGTTCTCCCGAAAACCCGCGAACCACGCGTCGAGGGGGACGAGCGCGATAGTGACGGAGTTCTGACCACCGGAATCGCCCCCACACTCTTCACCTACGCTGGTCGCATGACCTCCCCCGCAGACCCGTTCGACGACCCCGAGCTGCGTGCCGAGATGGAACGCCTGGGGGCGGACGCCGGGATGCCTCGGACTGACGAGCCCGTGGAGGTACCCACCGACACACACGAGGGTGGGCGGGCGCGGCATCCCTTGCCTTCATCATCAGACGAGGTGACAGCCGCGCCGCAACTGCCCGCGCTGTCGCGAGCGGATCGCACCGTCATCCGTCTGTTCGGAGATTGGCTCGACGTGCAGCCCGAGACAGACATTCCCAGCACCGGCGAAGGCGTGCGGATGCTTCGCGCAGGGTTCGCTCGCATTCGGCAGGCGGGTCACGACCCGCTCGTCGCCGACGACGTGTGGGCTTTCCTCGATGAGCTGGGCGACTCCTACGTGTCCGAAGCGCTTCTCATCACCCTTGCCGAGTACGCGCTGTTTCAGCTCGACACGACCGACAGCGACGAATGGGACGACCTGCACGACGCGATCACGGCATTGCAGGTCGCGAATGCGGGGCGCGGCGGCATCGTCTCGGCGGCGATGGATGCCGGTGCCGAGGTAGACCCGGCCGTCCGGTACGACGCATTGGTACAGCTGCCGCTCGTTTCAGCCGTCAGTGACCTGCTCGAATGGATCGGCCACAGCAAACCGGTCGCGCCGTCGGGCGGAGTGCGCCTCGCCGACATCGCGCACATGGGCGAACTGCTGGGCGTGTCGGTGACCGGCAGCGTTCCGCGCCGCGCAGCCGATACCAGCTCGGAACCGCTGTTCCCGATCGAGGAGCCGACGACAGACCCCCCGCAGGTCACCTCAATGCTCGAGGTGCCCGCGCTCGTCGCCTGGTGGTCGGCACTGGGCAACGTCGGGCTCATCGAGGTCACGGGCTCGCACGTGGTGCCGGGACGCGCCGCCGCCACGTGGATGTTGACCGTGACGCCCCCTGTCGAGACGGCCGACATGGTCGTTGGGCTGTTCCTGGCGCGGCTGCTCACCTACCACGTCGAATCTCACCGGTCGGTGACCAGCGTCGATGCTGTCAATACCGCGCTCGATCTGATCCTCGCGGGCATCGATGTCACCGGTGGGTTCACGGTCGACGCGCCGCTCGCGTCACAAACTGACGCGCTAGGGATTCTTCAGCCGGCGCGCGAGGTCGGGCTGTTCGACCTCGTCAACGGGCGCGTGGTCGTCTCGAATGCGCTTCGTCTCACGGTCGCCCGCGGCGTGACCGTCGCGGCAATGCTGGTGAGCGGCGCCGCGGCCGACAAGGACGAGTGACACCGGCCTTCACCACGTGCCGTCACCGGTATACTTAAAGTATGACCACGACGATCAAGGTCAGCGACGAGCTGCGTGATCGGCTCAAGACGCAGGCCTCGCGAACAGGACGCACTCTGGGCGCTCACCTCGCTGTGCTCGCCGATCTCGCCGACCGCCAGGATCGGCTCACCTCCATGAAGCAGGCGATCGCCGCTACTCCGGCCTCCGTCCTGGCGGAGTATCGCACCGAGTCGGAGCAGTGGGAGACGACCGAGCTCGCCGACGCGCGGCATGAGTGATCTCGACCTGGCGCCCGGGATGGTCGCTTGGGCCATGCTCGATCCCGTGCGGGGCCGGGAGCAAGGTGGGCATCGTCCGGTCCTGGTCGTCTCGTCGCTCGGTCATCTCGACGCGGTGACGACGCTTGCCATCGTTCTGCCGATCACGTCGGTCGACCGCCGCTGGCCGAATCATGTCGCCGTTGAGGGTGCGTCTGGGCTGGACAAGCCGTCGTGGATCATGACCGAGCAGCCGCGCACGCTGAGCCGAGAGCGTCTGACCGGCGTCGCTGGTCACGTGAGCAGCGGATGCCTCGACTCGGTGCGCACATGGCTCGGGGACTTCCTCGACCTGTGGCCGATGCCTCGGGCATAGCGCCCGCTCGGGTCGGTACGTATGGCGCAGCATGTTCAGTTCGCAGGACGTTCTGTCGCTGCGGCCGCGACACGCCGTGGTGGGGCCGCCGGATCGCCGAATCATCCTGCGAGATGAACGGCCACCGCCCGAGGCGGCCGTATTGCCGCCCCCGTGCTGGGCGCGCCGGGTTCACGCTGTGCGCGGCGTCACTGACCTCTGAGTCCTGAGCACGCAGGGGCACCGCGTGCCCGAATGTCCGGCCCCCTGGCTACTGTCGTGGGCATGGGCACGGTCAACCGGATCGGCGGGATCGACAGGATCGGCGGGATGCGGCATCCCACCCCTCACACGTCGCGCAGATGCACGCGCTCGCCGGCGCGCGACATGAGGTGGATGATCTCGGCAGGTCCCGGTCCGGCCGACGAGGTGCCGTGCGGAACAAGCGTGTCGAACTCGACGGCCTCGCCCGCCTCGATGATGTGCTCGTCGTCACCGAGCGCGAGCCGCACCCGGCCCGAGACGACGAAGAACCAGTCGTATCCCGAGTGCACGCGCTGCTCGACACGGTATTTGGCGGGCACGGCCGGCAGCGTCACCTTGAAGGCCGTCGCCCCCTCGCCGTGGCGAGAGAGTGCAACCCATGTGCGTCCGTGGCGCGTGATCGGGGTGCCGTGCACGCGCGGGTCGCCCGACGTCTCCGCACCGACGAGCGCGTCCAGGCTCACGTCGAACACGGTGGCGATCGGCAGAAGCAGGTCGAGGCTCGCCCGGCGGTCCCCCGATTCGAGACGCGACAGCGTGCTCACCGAGATGCCGGTACGCTCCGACAGCTCGGTGAGGGTGAAGTCGCGACGCGTGCGCAATGCGCGCAGTCGCGAGCCGACCGCGTCCAGCAGTCCGGCCACGTCGATGGGGTCAGCCATACGAGCCTCCGTCTTTGCCGTTTCAGCAAGGATAGTTGCTAGCTTGCGGCATGCGGCACAGAGTGAACACATGACAGACAACGACATCCACGACGCCATCATCGTGGGCGGCGGCAGCACCGGCCTCAGCGCGGCTCTGCAGCTGGCACGCCTGCGCTTCCGTGTGCTCGTGCTCGACAGCGACGCCCCGCGCAATCGCTTCGCCGCGCACATGCACGGCGTGCTCGGACGCGACCACACCTCTCCGCTCGCCCTGCTCGCCGACGGGCGCCGAGAGCTCTCACGCTACGACGTCGAGGTGCGACAGGATGCCGCATCCACCGCCTCCCGCGACGACGAGCTGTTCACCGTCACGACCGACAGCGGCGCCGCCCTGCGCGCCCGCGCGGTGCTCGTCGCGACGGGTGCGAGCGACACCCTGCCCGATGTACCGGGAGTCACCGAGCGCTGGGGTCGCGGCGTGCACCACTGCCCGTTCTGCGACGGATGGGAGAACCGCGGCAAGCGCATCGGCGTATTGGCCGAAAGCGCCGAATCGTTCCATCAGATCAGGATGCTGCGGCGACTGTCCGACCGCGTGACCGTGCTGTCGCACGGCCCGACGCCGTTCGACGAGTCGCAACTCGCGCACTTCGCCGCCGCGGGCATTGCGCTCGACGACCGGGTGCTGGACCGCGTGCTCACCACCGACGAAGGCATCCGCGGAGCCGCGTTCGACGACGACGGCGAGATCGCGCTCGACGCGCTGTTCGTCAGCCCCCGCGCGACACCACGCGACGACATCCTCGTCGCGCTCAGCGCCGAACGAGTCGAGGCGTTCGGCCGCACCTGGGCCGGCGTCGACGCGATGGGGCGCACCAGCGTGCCAGGGCTGTGGGCCGCGGGCAATGTCGTGAATCCGATGCTCGGTGTGGCGGCGTCCATCGCGGCCGGCGCGACGGCCGGCTACGGGATGGTGGCCGAGCTGCTCATGGCGTAGGTCGGGGAAGGCCCGAGGTTTGCCGGCACCGCGCCGCTTGGAAAACGCCTTGCGAGCGGCGATGCGTTCAGAACTCATCCATATCGCGCAACGCCGCGACCTCTGCACGGCGTGTCGAGGGAAGCGTGTGCGGTCGTGCCGGAGTTCTGAACGCCTGAACCCCGCTCACACCTCTCGCGCGACCCAGCGGGCGAGCCGACGCACGAGCTCGCGGTGCTCCTCGGCCTCATACGAGCGCGGATTGTGGCCCAACGCGTCGTATGCGATGCGGGCAGGTCCGTGCTCGCGAATCCAGACGAGGGGATGCCGCGTGCCGTCATGCTCGTGATCGACGAGAACGGTCACCGCACCGATGCGCTGCTGCCAGCTGTACCGCTCGTCGGCCAGGGTGAAGTCGTCCAGACCTGCGGTCAGCTCATGCGGCAGCACGTGCACCCGCGCGGCGTCCTCGAACGGCGGGTGCATCGAGGCGTCGGGAATCCACACCGCGCCCAGGGCCGCGCCCCACGCGGGGTAGTCACGCAGGCTCGCCGACGCGGCGTGCAGACCGAGCACTCCGATGCCGCGGGCGAGCGCGGCATCCAGTCCTTCCGTCGACGCGGCCGGCGCGCCGAACCCCCGCTCGCCCTGTCCCCACGGGTTACCCGCAGAGACCACGAGCATGTCGACGCCGTCGAGTCGCGTCATCGCGCTGTCGAGGTCGTCGTCGATGGTCACGGACCAGCCGTCGGCCTCGAGAAGGGCGGCAACTGCCGCGGCGTTCTCAGCGAAGGGATGCCACGGGTCGGCGTAGCGGCCACTTCCGACCGCGATCAAGGCATGCATGAGAGTACTCTCGCAGGTCTGGCGGGTGGTCGTCGAGCGCAGGACGGCACCGGTCAGCCCTCGTCGAAGACCTCGCACAGGATCAGGACGGCAGCGCGCAGGCTCGAGATGCCCACAAGTGCCGTCACCTCGAGGGTCTCGATGAGCTCGGCGGCCGTCGCCCCGTATCGAAGCGCATTCTCGATGTGGGGTCGAACGCCCGCGGTGAACAAGTGCGTCGGCGACAGATCGATCGCGATGTAGATCAACTCACGCAGCTTCGGGCTCAGGCTCCCGTTCAGCCAAGGATGCGAAGAGAAAGCCGTGTACGCGCGGAACCATGCCGGGTCCATGCGCACCTGTATCTCATTCAGATCACTCCAGTACCCGCGCCGGCTCTCGAAGTCCGCGCGAATCTGCGCTTGTTCGGGTGTCAGCGGCGCGTCGTCGACGAGCGGCCGACCACGCTGGGCCATGACGTCGCTGAGCAGGGGAAACCCGGTGGCCAGTGTGTGCACACCGAGCACCGACACCAGATGCACAGCCTCAAGGGTCTCTTCGAGGCTGGCCCCGG